>JAZQGS010000001.1:0-116571 GCA_045540195.1 Acutalibacteraceae bacterium
AAAGCAACCATAACACTTCGTGTCATAGTTGCTTTTCTGGCGGAGGACAAGGGATTTGAACCCTCGCGCCGGTTACCCGACCTACTCCCTTAGCAGGGGAGCCTCTTCACCACTTGAGTAATCCTCCATTGGTGAACAAAAATCAATATTCTGTTCTTTTGCAAGTAAGACTTCCTCTTTTAAAGGAAGTCTTACTCAGTGTGGCGGAGAGAGTGGGATTCGAACCCACGGTACGTTGCCGTACGACGGTTTTCAAGACCGTTCCGTTATAACCACTTCGGTATCTCTCCGAATGCTCAAATATAGTATCACATAATTTTCAGCTTGTCAATACTAAAAATAATAAATTTATAAAACAATTTTTTGCCGGGAAGGTGCTGTTGTTTAATTAAACATTGAAAAAGTCTTGCAAATATGATAATATACTCTATACAAATATTTCTACTTCAATTTTCCGAGGTGTAAAATATATGGATTTTAAATATAAAATTTCTGTCATAGTTCCGATATACAATGTTGAGAGTTATCTGGAATACTGTCTTGATTCGCTTGTGAATCAGACAATAGACAAGAAAGATGTTGAGGTTTTGCTTGTAAATGACGGCTCACCGGACAACAGCGAAGCCATCTGTAAGAAATATTGCGAAAAGCACTCTTTCTTTAAATATTTTGCTAAGGAGAACGAAGGCGTTTCAAAAACCCGAAATTTCGGAATCAGACATGCACAGGGTAAGTATATTGCATATCTTGACCCTGATGATGCTTTGTCTGACAAGTCTTTGGAAAGCCTGGTTAAATTTTTTGATAAGCACGAAGATGAGGTTGATATTGTCACTTATAAAATTGTTCCCATGTTTGAGGGGAAGAAATCAGGTCCTGTTCATTACAGATACAAGTACCTGAAGCATAACGGTGTTTATGACCTTACCCGCCATGAGAATATCTTTATCACACAGACAACAATGAATATATGTGTCAAAAACAAGGGTGAGGATAATATTCTTTTCCCTGACGGCACTGCATATCATGAAGATCAGAGATATAATATCGACATAGTCAGAGATAAAATGAAAATCGGATATTGCACAGGTGCACAGTATCTGTACACGAAAAACCCGTCAAGTGTTACCAATACCCGTTTTTATGCGTATTATATTTTTGAAGAAACAATGAAGTACTGGGAGGATCTGTTCGCATCATTTAACGGCAGAGTTCCGCAGTATATACAGGTTATGTATGTTAACGACATCAACTGGAAAACCCAGAGCGACATCCTTTTGCCGTATCATTATGAAGGTGAAAAGTTTGATAATGCCGTGAACAGAATCTGTGCATTGTTAGGGCAGGTGGATGACGAGGTTATTGCAGGACATCCTAAAATTGAGGCGCTCCATACCTGTTTCCTCTTTGGATTAAAATACAACAATAAACTCAATGTGACCGCAGGCAGCGGCGGCGCTGTACTTTCGCATATGGGCAAGCCTTTGTTTGTGGAAAATGTATTTACTCTGGTTATCTGCAGATTTAAGCCCGATAACGAAAAGGTATATATCGATGCGTTCTTAAGAACACCGATGACTTCATATACTGACGAGGTTGAGATAATAGCAAACCTGACAGGAGAGGATTCTTCACAAAGTGTGGCTCTTGAAAAAGAGAACTCAGCATGGGATCACTACCGTGCTAAAATTAAAACAAACAGGATGTTCCGTGTCCGTATGAATTGGGATTATAAGAAGTATCCCGAGGTACAGTTTGCTGTAAAAGTTGACGGCAATCTGTTGCCCGTTAAGCTCGAATTTGTTGTGCATGCACCGTTTAATATAGGCATTCTGCGTTCAACTTTGTTCCGTTGCGGATACAAGTTTTTCCAGAATACTAACGGCTTTGATGCTTATAAATCAACTTTGGCCGAAGAAAAGAATTTCAACAGACATTATATGAAGACCCTGATGGTAAGAAAACCCCGAACTTTTCTTTGGAGATTGGCTTGCAGCAACATAGATTCGTCGAAACGCAGAATATGGCTCTATTACGACTGTAAGAATGTTTACAAGGATAACGGATACTATCAGTTTATTCATGACTTTGATAAGGACGACGGTGTCGAAAGATACTATGTTGTTAACGATGATATGAACAGGGATGATTTGCTTACTCCGAAGCAGAGAAAGCATATTGTTCGTTTTGGTTCGCTGAAGCATAAACAGTATTATCTTGCAGCTGAGAAGATTATCACCGCTTATGCCGAACACAACAATTACAATCCGTTCCCTGCCTTTGTTTGGAAGTTTTATACTGATTTGTTCAAGGCAGAGGTTATTTATCTGCAACACGGTGTTTTACACGCATACCTGCCGTGGAAATATGCCAACGACAGGCTTACCGCGTTTGACAGAGAGGTTATATCCACATCATTTGAGGTTGAAAACTTTACAAAGAATTACGGCTTCCGTGATTGCGATCTTATCAAGTCCGGTATGCCCCGTTATGACTTTATAGATATTGAAGCGGCAAAATCTGAAAAGAAGATTTTGTTTGCACCGACATGGAGAAAGTATCTTATCGGTATGGACAGGGACGGCAACTTTTTCCCGACACCTGAAAAGTTTAAAGAGAGTGATTTTTACAAAGAAACCAGCGCGTTCCTTACAAGCAAAGAGCTTGAAGAAGTGCTTGAAAAGAATGACTGGTATCTTGACTTCAAGCTTCATCCGATTTTCAGCGGATATAACTCACTTTACGATTTAAAGAGTGAGCGAATCAGAATTGCGGATAAGGCTGTTGATGAAAAATCCTATAAAGTGTTTATTACTGATTTTTCTTCTTTCTGTTTTGACTTTGTATATCTTAAAAAGACAATGATGTATTTTGTTCCTGACGACGAAATGTTCCGTGCAGGAATGAACGATTACCGCAAACTTGACCTTCCGCTTGAAAAAGGCTTTGGCCCTCTTGCTCACAATGCTGAAGAGGCGCTCAGGGCTGTTACAGATATAGTTGAGCGACAGGGTGAAGCTGAACCGGAGTATCAGCAGAGAATGGATAGTATGTTCCTGAATGCAGACAAAAATTGCAGAGAAAGAATTTATCAGGCAATCAAATAAAAAATTAACGCAGAGGATTTTGTCCTCTGCGTTTTGTTTTATTCAGCCTGAGAATGAACCTCTTCGATAACCTCTGCAACATAGTCTGCATAGATGTGACCGATGAAATCTGCGCCGACTCCGTATGTCGGGTGAACGCCGTCCTCAGAAAACGCTCTCCAGTCGGTTTTAACGCAGGCGGCGGCAAGGATTCCGTCAAGCGGAATAAAGAGATCTGCATATTCTCTTGCGAGCTTTCTGACAATCTGAATCTTCGGGTCGAGGTCCTCGCGGAAATAAAGCTTATCCTCGGCAGGAAGAAGGAACTGTTCAATCATAACGATTTTTGCATTTGTCTGATTTTTAATTGCCTCGAGAATCGTGCGGTAATTCTCTTCGAACTTTTCGTTTGAGAGCCATTCTCTGTTTTCGGCTCTGTGCCAGGTGTCATTGACACCGATAAGAATTGATACGATATCGGGCTGAATCTCGATAAAATCGCTCTCAAGTCTGTTCACAAGGTCAATGGTCTGGTCTCCGCTGATGCCAAGGTCGATAAATTCAAAATCCATTCCCTCAAAATAATCAGTAAGATACTTTGCGGCATATTTCGGATAGCCGTTGCCGAGGTCGTGAATGTCATCGCGGTTGCGGTCAGCGTCTGTTATGCTGTCGCCCTGAAATAAAATTCTCATAAAATTTCCTCCAAGCTTTTAATTTCTTTTATCTCGGAAAACTCTCTCATTCCGCACACGGAAATGAAGAGATTTTTTCTCTCAAAAGTTGTAAAAATTCTGCCGTATTTTCCGAAAGATTTTTCGTCCGTTTCAAAGCAATATTTTTTAAGAAAAGCAACAGTTTCTCCGCTGAATTTTACGGCACTCTCTTTTAATGTCCACAGCCGTGTGAATTCTTTTTCGGGCGAAGAGCTTTTTAAAATCATTTCTTTTTCGCCTTCGGAAAAACAGCGTTCAACAACGCCGTTGCGCACACTCAGAATATCCTGAATGTCAATACCTACGGGGCTTTCGTCGGCAACAACCGCAACTCCGCCGTCCGTATGGCTGATGTTAAAAAATATGTTTTTGTTGTCTTTTAAAAACGGTTTTCCGTTTTCACCGATTTCGGTTTCAAAATTTTCTATACCGAAATCCTTTAAAGCTTTTCTTAAAAGAAGATAAGAAATCACACAGTTTTCCTTGTCTCTTTTCTGCTTTAATTTTTCAAATTTTTCTCTGCGGTTTTCCGATAAAAAATCCAAAAATTTTTCACAGGAAAATCCGTCATAATTTTCAAAAAAATAAACCATTTTTTTCTCTCACTCTTTGTCATAATTTTCAGTGAAGAGATGAACCTCTCCGCCGTCGCGGTCGCGGTAGCCGACTACCGTCGCAAGATTGACATTGTGAATGCTTTTAAAAATATTCATATCGACCTTGTCATTTTCGGCGGTGAGCTTTCTGATAAGCTCCTTTACCTCCTGCCGCTTTGAGCCGTCACAGTTGACCTCGTTTTTCTGAGTCACACTGCACGCACAGCGGATGAATTCGAGCTCATTATATCTTGCCCACGAAATGATGTCCCTCTCGCGCACCATATAAAGCGGACGGATAAGCTCCATTCCCTCAAAATTGGTGCTTCTGAGCTTAGGCATCATCGTTTTTATCTCAGCGCCGTAAAGCATGCTTATCAGCGTTGTCTCGATTGCATCGTCAAAATGGTGTCCGAGCGCGATTTTGTTGCAACCCATATCCTGAGCCTGCTTATAGAGATATCCGCGGCGCATTCTCGCGCAAAGATAGCACGGCGTACCGCCGCCGACATTCTCAACAGAATTGAAAATAGGGGAATCAAAAACCGTTATCGGCAGGTCGAGGATTTTTGCATTCTCGATTATTTTTTCGCGGTTTTCGGGATTGTAGCCCGGGTCCATAACGATGTATTCAACGCCGAATTCAAAATCGCTGTATTTCTGCAGATGCTGCATACATTTTGCAAGAAGCATCGAATCCTTGCCGCCCGAAATGCAGACGGCAATCCTGTCGCCCTCGCGGATAAGCTGATAATCCTTGATAGCGGCAATGAAATTATTCCATATTGTTTTGCGGTATTTTTTGATTATGCTTCTTTCGATAAGCTGATGTCTTTCCATAAAATTCACCTGAATTTATTATATCAACGCTTTTGTCAATTTACAACAGTACAGACAATCTTTTTAGGTTGAAAAAAGAATATTTTTAATGTATAATGTCGTCATATATCGTTTTTACTTTTTGGAGTTGATTATTTGAACAGACTTAATGACTATAAGGTTATGCCGACCGTCGCCCTGCGCGGACTCGTTATTTTTCCGGGGATGACGCTCAGCTTCGATGTCGGCAGACAGCGTTCCATAGATGCGATAAAGGCGGCAATGGCGGATGAGCGTGAGGTTTTCCTTGTCGCTCAGAAGGATATCCGCGACGATGAACCCGAGCTCGAACAGCTTTTCAAAATGGGTACGGTCGCGAAGATCAGCCATATTTTAAGACTTCCGAATACGGATACAATCCGTATTTCCGTCGAGGGACTTTATCGCGCATCACTTGTTGATATGCTTCAGACAAAGCCCTATCTTATTGCTGATGTAAAGGCGCGCCGTACAACCGCGATAAAGGCTGAGGATAAGGACTACGAAATTGCGCTTGTCCGTCAGACCAAGGACTATTTTGAGGATTATGCAGATGTCGCACCGCAGATGCCGGGTGATCTTATTCTCGAGGTGCTTGAGAAAAACGGTGCAGGTGAGCTTGCCGACTATATCGCGGGCAATATTATGCTCGAATATAAAAAGCGCCAGACGATTCTCAATGAGGTAAATCCGCTTCGCAGACTTGAAAAGGTCTGTTGCCTTCTTGCAAAAGAAGGTGACCTTATGCGCCTTGAAAATGACATCAACCGCAAGGTGCAGGAGAATATAGATAAAAGCCAGCGCGAATATTATCTTCACGAGCAGATGAAGGTTATTTCCGATGAGCTCAATGACGGCGCTTCTCCCATGGAGGAGTGTGAGGAGCTCCGCGAGAAAATCAAGACACTCGGCCTTAATGAGGAGAGTGAGAAAAAGCTTCTCAAGGAATGTGCGCGACTTGAAAAAATGTCTCCGACCTCACCCGAGGCAACCGTCAGCAGAGTTTATATCGAAACCTGTGTTGACCTTCCGTGGAATAAGGAGACACAGGATAATCTTAACCTGTCGCACGCAAGAAAGATTCTTGACCGCGACCATTACGGAATGGATAAAATCAAAGAGAGAATCATTGAGGCTCTTGCCGTGCGCAAGCTTTCTGACGGCGGATACGGTCAGACACTCTGCTTCGTCGGTCCTCCGGGTGTCGGCAAAACCTCAATCGCAAAGAGTGTTGCCGAGGCAATGGGCAGAAAATTCTCACGCGTTTCTCTCGGCGGTGTTCACGATGAGGCCGAAATCCGCGGACACAGAAAAACCTATATCGGCTCAATGCCGGGCAGAATTATTGCGGCGGTAAAGTCCGCAGGAACAAAAAACCCGATAATTCTTCTTGACGAAATCGACAAGCTCGGCTCTGACTATAAGGGCGATCCGTCGTCTGCACTTCTCGAGGTGCTTGACGGTGAACAGAACGGCACCTTCACCGACCATTATGTTGATCTGCCGTTTGATCTTAGCCGTGTTATGTTCATCACGACGGCGAACGACAAGTCAACAATTCCCGCTCCGCTCCTTGACAGAATGGAGGTCATTGAGCTTGCGAGCTATACACACGAGGAAAAGTTCAATATTGCGAAAAAGCATCTTGTTCCCAAGCAGGTAAAACTGCACGGACTTGACACAAAGACCTTCAAAATCAACGATAAGGCCCTGCGCGATGTTATCGACGGATATACCCGCGAGGCAGGCGTGCGCCGTCTTGAACAGCAGATTGCAGCTCTTTGCAGAAAGGGTGCGGCGGCGATTGTCGGCGGAGAAGAAAAAGCGATTTCTGTTAAGGTAAGCGACCTCGAAAGGCTTCTCGGACCTAAGAAGTATATTCCCGAAACCATA
Organism: Acutalibacteraceae bacterium; assembly: GCA_045540195.1. Taxonomy (GTDB): domain Bacteria; phylum Bacillota; class Clostridia; order Oscillospirales; family Acutalibacteraceae; genus CAG-488. The sequence continues at coordinate 7,150 of JAZQGS010000001.1, forward strand.
GATGAGGACTCGGCTGTCGGTGTTGTCAACGGACTTGCGTGGACAAGCGTCGGCGGTGAAATGCTTCAGGTCGAGGTTGCCGTGCTTGAGGGTACGGGCAAGGTCGAGCTTACGGGCTCACTCGGTGATGTTATGAAGGAATCCGCAATGGCGGCTATCAGCTTTATAAGAAGCCGCGCCGACAAATACGGAATCAATCCGAAATTCTACAAGGAAAAGGATATTCATATCCATGTTCCCGAGGGCGCAGTTCCCAAGGACGGCCCGTCGGCAGGCGTTACAATGGCAACGGCTCTGCTTTCGGCACTCACCGACACTCCCGTTGACAGCTACACAGCGATGACCGGTGAAATTTCTCTGCGCGGAAGAGTTATGCCCATCGGCGGTCTTCGCGAAAAGTCGATGGCGGCTTACAGAATGGGAATGACTCAGGTGATAATTCCTAAGAAAAATGCGGCAGACCTTGCCGATGTTGACGAAAAGGTCAAGGCTTCGATAAGGTTTATTCCCGTAACGAGCCTCGACGAGGTTTTTGATAACGCATTAGTTAAAAAGACCGAGGAGAAAAAGGCGGTTGCCGCAATGGCAAATAAAAAAGAAGTCGGCTATAACGCTATAAGAATCTGAGGAGGGTGAAGGATGAGATTTGACAAGGTTAAATATGAGGCATCCTACGGCACAAGTCAGCAGTTACCTAAATCCGATGCGGTCGAGATTGCCTTTGCAGGCAGGTCGAATGTCGGCAAATCCTCAATGCTCAACAAGGTTCTTAACCGAAAAAACCTTGCGCGCGTCAGCTCTGTTCCGGGCAAGACGGTTACGGTCAATTTCTTTGACTGTGACGGAGTAAAGCTCGTTGACCTTCCCGGCTACGGCTATGCAAAGGTCAATTTCAATGAAAAAAAGCGTTGGGCTGACCTTATGGAGGGCTATTTCAATTCGGGAAGAAACATCCGTCTTGTTGTTCAGCTGACGGATATGCGGCATCCCGTCACCAAGGATGACCTTGATATGATGCGCTTTATGCAGTCGGCAGGCTTTGAATTCATCGTCGTTATGACAAAGAGCGACAAGCTCAACAAAACAGAGCGCGCAAAACGACTTGAAGCGATTAAGGAGGAGCTTGCGGAATTCGGCGATATTGAAGCGATTCCGTTCTCGGCTCAGAACGGTGAGGGCGCGGATAAAATCCGCGAGGCAATCGAGAAATACAGTCAATCAGAATAAAAAATTAAAGGCTGTTGCGAAAAAGCAACAGCCTGTTTTATGTAATTTTATATGAACATCAGCCAGCCGAAAATACGGTAGAAGATATCCGTGAAGAAATTTGCCACACGGGTGAAGAAGGGGACCTTGCCGACGATTTCGTGCTCATTTCCCATATCCTTGACAAAATCGTATCCGTCGGAATATTTGATAACCTCAAAAACAACATTGCTGTTATCGTTGAATGCGCACTCGTCGATGTATGTTACGCTTTCTGAGATATAAACTCTTTCGAGCTTGGGGCATCTCGGGGCAATATAGCAGTCAATATAATCTGTACCGCTGTTGAAGCTTATCTTTCTGAGCTCAGGACATTCTGCGAATGCGCCCTCAAAAACAGCACAGTATTCACCGCCGATATCAACGGCTGAAAGTGCGGTGTTTGCGAATGCGCGGCTTCCGATATAGCAAAGTGTATCGCCGAATGCAACCTCTCTGAGTGCTGTACAGTTTTCAAAGGCGGAATCACTGATTAAATCAGCGTTGCTCAGATTTGCCGAGGTGAGCTTCTTACAGCCCTTGAAGGCTCCCTCGCTGACGGCATAAAGCTTATCAAAATCAAAGCTCTCAAAGTCGCAGTGAGCAAAAGCGTATGAGCCGACAAATGACGGAGCTGAAAGTGTGACACTCTCGAGCTGCTTACAGTTGTAAAAAGCATAATTAGAAATCTGCCAGATATCCTCGGGCACGGTGTATGAGGTCGCGTCAGAGGTTATCATATAATATTCGAGAAATTCCTCGTCAACCAGAATTGAGCCGTCCTCGTCCGCAATTTCAAGGCGGCCGATGAGAGCGTTACCGTCCATATAATACATACCGTTCTCGTGGCAGGTGATTTTTTCGAGCGTGTTACAGCCTGCAAAAGCACCTGTTACGCCGAAGAGTGCTTCGCCGAGATAGATTTCTTTGATTTTTGTTCCCTCAAAGGCCTTTGTGCCGATCATCTCAAGGCAGTCGCCGAGATTGATTTTTTCAAGGCTTGAGCAGTCTGAAAACGCGCCGTCGCCGATATAAAAAACAGAATCGGGAACAGTAATTTCTTTAAGATTACGGCAGCTTGCAAAGGTGTATTCCTTTATTTCGTCAATGCTTTCGCTGAGAATAACCTCCTCAACGCCCGACATAAAGAAGCAGTAATCCGCGATAATCGTGATTTCCTCGGGAACGGTGTAGGTGCTTTCAGAGCCGAGATAAGCATAAAGCACATTTTTGCCTATAATGACCTCGCCGTTTTCGCTGTTCTCTGCGAGATATCCGAGAACGGGTGTTGACTCGAATACACCTGAGCCGAAATAATCGAGCTCGGCTGTATCGGGGATGATAACCTCTTCGAGATTCTCCGACTGTACGAACGCATAATCGTCAATACAGGTGATTGTTTCGGGAAGGGTAACCTTTCTGAGATTTACACACTGTGCAAAAGCGGAAAGTCCGATATCGGTGACGGTATAGCTTTTGCCGTCGCTTGTGACTGTTTCGGGGATTGTGATTTCAGCCTCAAGAGCGGGCAGTCCCTCGTCATCGGTCTCGTAGGTCGAAACTATAGCTGTCATCAGCTCATCGTCGAGGGTGTAGTAAATGTTGTTTACCGTAACTGAGCCGAAATCCTCAAACGGACCGTCAAGCCAGTCGTCAAACCAGCCTGCGGATGCACTGACCGCGAGACCTGAGAACGCCATAACAACGGCGAGCGCCGCGGACAGCAGTTTTTTTATTTTGCCTTTCATAAGAATCTCTCCCTTGAAAATTTTACAGAATTTTCCTCCTGTATGATTTTAAGATAACCTATTTTGATGCTTTTGTAAATAGCTTTTACGGTTAAAAATAGTTACAGTTTTTATATAAATAGTTACAAAAAACCGCGGTAGGAGCTGTGTGCCTTTACCGCGGTTGTGATATTTACATCGACTCGGGAACTGTGATTTTGAGCATCTCGAGAATGTTTTTGATTGTGTCCTTTACACAGATGCAAAGATAGAGTCTTGCCTGCATAAGCTTTTCGTCATCACAGCTTACACGGCAAGCGTTATAGAACTTGTGGAAAAGCGTTGCCAGATCGACCGCATAGCGAGTTATCTTTGCAGGGTCATAATTCCTTGCCGCAACAACTATCTCGTTCGTAAGGCCTGCTAAATGGCGGATTAACTCGCGTTCCTCGCTCTCTCTGAGAAGCTCAAGCTCCTCGGCGGTGCATTCACGAGCGCTCACACCCTCTGACTCAAGCTTTCTGATGATTGAACAGATTCTTGCGTGTGCATACTGACAATAGTAAACAGGATTCTGTGAGCTTTCCTCAACTGCAAGGTCAAGGTCAAACTCCATCTGTGAGCCCGGCTCTCTCATATTGAAAAGGAAGCGGACTGCGTCAATGGGAATATCCTCAAGAAGGTCAACAAGAGTGATAGCCTTACCTGTTCTCTTTGACATTCTTACAACCTCACCGTCACGGGTGAGACGGACAAGCTGCATCAGGATAACATCGAGCTTGTCACCGCCGACACCGATTGCATCAAGTGCGCCCTGCATTCTTGCAACATGGCCGTGGTGGTCAGCACCCCAGATGTCGATTGCCGTGTCGAAGCTTCTGACAGCGAGCTTGTTGCGGTGGTATGCGATATCAGCCGCAAAATATGTCGGGTTGCCGTTAGCGCGGATAAGAACATCGTCCTTGAGCTCGAGCTTGTCGATATCCTCCTGAGAATAGCCCTGCTTCAGAAGTCTTTCGGTCTGCACCTCAATATTCTTATACCAGAGTGCGCCGTCCTTTTCGTAGGTAAGTCCCTTTGACTTCATAAGCTCGAGGGTATCCTTAAGCTCTGTGCCGTTATGAAGAGTGCTCTCGTGGAACCAGGTGTCATATTCGATACGGTATTTTGTAAGGTTATCCTTCATTGCCTGAATGTTTTTGGGAAGAGCAAAGTCAACGAGTGCCTGTCTGCGCTCCTCCTCACTTGCGTCAATAAACTTGTCGCCGTAGACATCGGCAAATTCCTGTGCACGAACCTTGATATCCTCGCCGTGGTAGCTGTCCTCGGGAAGCTCAACTGCGTCCTCACCCTTGTAAATCTGCTGATAGCGGATGTCGAGTGAAAGAGCAAATTTATCAATCTGATTACCTGCATCATTGATGTAGAATTCACGGCTGACCTCATAGCCTGCATAGTCGAGAACTGCGGCAAGACAGTCACCGAGCGCACCGCCGCGGGCGTTACCCATATGCATCGGGCCTGTCGGGTTTGCAGAAACAAATTCAACATTGATTCTCTTGCCCTGACCGTAGTCGGAACGGCCGTATGCCTTGCCCTTTTCGCGGATGTCCTTGAGAATATCTGCATAATAGCTGTCGCTCAGATAAAAGTTCATAAAGCCCGGGCCTGCAACCTCTGCACGCAGAAAGTATGTGCCCTCAAGGCTGATTTTTTCCATTATTGTGTCAGCAATTTTTCTCGGAGCTGAACGAAGCTCTCTTGCCCATACCATTGCGGCATTGGCTGAAAAGTCGCCGTTTGCGCGGTCTGCAGGAATCTCGGCCTTGAATTCAGCGGTCGGCATCTGGGGGAATGCACCGTCCCTGACAGCAGCCTCAACTGCACTGTAAACGGCATTTTTAAGCTGTTCCTGTACCTTGTTTACGATATAAGACATTTATTTTACCTCCTTGTAGTTAGCGGTAATTTTAATTCTGTTCTTGCTTAAAAGCTCGTTGTTGAAATCGAGCGAATATGAAAAATCAAGAACTGTTTTTTCGTTTTCAACATATTCAGAGCGGACAGCCGTGGTGTGAACACCCATCATAATCTGTCCGACAGGAGTGTTGTAGCAGCAGAGATTTCGTTTGCCCTTTTCCATCTTCATCTCTGTGTTGTAGGCACCCTCACGGGTGATTGTGACCTTTTCGGAGTTTTCGACAAGAACGGTCGTCGTACAGCCCCTGAGCTCCTCGGACTGCTCCTGATAGACTATGCGGTAGCAGTCGGGCGTACCGCTGATTTCAGCCGTGGTGGTCAGCTCAGCCTTTTCGTTTTCTCCCTGAACATTGTGATAATCACATAAGGTTATAATGCAATTCATTTTGCCCACTTCTCCAATGCGAGAGTGAAGAGCTTGTCGATAAGCTCAGCGTAGGGGATGCCCGATGCGGCAAACATCTTGGGATACATACTGATTGATGTAAAACCGGGGATTGTGTTCGGCTCGTTGAGCATTACAAGTCCGTCAGACTTGCGAACAAAGAAGTCAACTCTTGTCAGTCCCGAGCAGCCGAGTGCCTTATAAGCGTTTCTTGCCGCCGCACGAACCTCCTCGTGCTTTTCGTCAGAGAGACGGGCGGGGATGTGAAGCTGACTTGCAGGGTTTACATATTTTGCCTCATAGTCATAGAAATCGTTACACGGAACAACCTCGCCGCATACGGATGCAACGGGCTCGTCGTTACCCATAACCGCACATTCGACCTCGATACCGTCAATGCCCGCCTCGAGAACGAGCTTTGAGTCCTCGCGGAATGCCTTTTCGATAGCAACGGCAAGGCTCTTTTTGTCGTCAGCCTTGCTTACGCCGACAGAGGAGCCTGCGTTTGCGGGCTTTACAAAAATCGGGAAGCCGAGATAGTCTGCGGCCTTTTCGATATATTCTGCGGAATTTTTACCGTAATCGTATGAATTGAAGCCGAGCCATTTTGCCTGCGGAATACCTGCGGCATCTGCGAGCGTGTTGGTCATAACCTTATCCATACAGCACGCAGAAGCAAGCATATCACAGCCGACAAACGGAATGCCTGCGACCTGTAAAAAGCCCTGAATTGTACCGTCCTCACCGTTTTTGCCGTGAAGCACGGGGAAGGCGACATCGATGCGGATTGTCTTTACTCCGTCAGCCTCAAAAACGAGAAGTCCGTGATCGTTTCTGTCGGGAGAAACGACTGCTTTTGTAAGATTTTCGGTATCCTCGAGCCACTTGTCGTCGGGCAGATTGGCGACATCGCCGTCGTATCTGAACCATCTGCCGCCCTTGCTGATACCGACCATTATGACATTATATTTATCTGTGGGGATGTTTTCAATAACCGATTTTGCCGACACGACAGACACATCGTGCTCGCTTGAAACACCGCCGAAAAGAATGAGTGCGTTCAACATTTTACACCATCTCCGTTCGCATTATTAGACAGTTTAACATATTACCACAGAAATTGGTTTTAGTCAAGGAAAATCAAGGCTTTTAAGGCTCAAAAAAGTTGAAAAACAGAGTATTTTTTTCTGCAAAAAATAGTGACAAAAATATAGTTATATGATATAATTACTATAATTATTGACTAATATTATAATTAAAGCATAAGGAGCTTACGGATATGGAACTTAACTCAGCACTCGCTATGATTGTCAAGGGCATCGAAAGCACGATGAATTCAAACGGATTTTCGGTGATTGTCCCTGCAGATACAGAAAAGGGAGCACTTCCCGTCAGTGAGAAAAACGGCGCATCAACAATTACCTACGGCGGCAAGAACGGCACGGCAAAAATCGAATATTTCGAGGGCAAGATTTCACTTCTCTGCTCACTTGCTCAGGCCGACAGCGCAGTCGATCAGGATTTCAAAAAGGTTTCAACAAGCCTTTTCAATCCCGACACGGTTGACGAGCGCGATGTGAAATACATCGTCAACGATTTCTCAGACGGCGTCAACGACACCTTCGGCAAGAAGGAAAAAGCAAAGAAGCTTCCTCAGCCTGTTTCAAAATCAGCGGCAAAGAGCGGCTCGGTCTATTATGATCTTGTAACTCTCGGAAGCCGATTCGTTCAGATTTATCCCGAGCTCAGAGAAGAGTATAAGCAGAATATCGAAAAATACGGCGAATTCCTCGCAGACGATTTCTTTGTGAATCACGGTAACGCAAAATTCCGTGAGACTGTCGCTAAGAACGATCCCGTCCAGATGCGCAGACTCTTCAATATGCTCAACGAGGTATACAACGACGGAACAAACCAGACACAGAGCGTGATTGTTGTTACGATTCTCGGCTCAATCTACGATGACGAAAATCTTCTCGCTAACTGTGTTGACTATATGGACGAGATGACACTCTTTGTTATCGAAACAAACAAGATTCTCAAAAGGTCTTCTTCAACCAGAGCCAAGCTTGCACATCCGCCGCTCTGGAAGCCGAAGAAGCAGAAGAAGCCGTCAGGCTTTATGAATCAGTTGAACGGAGGTAATTAACCGTGGCGAATGAAGAAAAGATTGAAATTCAGACAGTAACAGCTGATGTTACCGATGAGTCAATGCTCGAAGAGGCAATGAATACGGCAGTTACCGAGGAATACGGTGCCGACCAGATTCAGGTTCTCGAGGGCCTTGAGGCTGTCCGCAAAAGACCGGGTATGTATATCGGTTCAACAGGTCCGCGCGGTCTTCATCACCTTGTTTACGAAATTGTTGACAACTCAATCGACGAAGCACTTGCAGGCTTCTGTACTCATATTGAAGTAGAAATTCTTCCCGATAACATCATTACCGTACGCGATAACGGACGAGGCATTCCCGTTGCAATCCACGATAAAATGGGAATTCCGACGCTTACCGTTGTTCTCACCGTTCTTCACGCAGGCGGTAAGTTCGGCGGCAGCGGCTATAAGGTATCAGGCGGTCTTCACGGTGTTGGTTCCTCTGTTGTTAACGCTCTTTCAGAGTGGATGGAGGCTGAGGTTTCCCGTGACGGACATATCCATTATCAGAAGTTCTCACGCGGTAATGCCGTCAGCGATATGAAGGTTATCGGTGACACAGACGAGACGGGTACACTCATCCGCTTCAAGGCTGACCCCGAAATCTTCACAGAAACAGTTGAATACGAATTTGATGTTCTTGAAAGAAGACTGCGCGAATCAGCTTTCCTTAACGCAGGCCTTTCAATCACACTTACAGACTCACGCGACCCTGAGAATGTTATCGAAAAGGTTTATTGCTACGAGGGCGGTCTGTCAAGCTTTGTTGAATATATCAACACAAGCCGTGCTCTGACACCGCTTCACACACCTCCGATTCATTTCTCAGCATCAAAGGATGATAAATATGCTGAGGTTGCGATGATGTATAACGACAGCTATAACGAGGTTATTCTGTCGTTCGCAAACAATGTCAACACCATCGACGGCGGCACTCACGAAACGGGCTTCAAAACCGCACTTACCCGTGTTTTCAACGACTACGGCAAGAAGTACGGCATTCTCAAGGACGGCGACAAGAAGCTTTCGGGTGAGGATGTCCGTGAGGGTCTTACAACGGTTATCAGCGTAAAGCTCACCGAGGCTCAGTTTGAAGGACAGACAAAGGGCAAGCTCGGTAACACAGAAATCACAAGCATCGTTTCCGCAATGGTTTACGAAAAGCTTATGACATATTTTGAGGAGAATCCCTCTGTTGCGAAGGCTATCTTCACAAAGGCACTCGACGCATCCCGTGCGAGAGAGGCCGCAAGAAAGGCTCGTGACCTTGCAAGACGAAAGGGCGTTCTTGAGAGCAACTCTCTTCCCGGAAAGCTTGCTGACTGTACAGAAAAAAGTGCTGACAGCACTGAAATTTACATCGTAGAGGGTGACTCTGCGGGCGGCTCTGCAAAAGAAGGCAGAGACAGACAGTATCAGGCAATCCTTCCTCTTTGGGGTAAGATGCTCAATGTTGAGAAATCACGACTTGACAAGGTTATTTCCAACGAAAAGCTCGTTCCCGTTGTTACCGCACTCGGCACGGGTATCGGTGACGAATTTGATATAGAAAAGCTCAGATATGACAAGGTCGTAATTATGGCCGATGCCGATGTCGACGGTGCTCATATCAGAACACTTCTTCTTACCTTCTTCTTCAGATATATGCGTCCGCTTATTGAAACAGGCCATGTGTATCTTGCGCAGCCGCCTCTTTTCAAAATCAGCAAGGGCAAGAAGTTTGCCTACGCCTTCTCTGACGAAGAAAGAGACGAAAAAATTGAAGAATTCGGCGGCGGATGCGACATCCAGCGCTACAAGGGTCTCGGTGAAATGGATCCCATCCAGCTTTGGGAAACAACTATGGACCCGAAAACAAGAATTATGCTTCGCGTAACTCTTGAGGACGCTATGGAGGCGGATGAGACCTTCTCTGTTCTTATGGGCGACAAGGTTGAGCCGCGCCGCGAATTTATCGAAAAGAACGCAAAGTATGTCCAGAATCTTGATGTATAAGAAAGGAGGAGGATTGACAAATGGCAAAAGAAATTACACACGACAACGAAGATTTTAAAGCCAATCTGGCTGACACCAAAATATACAATGTAGATATCAATAAGGAAGTCCGCAAATCGTTCCTTGACTATTCAATGTCAGTTATCGTTTCCCGTGCGCTTCCTGATGTCCGTGACGGTCTCAAGCCCGTTCACCGCCGTATTCTCTACACAATGTACGAGAACAATCTTACTCCCGACAAGGCATACCGTAAATGCGCCGACACCGTCGGTTCCGTTCTCGGTAGGTATCATCCCCACGGTGACGCTTCCGTTTATGATGCAATGGTTCGTCTTGCACAGAGCTTCTCAATGAGATATATGCTCGTTGACGGTCACGGAAACTTCGGTTCAATCGACGGTGACCCGCCGGCTGCTTACCGATACACAGAGTCAAGAATGAGCAAGATGGCTCTCAAAATGCTGACCGACATCGATAAGGATACAATCGATTTCACAACAAACTACGATGACAGACTCAAGGAGCCGACAGTTCTTCCGTCGCGTTTCCCGAATATTCTTGTCAACGGCTCAATGGGTATTGCCGTCGGTATGGCAACAAACATTCCGCCTCACAACCTCCGCGAGGTTATCGACGGTATGTGCTGTCTTATTGATAATCCCGATGCTTCCCTCGAGGAGCTTATGGAGCACATCAAGGGCCCCGACTTCCCGACACACGGCATCATTATGGGCCGATCGGGCATCCGTGCCGCTTATGCGACGGGCCGCGGTAAGGTTATCGTCAGAGCAAGAGCCGAAATCGTTGAAAAGAAGAACGGCAGATTCGAAATCAAGGTAACGGAAATTCCGTACAATGTTAATAAGGCAAGACTTATCGAAAGCATTGCAGACCTTGTTAAGGATAAGAAAATCGAAGGTATCTCCGATATCAACGACTATTCCTCAAAGGCAGGTATGCACATTTCAATCGACCTCAAGCGTGACGCAAATCCGCAGGTCGTTCTCAATCAGCTTTATTCCTTCACACAGCTTCAGACCACATTCGGCGTTATTATGATTGCCATTGTCAACGGCGAGCCGAAGGTGCTGACACTCAAGGATATTCTGAGAAACTACATCGACTTCCAGCAGGAGGTTGTTACTCGTCGTACAAGATTTGACCTTAAAAAGGCTCAGGACAGAGCACACATCCTCGAAGGCTTGCTGACAGCTCTTGACTTTATCGATGAGGTTATCAACATCCTTCGTGCATCAAAGAGCATCAATGAAGGTAAAGAAGCTCTTATGGAGCGCTTCGGACTTGACGATGTTCAGGCTCAGGCTATCGTACAGATGCGTCTCGGTCAGTTGACAGGTCTCGAAAGAGTCAAGATTGAGGATGAGCTCGGTGAGCTCAAGGCAAAAATTGCCGAATTCCTCGAGCTTCTCGCGGACGAGACAAAGCTCCTCGGTGTTGTCAAGGCAGAGGCACTCGAAATCGCAGACAAATACGGTGACGACCGCCGCACCGAAATTATGAATGTTTCGGGCGAGGTTGATATCGAAGATCTTATCCCCGAAGAGACATGTGTATATACCTTCACAGACTTCGGTTATATCAAGCGTATCCCGATGACTGAGTATCAGACTCAGCGCCGCGGCGGACGAGGTGTCAAGGGACTTACAAGAAGAGAGGACGACATTGTGCGTACAATGTTCACCGCTTCAACCCACGACTTTATCTCGTTCTTCACCACAAGGGGACGCACCTTCAAGCTCAAGGGCTACGAGATTCCCGAGGGCTCAAGAACAAGCAAGGGTATGAATATCGTTAACCTTCTTCCGCTTGAGGCGGACGAAAAGGTATCTTCAATGATTCGCTTTACCGCAGCTGACGAGGATACGGGATATCTTTGTATGTTCACCCGCAAGGGTATTATCAAGCGTTCAAGCCTTGATGAATACAGATCAATCCGCCGTGCAGGTGTTCTTGCCATTACTCTTGACGAGGGCGACGAGCTTGCATGGGTAACAACCACAACCGGTAACGATGACCTTATCGTTGCGACAAGAAAGGGTATGTGTATCCGCTTCAACGAAAACGATGCGCGTCCTATCGGCAGAACCGCACGAGGCGTTAAGGCAATCGAGCTCAGAGAGGGCGACGAGGTTGTCGGTATGACTGTTGTTGAAGAGGGCAAAACCATTCTCACAGTCAGTGAAACAGGCTACGGCCGAAAGAGTGATTTTGATAACTACCGCGTTCAGTCAAGAGGCGGTAAGGGACTTATCAACTATCATGTTGAAAAATACGGAGACATTGCGGCAGTTACATCTGTCAGCGATGATGACGATATTATTCTCATTGCATCAGACGGAATTATTATCCGAATTCCCGCCGACGGAATCAGCACCTTTGCAAGACCGTCAAAGGGTGTTCGCGTAATGCGCGTGACAGAGGGCGAAAAGCTTATCACAATCACACCCGTTCAGCATGAGGAGGCAGAGGCTGAGGCGCAGGAAAATGCCGTACAGTCAGACGAAACAAACGAAGCACCCACACAGGAAAACTAAAATTACGGAAGGGGTAAATTTATGAACATTGCAATTATTGCACACGATGCGAAAAAAGAACTTATGACCCAGTTTTGCATTGCGTACTGCGGTATTCTCAGCCGTCACAAGATTTGCGCAACAGGTACAACCGGCAAGCTTGTCGCTGATGCAACAGGACTTGAAATTACAAGATTCCTCAGCGGTTCACAGGGCGGAGACCAGCAGATAGGCTCACTTATTGCCTGCAACGAAATTGATATGCTTCTTATTTTCAGCGATCCGCTTGACCCCAAGGAACACGAGCCGAATGTGAACAGCCTGCTGCGTATATGCGATGTTCACAATGTGCCTGCCGCAACAAATATTGCAACGGCAGAGGCTCTTATCCACAGCCTCGACAGAGGCGATCTCGACTGGCGCGACATCGTAAATCCTAAATATTAAACAAAAATAAATATGCCGACTGAATAACCGCCGACAAAGAGAAAAGCTCGGTGGTTATTCGGTGCGTTATCGGAGAGAAACTTACCGATAGCTTTTCGGCATACAAGGAGACTTTTTTATGGCACTTATCACAAAGGCTGTCAAGGGAACACTCGATGTTCTCCCTGCCGACAGTCACAAAAATCAGTTTGTTGAAAAGACAGTGCTTGAAATTGCAAATGAGTTCGGCTTCAGAGAAATCCGCACTCCCGTTTTTGAGCACACAGAGCTTTTCACCCGTTCAGTCGGTGACACAACCGATGTTGTTCAGAAAGAAATGTATACCTTTGAAGACAAGGGCGGTCGTTCAATCACACTTCGTCCCGAGGGCACCGCAGGCGCGGCGAGAGCATTCCTTGAGCACGGTCTTACAAACGAGGCTATGCCTCAGAAGGTAAGCTACCTCACATCCTGCTACCGTTACGAAAAGCCCCAGGCAGGCAGACTGCGCGAATTCCACCAGTTCGGTGTCGAGTGCTACGGTACCGCATCTCCCGCCGCTGATGCAGAGGTTATCTCTGTTGCAAATGAGGTTTTCGGCTTTCTCGGAGTTGACAGAATCCGCCTTGAAATAAATTCAATCGGATGTCCTGAATGCAGAAAGGAATACCACGCGGCTCTCAAGGCTTATTTTGAGTCACGCAAGGCTGAGCTTTGCGGCACCTGTCTTGACAGACTCGACCGCAACCCGATGCGTATTCTCGACTGTAAGAGTCCTGTCTGTCACGAAATCGCGGCAGATGCACCGATTATTCTTGACTATCTCTGCGACGAGTGTAAGGAGCATTTTGAAAAGGTAAAGCTTTATCTTGACAATATGGGAATCTCTTATGAGGTTAATCCGCACATCGTCCGCGGTCTTGACTATTATACAAGAACGGTATTTGAGTTCATTACCGATTCACTCGGTGCACAGAGTGCTGTGTGCGCAGGCGGAAGATATGACGGCCTTATCGAAGAAATCGGCGGCTCTCATGTTCCGGCGCTCGGATTCGGTATGGGTATTGAGAGACTTCTTCTCTTGCTGGAGGCTCAGGGAATCGAGCTTCCCGAGGCAAAGAAGTGCGATATTTATATCGCAAACATCGGTGATGAAGCATCACTCAAGGCAGCGGCGCTTGCAACAGAGCTCCGTCAGTCAGGAATGTTTGCTGAGTTTGATGTTGTCGGCCGTTCACTCAAGGCACAGATGAAATATGCCGACAAAATCGGCGCGAAGTTCACCACCGTTATCGGTGAGGACGACATAAAGGCAAACAAGGCAAGAGTTAAAAATATGCAGACGGGTGATGTGACCGAAATCGCACTCGATGAGTTTGCAGATACATTTATGGAGATGTCACTGAGCTGTGCGGCAAAGGATTTGCAGGATATGGTCAGCAGCTCAGAAGCGATTGATATAAGCAAATTTTTGGGAGGCTTAATGTAATGGATTTTATGACCGGATTAAAGCGCACCGACTATTGCGGTGACCTCAGAATTACAGATGCAGGCAGAGAAGTTACGGTTGCAGGCTGGGTACAGCGTCAACGAGACCTCGGCGCACTTATCTTTATCGACCTTCGCGACAGAACAGGTATCGTTCAGCTCGCATTCGACGAGAACACAGATAAGGAAATTTTTGAAAAGGCTTTCGCCGCAAGAAGCGAATTTGTACTTATGGCTAAGGGTGTTGTCCGTGAGCGTTCTTCAAAGAACAAGGACATCCCGACAGGTGAAATCGAAATCGATGTCAAGGATCTCAGAGTCCTCGGCAAGAGTGAAACACCTCCGTTTGAAATTGTTGAGAACTGTCAGACATCAGAGCTTACAAGACTTAAATACCGTTATCTCGACCTTCGCCGTCCTGACCTTCAGAAGAATATCATTATGCGTCACAAGATTTGTAAAATCACCCGTGACTATTTTGATGAGAACGGCTTTATCGATATTGCGACACCGATTCTTATTAAATCAACTCCCGAGGGCGCAAGAGATTTCCTCGTTCCGAGCCGTATTCACAACGGAACCTTCTATGCTCTTCCTCAGTCACCTCAGCTCTACAAGCAGCTTTCAATGGTAGCGGGCTTTGACAGATATATGCAGATTGCACGATGCTTCCGCGACGAGGACCTTCGTGCTGACCGTCAGCCCGAGTTCACACAGATTGACCTCGAGATGTCCTTTGTTGATATGGAGGATGTTCTTGCAATCGGTGAGGGATATATGAAGAGAGTTTTCAAAGAGGCTCTCGGTGTTGACATCGAAACTCCCATTCCGCGCCTTACTTATAAGGAGGCTATGGACCGTTACGGCTCAGACAAGCCCGACACCCGTTACGCTATGGAGCTTTATGACCTGAGCGATATCGTTAAGGATTGCGGCTTTGGCGTATTCAGCGGTCCTGTTGCAGAGGGCGGCTCAGTCCGCGGTATCACAGCAAAGGGCGCTGTAACAAAGCTTACCCGTAAGGAGATTGACAAGCTCACCGAAATGGTACGCGGCAGCGGCGCAAAGGGCCTCGCCTGGGTAAGACTCAATGAGGACGGCACAATGGCATCCTCATTTGCAAAGTTTATGACAGAGGACGAGATGGCAGCTATCCTTGAGCGTGCAGACGCTAAGGCAGGCGATGTTGTTCTTATCATCGGTGACACAAAGAATTCTATCGTTTACTCGGTTCTCGGCGCACTCCGTCAGGAGGTCGCAAAGAAGCTCGATATCATTCCGCAGGACAAGTTCAACCTTCTTTGGATTACAGAATTCCCGTTCTTCGATTGGGACGAGGATGCACAGACATGGGTTGCAATGCACCACCCGTTCACATCACCGATGGACGAGTGCCTCGAGTATCTTGAAACAGACAAGGCTCAGGTTCGTGCAAAGGCTTATGACCTTGTTCTCAACGGTGTTGAGCTCAGCTCAGGTTCGATCCGTATCACAAACCCCGACCTTCAGAAGAGAATGTTCACACTTCTCGGTCTTTCTGACGAAGAGGCACACGCAAAGTTCGGTTATCTCACCGACGCTTTCAGATACGGCGCACCGCCTCACGGTGGTATGGGTATCGGTCTTGACAGACTTGTTATGCAGATGCTCGGCTGTGAGAGCCTTCGTGATGTTGTTGCTTACCCGAAGGTACAGAACGCAAGTGAGCCTATGACAGAGTGTCCGGCAGCAGTTGATGAAATTCAGCTTGACGAGCTCGGAATCGCACTCAAGACAAAAGAAGACTAAGCAATAAAGGGACGGATTTTCCGTCCCTGATTTGTGTATTAAAGAAAAGAGATTTTATGCAGAAGTTAGACAGAAAAAACGCAAAACAGCTTACATATCTGTGTGCGGCGGCATATTTTGTGAGTTATCTGACAAGAGTTAATTTTGCGGCGGTTATTGCCGCAATAATCCAGGCAGGGGATATCGACAAAGCCTCCGCGGGACTTGTAACAACGCTCGGCTTCATTACATACGGCGTCGGTCAGCTTATCAGCGGATGGCTCGGTGACAGAATAAATCCGAAACGGCTTATGCTTATCGGCTTTTCGACGACCGTGCTGATGAATATGCTCATTCCGTTTTGTCCGAACGGCGCGGCAATGTGCGTGGTGTGGGCGTTCAATGGATTTGCACAGTCGTTTATGTGGCCGCCGATGGTCAAGATTATGTCATCGGCTATGAATGCCGATGATTATAACAAGGGTTGTGTTGTCGTCAGCTGGGGCAGTACGATTGCGACGATACTCATTTATCTTGTATCACCGCTGATTATCTCGTTTGCAGGCTGGCGCGCAGTATTCTTTGTTTATTCTGCGGTAGCTATTATTATTTCAAGCGTATGGTATGCCAAGATTACCGCAATCGAAAAGAAATGTGCAATCGTTTATCCGATGCATCAGAAGACTAAATCCGGTGAAAAGATGTCAATTAAGGTAAGCATCCCGGTGCTTATAACGATAATGCTTGCGATTATGCTTCAGGGCTCACTTCGCGACGGAGTCACCACCTGGGTGCCGACCTTTGTATCTGAGGCGTTCAGCCTCGGCAGTGAGGTGTCGATTCTCAGCAGTGTAATCATTCCGCTGTTCAGCCTTGCAAGCCTTCAGCTGACCTCGGTTATCTACAACAAGCTCGGCAAAAAGCCGTTCAAAAGCGCAGGACTTTTCTTTATCTGTGCGGTGGCGTGCGCGGTTGTGCTGGCGTTTTTCCACGACGCGTCGGTCATACTGACTGTTGTGATGTCCGCTGTGATAGTTGCGTGTATGCACGGAATAAATCTTATTCTCGTCTGCTTCTTGCCCGCGGCACTTGCCGATGACGGAAATGTTTCCACACTGTCGGGACTTCTCAATTTTATGACCTATGTCGGCAGTGCGGCATCAACCTACGGCTTTGCACTTCTTTCCGAGAGCTACGGTTGGGGCGGAACAGTTGCCTCGTGGCTTGCGATTACCGTGCTAGGCACACTCGCGTGTGTTATTTGCAATGTCGCAACAAAGAAAATCAAGCTGTAATATATATAGTATACAATATAGTAAAAACGAGCAATTCAGCTTTTCTGAATTGCTCGTTTTGTCTTATCTGATTTATCTGTTCTGATTTGCGGGATTGCCGCAGCACTTTTTATATTTCTTGCCGCTTCCGCAGGGGCAGGGGTCATTCGGACCGGGAGCCTCTTTTTTGCGGACTGTTCTTCCTTTTTCGCTTCCGTCAGAAGCACCGCTTTCGCTTGTGACCTTTGCGGCCTGCTCACGCTTTGTGTCTTCCTCGCTGCGGATTCTTACCGTAAGCATCTGACGGACAGTCGATTCGCGGATAGATGTGCTCATCTCGTCGAACATATCATAGCTTTCCATACGGTAAGCAACAACGGGATCCTGATTACCGTAAGCACGAAGTCCGATACCGCGCTTGAGCTCCTCCATAGAGTCGATGTGCTCCATCCAGAAGGTGTCAACATTACGAAGAAGAATCATATGCTCAAGGCTTCTCATAACCTCGGGTGTAAGCTCGGCCTCTCTTGCCTCATAGCGCTCGTGACCTCTTTCAAGAAGCATCTGCTTTGCTTCTTCTCTGTCGAATGCATTTTCGTCCTCGAAGTCTGTCGGCTCTGTAATCCAGCCCATATACTTGTCGCGAAGTCCCTTGATGTTCCAATCGGACTTCTGTAAAGCTGTCGGACAGTAGAATTCAACAGATTCCTCAACGGATTCGTCAAGCATTTTAAGAATTGATGCCTTGATATCCTCACCGTCAAGAACGCGGTTTCGTTGACCGTAGATAAGCTCGCGTTGTCTGTTCATAACATCGTCGTATTTAAGAACGCTCTTACGGATTGCAAAGTTCTGTGATTCCTTCTTCTTCTGAGCCGATTCGATTGATTTTGTAATCATCTTATTGGTAATCGGCATATTCTCATCGGCGTTGAGAGTTGTCATAAGACTCTGCATTCTGTCACCGCCGAAAAGTCGCATAAGGTCATCCTCGAGAGAAAGATAGAAACGGCTTTCACCCGGGTCACCCTGACGGCCTGCACGGCCGCGGAGCTGATTGTCGATTCGACGGGAGTCGTGTCTTTCCGTACCGATGATGAAAAGTCCGCCCGCATCGCGCACCTGCTGAGCCTCACCGCTGATTTCTTCCTTGAACTGCTTTTCGAGTGCAGTGAATTCGTTTCGTGCGTTGATGATTTCTTCGTTGTCTGTCTCAGCAAAGCCTGTTGCTTCAACAATGAGCTCCTCTGTGTAGCCCTTGCGGCGCATTGCAGCCTTTGCGAGGTATTCAGCGTTACCGCCGAGCATAATATCGGTGCCTCGACCCGCCATATTTGTTGCGATTGTAACTGCACCGAGCTTACCTGCCTGAGCGACGATTTCAGCTTCCTTGTCGTGATGCTTAGCGTTGAGCACCTCGTGCTTGATTCCGCGGCGCTTGAGAAGCTTGGAAAGCACCTCTGACTTTTCGATTGAAATTGTACCTACAAGCACGGGCTGTCCCTTTTCGTGACATTCGATAATCTGCTCGATAAGAGCGTTGAACTTAGCCGCCTCGGTCTTGTATACGACATCGTCATTGTCCTTACGCACCATCGGTCTGTTTGTCGGAATTTCAACAACATCGAGGGTGTAGATTTCCTGAAATTCCTGACTCTCCGTCATAGCTGTACCTGTCATACCGGACAGCTTTGAATAAAGACGGAAATAGTTCTGGAATGTGATTGTTGCGAGAGTCTTGCTCTCGTGCTCAACCTTAACGCCCTCCTTGGCCTCGATAGCCTGATGAAGACCCTCGTTATATCGTCTGCCGAGCATAATACGGCCCGTGAATTCGTCAACGATAAGAACCTGATTGTCCTTGACAACATAGTCGATGTCGCGGCGCATAACACCGATAGCCTTGATAGCCTGATTGATGTGATGAAGAAGTGTCATATTGTCGGCATCCATAAGATTTTCGACATTGAAATATGACTCAGCCTTTGCAATACCGCTCTTTGTGAGTGAAGCGGTGCGCGCCTTTTCGTCAACAACATAGTCGCCGTCAGCCACATCCTCAGCGTTCTGCTTTGAGTCGATTTCCTTGACAACAGCCTTTGTAAGATTGCGTACAAAGTTGTTTGCAAGAGTGTAAAGCTCTGTTGAACGGTCGCCTCGGCCTGAAATAATAAGCGGAGTTCTTGCCTCGTCGATAAGAATTGAGTCAACCTCGTCGACTATGGCAAAGTTATGACCGCGCTGAACCTTATGGTCCTTGTAGGGTACCATATTGTCACGAAGATAGTCAAAGCCCATCTCGTTGTTTGTACCGTATGTGATGTCCGCATTGTAAGCCTCTTTACGCTCGTCGTTGTTGAGACCGTGAACGATAAGTCCGACAGAGAGTCCCATAAAGCGGTAAAGCTTGCCCATCCACTCAGAGTCACGGCGTGCAAGATAATCGTTGACCGTAACGATGTGAACGCCCTTGCCTGAAAGCGCGTTGAGATAAGCGGGGAGGGTAGCAACAAGAGTTTTACCTTCACCGGTTTTCATTTCTGCGATTCGTCCCTGATGAAGCACGATACCGCCGATGATCTGAACGGGGAAATGGTTCATTCCGAGAACACGCCACGAAGCCTCACGGCAGGCGGCAAATGCCTCGGGGAGGATATCGTCGAGCGTTTCGCCGTTTGCAAGACGCTCCTTGAATTCGACTGTTTTGTTCTGCAAATCCTTGTCAGAGAGTTTTGAAAACTCCTCCTCAAGTGCGAGAACCTTGTTTTTAATCGGTGTTATTCTCTTGACCTCTTTGGTCGAATAATCACCGAAAATCATTTTTAATAAGCCCATGGGTGTATGTCCTTTCGATAGTTAAATAAGATTTTCGTCAAAGTTGATAACGAGCTTGTCACGGGACATTGTCAACTGCTTGTATTCAACACCTGCGGCATCAAACATCTTTTTTGAAGCCTTAACGCCGTCGGTGTCTTTATATTTATCAGAGATATAAAGAACCTTCTTTATACCGCTCTGAATAATAGCCTTTGCACATTCGTTACAGGGGAAGAGTGCAACATAAATTGAGCAGCCCTGAAGCGGAGCACCCGCATTGTTGAGGATTGCGTTGAGCTCGGCGTGGCATACGAAGGGATATTTGGTATCAATTTCGCTGTCACCCGATCTCTCCCACGGAAAATCGTCGTCGCTGCAGCCGTGCGGGAATCCGTTATAGCCGACAGACATAATCTTTTTGTTTTCGTTGACGATGCAAGCGCCGACCTGAGTGTTGGGGTCCTTGCTTCTCATCGAAGAGAGCAGGGCAATGCCCATAAAATATTCATCCCAGGAAATATAATCTTCTCTTTTAGCCATTCGTGTCACGCTCCTTAAAGCTTTATAATTCTGTTGTCAGCCGTGCTGCCGTCGGCACCGTATGCCGAGAAGAGCACAGTGTCATTATCAATAAAGCAGAAATTACATATTCCGCTGTCGAAGATATCATCCGTAATGATTTTGGTCTCGTCTGTTACGGTGTTATACAAAATCAGCGATTGCTGAGTGCCGCCGCAGAAGAGAGCAAATTTTGTTCCGTCCTCATTCGCGATAAAGCCCGAAAGCTCAGAGAACGAAGCCTTTTTCAGAGAAATGCTCTCACCTGTCGTGATGTCGGTTACCTCTGAGTTTGCCTTGCTGAGAATGTAGCTTCCGCTGACTGCGTACTCAGAGAATGTACCCGAGAAGCTTGCAAGAGGCTTTTTCTTATCGCCGTTTTTAATCAGGTCAAAGCCGTCCTTTGTGTTGGCGAAGCAATAATAAGCGCCGTCTTTTTCGCGGATAACATAGCTCGGTGAATCAGAAACCGTCGTTGCACCGCTTTTCTTGACCGCCTTTGAGTTTGCGATTGTCAGAAAATCGTATTTCTGTACCTTTGCTGTTGTATCGTGATTTCTGCAAGAAGCGAAAATATCATATTTTTCATTGTTGTTGAGCATCGAGTCGGTAAAGATAGTCCAGTCCTCGCGCATTGTTCCGTCAGCCTGAACAAGTCTGTCGCGCTGAGAAATAACAAGACTCGTTTTTCCCGATTTCATATCAAAAGAATACATATCGGAATATGTTTTTTCGGGCTTGTAGGAATCAGCCTCGTCCATATCGGTCAGAAGGATATAGTCCGTCTTGACCTTTGATGCGTAAGCCTTGGGACAGTCCATCATACGCACAAAAACATAGGCGAGATTTTTGGTCGACGACTCCTGCTTCGAGTTGAACATACCGTAGCCGACGGTACCTGCATCGGTTGAAAGGTAGTAAAGCTTCACCTTGACCTTCTGAGAGCTGCAGGTGAGCTGAACATCCTTTGTCTTTACGCCGCTGACCTCGGTGAAGGTTGAATCGGCATAGCGGTAAAAGCGGAATTTTCCGTCAGGATGCATCTCATAGAACAAATCCTTCTGCTCTGTCTGAACAAGCGGATAATCGGTCTGATGGCTTATAGGTGAAAGACTTTCAAGCTTTTCACCTGTCGATGTGTCGATACTGCCCGTGATGCCTCTGAGAAAACCCTCACTGCCTGTCAGCACGGTGAAGGCAACTGCAATAACAAGCACAGCCGCAAGAACACTGAGAACAATTTTATTGGTCTTAGTCATAAATAATTCCTCACTTTATCGTCAGCTCAACGGGACAATGGTCTGAGCCGTAGATATCAGAATGAATTTTTGCGCCCTCAAGGCGGTCAGCCATATCGTCTGAAACAACGAAATAGTCAATACGCCAGCCGACATTCTTTTCTCGTGCCTTGAATCGGTATGACCACCAGCTGTAAGCATTTTCAAGGTCGGGATAAAAATAACGGAAGGTATCAATAAAGCCCGCTTCGAGAAGCTCGCAGAATTTGCCTCTTTCCTCGTCGGAAAATCCGGGATTGCCGCGGTTGGTTTTTGGATTTTTAAGGTCGATTTCCTTATGCGCAACATTCAGGTCACCGCAGATAACAACACCCTTTGTCTTTTTAAGCTCGCTTACATAGGCGCGCAAGGCATCCTCCCATTTCATACGGTGGTCAATTCTTTTAAGTCCGTCCTGAGCGTTGGGGACATATTCCGTGATGAAATAAAAATCAGGGAATTCGAGGGTAATGATTCGTCCCTCAGTGTCGAGCTCGTCAACGCCGATACCGTAACGGACGCTTATCGGCTCCTCCTTGGTGAAGATTGCCGTGCCCGAATAACCCTTTTTTTCGGCATAGTGCCAATACTGGTGATAGCCGTCGAGGTTAAGCTCAAGCTGACCTTCCTGCATCTTCGTTTCCTGAAGGCAGAATATATCAGCGTCGAGAGCGTTGAAAACATCAATAAAGCCCTTTGTCATACAGGCACGGATGCCGTTTACATTCCACGAAATAAATTTTTTGCTCAAATCGGCACACCTCCGCACTTTAAACCGCATTATAAAATGTATTATAACATATTAAATAGCAAAAATCTATTATTAAGCAATGTTTTTTTGCTTAGTTCACAAAAAATTAAAAAAGTCGAAAAAATGCTGGATTTTTTGATAGGTATGTGTTATTATGCTTATGTCTCTAAATGACGAAAAATATAAAATTTTAAATGTAGGGAGAAGATTCGTATGAAAAACACAATTTTTCAGTGCGTGACAGCAATTATTTGCGTAGTTGCTATCTCTGTAACAGGTATGATCGGCATGGGCAAGATTGGTGATGCTAAGATCGAGGCTGCTAAGCTTGCAGCTGAATCAGCAGGTAATGTATCAACAGATACAGGCGCAGTAGACGGCACAGTTGACGGTACAGTTGACGGTACAGTAGACGGCACAGTTGACGGTACAGTAGACGGTACAGTTGATGGCACAGTTGACGGCTCAGATGCAACAACACCTGACGCAGGCACAGACGCAACAACACCCGATGCAGGTACAAACGCAACAACACCTAACGCAGGTGCTGACAACGGCCCCAAGGCTCCTGCAACAGCAGCAGAAATCACAGCTTATTACAACAACGCTATCAATAAGGTTATTTCTTCAAAGGCCGGCTTCAAGAAGAGCAGAACAACTGTAATGCACAACCTTGACGGCGGTGCTCTCCTCAAGATTCAGCTCGTTGTTGATATGGTTAACGACTTCCTCGGTGTTGGTACAGATAACTGGGATAACGCTAAGGGCAAGCAGGATAACCTCAGCAAGGCTTCACTTTCAGCAGCTGATGTTAAGCAGGCTTCTTGCGCAGACAAGAACGGTATCTACACAATCACAATGACTCTTAAGGACGGTAACAGCTCAGCTAATGCTTCAGGCAACTCTGACACATCACCGCTCCAGAGATCAGGCGTTTTTGCAGGTAAGGGCGATAAGAAGGCTTACGACTACAAGAACTCTGAAAACATCCATACAGCTATCAACGGTGTTGATGATTGTACAGCAGAGTCAGCACTTGAGAAGGTAACAAACGCAAAGATCACAGCTGTTATCGACTCAAAGACAGGTAAGCTCCAGTCACTCACAGTTTCTTGGGATTGGTATGTTGAGCTTGCAAACGTTAAGTACACAATCGTTGGTATCAAGCAGGCTAAGGGTAACGCTACAACAACAGTTAAGCTTACTAATGTTCAGTGGTAATTAACGCTTAAAAACATATTTTGCCGGTACGGGCTTCCGTACCGGCTTTTTTATGCTCATATTAAACATTCCTTCTCCAATGGAAGAGATACTGCTGTGCAATGCCCTCAACGCCGTCACAGCATTCGGGCAGTCCCTCGGGGTAAAGCTCAGCCATAATTCTGCGCACCCACACATCAACGGGGAAGGCTTCAACACGACCGCAGCCGTAAAGCAGGGCGCATTCTGCAACCTTTGCGCCGACGCCCTTGATTTTTATCAGCTCCTCGCGAGCCTCGTCAATGTCGCAGGTGTGAAGCTTTTCAAGGTCAACCTCACCGCCTGTAACCTTCTGTGCGGCATCAATAATGTACTTGGCGCGGAAGCCCGAACGAAGCGGTGCGAGATCGTCCACGGTGAGCTCTGCGAGCCTTTCAGCGGTTGGAAAGGTGAAATCACCGCCGCCGAGGTCATCTCCGAAATTAAGGCACAGGCGCTCAATTATGCCCTTGATGCGCGGAATGTTGTTGTTCTGCGAAATAATGAATGAGCAAAGCGCCTCCCACGGCTCCTGCTTGAGAATACGGATGCCGGGATATGCCTCGATCGCGGTTTTCAGGTGGCTGTCGGACTTTAGCTCTTCACAGATTTTGCCGTAATCTCTGCCTAGGTCGAAATATTCTTTCCAGAGCTCAATATCATCCTCGCGAAGGTCGCCTTTTATCGTGATTGTGTCACCGTTCTGAGAAATATCAACCGCTTTTGAGCACGCAACACCGTGCCAGCTTCCGTCAGAATTTTCACTCCAACGGAATGCCTGACCGCAGTCAAGAGAAAGGGGAATGCTCAGCGTGTCAACTGATGAAAAAATTATTGTGTTTTTGTCAAAAAAGCATTTCATTGTATCACCTGCAAAATACTGAATATTCATTTTGTAACCTTTTGTAACAATGCTTGTCAAGTGGTTTTATGACAGTTTTGAATAGAAAAAATAGATAGAATTTTTGCAAATCTTTGTGCAAAATATTACTAAAAAAGACTTGACAACGCAACAACATCGATTGTTAAAAATATAACGAACATTTGATTTTTTGACGCAAAAATGTGGAAAACTTTGATAAATCAAGCTTTTTTGAGGCAGTTATCAACACTTTCAACAGGGTTTTCCACAGTTTTTAACCGAATTTTCAAGTTTTCCACACTTCAACAGAAAATTTTGGAAACTCCATTTAATGTCATTTTTTGTCGAATATTATTCATTTTTGATGAATATTTTTGCATTGTTAAAGTTGCATAAAATGTTCTTCAGAAAGTATAAAATTCTATTCATAAGACAACAATACGGATGAATACATTAAAAAGAGGTGTCTGAATTGTTAAAGGGTGTCAACCATCAGATTATTGAGGTGTCAAAGCCGTCGTGTGAATATTTTGAGAGGGTAATTTTCTTTGTGAAGCCTGAATTTTCGTCTGTCAGCGAGGGGACATTGCGTGAGCGCGCAAGCACAATAGCGGGAGAAGCGGGTGCGCCTCCGCCGTCAAAGGTGCGTCAGGACAGGCTTCTGCTTGTTACTCGTCTTTTGTGTGCCGCAATCACGGGTGCGGCGGTCACGATTATTGCTTCAAAGTTACTTTTTGGCTGATTTGCAGAATCCGCGCATACAGCAGTTTTCACAATCGGGACGGCGCGCAACACAGACTGCCCTGCCGTGAAGAACACAGCGATGGCAGAAGTCGTTACTCTCCTCGGGAGGAAGAATTTTTTTAAGCTCGGTTTCAACCTTGAAGGGATCCTTGGTGCTGACAAGACCGAGAAGATTCGAGATGCGGATAAGATGCGTGTCCGCAACAACGGCAGGCTTGCCGTAAACATCGCCGCAGATAAGGTTAGCGGTCTTTCTGCCGACACCGGGAAGCGAGGTCAGGTCCTCGATATTGTCGGGTACCTTGCCGTCAAAACGGGCAAGAATTTCCTGAGCCATTCCGATGATGTCGCGTGCCTTGGTGCGGAAAAATCCGCAGGAGCGCACAAGCTCCTCGACATCCTCGACCTTGGCGTTGGCATAGTCCTCAAGAGTTTTATATTTTTCAAAAAGGGCAGGGGTGATGAGATTCACCCTTGCATCCGTGCATTGAGCTGAAAGTCGGGTTGCAACGAGCAATTCAAAATCGTTGTCTGCATTAAGAGAGCATATTGCCTCGGGGTATTCTTTTTTAAGAGCCTCAACGGCAAGTAATGCTCTTTCTTTTTTTGTCATTATGCTCACCTCGGGGAGATTATATCAAAATAAGATAAGCTTTGCAAGAAAGAGATGCTTTGCTCGATTGATTTTTTGCGGTTGAAATAGTATAATCGGTATAAGATATGTGAAATAAAAAAACAAAATTATCGGTCAGGAGCACAAATGAAAAAAATAATAGTGATAGGCTGTCCGGGAAGCGGAAAAACCACATTTTCAGAGAAGCTGCAAAAATGCACAGGCATTCCGCTGTATTACCTTGATGCGATATGGCACAAGCCTGACAAGACTCATATTCCCAGAGAGGAGTTCGACAAAAGAATAGCAGAAATCTTTTCGACCTCCGAATGGATAATTGACGGAAACTATAACAGAACTGTTGAAATGCGGATGAAGGAATGTGACACCGTTTTTCTGTTTGATTTGCCGACTGAGGTGTGCATACAGGGTGCGACACAGCGACTTGGCAAGGGACGGTATGATTTGCCCTGGATAGAAAAAGAATTAGATCCTGAATTTGAAGGCTTTATTAAAGCTTTTTCGGAAGAGTCCTTGCCGAAAATATATGCTTTGATTGAAAAGTACAAAGCAGACAGGCAGGTTATAGTTTTCAAAAGCAGACAAGCGGCTGACAACTATATTAACGGGGTGATGAATGAATATGCCGAGGAACGAAAACCTCAGAAATCTTAACCGAATAGAATTTGTTGTCACAATGGCCTGTACGGGCAGGTGCAGACATTGCTCTCAGGGTGAGCACTCGAGCAACGACAGAATTGATAAAAAATCGGCATCTGATGCGGTGAGAAAAATCGCAAAAGAATACAATATCGACTCTGTTATGACTTTTGGCGGAGAGCCGTTGCTTTGTCCCGAAACGGTTTGTGAGATACATAAAGCGGCAAGAGAAATGAATATCCCTCACAGACAGCTTATAACAAACGGATATTTCAGTATGGATTCCGAGCGGATAAGGCTTGTTGCCGAAAAGCTGATTGAAAGCGGTGTCAATGAAATTCTTCTTTCTGTTGATGCCTTTCATCAGGAAACTATTCCGATTGAATATGTGATTGAATTTGCGGCCGCTGTCAATAAAGCGGATGTCAGTCTGAAGGCTCATCCGGCATGGCTGGTCAGCCCCGACGCTGATAATCCGTATAACAGCGAGACAAGAGAAATACTCGGAATTTTCAACCGAATGGGTATCGCAACGAGCGAAGGCAATGTTATTTTTCCGAGCGGAAATGCGCTCAGGTATTTTAAAGAATATTTTGATATGAACGATGAGGTCAGAAATCCCTATGAGGAAGACCCGACGGATATCCGTGCGATATGCTTTAGTGCAAACGGAGACATCCTCGGCGGTAATATATATCGAAAGGATATAATTGATATTATCAGAGACTATCAGCCTTAAAAAGCAATCACTACTTTTTCCTTTCAGCTTATTGAAATTTATTTTCAGTATGATATAATTATTTTACTATTTCCCGAAAAGCGAGGCTTTAATTATGAAAGAAAAAATCAATGTAGCCGTTATAGGCATCGGTAACCGCGGAAGCGGTATGCTCGGTACAATCTGTATGATGGATGATGTTAATGTTATCGGTGTTTGTGACGAGTATGAGGACAGAGTTCAGAAGGGTATTGACAGAGTAAAAAAAGAGAAGGGTACAACTCCGTTCGGTACTACTGATTATAGAAAGATTTTTGAGCTTGAGGGTCTCGACAGCGTTTATATCGCTACTGACTGGTCAACTCATGTCAAAATCGCAATCGAAGCTATGAAGGCAGGTATCCCTGCCGCTTCTGAGGTCGGCGGAGCCTACACTCTCGAGGAGTGCTGGGGTGTCGTTGACACTTACGAAAAGACAGGCGTATGGGCAATGTTTATGGAAAATTGCTGCTACGGCGAGCGCGAGCTTATGATACATAATATGGTCCGTGACGGAAAATTCGGCAAGGTTGTTGCCTGCTCGGGCAAATACGCTCACGACCTTCGCGATGAGGTCTGCTACGGCACAAAGAACAGACATTACAGACTCCGCAATTACATCTCCCGCAACTGCGAAAACTATCCGACACACGCACTCGGTCCTATCGCAAAGCTTCTTGACATCAACAGAGGCAACCGCTTTGTTTCTCTTACATCAGTCTGCTCAGGCTCAAACGGCCTCAAGGATTTCGTAAAGAAGCATAAGGACCTTCACGACGAGCTCAAAAAGACAGAGTTTGCACAGGCTGACATTGTCAAGACCTTCATCAGAACAGAGCGCGGTGAGGTTATCGACCTTACACTTGATACCTGTCTTCCGCGTTTTTACAGCCGAGGCTATACAATAAGAGGTCTCAAGGGCCTTTATCAGGAGGACGGCGATATCGTTTATCTTGACAGAGAGCCGCACACAAACCACGAGTGGGATCAGGAGTATTTCTGGGGCAACGCAAAGAGATACGAAAAGAAGTATAATCATCCTCTCTGGAAGAACACAACAAAGGAAATGATGGAGGCCGGCCACGGCGGAATGGACTGGCATGTGCTCCGCGCATGGGTTGAGACTGTCAAGAACGGCACAAAGCCTCCGATTGATGTTTACGATATGGCTGCCTGGATGAGCATTACCGCTCTTAGCGAGCAGTCACTTAAAAACGGCAGCTCAACAGTTGAAATTCCTGATTTCACACGCGGAAAGTATAAGAACCGCGAGCCTCAGGATGAGACTCCCTACACAATCAAATAATTAAAGCAACCGACTAAGACGGTTGCTTAAGGAGAAATGATTATGTTAAAGGCTATTATTTCGGTTTTTATGGCGGTCATCACCTTCTTCGGCTCACTGAGTGCCGCAAATATGAATTTTTCTGCTCCTGCCGAGACAAGTGATTTTGTTCCTGTTCTCCGTTTTATGGTTGCGAGTGACACCCATGTCAAGGCGGCGGGTGACAAGCAGTACAGACGAGTTCAGAGAGCTCTCAAGCTCAGCTACGCTATCGCTCAGGCTGACGCAAATTACAAAACCCTTGACGGCGTTATCTTTGCAGGTGACACAACAGACGACGGACTTCAGTCTCAGCGCTGTGCATTCAAGAGCGCAATCGACAGCGTGATCCTGCCTGAAACTCAGGTTATGCCGCTTCTTGCTCAGGCTCACGACGGCGGAACATATGACTTTGAATCTCTTGATTATTTCAAGATGCTTCACGGTGTTGACGCAACAGACAATCATTATGTAATCAACGGATACCATTTCATCACAATGTCACGCGCCTATGTTGACGGCGTGCGTTATGCCGACTATCAGCGTGAATGGCTCAGAGCGGAGCTCGAAAAGGCAGTTGCCGATGATCCGACAAAGCCGATTTTCTTCGCACAGCACGAGCATGTTGACAAGACTGTTTACGGCAGCTCCGATTTCGAGGGCTGGGACGATGAGTTCTTCAAGGATATCTTCCTTGAGTATCCTCAGCTTGTTCATTTCTCAGGCCATTCACATTATCCCCTGAGCGACCCGCGTTCATTGTGGCAGGGTGAGTTTACCGCAATCGGAACAGGCGCACTTTACTATGTCGAGCTTACTGTTGAGGATGTTCGTACCGTTCATCCCGACGGCTATAAGGATGAGGCACAATATTGGATTGTTGAGGTTGACGCAGACAATCGCGTAAGACTTCTCGGTATCGACCTTGAGGAGGAGAAGGTGCTCGTTGAGTATATTCTCGATAATCCTGCAGACCCAGCAAACCGCGAATACACACCCGAAAAGCAGTCGGCAAGATCAACTGCACCCGTGTTTGCAGAGGATGCAAAGGTTGAAACGGAAAAGACTCTCGGCGCTGTAAAGCTTACCTTTGATTCGGCAAAGTCAACAGACGGAACACCCGTTTATCTTTACAGAATCAAGGTTGCCGATTCGGACGGCAAAGAGGTTTATAACGACTGGCTTCTTCCGAAATATTATTCGGCAACGGTTGATGCGACAAACACAGTATCACTCGGTGTCTTAGAGAAGGGCGAATACACCGCAACAATTACGGCAGAAACCGTATACGGAGTTCAGTCAGAAGCACTTACATTAACATTTACAAAATAAAAAAAGCGACTCGTCAGAGTCGCTTTTTTCGGTTATCGGATTGAATATGTAACAACTTCACCTCTGCCGCTTGAATTGACAAGGTGGAATTTAACGAGAAGCGGAGCATCTGTGTTCTCAGCAACTTCCTTCGGAACGCTGATGTAAGCCGAATATGTTGCGGCTTCGGCAAGCGGCTCCAAATTATTGAGAGTGGGATTCTGAGTACAGTAACCCGTGGTGTTGAAGCTGTCAATAGAATAGGTGTATCCGTCATTGTAATCGACAGTTACGATTGCTCCGGGGATGTAGGTATCTTTCTTGTCAGCTGTGGGGAAATATCCGAGCTTTGTTTTACCGATATTCTTCAAAGAGAAGTCGATAAGTATAAAGGTCTGACCCTCGTTCGGGGCTCTGATAACGCCCTCCTCCTTGATGTAATATTCATCACCGAAGGAAGCGTTGATAAGCTTTAATTCTACCGCATCAGTACCGAATGTATCGCCTACCTGATATTCGGTGCTGCCACCGCAGGCAACGAAGGACAGACACATTACTGCCGCTAAAAGCAGTGCTACGATTTTTTTCATTTGTTTTTACCTCCAAAAATAAAAAAAGTGTGTGCAACCGAAGCTACACACACCGAAAAATGCGGAACTTCGATTTGCTACCACACAAAATCTTCGTCACTCATACAAGAAATGCGAATAAGAAGCCCGCACTTTTGCCTAAAGACAAAAATGCCAACTCTTGTATGAGCATATATTAGATTTTGTGTGGTAAAAGCATTATACCATAGTTTATTTTTGAATGCAATATTCTTGTTCGGTAGGGATGAATGCTCATAGTGCTTGCGACAAACCGTGAAATTAAACATCAAACAAATAAGGGACTGCTGAGGCAGTCCCTATTTATTTATTCCTTCTCAGATTCCTGAAAAACTCTGTCAGCTTGGATGCGCATTCGTCCTGCATAAAGCCTGAGACAACCTCGGGCTTATGATTATACGGCAGCTCAAAAAGGTTGACAACGCTTGAACACGAGCCTGCCTTATAGTCAGATGCGCCGTATACAAGTCGCTTTATTCTGCTGTTGATTATTGCGCCCGTACACATCGGACAGGGCTCAAGCGTAACAAACATATCACATTGCCAAAGTCTCCATCCGCCGAGAGTGCGGCATGCCTCATCAATCGCCTCAAGCTCCGCGTGGGCAAGGGCATTTTTGTCTTTTTCACGGCGGTTGCGGCCTCTGCCGACGATTCTGTCGCCGAGTGTTATTACCGCTCCGACGGGAACCTCGCCGTCAAGTGCGGCTTCATCTGCGAGGCGCAGAGCTTCCTTCATAAAATCAGCATCATTCATAACTTAAACCGCCGCTCCGAAAATTGAAAAAACTGAAATTGCACCGAGAATTGCTGTCATCACCATCGATACGGTATAGCTCTTGCGTGGCTTGAGCAGGGGACTCTTGCGTGCAAAAAGAATCCACTTAAAAAGAAAATACATTACGGCAACCGAGAGACCTATCAGAACAACCATACCTGATGCACGGCCGATTGATGCGAGCGAAAGCGACATATAGATTGCCGTGAAAAGCGAAAATATCATTGTCGGCGCACAGACAAACGCGAATTTTTTTATTGTTCCGTGCTTGCTTAGGATTGATGTATCCTTTCTTAGCATCGTGTGGCAGTTCTTTTTGAAAAGCACCATCGCAATCGCGCCGACAAGTATGATTGCCGCCGTTACAATGTAATAAACAAACGCGCCTTCCTCAGGCTCTCTTTCAAAATAAGCGGTCATTATAACCGAATAAAGATTGTTGATGAAATGGATTGCAACACTTGTCCAGATGCTCTTTGTCTTTATACAGAAATATCCGAGCGCGATTCCGACAATGAAGGCGAACGGAATCTGCACCATATTGCCGTGAAGAATGGCAAAGGCAAAGGCTGATGCAATTATTGCGAAGCGGTCGCCGTATTTTCTCAGCGGCTGCATAACAACACCGCGGAATGCGAACTCCTCAAAAAGGGCGGGCGCAACCGCAAAGTTGACAATCTGAATCAGAAATCCGAATACACTTGTCGGTGAAGCGAGGTCCTCGAGTCCTGAGTTGAAATCGATGCCGAACATCGAGAAAATAACAGACAAAGACGAGGTTGCGCTGTTACCGATAATGCAGAACATAAAGCCTGCAAAAAGAGCCAGAATAAAAAGCTCTTTGCTTTCGGGCAGGTCAAAAAACCTGATTTTTTGTTTTTCCTCAGCCTTGCGGGGCAGATACAAAAGGAAAAACGGAACAAAGGTATATGCGAATTGCGCAACTGTGCTGACCGCATGATAATAAAATACATCTGAGCTGTAAAGCGACCAGAACGGCGACATTCCGATAACCGTGCCGACGACAGTCTGCATCAATACGCTGAAAATGAGTGCAAGGCCCGTAAGCGTGCCGAAGCGCCTGAGCTGAGAATACTGCTCGTCGACAAGCGGATTATGTCCGCCGAACATGGTGTATATATTCTGATAGTAGGTATGGTCGGAATTGTTATATTGTGCATCCGCGGCATAAGCGCCGTATTGATTGTTATCCATTTTTTCACCTCTTACCTGACTTCTTTTTTCATTATATCCTAAATTACCACTTTTATCAAGGCTATCAAATGTTAACTTTTTAATAACATTATAATAATACTTGTTTTTTTCATAGGTTTAATGTATAATTTAGTGGTATATAAATTTAAGGAGATGAGTCTATGGACCCGATCAAAGTTGACTTCACCGGCAGTTCCTCAAACGGACCTGACAAAAAGACAGGTGTAGTTATCCCTCCCGAGAAAAAGGGACTTAAAATTGTTATAAACATCATCGCCACACTTCTTTTCGGCGCTGTGCTTTATTACTTTATGCTTCCCGTTTTCAACTTCAAATCAGTAATGATGTATGCATTCCTCGGTGCATTGGCGGTTTTCTACTGCGTTATCAACTATGTGACCAGCGGCGCTCTGCGTACACCTGATTACGCTCCCTATGCTAATAAATCGTCACTC
This sequence comes from Acutalibacteraceae bacterium, assembly GCA_045540195.1. GTDB lineage: Bacteria > Bacillota > Clostridia > Oscillospirales > Acutalibacteraceae > CAG-488. The sequence goes on from JAZQGS010000001.1 coordinate 40,093, forward strand.
GTGCCGAAAATTTTCATCGGTGTGCTTGCCGCGGTTGTTGCTGTGGGCTTTATCGTTTCGTCGGTTTTCTTCCGCGCTTCAAGCTATGCGAAGATTATTGATGTTCACACAGGTGACTTCTCTCAGGAGGTTACCGAGGCTGACTTCTCAAGCGTTCCCGTGATTGATGAGGCAACAACAGCTGTTATGGCCGACCGCGCACTTTCTGACCTTTCAGAGCTCGGACTTGTTTCACAGTTCACAGTTCAGCCGAACTACTATCAGACCAACTACAAGGACACTCCCGTCCGTGTTGCCTGCTTGCAGTATTCAAATATCATCAAGTGGTTCACCAACACAAAGAACGGTCTTCCCGCTTACATCATCGTTGATGCAACAACACAGAAGGCTGAGCTTGTCGAGGTTGAGGGCGGTATCAAGTATTCAACAGCCGACCACTTCAACAAGAATGTTATCCGTCACGTGCGTTTCCAGTATCCGACATACATTCTCGACACTCCGACCTTCGAGATTGACGAGACAGGCCATCCCTACTGGATCTTCGCAAAGCTCGATATGACAATCGGTCTTTTCGGCGGTAAGGATGTTACAGGCGCAATCATCGTTGACGGTGTTACAGGCGAATGCACAGAATATTCAATCGAGGACATCCGCACAAAGGCCGAGCTTCAGTGGATCGACCGTGTTTATTCCGCTGAGCTTCTCAACGAGCAGTACAACTTCTTCGGCAGATATCAGGATGGCTTCTGGAACTCAATTCTCAGTCAGAAGAACACATACTCAACAACCGAGGATTACTCATATCTTGCTCTTAACGATGATGTTTATATGTATACAGGCGTAACATCACTCACAAACGACGAATCAATCACAGGCTTCATTCTTATCAATCAGCGTACAAAGGATGCAAGATACTATGTAATGGCAGGTGCTAAGGAATCTTCTGCACAGTCATCAGCAGAAGGTCTTGTTCAGCAGTATGATTACCGCGCATCCTTCCCGCTTCTTCTCAACATCGACGGTGAGCCGACATACTTTATGTCACTCAAGGATGCAAGCAGCCTTGTCAAGGGCTACGCTATGATCAATGTCGGTCAGTATTCAATCGGTGCAACAGGCACAACACTTACCTCCTGTATCGACAGCTATGTCAAGGAGCTTGCAAAGAACAACATCAAGGTTGATGTTGACACAGACGAAATCGTTGACAATCCGTCAGACAGTGACACAGACGAAAAAATTACCGCAACAGGTGTTGTTACAGAAATCCGTACGGCGGTTATCGACGGCAACAGCGTTTACTATATCAAGCTCGATTCTTCATCAAGCTACTATTCAGTAAAGGCTGCAGACGCTGAGAATGTTGTTCTTGTCAATAAGGGCGACAGCCTCACCGTTACAATCACAACTGACAAGGGAAGCATCATTCCCGCATCTGCAATCGAGGTTAAATAACTGATGAGCAAACGCAGAGTTGAGATTTTCTGGACGGGCGGCTACGATTCGACCTTTCGCGTCGTACAGCTATCCCGCCTGGATATCGTGATTAAGCCGTATTATCTGTCGGATAACCGACTTAACGAGAAATACGAGCTTGGTGCCATTGAAAAAATAACAAAGCTCATCCGTGAGCATCCCGATACAAAAGCAGAGCTGCTTGATACAGAATATGTTCCCGTTCAGGCAAGACCTGAACCGCGCGAACAGACTCTCGGCGCGTACGAACGGATTTTCAAAAAGCAATGGCTCGGCAACCAGTATGTCTGGCTTGCAGATTTCGCGAGCCTGCACAAGGGGATCGAGCTTTCTATCGAAAAAGACACAAATCCTGTTCGGCTCATCAGCGCAAACGGAGGCTTCACAAAGCAGTCGGATGCGGAAATCGGTGATTTCTATATTGTCGATAAGGATAAAACCGACGCTGATTACTGTGCTCTTTTCGGAGATTTCGGTCTGCCGCTTCTCGATGTTACAAAGCTCGATATGAAAGAGTTTTTTAACACATACGGCTACGGCGAGATTATGAAGTCGACCTGGTTCTGTCACACTCCGATTGACGGCAAGCCATGCGGAAAATGCAATCCCTGCAAGGGTGTTGTTGAGGAAGGTATGGCAGAAAGACTCGATGACGAGGCACTCAGACGATACCGTAAGGCAAAGCTTGTCGGCAGAATAAAATCGACTCCGCTTTTTAAAGCAGCTAAAAAAATACTCGGAAGATAAAATAAGCAGTATCAATCGTCTGATTGATACTGCTTAACTTTATTTATTCTCTTTAAATTTAACCTTTGGCAGGTCGAGCTTGAATATCGTCGCGAGAACTCGTATTACAAAGGTCACAATCACGGCAATCACGATTGAACGGGTTCTGTCGAAATCCGCGCTGACAAGGTGATAATAAACCGTGCCGCCTGCGATTGAGGCGAGCGCATAGATTCTCTTCTGAAGCACAAACGGAATCTCCCTGAGCATAACATCACGAAGCACTCCGCCGCCGATTCCCGTGATAACACCGAGACAAACGGCAAGAATTCCGTTGAGTCCGAAGCCCGAATCAATAGCAACCTGAACACCTGTTACGGTGAAAAGTCCGAGTCCGATTGCGTCGAAAATATTGTTGACGCTGTCAACTGTTTTTACGCGCTTCTGATATCGGTCGCGGAATATGTATGCGATTACAAAAACGACTGTCGAAACTATGACGGCGACCATAACATAGCGATAGTCTGAAAACATCCGCGGAGGTGTCGCACCTATCAGGATGTCTCTGATTGCACCGCCGCCGAGGGCTGTGATTGAGCTTAAAACAAGCACGCCGAAGATGTCGACCTTTTTGTTGATTGCAACCATCGCACCCGAGGTCGCAAAAGCAATCGTACCGATAATTTCGACAATGAAATAAATTAAATCTTCAAGTTCCATTTCAGTTTATTCACCACTAACAACATATTGAAGAATAAGCAGGGCGTCAAGAGAATTTATCTTTCCGTCTCCCGACATATCTGCGCTAAGCCGTCTTGCAGGGCCGAGCTCCTGCTTGCCGACAGCATAGTTGAGAACAACGAGCGCATCGGTCGAATTGACCTTCGCGTTCATATCGGTGTCACCGCGCACGGAAACCGTGAATTCACCGAGGGTTGAGCCGTTACCGCTGATTTTAATTTTTGTTCCCGTTGCCACAAGTCCGCCGACCGTGACGGTATAGCTGACTGTCGCTCCGCCCTTGAGGTCAAGATATTTTTGTGTGAACTGATCGGTTGTCAGTCGGGGAGTAATACCCGAGATGATTTTTGTGGTTTTATTGAGAACTGCGCCGTCAGCCGCATCAAAGGTGTATGACGGATTGACAACGGGCGGCTTAGGTGTAACGGACGGCTTGTTACCGCTCATTCCGAGCTCCTTGATAATTGACGGATAATCATAGTAGCAGAAGTTCAAGTCAACATTGCCCTTGATTCCGGGAACAGAGCCCTTCTCGGAATACTGCCACATTCCGTAGGGCCCGTCGTATGTACAGGCGTTTGCATACTGCGCAATCCAGAAATGATAATCGGTAAGCTCCTTTGCCTTGAGCTCATCGCGCGCGAAAAACTTGTCACAGTATATGCCTGCGTAGTATCCGTTAGACTCGATTTTTTCACAGAAGGCTCTCGCAATCTCGGTTGCCCTTGTTGCGCTCAGAGCGCGCTGGTCATCAGTTTCCATATCGTAATAGACGGGCATTTCAAATACGCAGTCATTTTCCTTTATCATTCTGAGAACAAATTCTGCCTCCTCGAGCGCCTCACTTACGGTGAGAGCCGCGCTGAAGAAATAGCATCCGACAGGGATTCCCTGAGCCTTTGCCTCGCGGTAGAATTCAACGAATTTCTTATCCGCACCGATTCCCTTGCTGACAGTCGCACGGTATCCGATTCTCAGGATGATTCCGTCAACGCTGTCTGCGATTTTCTCCCAGGATGTGATTTCGTTCCAATACGAAAGGTCGATAACATCCCAGTTGACCTCGCCGTATCCCGGGTCGGGACCTGCGGGCGCGGTGACGGTAAAGGTTTTTTCGAGAAGCACCTTATCTTTATTATATGTGTCACTTGCGACGATTCTGTAAATGTATGTACCTGCGCTAAGGCGAGAAAAGGTCATATATCGGTCAATGTTGCTGATGCTGTATGTCTTTGTGCCGGGATTGACGGTTTTTGTGAACTGCAATGAACCGTTTGAGCTTCTGACAGAGCAGGTGACGGCGGTGATTGTATAATCGGAGACCACCGTTCCTCGGACAGAGAAGGTCTTACCCTCGAGGTAAGATGAGGGATAGTTTGCATCCTCGAGCCTGAGAGTGTCAAACTGCTCCTTTGAGATAACCCTGAATTCCTTTTCGAGCAATACCACACCGCTTTGTGCGGTATCCGTGGCAACGATTCTGTATGTATATTCACCTTCGGTCAGCTTCGAGAAGGTCAGCAGATAGTCGACATTATGTATGTCATAGGTTTTTGTGCCGGGCTTGCCCGTATATTCAAACGCTTTTTCACCCTCGGTATCGTATACACCGATTGTGACGGTCATAATCTTGTTGCTTGATGTAACCACTCCGTAAACGGAAAAGGTGTTGCCCTCTATAATCTCGGTCGGATAAACCTCGTCTGTGAGTGTAATGTCTGACGCAGCCATCACAGGCATTGTTAAACAAAGAAGCAGAATTACGACAGCTGAAAAAGCTGCAATGAGTTTCTTCATTAACATTCTTGTTTTTTCCTCCATTTTGGCAAATATAGTGTATTTTTCGACTATTTGTTATATTATAGCATAAATGCAGTTATCTGTATACTTGCAAATCGAAAAAAATGTTGGTATAATTTAGTAAATTTTCAGGAGGCGGTTATGGGTATTTTTGACAGAAGTGAAATCCTGCTCGGCGCAGATGCTCTGACAAGGCTTAAAGACTCACACATCGCGGTTTTCGGTGTGGGCGGTGTCGGCTCTTATACTGTTGAGGCGCTTGTACGCGGCGGTGTCGGCAGACTGAGTCTGTTTGACGGTGACACCGTCAGCGAAACGAATATAAACCGCCAGCTTGTTGCAACAACAAAAACTGTCGGTAAGGATAAGGTCGCGGTCGCCAAAGAGCACGCATCAGAGGTTAATCCCGACATTCAGGTTGAAGCGTATAAGCTTTTCTTCAGCTCAGAAAATGCCGACAGCATCGAATTCTCAGCCTTTGATTATGTAGTTGATGCAATCGACACGGTGTCATCAAAGATTCTGCTGATTGAAAAAGCAAAGGCGGCTGGAGTTCCCGTCATAAGCTGTATGGGCGCAGGCAACAAGCTTGATGCCACTCGCTTTGAGGTTGCGGATATCAGCAAAACGAGCGTATGCCCGCTTGCAAAAGTGATGAGATATGAGCTCAGAAAGCGCGGCATAAGCAAGGTTAAGGTTGTTTATTCAAAGGAAGAGCCGATAAAGCACGGCATCAGTGAAAACGGAAGACCGTTACCCGGCAGCGTATCCTTCGTTCCGTCCGTTGCAGGACTCATCATTGCGGGTGAGGTTATAAAGGACATCATAAAATAAAAGAACCGATATGTGTACGGCTGTAACACATATCGGTTTATTTTTTATCAGAAGCCTGTGCGCTTGCGGATTTCTTTTTTCTCAGCGTGAGGAACGGCTGAATCCGAGAGGACAGCCTTGCCCGCATCGTGAAGCATAATTTGCAGATTATGCTTGCTGATATCCGCGGGGAAATAACGCATCAGCTCACCAATGTCATTTGATCGTCGGTTAGGGGAGTGGGCATCAGTTGCGATAAAGGTTGCCAGCCCGTGATACGCCATTGAGTATGCAAGCTCAAATTCCTGAGGACCGTCAAAGCTCGCAAGGCTGCCTGCGTTGAGCTGAAAAAGCACTCCGTTTCTTGCAAGTGAGTTGACTGCATCATAGTTATCCTGAAAATACTGATATCTTTCGGGATGCGCAATAATCGGAACAAGTCCCATTTTTACGATTTCGTCAAGATAATCATAAATCTTTCTGATGCTGAGATTTCTGAATGCAAATTCAATCAGAATATATCGGCTTGAATTTATCGTCAGCGCCCGAAGGTCGTCTGCGAAAAATATGTCGTCGTCAACATAGACCTCCGCGCCGGGATAAATGCTGACCTCGATATTTTCTTCCTCAAGTCTTTTGCGAAGGATGCTGATTTTGCTGTCGCGCAGAGCGACAAACTCCGCGGCATTGTCCATTGTTCTGATATGCGGAGTCATAACAATGTGACGGATTCCGTTTGCCTGCGCCGTACGGCACATCCGCAAAGAGGTTTCGAGGTCGCGTGCGCCGTCATCAATCGAGTTGAGAATATGCGTGTGAATATCAACCATATTATTCTCAGATCCTTTTCATCAATGAATTATGCCGTGGGACTGCTGCTCCACATAATTGGGAACAATCTCTTTGAGAATCCGTCTGATTTCGCTCTCGTCGGCGGCCCTGAGCTCATCGAGCTTCTTTTCAAAAAGGTCGTCGTCCATTTTGAGCGGCTTGGTAACGAAAATCTTGTTGTTCGCGGTCATCTTTCGCTCGTTGCTCTCTTCCTCAAGAGCAAGCTCCTCATAGAGCTTTTCACCCGGTCGCAGACCTGAAAACTTGATTTCGATTTCGGAATAAGGCTTATAGCCTGAAAGGCGGATAAGGTTTTCTGCAAGGGAAAGAATTTTGACGGGCTCACCCATATCAAGAACAAAGATTTCGCCGCCCGTCGCAAGTCCGCCTGCCTGAGCGACAAGCTGAGACGCTTCGGGAATTGTCATAAAGTATCTTGTGATATCGGGGTGAGTGACGGTTACGGGACCGCCCTCCTTGATCTGTTCAGTAAAAATAGGAATAACGCTTCCGTTTGAGCCGAGAACATTACCGAAGCGCACTGCCGTGAACATCGTGCTTCCGCCGCACTTGCGTTGGAAATACTGAACAACCATTTCCGTAACGCGTTTTGTTGCGCCCATAACATTGGCAGGGTTGACGGCCTTGTCGGTCGAGATGCTGACAAAACGGCTGACACCGAAATCAATGGCGGTTTTAGCGACATTGTATGTGCCGAAGATGTTGTTTTTAACGGCTTCCTTGGGGCTGTCCTCCATAAGCGGAACATGCTTATGAGCCGCCGCGTGAAAAACAACTGTGGGATGAAACTCCTCGAATACCTCAACGAGTCTCTTTTCGTCACGGATTGAGCCTATGCGGATATGAACCTCGGGATAACCGTGATTGATTGAGTCAAGCTGATTTTTGAGCATATAAGCATTGTTTTCATAAATATCAAAAACAACGATTTTTTCGGGATTGTATTTCGAAATCTGTCGGCAAAGCTCACTGCCGATTGAGCCGCCGCCGCCCGTGACGAGAATTGTCTGACCTGTGATATAGTTGCAGACCTCGGGGTCAAGCTTGACCTCAGGACGGGAAAGAAGGTCTGAGATGTTGACATCGCGGATTCTGTTGACCTCAACACCCTCAGTCATTTCGTTGATTGTGGGGGATGTCTTGAGCTTACAGCCTGTTGTGACAGCAAGTCTCATAATCTCAGTCTGTCTTTCATTGCTTGCTGACGGAAGACACATAATGATTGTATCGATATCATACTTTCGTGCAAGCTCGGGAATATTGTTACAGCTTCCCTTGACGGGAACACCGCGAAGACGCTTGCCTATTTTATAAGGATTATCGTCAACGGCAATAACGGGCTTGCCCTTAGCATAGTTTGACGCGCCGAGCTCGCTGATAATAATCATACCCATATCGCCTGCACCGACAATCATAACTCTGTCGATTTTATGATGATTGCTGAATTTTTTAATGCGTATCATACGGCGCACCACGCGGTAAATAAGACGCATTCCTGCAATAAATATTGCCGCGAGAATTGTGCCGAGAACATAAACATAGATACTCAGACAGCCGCGGCCGATCTGATCCATAGCAAAGCCGAATTCAGTCATCGCAAGGTCGATAGCCACGCTCGACATACCGCCTATGAAAACCGCTGCGCAGATGTTGCCGAGCTCTCTGATGCCTGCGTATTCCCACATACTGACATAAACCTTAAAGGCGTTAAGAAGCATCCAGAAAACGATTGTAACGGGTATTGCCCTTTGTGCAAAGATGCTTACCCATACATCAAAGCTTGCCTCATCCATAACGAAGCTGACTGTGAATTGAGCGACTATATAAGCAAGATTGACTGCGATAAGGTCATAGACCGTCATCAGTATTCTCTTAGTAAAACGAGCTTTCAGATTTATCCGTCCCATTTTATACCCTCCGTTGCTTTTGAAGTGTACACACTAAACTTAGTATATTCTAATATAATAATTAGGAAAAGTCAAGCAAAGCGGTATCGTAAAGGCAGGTGAATTATGGGAATTTATTGCCTTCAGCGGCATTGACACGGCACGGATGATGTGATAATCTAAAATAAAAAGAACAAAGGAGTTTTTTATATGATAGGTCTCGGTACTTGGGAAGCCCCGATTAACACAATGCTGTTCAGAGGAACAGGCAGAGTTACGATCAGCGATGTCAACGGCGAATACGATTTTAAATTTGAGCTCGTCGGCGAAAATCTTCCTAAAATAACAGTCAAGGATGTTGAAGAGGACGGCAACACCCTCACAGCCGTAGGCGAGTGCGAAGCATTCCCCGGCAAGGAGATTCCCGTGACGGTTGACTTTGAAGAGGACACCTTTGTGTGTGTTGTCAAGCTCCCGTTTGTCGGAAAAATCAAATTAAGCGGCAATAAAATTGCAGATTGATGTAACAACGGCTCACCTCGAAGGAAGTGAGCCGTTAGCTTTATTTATTCTCGTTTTTCAGATAGTTAATCTCTCTTTTTATAATATTGAAAAGCTGGCGGAAGAAGCGGATGATTTTTTCAACAAGCCATTCTCTGTCATATTCGCCGTCCTCGCCGTCACCTGCATAACAGCCGATGTTTGCGCTTGTGATTTCATTGCCGAAGAAGTCCGTTGTGAGGTCATCCTCAATGACCTTGCCCTTGCCGATAAGCGGTGAATCAGCAAGAAGCTTATATGCCTCATAGCCCTCTCCGCCGACAAAGCCGGGAACGGTGTTCTTTGAAGAGATTATATCATAAATCGGCTTAGGACAGTTATAATAGCAGTTGTTTGAAAAATCCATTCCCGAGCCGATGATGTCATCAAGCTCGAAATAAATCTTTTCGCCGTCCTTAGGAATGATGATGTTGTTTGCAAAAATTCCGTCGTAGATATCGGTTACCTGGAACTCTCCGCAACCGATGATTGTGTTGTTGTAGAACTTGAAGCCGTACTCACCTGCGGCTGAGCTTGTCTTGCTTCTGCCCTGACCGTCATTCACGGAAAGGCAATATCTGACTGTGTTATTGTGCTGACCGCTGTAATTTGCGTTGTTGCACATAAAGCGCATATTATCGTGTGAATAGATGTACTGATATGTACAGTTGTTGGTGTGTGAGTCAAAGTCGACAGTCATTCCGTCACCGAAATTCTTCTGTCCTGCGATTTCGCAATACTGAATAATGCTGTTTTCACTGCCCCAGAACCACATAGCCGCCGTGAAATATGTCGGCTCTCCGTTTTCGTCAACACCGCTGCCCTGACAGCAGTCGATTGAACGGCAATGGGTTACGAGTGCGCCATCGCACATACCGACAATGATTGCCTCACTGTCCATATCGTGGAAGTAACAGCCCTTCACGAGCAGACCTGTGTTGTAAACGGGATCAATTTCCTCCTCGGTTTCGCACCACGGTGTCTGAGATTCGTTCCACGAGCCCCATACATTTATACCGTTGCCGCAGTCATACATCTCACAGTTTGTGATTGTAAGGTCATTGACCGCATAGCGTGAGCGCGCGGGAAGTCCCTTGACCATAATACAGCATCTTGCCGCCGCTGCACCTGCTGATGCGTTGTCTCTTGCAGGCAGATGATAGTTCTGAATATCATGAAATTCGACATTGTCAATTGTGATGCCGTATGAGGTTTCGTTGAGAGTGTCAATCCAGATTCCGCCGCCGTTGGGTGCGGTGATTTCAAGGTTTGAAACAGTAATATAACTGCAATCGAAAAGGCGGAGAACCTCCGTTGCCTCATTGGTTGTCAGAAGAGGCTTTTCACCCTCACCGTAGGAGGAAATCACAATCGGATTTTCCTTTGTTCCCGATGCGGTAAGAGTTGCCGCACATTCGTACACACCGCCGCATTTAAAAAGAACATTCACACCTGCAACAAACGGAACGCCGCCGAGCGGAGCAATAGTCTTCCACGGCTTTGCGAGTGTACCGTCACCTGTTGTGTCATCACCGTCGGCTGAGTCAACATAATAGCAGACAGTATCCGCGGCAAAAGCGGCAGGCATGCTGACAGCTATCACAGAGAAAAGCATAACAACCGACATCAGCACTGAAAGTATCTTTTTCATATAAAAGCCTCCTGTTAGGATTCAGTTAATAGCAGTAACGCTGTTTTGATTATATCACGGTATATTTTACCGGTCAAGAATATTTGCTTTTATTCTGTTTTGTTATGGATTTATCATTGAATCTGTGTTATAATCACCAAAAAAGGTGAAAGGAAATAATCTGATGAAACGAATTATATCAATTATTTTAGCGGCTGTTATTGTGTGCTCGCTCTGTGTCGGTGCTTCGGCAAGACTTGTGGGTGATGTCAATTCAGACGGAAAAACAAATTCAATAGATGCGCTCCTGATTCTTCGCAAGGGCGTCGGCTACAACGACTCAATCAACGAAGCTTATGCCGATGTCAATTCAGACGGAAAAATCAATTCACTTGATGCGCTGACGGTTCTTCTTATTTCTGTCGGAAAATATGACGGCGACCTCGAGATTGAGGATGAGCTTGTGACAAATTATAAGGCACAGATTGTTGACCCCGTTATGGCAACAGGTTGTTATACAATTATAACTGAGGTTGAAACGGACGGCGTTGTCAACACTGTCAGCATAATGATAGACGGAAAAAATGTCTGTGTCGAAACAACCGCTCAGGATAAGACAATACGCATTTTGAACCTTGACGGCAAGAATTATCTTGTATTCCCGATGAAGCTGGGACTGAGCAAGGGCGTATACGGTGAGGTTGACAAGCAGCTTGACCTCGGCGGCGGAACACCTGCAAAGGTAACCTACAAGGGCTCGACATACGAAACTGTTGACGGCGTTAAGTATGTGTGCGAGACTTACAGTCTTGAGGACGGAACAATTACAAAGTATTATTTCAGGGACGGCAAATGGGCAATGATGGCAACCGTTGATGCCGAAGGAACAAATATACAGAAAATCACCGACTTCAAAAAAGGCGTTGACGAATCGAGCTTCAGCCTCAAGGGCTACACAAAAATCGACCTCAGCGGCGCAGTAAATTGATAAAATAAAAGCAGGTCTGATGACCTGCTTTTTGTGTTTATGCAATAAAAAAACCGACAAGTCGAAACTTGTCGGTTTTTATGGCAGCGGAATAGGGATTCGAACCCCAACAAACAGAGTCAGAGTCTGTCGTGCTACCGTTACACAATTCCGCTAAAGAACGCTTGTTATTATACACATTCGGATATGGTTTGTCAACACTTTTTTGAAAAAATTATAAATTATTTTCAACATTTGTCTTTGTGACAGGCGTTTCTGTGGCTTCAGCTTTTTGCTGTTTTCTTCTCAAGCATAATCGCAACCGCAAGTGCGGTGATACCTGCGACGAGCTTGCCGACTATTACGCTCAGGATGTGTGTCTCGTTAAACGAAAGCGTAAAGGCAAGGTGGTCGCCGAAAACGAATGCCGCCGATACGGCAAAGGCGAGATTCATCACTCTGCCCTTTCTGTTCATCTTGTCTGCACTTTCCATTGTGGCAATCGAGTTTGCGAGCGTTGCGATAAGTCCGACAACGGATGCGTCATCAAGTCCGAGCTTTTTGCCGAGGGCCGAAAGAGGCTTATTGAGAAGCTTTGAAATAATCGCAATCAGAGGGAATGTACCTGCCAGAGTGATACAGATTGTGAATACCGTTGATGCACTTTCCATAATCGGTGCGGTGCTTGCGAGGATAGTTTTTCCTGTCAGCTCCTGAAAAATTCCGAGAGCCAGACCGCAGGTGATAAGAATTGAAATGACTTTTCCGAAAACCGAAAAAACCTTGATCGTGACAGACGGAAGCTTCAGAAGACCGATGATGATAATGACTGAAATCAGAATTGCGGGTGCGAGATTTATAAGCACGGTGAGAGGGGATATGCCCATCATAATTCCCGAGACAAAGCAGCCGACGGGGATTGTGCTGATACCGCAGAGAAGTCCGAGAAGAACATCGTTGTGATTTTCTTTTTTACTTGAACGAAGCGCAACGGGTATCGTAAAGGATATTGTCGCACCGAGCATTGAAGCTACACAAAGACCGTGGAATGCGCCCAGAAGGTCATCCTTAGCGATGGACTGAGCGAGTGAGGCTCCGCCCATATCGTTGGCAATAAGTATTCCTGCGAGTGCCGACGGATCAAATCCGAAAAGATCGGCAACGGGGGCAATAACGGGAATAAGCAGGTCGGCGAGTGCGGGCGCAATCGTCATCATTCCGATCATCGAGAGCGAGAGCGGGCCGAGAGTCATAATTCCTTTTTCAAATTCGTCACCGAGCTTCAGGCGGTTGCCGAAAACCTTATCGAGCGCACCGATAACGGCAAACACCGCCATGACGGCAGCAAGTATCTGTGCCAAAATATCACATCCGTTTTTTATACTTCCTACATTATATAAGAGTTGCGGTGTTAAAGCAAGAATTTTTTATTGCACATAAACCGCAATCACGGTCATATCGTCAATGTGCTTGCCCCTTTTTCTTTCAAGGGCACAGCCCAGAATAAACCGTGCAAGCTCGTCGGGTGATTTCTGCGTGTCCCAATCCTTTAATTCGTGCTGAATCCAGTTGTTACTCTCACCGAGAATTCCGTCAGAAACCATAAGTATGATATCACCGCGGCTGAGCGCAGCTGTTGCTTTGGCAAAGGAGGTATCCCTGAGAATACCTATCGGCAGACTTGCCTGTTCGAGCTGAGCGACTGTATCCTTGTGGCGCACAAAGGTTGCCGCGGCACCTGCCTTCATAAAATCGGCACGGCCCGTATAAAGGTCGACACACACCACATCAAGTGTAGCAAGGGATTCGTCAGCACTTTTAATAAGCAGAGCCGAGTTTGCGATTCTCAGGGCGGAATCAAAGCTCAGCCCCGACCTGACAAGCTTTGAAAAAAGTTCAGCCGCCATAGCGGAATCAACTGCCGCGCGGCTACCCGTGCCCATGCCGTCACTCAGAATAACTATATACCGTCCGTCAGCGTCACGGAAGCTTCGGTAATAGTCTCCGCAGACGGTCTCGTTGTCGGTCGGACGGCTTATTGCACCTATCGATATTTCGAAATCGAGCTTCTGACGGAAATTCAGCGTACACTCATCACCGTTTTCGTCAAGCTCGGGAATGCCGAGCTTCGTGCCTGTTGCGGTGGAGAGATTTTTTGTCAGCTGTGTTATGTTGAAATCGGGACGGGGAGTCTCCACCGTCATACTCAGAGAAAGTCTGCCAAATTTATCGAATCTGCAATCCGAGCCGATAACGCGAAGCCCTGATTCCGTTGCCTCACAAAGACAGAGTTCCGCGACCTCGGTGTTGATGCCTGCGTCCTCGTCAAGGTCGCGCGCAATACTGCCCAGAATGTCGGCGAGGCTTCTGAACTGGTCACACATAAGCCCCTGAACCTGACTGATTTTGCCCTGAGCGCTCTGCGATGCGCTGAAGGAAAGATAGCGGTCATATATCTGAGTGCGCATTTCGCTGAAGCAATAGCAGGCGGAATAAAAGCCCTTGGGGAAACGGGTTTCGTCAAGCTCCGCGCGGTTCTCGAGTGCCTGAACGAGTCTGTTGATGCTTTCATCTGTCGGATTCCTGATCTCGGGACGGCAGCTTTCTCTGAGCTCACATTCGTTACAGACCTTGCACCAGGCGTTTTTCACAACCTCGCCGAGCTGTGTCTGAGTCAGCGGAGTCAGGGTGTTCTGTACGGTATCAATACAGGCGGAAACTTCAGTTATTGCGTCAGATGCGCCGTAGAGTCTGTGCGAAATCTGACTGTTATTGTTTTTTACCGCCGTCGGTGCGGGTGCATTGATTTTTGAACACAGAGAGTCAAAGTGTCTGTCGGGAATTGCAAGAAAAACCGCCGCTGCCGCTATGCCCTCAAAAATTGCCATATACGAGCTGAGCGTGCCGTCGGCAACGGCGCATACTGCTACGGGAACGAGATATCCGATTGCACACGGTATCTTTCCTTTGCGCGACAGCTCACCGCCCGCGAGTCCGCCCAGGGAGTATCCGACGCTGACAATGCCTATCTCGGAGCTTAGTCCCGTCACCGCACCGAGACAGATTCCGCACAATGCGCCTCCGCTTGAGCCGCGAAGCCTTGCGAAAAGCAGTATACAGGCGGCAAAGAGCATTGTCACGGGCGAAAATCCGATGATTTTATATTTATAAAAGGGCATCAGGATGATACCGAGTGTCATAAGCACGGTTATGATATCGGAGTTTGTAAAGCGTGAAAATTCGGTTTTGCCCCATACGAGTGACGATGCGCGCGAAAAAAGATATGCTCCCACACAGCAAAGCACGCTTTCATAAAAGACACAAAGTGAAGCCTCAAAGCTGAAGCCCGTTGCAAAGATGATTGCCGTGCCCGTCAGCAGAAGGCTCGAAAAGGAATTCAGATACATAGCGGTCGGGAGCAGGTCGCGCGAGAGAAATCTCAGATAGATTCCCTTGATAAGCACGCACATGAGTACGGCGGCGCAGTATTTCACGCTGTCCGTGCCGTCAAAAAAGAAGAATGAGCCGAGAATTGCTCCTGCGCCTGCACCGACGGTTGAATTCACTCCTGCGGCGGCGGTCAGAGAGACTGAAAACGGCGCGAAAACGCCCGAAACAAACGGATTCGACAGAAGAAATGCACCGATGAAGGCGGCAAGGTTTTTTACAACGGGCATCGGCTCAGCCTTTTGTTGAAGCTCCTCGGCCTTCTGAAGAACGGTATCCTTTAGTTTTGTTATTTCCATCCCAGATTGTCCTTTCGTTTTTTAATCTATTTTATAACGCCTGTCGGGAAAAATCTGTCACACTCTCTTGCAGATAAAAAGGAGAATTTATCAAAATTACTTATCATAAAAAACTTATTGTAATTTACTGTATTATCGTGATATAATATATTGATATGATAAGCTGACTGTTGTGGGCTTAATAATTTTTGAAACGGTGAAAGCTATGGAAAAAGAAATCAACTCTCCCAGAGAGGATCTTATAATCGGCAGAAATGCCGTCAGTGAGGCTTTGCGAAGCTCAAGAGCGATTGACACTCTGCTTGTTTCGCGCGGTGAGCGCAACGGCTCAATCGGAAGAATTATTGCCGAGTGCCGTGACAAGGGTGTTGTTATCAAGGAGGTTGACCGCAAGAAGCTTGACCTTATGTGTGGCGGAGCGGTGCATCAGGGCGTAGCGGCTTATGCGGCGGCTCACGAATATTCGAGCGTGGAGGATATCTTCAATCTCGCCGAGGAGCGCGGTGAAAAGCCTTTCATTATTATCTGTGACGAGCTTGAGGATCCGCATAATCTCGGCGCGGTGCTTCGTACAGCAGAGGCAACAGGCGCACACGGTGTTATTATACCCAAGCGCAGAAATGCTTCACTGAGCTATGTTGTGGGCAAGGCGAGTGCAGGCGCGGTTGAATATGTTCCCGTTGCAAGGGTTGCGAATATTGCACAGACGATTGACGAGCTCAAGGAGCGCGGAGTCTGGTTCTATGCCGCGGATATGGACGGTGAGGACTGGTGCAGTGTGGATTACGACGGTGCGGTCGGTCTTGTTATCGGCTCTGAGGGCAGAGGCGTCAGCCGTCTTGTCAGAGAAAAATGTGATTTTATAGTTTCAATGCCGATGAAGGGCAGAATAAATTCGCTCAACGCTTCCGTTGCGGCAGGCGTGCTTATGTACGAGGTCGCAAGGCAGAGGGCAGGAATCAAAGCAAAGGGGTGAAAACCTTGTCTGAAATTAACCGAGAGGAGCTTCGCGCTCTGCTTGAGGATATACGCGAGAAGCGTCGCCGTGAGGGGCTTGATGAGAACGGTGAGCCCGCGAAAATCTGGACTAATGAGGACATTGACCGTCTTCTCGGAATTGCACAGGATATGCAGAATCAGTCTGAGCCCGAGACGGACAGTATATATGTTGCAGACGAATCATTTGAGACAGCCGATGAGGAGCCTGAGCTCAGTCAGGCAACGGTAGCCTTCGAGCTTGATTCCGTTGAGTCTGAGGAGCCGGCAGAGGTGCGCAAGACAGAGGACAGACTCAGATCTATCTTTGACGAGGAGGCAAAGCCGAAAAAGAGCTTTGATTTTTCAGACAGCCTCAGGGGTGTTACCTCAAGGGTATCGGGCCTTGCGTCAGGACTTCTCAAAAAGGGCAAGAGCTTTTTTGAGAGCCTTAAAAGTGAGGATTCCGACGAGGAGGAAAGATATTTCCTCGGTGAAGAGGATGATGATTTCGGGGATGACGAGTTTGAGGTTGTCGGTGATGAGGATATCAGACTTGCCGACGACGAGACTTCCGATGAGGATGCTGATGAGTCCGACGATGCCGCTATTGAGGCAGAGGAAGCGGGCAAGACAAAGCATGTATATCTCGAAAAGCCCGGAATGGTTATAAAAAAGGGTGTTCTCGATGAGGATTCAGACCTTGAGGGAGCGCCGACAATTATCTCTCTTGAGGAAGAGGCAGGCACCGCTGAGCCGAGTGATGAGTTCAATTCAAGAATCCGTCAGGAGGAGGAAAGCGGACAGCTTGCGATGCCCGGATTTTCGGATATCGGCAAGGAGGAAAAGCCTGAAAAAATTGAAGAGAGCGAAGCCGAAAAGGAGCTTTTTAAGAGAAGAAAGGCAAAGATTGACAGCTTTGTGCTTTTCGGTGATGAAAACGAGAATGATCCGTACGGTGCTGACGGTGAAAAGGAACGCCTCGGCGATTTGTTCGACTCTCACGAGGAAAGACCGCGCCGAATCGAAGAGCCCGAGTTTATCGGTGTTGAGTATTCGCAGGTCAAGGATGCTCGCAGAGTACGAAGATATCTGCTTCTGCAAAAGAAAAAGAGCTTCCACAGGGTGATTATTCAGTCGGTTCTGCTTGTGCTTGCGCTTGTTGTAAGTATTCTTGCGGCATCCGAGACAACAGTCGGCGGAGATAACTTCCTCACAATTTTCTCCAACATAATAATTATCGTTGCATCTCTGGTTACAAGCAATCAGTTGCTTGCGACAACTGCAGAACAGCTTAAAAAGAAAAAATTCAATATAAATTCAGCGGCTTCGTTTACGGCCTTACTCTGCTTTGCGCAGACGCTTCTTAATCTCATTCTCTACTTTTTTGAGAAAAGCATCGTCAGCGTTTTCGCGGGTGCAGGTGTCGGACTGTTGCTTATGAGTGAGCTTACCTCGTATCTGACATTCTGCAGAACGGCTGATGCGCTTGAGCTTTGCACGGGTGCAAACAAGGATAAGCTTTATTCAATCGAAGGGATTTCTGATGATAAGGACGCCGCCGAGCTCGGCAAGAATATCAAGTCCAACGGCACGCGTATCCGCTATTCGGGCAAAACCCGTTTTCCGTCACACCTCGTCGAGCTTTGTACAAGCGAGACCGTAACGGATAAGAATATGCGCTTTATCTTCATGATGATTGCGGCGCTCAGTCTTGTAAATATGATTGTTGCGTGGGTGGTCAACCGCCATTTTACAATCGGCCTTGCGGCATTCACTGTTACTTTTTCACTTGCTATGCCGGCTTATGCCGCGCTGCTTGTTCAGCTGCCGCTTCGTTGGGTGAACAAAAAGTTCAACAAGATGGGCGGAATGATTTCCTGTCAGGAGGCTGTCAGCGAGCTTTGCAGAACGAATGCGATTGTGCTTGACAGCAAGGATCTGTTTGACCAGAATATGTGCGCAATGCACGGCTTTAAGGATTTCAAAAATGTCCGCGTTGACGATGCGATGCTCTATGCCGCGGCAATGGTTATCCGTTCCGGCGGACCGCTGACGGGTGTGTTCGATCAGATGGTTGTCAACCGCCGTGATATCCTGCCGACGGTCAAATCCTTCAGCTATGAAGAAAAGCTCGGTGTTTCGGGCTGGATCAACAATCAGAAGGTAATTCTCGGCAACAAAGCAATGATGATAAATCACAACATCGATGTTCCCGAAAGCATTGATGAGGATAAATATCTTATCTCGGGCCATGAGGTTATCTATCTTGCGATTGCACACAAGCTTGCGGCGATGATGGTCGTTGACTATGCGCCCAACAAAAAGCTCGTGCCGTATCTTCGCAGACTGCGCGACAGCGGTGTTACCGTGCTTGTGAGAAACTGTGACCCGAATGTTACCGACAGAATGATATCCGAGTGCTACGATATGCGCCTTGACAATGTGAAGATTCTCAACTCCGCGGCGGGCAGGGTATTCAAAAAATACAAGTCGCGTCCCAAGGTCAATTCAAGGGCAATCGCAATCCACGACGGCACGACATACACCTTCACACGAAGCCTCTGCACGGCGGCAATGCTCAGAAACGCCTTCAAAATCGGTAACACGATGATGCTCGGCGGAATTCTTATGAGCTTTGCGATTGTATTGATTCTTGCAATACTTAATGTTGTTGCCGACCTGCCTGCGGTTTTTGTAATTCTGTTGCAGCTTCTTATCGCGGCTGTGCCTGTCGGAGTGGTGAAAATTTCCTGCTCAAAATAAAATTAAAAAAACTATTGACAAAGTACGGATATGGTGTTAAAATATCTGCACAACAAAGTGGAATGGTTCGTTCCCACCTTAACGGTTATCGTCCGTGCGGTCAATATTCAACGGCAGTTTTCTGTCTTGTATTATGTGATTTTGCACGGATGGGTATGTTCCATCCGTGCTTTGATTTTATTATTAAGCATTTGGAGGTGCTTGAACATCGCTACGAAAGAAACTCAGATCAATGAAGAAATCCGCGACAAGGAAGTCAGAGTAATCGATTCCGAAGGCAATCAGCTCGGCGTTATGCCTATTGAAGAAGCTATGCGTCTTGCAGAGGAGAAAAATACCGACCTTGTTAAGATTGCGCCTCAGGCAAAGCCGCCTGTATGCAAGATTATGGATTACGGCAAGTACCGCTTTGAACAGGCAAAGCGTGAAAAGGAAGCCAAGAAAAACCAAAGAGTTATTGAAATCAAGGAAGTCCGTCTGTCACTCAACATTGACACACACGACTTTGAAACAAAGGTTGGCCACGCAATCAAATTCCTGAAGGGTGGCAACAGAGTTAAGGTTTCAATCAGATTCCGCGGCCGAGAAATGGCTCACCCGGAAAACGGTCTGGTTACAATGAGCAAGTTTGCAGATGCATGCAGCGAGTTCGGTACGGTCGAAAAACCGGCAAAGCTTGAAGGTCGTTCAATGCTGATGTTTTTAGCAGCCAAATCATCAAAGAATTCATAAGGAGGAAAAAACCATGCCTAAAATTAAAACTCACAGCGGTGCAAAAAAGCGCTTTAAGCTCTCTAAGAACGGTAAGCCCATCCGCGGTCACGCTAACAAGTCACACATCCTTAATAAGAAGACAACAAAGCGTAAGAGAGGTCTTCGTCAGACAGTTGTTGCTGACACAACAAATGTAAAGCAGATCAAGCGTCTGATTCCTTACAAATAAGAACGCGCTGTCGACGGCAGCAACACACAACTAAAATTTTAAAATCGGAGGTAACTTACCATGGCTCGTATTAAAGGCGCTACCATGACTCGTAAGAGAAGAAATAAAGTATTAAAAATGGCTAAGGGCTACTATGGCTCAAAGTCAAGTCTTTTCAAGACTGCTAAGCAGGCAGTTATGAAATCAGGTCAGTATGCATACATCGGACGCAAGCAGAAGAAGCGCGACTTCCGTCGTCTCTGGATCACAAGAATCTCAGCAGCTTGCAAGATGAACGGCATGAACTATTCAACATTCATGAACGGCCTCAACAAGGCAGGCATCACACTTAACCGTAAGATGCTTTCAGAGATCGCAATCGCTGATCCTGCTGCATTCACAGCTCTCACAGAGAAGGCTAAGGCAGCTCTTAAATAATAAGCTTATATCACGCCCCTATACAGCGGGGGCGTGAATTTGTCTTTTTATAAGTACCGATTACCGTGTGTTTTTGTACGGATTTTTCAAAAAGGAGTGCTCACAATGGAACGCCTGACGGCTAAACAAAACGAAAAAATCAAACACGCTGTCAGTGTGCGTGACAGCTCAAGAGTGCGCCGTGAGGAAGGGCTTTTTTTCCTTGAGGGCGCAAGACTCTGTGCGGATGCGGCGGCAAATAATGTCGCGGTTTTCAGAGCGTTTTTTACAGAAACCGCGTTGGAAAAATATTCTGTACAGGCTCAGATAATCCTTGAAAAAGCTAAAGAAAGCTATATCATTTCGACTCAGCTCGCATCAAAGCTTTCGGACACACAGAGCTCTCAGGGCATATTCTGTCTTTGTGAGGCTCAGCTTAAAAATGCCGCTTCGTCACAGATCAGAACGGACGGACGATACATCTTTCTCGAAAATGTTCAGGACCCGTCCAATCTCGGTGCGGTGTGCAGAACGGCTGAGGCTCTCGGCGTGGACGCAATGATCGTCTGCGGCGGCTGTGACATTTATAATCCTAAGGCGCTGCGCGCTTCAATGGGCTCGGCGTTAAGGCTCGATGTGCTCGTCTGTGACGATGCACCCTCGTTTATCAAATCTCTCAACTCAGCGGGAATGCTTACGCTTGCGTCAACTCCCGACAGCTCAGCTCAGGCGGTGACCGAGGTTCGTATGGACGGCGGTGTTGTCTGCGTGGTCGGCAACGAAGGCAACGGAGTTACCGAAGAGACGATGTCCGCCTGCTCACAGCGGGTTACAATTCCGATGCTCGGCAGGGCAGAGTCGCTCAACGCGTCAACCGCGGCGGCAATTCTTATCTGGGAGATGATAAGAAAATGAGTGACAAGGTCTATTGGATATGGCTTCAGCAGACACTCGGAATCAATGCAAGCCTTAAAACCGATGAAATAATCGGATATTTTAAATCTGCAAAAAGTGTTTATTTTGCCTCTGAGCAGGAGAGAATTATTTCCGGGATGTTTAATCCCCGTCAGATATCGAAGCTGACTGACGGAAGTCTTGCAAGAGCGCAGAGCATTCTCAACACCTGTGTCAGAAACGGATGGCAGGTTATTACACCCGACGATGAAAACTATCCGTCCATGCTTTTCAAACTGCCTAATTTTCCGCTTGTTCTTTATGTCAACGGAGATTTGGACTGCTTGAAAAACAGGATTACCGTGGCAATCGTCGGCACAAGAGAGCCGTCCCGTAACAGCTCAACAATCGCAAGGGCGCTTTCGTCATCAATCTCCCGTTCGGGCGGTGTGATTGTCAGCGGAGGTGCGCTGGGTATCGATTCGGCGGCGCATTGGGGCGCACTTGATGCTCAGAGCAAGACAGTTGCCGTTCTCGGATGCGGCTTTAATGTCAACTATCCTGCGGCTAACGAAGCTATGCGCAGACAGATTGTCTCGTGCGGCGGAGCGCTTGTGAGCGAATTTCCGCCCGACACCACGGCAATCGCACGCAATTTTCCGATAAGAAACAGAATTATTTCAGGTCTTTCTTACGGAATCGTTGTTGTTGAAGCTGGTGAAAAAAGCGGCTCGCTTATCACCGCCAACCACGCTCTCGAGCAGGGCAGAGATGTCTTTGCCGTACCGGGAGACTTGCTTTCAAGCAGATTTACGGGAGCAAACCGACTTATCCGTGACGGAGCAAGGGCTGTATTCAGCGCCTATGATGTTCTCGGCGGCTATGCGGCGGTGTATCCCGAAAGGCTTGATGTCACAAAAATCGAAACCACTCTCACTCTTAAAAACTACGGCGATCCGCCGTCGAGAACGAAGCCCGACGACAATCCGCCGCGCAGAGATAAGGGTGAGGTAACATTTATCAGACAGCCGGAGCCTCCGCTTCTGAGTGAGAATGCAAAGCGGATTTACCGCGCATTCACAAGCAGTGAGATGCAGGCAGACGAGCTGATTTTATTAACAGGTCTGAGCGTCAGCGAATTTTCGGGCGCAATGACCGAGCTTGAGCTCTTCGATATAGTTGAGCTTCAGGCAGGCAAAAACTATAAACTGAAATAGGATGATAGAACAATATGTCAAAGCTTATTATCGTGGAGTCACCCACAAAGGTTAAGACAATCAAAAAATATCTCGGCAAGGAGTTTGATGTTACCGCATCAATGGGACATGTGCGCGATCTTCCCGCCGCAAAGCTCAGCGTTGATATCAAAAAGGATTTTATGCCGAAATATGCCGTTATCAAGGGCAAGGAAAAGCTTGTCAAGGAGCTTAAAAGCAAGGTCGCTGAGAGTGACGAAGTTTTTCTCGCAACCGACCCCGACCGTGAGGGAGAGGCGATTTCGTGGCATCTTGCAACACTGCTTGAGCTTGATATGACTAAGGCAAACAGAATAACCTTCAACGAAATCACAAAAACGGGTGTTGAAAACGGAATGAAATCACCCCGTTCAATCGATATGGATCTCGTCAACGCTCAGCAGGCAAGACGAATTCTCGACCGCCTTGTCGGATACAAGCTCAGTCCGTTCATTTCACAGAAAATCCGCCGCGGACTTTCAGCGGGCAGAGTTCAGTCTGTTGCAGTCAAGCTTGTTGTTGACAGAGAGAACGAAATCCGTGCGTTCGTGCCCGAGGAATACTGGACACTTGATGCCAAGCTTATCGCACCGTGCAGAAAAAGCTTTTCGGCATCCTTCTACGGCGACGAAACGGGCAAGGTTAAAATCACAAACAAGGAGCAGGCGGACACTTATCTTGAGAGACTCGACGGTGCAAAATACAGCGTAACATCTCTTAAAAAGGGTACAAGAAAAAAGAATCCCGCACCGCCGTTCATCACATCAACCCTTCAGCAGGAGGCATCGCGCCGTATGGGCTTCCAGGCTCAACGAACAATGCGTGCGGCTCAGGAGCTTTATGAAGGTGTTGACATCTCGGGCATCGGCACAACAGGTCTTATCACATATATGAGAACCGACTCTCTGAGAATTTCAGAGGAGGCAAGAGCTGCGGCAAATCAGTTTATTTCTGACACATACGGCTCAAAGTATCTTCCTGAAAAGCCGAGATACTACAAATCAAGAAGCAACGCACAGGACGGTCACGAGGCTATCCGCCCGACAAATCCGATGCTCACTCCCGAGCGCGTAAAGGGTAGCCTTTCATCAGACCAGTATAAGCTTTATACACTTATCTGGAAGCGCTTTATCGCGAGCCTTATGGCAAGCTGTGTGCAGAATACCGTCAAGGCTGAGATTCAGGCGGTCACCGAGGGTAAGGCAGGCTACTGTCTCTTTACCGCGGCGGGCTACAGCGTGAAGTTTGACGGCTACACGGTTATTTATGAGGAGTCAACCGATGAGGAGAGCGAGGATAACGCAAAGCTTCCCGAGCTCAGCGAGGGAGACAAGCTCAAGCTCAAGGAGCTTACGGGCAACCAGCATTTCACTCAGCCTCCCGCAAGATTCACCGAGGCATCACTCATCAAGGCTCTTGAAGAAAACGGTATCGGCAGACCGAGTACCTATGCAACAATCATCACAACAATCATCAAGCGTGAATATATAAAGAGACAGCAGAAGCTTCTTCATCCGACAGAGCTCGGTGAGGCAATCACAAGCCTTCTTAACGAAAAATTCCCGAAGATTGTAAACACAAAATTCACCGCAGGTATGGAAACAAAGCTCGACGAGGTCGGTGAGGGAAATACCGATTATATCGCAATGCTTCACGAATTCTATGACGACTTCGACAAGACCTTGCAGAAGGCTAAGGACGATATGAAGGATGTCAAGATTCAGCTCGAGGAGGATATGACAGACATCCCTTGCGACAAGTGCGGAAGAATGATGGTCATCAAAACGGGCAGATACGGCAAATTCCTTGCCTGTCCCGGATATCCCGAGTGTAAAAATGCTAAGCCGCTCGTTATGCAGACAAGTGCCAAGTGTCCGAAATGCGGCGGTGAGGTTATTGAGAAAAAGTCAAAGCGCGGTTATACCTTCTACGGCTGCGGAAGCTGGCCTGACTGCGACTTTATGACCTGGGATAAACCGACAGATGACAAGTGTCCGCAGTGCGGAAAGTCACTTTTTAAGCGCAAGGGCGGTTTGACCGTCTGCCTTGATGAAAACTGTGGCTACGAAAAGAAATCAGAAAGAAAATCAAGAAAAAAGGCTGAGGAATAAAATGAGCGAGGTTCTTGTTATCGGCGGCGGCCTTGCAGGCGTTGAGGCTGCGTGGGCGCTCGCAAACAATGGAATAGCGGTTACAATCGCAGAGATGAAGCCCGAAAAGCGTTCACCTGCACACAAGAGTGATTTGCTTGCCGAGCTTGTCTGCTCAAATTCACTCAAGGCACAGAGGCTTGCCTCGGCGGCAGGACTTCTGAAGGCAGAGATGGAAATTCTCGGCTCTGTCTGTGTCGAATGTGCAAAAAAATGCAGTGTTCCTGCAGGCGGTGCGCTCGCAGTTGACAGAGATAAATTTTCCGCCATGGTTACGGAAAAAATCAAATCGCATCCGCTCATCACGGTTGAAAGCAGAGAGGTTACTGAGATTCCCGACGGCAATGTCATTGTTGCGGCGGGTCCCCTTGCCTCGGATGCCCTGGCTGAGGATATAAGACAGCTTTGCGGCGGCTCACTCAGCTTTTTCGATGCGGCGGCACCGATTGTTACAGACGAGAGTATCGACAAATCCTGCGCTTTTTCACAATCAAGATATGACCGCGGCGGTGAGGATGATTACCTCAACTGTCCTATGAATAAGGAAGAATACGAGCTGTTTTATAACGAGCTTGTCAATGCTGAATCGGCTGAGCTTCATTCCTTCGACAAGCGCAAGGGTGTATATGAGGGCTGTATGCCGATTGAGGTTATGGCATCGCGCGGAGCCGATACAATGCGCTTCGGACCGCTCAAGCCCGTCGGACTGCGCGACCCGAGAACGGGACACAGACCGTGGGCGGTGCTTCAGTTAAGACGCGAGGATGCAAGCGGAAGCCTTTACAACCTTGTCGGCTTCCAGACAAATCTCAAATTCAGCGAGCAGAAAAGAGTATTTTCACTCATCCCTGCGCTGAAAAATGCAGACTTTGTCCGCTACGGTGTAATGCACCGTAACACCTTTATCGATTCACCGCGCCACCTGAACAGCGACTTCTCGTTCAGAGGCAGAGACGGACTCTACTTTGCGGGACAGATTACGGGCGTTGAGGGCTATATGGAGTCTGCGGCGGCAGGTATTCTTGCGGGTCTTAATATGGCAAGACGCCTCAAGGGCGAAGAACCGCTTGTTTTGCCCGACTATACAATGCTCGGCGCGCTTTCAGGCTATATCAGCAACGAATCGGTTACGAATTTTCAGCCGATGGGCGCAAATTTCGGAATTCTTCCGCCTCTTGATGAGGTTATAAGAGATAAAAAACTCCGTTACGAAGCTCTTTCACAAAGGAGCCTCGAATACTTCAAAAATAACTTTTGACTCTCACGAGGAAAGGTTTGGTGAGAATGAAAAAAATAATTGAGGAACTGCAAAAAAAGCTCGGTTACACCTTCAAGGACGAAAAGCTGCTTATCCGTGCGCTTTCGCATTCATCCTATGTCAACGAGAATCATCCCGTGGGCGAATCAAACGAAAGGCTCGAGTTTCTCGGCGACTCGGTCCTCGGTCTTGTAACCGCAGAAAACTTTTATACAAACTACACAAAGCTTCCCGAGGGTGAGCTGACAAAGCTTCGCGCCGCTATGGTATGCGAAAAGTCACTTGCAGGCTTTGCAAAGCAGCTTGATCTCGGTAAGTATCTCTTGCTCGGCAAGGGTGAAAATCTGACGGGCGGCAGAGAAAGACCGTCAATTCAGGCGGATGCATTCGAGGCAATTATTGCGGCAATTTACCTCGACGGCGGAATAGAGGAGGCACGGAAATTCGTGCTCAGCTATATTGATGAGGCTATCCGCCGGCATCAGTCCTTCAAGGATTACAAGACAATGCTTCAGGAGGTTGTTCAGCGCAACCCGGGTGAGCTTGTTGAATATGTACTCGTCGGTGAGACGGGACCTGACCACGACAAGCGGTTTGCGGTCGAGGTTCACCTTAATTCAAATGTTATCGGCAAGGGCATCGGCAGAAGTAAAAAGCGTGCCGAGCAGGAGGCTGCAAGGGAAGCCTTGGAGCTTATGGGACTGTGAGGCATATAAATGTTGCCCTGTTTGTTCCGCACGAGGGATGCCCTAATCAGTGCTCCTTCTGTAATCAGCGTGCAATCTCGGGCAAGAGAACTCAGGTAACACCCGACGATGTTGAAAAAGCCGCGCGGACGGCACTTCTCAACCCCGACAGCAGGGGCGGAGAGCTTGCTTTTTTCGGCGGAAGCTTTACGGCAATCGAGAGAGAAACAATGCTTTCACTTCTCAGCGCCGCACATCGTTTTATTGAAGATAAAAGCTTCAGGGGAATCCGCGTTTCCACTCGTCCCGATGCGATTGATGAGGAAATCTGCGACATTTTAAAAAGCTACGGCGTTACTGCCGTCGAGCTCGGAGCGCAGAGCCTTGACGACAATGTTCTCAGGCTTAACCGCAGGGGACATACGGCTCAGGATGTTGTAAGGGCAACGCACCTTCTGAAAAAATCAGGCTTCGAAACAGGCTTACAGATGATGACGGGACTTTACGGCTCGACGGATTCCGACAGCATCGAAACGGCAAGACGGATTATAACCCTTGAGCCCGACACGGTCAGAATTTATCCGACGGTTGTGCTCGAAAACACGCATCTTTGCGAGCTTTACAAAAGCGGAGAATACACTCCTCAGACGGTCGAGTCTGCCGCGGAGCTATGCGCAACGCTTCTTGAATTGTTCAACGAGGCAGGAATAAAGGTCATCCGTACGGGACTTCATTCGGGCGGAGATGTCGAGGGCGAATTTGTTGCGGGAGCGTATCATCCTGCGTTCAAGGAAATCTGCGAGAGTAAGATTTATCTGAGAAAAGCTCTTGAATTTATAAAAGCAAACGGTATCCCTCAGGGGAAAATCGAAATCTGTGTCAATCCCAAGGCGGTTTCACCGATGACGGGACAGAAAAAAGCTAATATCCGACAGCTCAGAGAGCTCGGATACGAGGCGAAAATCACAGAGGATAAACAGGTAGAAAAGTACAAACTTTACATATTAAGGAATGAAACATTATGAGATTAAAAGCACTCGAAATGCAGGGCTTCAAATCCTTCCCTGACAAGACAGTTTTTAATTTTAATCACGGAATGACGGCAGTTGTCGGTCCTAACGGCTCGGGTAAGAGTAACATCGCCGATGCCGTGCGCTGGGTACTCGGTGAACAGTCAACAAAGAATCTCCGAGGCTCAAAGATGGAGGATGTTATCTTCGGCGGAACAAAAATCCGTAAGGCTCTCGGCTTTGCCGAGGTTACGCTCAAGCTTGACAACTCCGACCGCACGCTCAACAACTGCGACAAGGACGAGGTTTCGGTTACACGCCGCTACTACCGTTCGGGTGAGAGTGATTATATGCTCAACGGTGCGGTTGTCCGTCTTCGTGACATTCACGAGCTGTTTATGGATACAGGTCTCGGTCGTGACGGCTATTCACTCGTCAGCCAGGGCAGAATTGCCGACCTTATTTCTTCAAAATCAGGTCAGCGCCGCGAAATGCTCGAGGAGGCGGCGGGAATTTCTCATTTCCGTTACCGCCGTAACGATGCTAACAGAAAGCTTGCACAGGCGGAAGAAAATCTTGTCCGTCTTCGTGATATTCTTTCGGAGCTCGAAAGCCGTGTCGGTCCCCTGAAGATTCAGAGCGAAAAGGCACAGAAATTCCTTGTGCTTGCCGCCGAGAAGAAGGAGCTTGAAATCGGTCTCTGGCTCAACACGATTGAGACCTCAAAGACAAAGCTCCGCGAGCAGGAGGACAAGCTCTCTATCGCACAGGCTCAGTATGACGGCATCGAGGCTGCACTCAATGTAATTGAGCAGGAGACAGAGGAAATCTTCACAAAAAGTCAGGAAATTACCGTTCGCATCGACAATCTCCGTCAGAATGCAACCTCCTATGAGGAGCAGGCTGTGCATATCGACGGTGAAATTTCTGTTGAGAAAAATACAATTCTTCACAATAATCAGACAATCGAGCGTATCCGCCGCGATATGAACGATGCCGCTGACAGTGAAAAGGGACTCAGCGACGAGATTGCCGAGGCGAAAAAAGAAATCGACGATCTGCTCGGTGAAATCGCGTCAAAGAAGCGCGAGCTTGACCTTGCCGCAACAGACATTGCTCAGGCAAAGACAGAAAACAGTGAGTTTTCCGATAAGATTGCCGACCTTTCACAGATGATTACCGCAATCACAACTCAGATTGCAGACAAACGAATAGAAGAGACCACCGCCAATTCTTCAATCGAAGAGATTATGGGCAGAGTCAGCAACATCGAGGGTGTGCTTTCAACACGAAACGGCTATATCACAGAGCTTGAGGGCAAGCGTGACGAGTGTCAGGCTGAGCTTGATAAGCTGACTGACGAGGCAACTCAGATTATGAATGCGGTTTCGGGCTACAGCCTCAGAATGCAGACTCGTGAGGAAAAAGCAGAAAAGCTCAAGGGTGAGATTGATGCCCGCAACCTCGACATTTTACAGAAAAAAGATAAAATCCGTATCCTTGACGATATGGAAAAGAATATGGAAGGCTACTCAGGTGCGGTCAAGGCGATTGTCCGCGAGGCAAAGGGCGGTCTTCTGCGCGGTATCCACGGACCGCTTTCTCAGCTTATCAGCGTAAATGACAGATATGCCGTTGCGGTTGAAACTGCGCTCGGTGCGGCAATTCAGAACATCGTTACCGATAACGAAAACGATGCTAAGCGCGCCATTAACTTCCTTAAAGAGAAAAAGGGCGGCCGCGCAACCTTTCTTCCGCTTACATCTGTCAAGTCAAAGCCCTTCACCGAAAAGGGACTTGATGAGAGCTACGGCTTTATCGATATGGCCGACAGGCTTCTCGACTTCGAGCCGCAGTATGCAGAAATTATAAAATCACTTCTCGGAAGAACAGCTGTTGCCGAGGACCTTGACAGTGCAATCGTTATTGCGAAAAAATATGATTACCGCTTTAAAATCGTTACTCTTGACGGACAGGTTGTCAACGCGGGCGGTTCTATGACGGGCGGCTCACGCGGACACAATGCAGGTATCCTCAGCCGAGGCAACGAGATGGACAAGCTCAAGGAGCAGGTCACACAGTTTACCGCTCAGCAGCAGGTAAGTCAGGAGGAATACAAGAAGCTCAGTGAGGAGCTCAATCTTGTCAGAGCCGACCTTGACGCTTCGCAGGCTGACCTCAAGCGCACTCAGGAGGATGTTATCCGTAAGGAAAGTGAGCTTTCACTTATCGAGGGTAAGCTCGACACCGCGAATGCGGCTCTCGAGGAGCTGCGCCGTGAGAAGCACAACGCTTCACTTCGTATCACCGACCTTGAGGAGCTCAAGGCAAAGGCTCAGTCTGAGATTGACGGACTTAACAAGGAGATGGGCGTTCTTCAGGCTGACCTTGATGTCGTAACTCACGGTAGAGAGCAGCTCGAGGAAAAGAGAGAAAATCTCGCACAGCTTGAGGCGAAAATCAATCTTGAAATTCTTGCCTTTGAAAAGGATATTCAGGCACGCCGCGAGGCAGTCGACCTGCTTCACCGCCGTATGGCAAGCCACGAGGGCAAGCTTGATGACCTTAACGATGAGATTGCGGTTATTGAAAACGCAAACAAAGAAATTGAAAACAGAATTACAGAGCTTGAAAAGAAGGCGGCAGAGCTTCGTTCAATGGGCGCACAGTCCAAGGGTGATGTTGAGGCACTCATAAAGGAGCGCACAGAATGTGATGCAAAGAGCGCACAGCTTCGTTCTGAGGAGCGTGCAAGAATGGACGAGCGCGAAAAAATCAGCGGCGAGCTTGCACGACTTGAGGAGCGCAAGGATACAATGAACAAGCAGCTCGAGGATGCAATCAACAAGCTCTTTGACGAATATCAGCTCACAAAGACAGAGGCGGAGGCAATGAACATCGTCATCGACGATTATCAGAAGGCACACCGTACCTTACAGGAGGTCAAGGGAAAAATCCGCGCACTCGGCAGTGTCAATGTCGGTGCTATCGAGGAGTATGCCGAGGTTTCCGAGCGATATGCGTTTATGAAGGAACAGCTTGACGATATCGAGCGCTCACGCGAGGAGCTGACCCGTCTTATCGGTGACCTTACGGGCAAGATGGCGGAGCAGTTCAAGGAACAGTTTGTACGCATCAATTCATATTTCGGAGAGACCTTTGTCGAGCTTTTCGGCGGCGGCAAGGCAGAGCTTATGCTTGAAAATCCGAACGATGTTCTCGAATGTAATATCGAAATCAAGGTTCAGCCCCCGGGCAAGAATGTCCAGAATATCGACCTTCTTTCGGGCGGTGAAAAGGGACTTGCGGCTATCGCGCTTCTATTCTCGATCCTTAAGGTTTCACCGTCACCGTTCTGTATCTTCGACGAGGTTGAGGCGGCTCTTGACGATGTCAATGTTACCCGCTATGCACAATATGTGCGTCGTATGACACAGAATACACAGTTCATTCTCATCACACACCGCCGCGGAACCATGGAAGAGGCGGATGTGCTTTACGGTATCACGATGCAGGAGGAAGGCGTTTCAAAAATGCTCGAGCTCCAGACTGCAGAAATGGCTAAAAAACTCGGTATCACCTAAGGAGTGATTCTTTTGCTTAAACCGTTGACTTTCAGACAGTATACAACAAATGAATTAAAGCCGACGGGCTGGCTCAGACGCCAGCTCGAGCTTCAGGCAAACGGACTTTCGGGCAATCTCGATAAAATCTGGCCGAGCGTCAGGGACAGCAGCTGGATCGGCGGCAAGGACGACGGCTGGGAGAGAGTTCCCTATTGGCTTGACGGATTTATTCCGCTTGCCTATCAGCTTGACGACAAGGATATGATTGAGCGCGCCGAAAGGTATGTCAATGCAATCATCGACGGTCAGAAGGAGGACGGCTGGATTGCCCCCTGTCCGGATGACAAGAGATACGAATATGATGTATGGGCGGTTTTTCTTATCTGCAAGGTGCTCGTTCTTTATGCCGACTGTGCGGACAAAAAAGAAAAAATTCAGCCCGTTGTATATGCCGCACTCAGAAATCTTGACCGTCATATCGAGAGTGCAACTCTTTTTAACTGGGCGTCTGCAAGATGGTTTGAATGTCTTGTTCCGCTTATATGGCTCTATGAAAAACAGCCTGAGGAATGGATGCTCGACCTTGTTCAGAAGCTTCAGATTCATGGTATTGATTACGAAAAGCTCTTTGCTGACTGGCGTTATGACAAAATGCGTGAGAAGTATCGCTGGAGCTTCCTTAACCATGTTGTTAATATGGGTATGATGATTAAGGCGTATGCGCTTCTTTCACTCTTTACGGGCGATGATCCGAACAGCTTTGCAAAAAAAGCAACAGAGATTTTAATGCGCGACCACGGAATGCCCTGCGGTCATTTCACGGGTGACGAATGCCTGAGCGGCAGAAGCCCCGTGCAGGGCTCAGAATGTTGCTCGGTGACAGAAGCGATGTATTCTTATGAATGGCTGACCGCGGTTACGGGTGACGCTTGTTGGGCTGACAGACTTGAAAAAGCGGCGTTTAACGCCCTGCCTGCAACAATCAGCCCCGATATGTGGACTCATCAGTATGACCAGCTGACAAATCAGATTGAATGTTCACGCTTCTCCGACGGCAAACAGCCGTTCTGCACCAATTCCGAAGAGTCGCATCTTTTCGGTCTCGAGCCGAATTTCGGCTGCTGTACGGCAAATTTCAATCAGGGCTGGCCTAAGCTCGCGATGAGCACCTTTATGGCGGCTGAGGACGGAATTGCGGTTACCGCAATCGCACCGTCTGTTCTGAAAACAAAAAATATTACGGCTGAAATCATAACGGATTATCCCTTCAGAGACGGATATTCGGTCAGAATCAAGGCTGAAAAGCCCTGTGAGCTTTGCGTTTATCTGCGTGTACCCGAGGGTGCGAAAAATGCAGAAATAGACGGCAGAAAAGCTCAGGAGGGCTATAACAAAATCACTCTTGAGATTGACACGGAGCGCACCGTGAATGTCAGCTTCACATTTGATGTTGAGCTTGAAAAATATGACAATGAGCTTTTCTGTGTCAGAAGAGGAAACCTCACTTTTGCGCTTCCGATAGGGGAGAGATGGGAAAAGCTTGAATACACAAGAGACGGTGTTGAGAGACGCTTCCCGTATTGTGATTATGAGATTTTTCCGACAACAGACTGGAATTACGCCTTTGATTCCGATGCCTTTGAGGTTTGCTTCGGTGAGGTCGGCGAAATGCCGTTTTCACCCGACGGAGCACCGATAAAGCTGAGAACTCAGTTTGTTCCGATTGAATGGAAAAAGCTTGACGGAAGATGTGCCGAGGTGCCCGAGTCAAGAGAGCCGACAGGCGAGGCGGTCGTGCTCGACATGATACCCTACGGCTGCACAAACCTCAGAATGACTCTTATGCCGTTGGCAGAATAAAGCAAATTGAAATCACCTTTCACACAACAGGAGTGCTGAAAGGTGATTTTTGTTGATTCAGGGGGATATTTTTATAGATTTTTTCTCAATAAACTCTTGATACTTGTGGCATTTTCTGCGATAATATAAAATGTATATTTATATGTAGGTTTATCCTACCGCTAAGGAGTCTTTACTATGACAGATTACGAAAAGCTCGCGGAGTTACTCTATCCCGAGATTACAAAAACTCCCGAGGATTATGAAAAAATATATCCCGAAAGAGGCTTGTCCGAGGGCGCGAGAGTTTCCCGTTTTGCCCCCAGTCCGACAGGCTTTCTCCACCTCGGCGGACTCTTCGCCGCTATGATTGCGCGCCTTAATACAAGAACAACCGATGACGGTGTTTTCTTCCTTCGTATTGAGGATACAGACAAAAAGCGTGAGATTGAGGACGGCGTTTCCGCTATCATCACAGGTCTTACCGATTTCGGTATGCAGCCTGACGAGGGCGTTATGGGCTTCAATGAGGAAAGCGGCAATTACGGCCCTTATCAGCAGAGCCACAGAAAAGAGATTTATCAGACTATCGCAAAATCTCTTGTCAAGCAGGGCCTTGCTTATCCGTGCTTCTGCTCCGAGGATGAGCTGACAGCTCTTCGTGCCGAGCAGGAAAAGGCAGGAACACTCATTCAGGGCTATTTCGGCGAATGGGCAAAATGCCGTGAGCTGACCTTTGAACAGCAGAAGGCTAACATTGAGGCAGGTATGCCCTTTACACTCCGCCTTCGTTCACCCGGCAACCCCGACAACAGAATCAAGTTTGAAGACCTCATCAAGGGCAAAATTGAAATGCCCGAAAATATTCAGGATGTCGTTCTTCTTAAAACAGACGGTATTCCTACATACCATTTCGCACACGCGGTTGACGACCACTTTATGAGAACAACTCACGTTGTGCGCGGTGACGAGTGGATTTCTTCCGTTCCGCTTCACATTCAGCTTTTCAAGGCATGCGGATACAGAGTTCCCAAGTTTGCTCACATTTCTCCGATTATGAAGGAGGATAACGGCGGCAAGCGCAAGCTTTCAAAGAGAAAGGACCCTGAGGCATCGGTTTCATTCTATACCGAGAGCGGCTACCCGAAGGAGAGCGTTATCGAATATCTTCTGACAATCGCAAACTCAAACTTTGAGGATTGGCGAAAGACAAACAAGGATGCTCCGCAGTCAGCCTTCCCGTTCAACCTTAAAAAGATGAGCGGCAGCGGTGCGCTGTTTGATCTTGTCAAGCTCAACGATGTCAGCAAGAATGTTATTTCTCTTATGACAGCCGACGAGGTTTATGAAAAGTCGCTCAAGTGGGCTGAGGCTTATGATGAGGAGCTTTATAGTCTTATGTCCGCTGACGAGGAGTTTGCAAAGGGCATTCTCTCAATCGACAGAGGTACTCAGAAGCCCCGTAAGGATATTGCAAAGTGGGACGAAATCAAGGATTATATTTCTTATTTCTACAATTCAATTTACACTCCCGACCACACTCTTCCCGAAAATATTTCAAAGGAGGATGCGGCGGCAATCCTTGAGGCATATCTGAAGGTGTTTGACGCAAACGACGATAAGGACACCTGGTTCAATAAAATCAAGGAGCTTTGCGAGCCTCTCGGCTTCACTCCGAATGTAAAAGAATACAAGAAAAACCCCGAGGCATTCAAGGGACATGTCGGCGATGTGTCAACGGTTATCCGTATTGCAATAACATCACGCCGCAACACACCTGACCTTCATTCAATCATTGCTCTTCTCGGCAACGATGAGATAAAGGCAAGACTTGAAGGCACTCTGAAAGAATATAAATAATCAGGAGGTAATAAAATGGAAGAAGAAATCAAGGTTTCCAATTTTATTCACGACTTTATAGATGAAGATTTAGAAAACGGAGTCAACACCCGTGTTCAGACGCGTTTCCCGCCTGAGCCGAACGGATATCTC
This sequence comes from Acutalibacteraceae bacterium, assembly GCA_045540195.1. Lineage (GTDB taxonomy): Bacteria > Bacillota > Clostridia > Oscillospirales > Acutalibacteraceae > CAG-488. Next base: position 74,980 of record JAZQGS010000001.1, read on the forward strand.
CACATCGGCCACGCAAAGGCTCTTTGCATCGACTTCAGCACAGCTGAAAAGTATAACGGCATCTGTAATCTCCGCTTTGACGATACAAACCCGTCAAGAGAGGATGTTGAATACATCGAGGCTATCAAAGAGGATATTCAGTGGCTCGGCTTCAAGTGGGAGAATATTTTCTACGCTTCGGGCTATTTCGATTTCGTATACGAGTGCGCTCTCAAGCTCATCCGCGACGGAAAGGCTTATGTTGATGACCTGACTGCTGACGAAATCCGCGAATACAGAGGTACACTCACCGAGCCGGGTAAGGAGAGTCCTTACAGAAACCGCTCAGTTGAAGAGAATATGGATTTGTTCAAGCGTATGACAGACGGAGAATTCGGAAACGGTGAAAAGGTGCTTCGCGCCAAGATTGATATGGCTTCGCCGAACCTCAATATGCGTGACCCCGTTATTTACAGAATTTCTCATGTTTCACATCATCAGACAGGTGACAAGTGGTGCGTTTATCCGATGTATGACTTTGCTCATCCGCTTTCAGACGCTAAAGAGAGAGTTACATATTCTCTGTGCTCACTTGAGTTTGAAAACCACCGTCCGCTTTATAATTGGTTTATTGAGCAGATCGGCTTTGACGAGCCGCCGAGACAGATTGAGTTCGCTCGCCTTAACATCAACTACTGCGTGACAAGTAAGCGCAAGCTTCTCGAAATGGTCAACAAGGGTATCGTTGCAGGCTGGGACGACCCGAGAATGATTACACTCTGCGGTATGCGCCGCCGCGGTTATCCTGCGGCAGCTGTCCGTGATTTCATAAGCAGAATCGGCGTTTCAAAGGCTGACAGCACGGTTGATTACGGTCTTATCGAGGCTTGCGTAAGAGATAATCTCAATCTCAACGCTCCGCGTGCAATGGCTGTTCTCAAGCCGCTGAAGGTTATCATCGACAACTATCCCGAGGGACAGAGTGAGGAGTTTGAGGTTGAGCTTCATCCCGACCATCCCGAAATGGGCACAAGAAAGGTTACTTTCTCCCGTGAGCTTTTTGTTGAGCAGGATGACTTTATGGCAGAGCCTGCCAAGAAATATTTCCGTCTCTTCCCCGGCAACGAGGTTCGTTTTAAGAGCGCATATTTCATAAAGTGTAACTCTTACGAAACAGACGAAAACGGCAATGTAACCTGCCTTCACTGTACTTACGATCCCGAGAGCCGCGGCGGTAATTCACCCGACGGCAGAAAGGTCAAGGGTACAATCCATTGGGTTAATGCAAACGATTGCATCAGATGTGAGGCTCGTCTTTATGACAGACTCTTCAGCGCAGAGGAGCCGGGTAAGGAGCACGACTATGAGGAAGACCTCAATCCCAACTCACTTACAGTTATCGACGACTGCCTTCTTGAGGGCGGCTTCGGCAATGTGAAGCCCGGAGATACCTTCCAGTTTATGCGTAACGGTTATTTCTGTGTGGATAAGGACAGCACAGATGACAAGCTCGTCTTTAACCGTACGGTTGCTCTCAACTCATCCTGGGGCAAGTAAAACATCTCACAGATAACCGTTTTTGCGGTTGCTAAAGGAGCTTTGATATGAAAATTCTTAACAGAATTGTTACTTTTGTATTGGGACTTGCGATTTTTCCTGCTTTCGTGACGAGGGTGCTTGTAAGACTGATTGTTTCAATCGCGCCCGACTCAACCGCATATTCCCTGCTCTCAACAATAGCGAAGGATACAATCAATAACGGACTTGAATTCACGGTTACTCTGCAGGAGCTTTCCGGATATGTCCGCAACGGCACAATCTCCGTTTCAGGAATGGATTTCAGCCTTGATAAGCTGCCTGTTGAAATGCTTGTTACAAAGAACTGGCTTATTGCGGCGGTTGTGCTTCTTGTGCTTGCACTTATTGTTGCTCTTACCGTTATGGGATGTGCTCTCTTTGCTCAGGCTCACAAGACTGTTATGGGCCTCGGTGCGGCAGGTGCGGCTTGCTGCTTTGCGGCAATGAGCTGTTTTTCAAAGTTTGCTGAGCCTTTTATGGCGGGCGAGATTGATATCGGTAAATTCCTCGGTCAGATGATACTCGGTGACGACGGACTTGTGTCATCAATCGGTACGATGTTTATGTCGGGTGCGATCAGTGTGGATTTGCTTCAGCTCGGCAATGTTGCAATCACAATGGCAATTATTTTTATCGCTATAGTTTTATGGACATTTGCTTATTTCATCACGCTTCCGACAGACGCGAAGCCTGTCAAGGAAAAGAAAGCAAAGAAATAAAATAAGATAAAAAAGAAAGCTTGTAAGACCGCGGTCTTACAAGCTTTTTGTTATTCACAAATCAATAGTTTTCTTTTCTGAGTTCAAAATAGCTCTGAGGATGCTTGCATACGGGGCAAAGCTCGGGAGCCTTCTTGCCCATAACGAGGTGACCGCAGTTGCGGCATTCCCACATTGTCTCCTCAGCCTTCTCAAAAACAGCCTTCATCTCGACATTGTTAAGAAGTGCGCGGTAACGCTCCTCGTGTGACTTCTCAATAGCGGCAACAGCTCTGAACTGTGCTGCGAGCTCTGTGAAGCCCTCTTCCTCTGCGTCCTTTGCAAAGCGGTCATACATATCTGTCCACTCATAGTTTTCACCTGCGGCTGCAGCGGCAAGATTTTCTGCTGTGTTGCCGAGCTCACCGAGAGCCTTGAACCAGAGCTTAGCGTGCTCCTTTTCGTTGTTTGCGGTCTGCTCAAAGATAGCAGCGATCTGCTGATAGCCCTCTTTTTTTGCAACGCTTGCAAAATATGTGTACTTATTTCTTGCCTGCGATTCGCCTGCGAAAGCTTCCATAAGATTTTTTTCAGTTTTTGTGCCCTTGTACATAATTGATTCTCCTTTTCTGTTTTATTCAAAGCGGAAATCTTAACGAGATTTCACCGCTTGTAAGCGTGGTTTTTCTGCCGTTTTCGATAACGACAAGTCCGCCTTTTTCGTCAATGTCAACCGCGGTTGCACTGTGGGCGGTGTTGTTAAGAAAATAAACGATTTCTTTGCCGATGACGATCGATTTAGCTTTATATTCACCGATATATTCATCGGGTGTCCGAGAAATCAGATTACGGATATTATTGACAGCTTCTGCCGCTAAAATACTGCGGTCAACCTTTTTGTTAAGAGAGCCGGCAATATTCCTGATTTCATCGGGGAAATCGGCGGTCGAGATGTTGATGCCGACACCGATAACAAGTTTTGTTAGTCTGCTGTTTTCGGTGACAGACTGCACGAGAATTCCGCAGACCTTTCGTCCGTCAAGATAAAGGTCGTTGACCCACTTGATCTGAGGCTTCAGTCCCGTCAGAGTCTCAATCGCCCTTGCACAGGCAACGGATACCGCACAAGTGATGCCTGTGAAATCAAAATCGGGGCTGTCGGTGTTGACTGTCAGAGAAAAATAGAGTCCGCTTCCCTCGGGGGAAAAGAAAGACTTGCCCTGTCTGCCGCGGCCGCTTGTCTGTGAATCAGCAATCACAAGATACGGTCTGTTGCCCGTTTTGCAAAGCTCCTTTGCCACATCGTTGGTCGAGCCGACAGTATCAAAGATAAGAATTTCGGTATCCTTATCAAAAAGAAGGCCTTCTATTTTTGTCCGGTCAAGCATTTTTTCACCTCGTCAATATATTATCACAATCTGTTTGACTATACAAGCACAAGATTCAAATTTTGAGAATAGAATATATTATACTGTTTGCGGAGGTTAGATTGATGACAGGCAACTGCTTTTATTACGGAGCGTATACTCCGCGGGGATATTTCTCTCTGGCAACAAGACAGACATATTCTGCGCGCAGAAATTATGTGATAAGGTCGTACAGCCCGTCTGTGAAGCGGAGGCTTTTTGATGAAATCAGAGAACAGCTCAGAAGCAAGGGATATGAATATACCGATTTTTTTGCCGACTGCGGTAGTGACGGAATTTTTTGCAGAGAAGCGGATTTTCGCATAATCGACGGAACATATATGGGAATTGATAATGCGGATTTTGACGAGGTTTGTCTAGATAAGGATATCGGCGCAAAGGCGCAGTCGGTGATTGCCGAGAGGGAAGAGGCGGTGAGCCGTGCGGTAAGATTTCTCGGTGCCTGCCGATGTATAAACGATGATATGTCCCGACTTGAATCAGGCAACATTGACCTTGCGAAAATAAACCGTTATTCCTCGCGGCTGTGGTCACAGACGGGCGGAAGGCTCAGGGGCAATGTCGGAACTGAACATAAGCGGTTTCTGACCGCCGTAACCTCGGACGGAGTTGAGATGAACACCGCCGCATTCGACGGCTGTGACAAGGTCACCGTTATCAGCGACCGCACGGGTGTGTGCGCGCGAAAAATCATCGACAGAGTCCGCCGATACGCCCTTAGTGCGGGTTATGATGTGATTTCGTGCCTTTGCCCGATGAATGTCGCGGCAGGCGCAGAGCACATAATTATCCCCGAGCTGAAATACGGAATTTTCACAAGCAAGCATTATCATAAGGCGGATTTTATCGGCGGACGCAAGATTTTCGCAAGCCGATTCATTACCGATGCCGCTGAGAATAAAAACCGTATCGATTTCAGCTTCAAGGCATACAAGCGGCTGATGCAGGAGGTTTTCTCGTCACTCGAAAAGGCGGAATTCTGTGACAGCGAGCTTGACAAGATTCTTGTAAATAATGATTGTGATACGGCAGGGGATTTTTTACAAGCTCTTTTTCGGACTTGAAATTTAAAATATTAGTAGTATAATAAGGTCAAGGAGGAATTAAAAATGAAAAAACTTTTATCAATCACACTTGCAATCGTGCTTTGCCTTTCGGTGATGCCGTTTGCCCTTGCCGCCACTGTCAGAGGAGATGCAAACCTTGACGGCAGTGTCAATTCCATTGATGCACTTCTCATTCTGCGAAAAGCCGTTCAGATTGAGGATGATGTTTTCAATGAGTATACATACGATGTCAACGGTGACTATAAAATCAATTCACTTGATGCTCTGCGTGTGCTTATGATCGCGGTTAAGAGCGACGATCCGCTGACATATAACAAAAAAGAGCTTCTCAAATTCTATTCTGATGCGCTCTTGTCATCTTACATCACAACAGACAGAATTGATTACAGCGACTGCTACAAGTCTGTTCTTGTCAACGATGCCGACCCGTCACAGAAGATTGATTTCGACGACACCTATGCCGACACAATCACCTTCACAGACGGATATGACGAAATCGGTCTTACACCTGCCGACTATTTCCCGATTCCGTGGATTCACGAGGACGGAGTTGCCGATGCAAGCATCACAAAGACTGAGGAAGGCTATGAGGTAAAAATCACTCTTATTGAAGAGAAGGTTACCTTCGACGAGCCGATTCCGCCCTATCACGCTGATCACGCTTGCTACTCTGACTGCACACTCAGCGGCTTCGAGGATGCGTGGATTGAGGATTCAACAGCGGTTTATTCGGGAGCGACAATTACCGCTACAATCAACAATCAGGGCTATGTGACAATGCTTTCTGTTCTTTCTCCGTTTGTCATAAATATGACTCTTGCAACTGAGTATGACAGCGAAACCCTTGACGCAACAGAAACAGGAACCTACGGCTTTACAATCTTTATATACGGACTTACACAGTAAAAAATAAGAGGCAATGCCGAGTGCATTGCCTCTTTTCTTATATTGCTTCAAACATGTCCGCAAGTCTGCGCACGCTGTTTTTAAGGTCACAGATGCCCTCGAAAACATTGTCTGCCGTGCGACCGTCGAGATATCTGTCAGCCTCAAGCGTGAAATATCCCTTATAACCGATTTCCTTTAAGGCCCTGACAACACCTTCAAAATCAATATCCATTGAAAGCGGAATCTGATGGCTGTCGTGCCAACAGTCGTTATCGTGAATATGCAGAGCCTGCAGTCGGTGACCGAGAGCCTTTATCATATTGACCGCGCCCGAGCCCGAGCCGCGCATTTCCGCGTGTCCGATATCAAGACACGCAACGAGAAAATCATCGTTCACGATGTCGATGTGCTCAACAAAATCCTCCGTCGTTGCACAGGCGGCAAAGGAGCTTTCGTTCTTTTCATCATCCCAGTTCCACATATTTTCGGTTGCTATTTTAACACCGCAATCCCTTGCGAATGGGAGAAGTTCGTTATACATCTCTGCATTTTCCTGAGCGGATTTATTGTTGTCGGGGTGGATAATACAGATTTGTCCGCCTGCTTCAGCTGTGCATTCAATCGCGCGCTTATAATAAGAACGGATAGCCGCACAGGCTGTCGGAAACGGAGCGTGAGACTGGTTGCAGACGATGCCGTTATCAAGACCGATCTGCTTTAGTTTTCGCGCAAACGCAAGATAATTGTCCCCTGCGAGAGGGTGGGAGTTCGGAAGAAGAATTTTCTTACCCCAGTCATATCTGCACATATCGAACATCGAAAAATCCCAGGCATCAAAGCCCGCCTTAGCGATAAGCTCGACCGCCTTTTCTTCTCCGACGATCCTGCCCGATGAGCATATTTCAGTCGAAATTTTCATATAGAATACTCCTTAAAACTCAATATTAAAAATCAATTTACTGTGGTTTTCAGTTGTTGCTTGACCTTCCATATTACACTTAGCCTTAGTACTCATTTTGCTGATAGCACCATCAATGCTGGATGCTGTTTTCTTTGACATTGTAGCAGAAGCGGCACCCTCTAAAACTAATGTTTGATTTTTAATTGAATTTGTGTTGTTGCAACGCATATTTATCAAATTCTTGATATTGTTGTCGTGAGCAAACCATTTCAGGTCGGGGATTTTAACATCGTCACTTCCGCTAAACTGAATATCTAGCTTACCCGAGCGCTGAGATTTACCTTTATATGAAGATTTTTGTTCGGATTTTGCCGAAGCACTAATTTTAAGACCGCGAACAATGTTATTTTCCTCAGCTTCATAATTAGCCTTTGCGCTGGAGCTTTCAACGCTTGATTCAACAATTTCTATTGAGCAACTCTTTGCGCCTAATGAGTATGCAATATTTTGTAATTCAGCCAACCTTTCTTCGTGTGCTTTACTGAAAATACAGTCCGTTTGAATAAAACAAGTTCTGTCAAAACGGTCTACATAATATATAGCGTCGCATATAGGGGTAGGAATAAATTGAATGCCGCAATCGTTGATGAATTCATCGTAAAGATGTAAAACTTCCATTCCGTTCTGATTACTTGTCCAGCCGATAGCGCCCTCACAAACATCAATTCCACGCCTTTCGGCATCATCAACAATTACAATCATATTTGGAAGGTTAAAGCTGTCGCTGAAATATTTATCGGGAAAAAGAGGATTAAGCTTTTTGAGTTTTCTTGTGTAAGCATCGTTTTTCGCTTTTGCCGAAATATCCTTTGCTGTTTTTTGAACGCTTGTGGTAACTCGTTTGCCTAACTCAGATGTTTTGTGAATAGCATCAGACATTGCCTCTGAACCTTTTTTTACATCAATATTGAATTTCGATTTCATTTTGTTCCTCCGTTTGTTTGCAATTCGTAGTGATATTCAGCCTCCCTTGCCTAAAGGGAGGGGGACCGCGTCAGCGGTGGAGGGATTCTTTAACGAGCATATCTATATACTCACAAACCCCATAGAAATTACTGTTGATTTCATTATTAGGTATTCGGACAACTGTCAGATTTCTTTTTTCAATTTTCTCTGTTCGGATTTTATCTTTCAATAAACCGATTTCATCGTAATGCTGTGAGCCGTCAAGCTCGATTATAAGCCTTGCTTGGTGGCAATAGAAATCTACAATATAATTATCAATTACTTTCTGACGGAGAAAACGAACAGGATATTCTTTTAAAAAATCATACCAAAGATGTCTTTCTTCTTTGGTCATATTCTTTCTTAATGCTTTTGCATTTTCGGTCAGCGAGATGTTGTGTTTTCTTTCCACTGTATCCCTCCGTCTTTTGCTTCGCAAAATCCACCTCCCTTTAGGCAAGGGAGGCTTTTCGTTTATCGAAATTACATATTACCAACGGTTTTCAACATACTCGCAGAAGGTGCAGAGGTCTTTGATTTCAATTACGGTGCCCTCGACGAGGGTAACCGTGCGGTTACAGATGCCGTAAACCTGATGACAGTTCATTCTGCCGATAAGAAGATTGACATCGCTGTGGTTGTCGAGTGTCGGCTTCATCGTCATATTGAAGCGGCCGTCCTCGGAAATAAATTTCCATTCCTCCATAAATCTGCCCTTGGGGAATTTCTCAACATCAATCGCACCGAATTTATGTGCCTTTCCGTCATAGAAAATTGCGGTTTCGGTCGCATTACTCTCGTTACCTATAGCCCAGGTGATTTCAAAGCCGAGGCTGTGCTTGATGCCTTCAGCATCGTAATGATAGGTTGAGCCGCAGCCCCAATACCATACCATTTTGTGAATAGTGTTTACACGACCCCAGTCCATTGCACAGAATGCGCTGTCCTTTGTCATTGTATAGACAAAGTCGCCGTATCTGAAGGTGACATCACAGGGCATACACATCTGCTTGGTTGTCATAAAGTATCTTGTTTCATCCTCATCAAAGGGAAGAACGGTTGTGATTGTTTCAGAGTCGGGAAGAATATCCATATTGACTCTGACCTCACAGAGCTTACCCTTGTGCATCTTTTTATACCACAGATTTCTCTCGGTTTTCTTTGTGTCAAAGTCAAATTCAGCCTTGCCGATTTTATCCTTGTAGCGGTTCGGAATATCGCCCTTTGCGGGCGGAACATGCTTGTTCGGTCCGAGAAAATACTGGATTGCATCAACAATAACCTCACCTGTGGAAAGGTTAGTGAGCTTTGCGCTGACATAACCGCCGATGTTGATGTTGGCAAAGCTGACAAGAACCTGAAATTTGCCGTCGTCGATGGTATAAAAATCCCATTCCTTACGGCTCATTATGCCCGTCTTGACATAGTCGCGGTTATATGTGAAATAATTATGCCTTGCCCAACCCTTTGCAAGAAGCTTGCCGTCAGGGGAGAGAAGCGGAGTTTCTTTTGTATATTCCGTCTGCTTTGACGGTCTTTTCCAATCCTTGAAGGGCACATAGGTGCGCGGTAATTCGTTGCTCATTTTTATACCTCCGTTTTGAATTTAATTTCCTTTTTCATTATAGCAAATAAATTTCCCGAATGGTATAGTTTTTAAAAAAATTATACAAAAACCTCGGATATACTGCGACATCCGAGGTGATTGCTTATAACGAATTTATCATCGAAAGATGCTCTGTGTAAAGGGGCTTTACATTATGACCGACATAAGCATTGCGGTCAGTCTGTTTATAAAGCTCATCTGAACAGCCTCCTTAATTCCTTTTAGGAAATTATAACAAGGCGCACATCTGATGTCAACATCAAAAGAAAGCCGATGTTCTTTACAAAACAAAAAAATTGTGCTAAATTTAAAACAGAAGCAACAGACAAGGAGGATGAATAATGTGAAAAAGCTTACAGCGATTATTACAATCATAGCAATTCTTGTTTTATGTTTAACACCGACGGTATCGGCGTCTGATGAAATCAGCACTATTACCGTTACGCCTGTTTCTTCGGGTGACGGCGGACATATCGATAGTGTCTATACTGATGAAAACGGTAATATTATCGACAGGGATACCCGTCTTTCGTTTGAGCCGACCTTAGGCACAATGGCTGAGGGTACGGCAATTCCGTCATCCTACGATGCGCGCACAAAGGGCGTCGTAACCCCTGTCAAATGGCAGGGAAGATCAGGTAACTGCTGGGCGTTTGCACCGATAAGCGTTATCGAGAGCGCCGCAATCAGTATGGGTATGGTCGAGCCTGAGGATGCGGACTATTCCGAATCGCATCTTGCGTGGTTCGGCGTAAACAGCGCGACGACCGATACAACCGACCTTGCATACGGCGACGGCACCGTGTCGGAAAATCCGTATCTTACGGGCGGAAACTGGATTTATGCAACTCAGGCTCTGTCCCGTTGGGCAGGTGTCGCAAAGCAGGATGTAGATCCTGCTGATTATAACGACCTCTCCGCTTTGCCGCAGTATACCGATGCGCAGAGAAGAAATACAAGCAGCGGACTTGTAATAAAAGAGGTCAAGGAATTCCTTTCAGCCGAGAATGTCAAGGCTCATATTCTTGAATACGGCTCGGTAACCGCAACATATTACAGTGATGACCTTTACTATTCACAGGTGTCGGGCACAACCGCCTATTACAACAACACCACAACCAATACGAACCATGTCATTACGGTTGTCGGCTGGGATGACAATTATTCGGCAAGCAACTTTAAATCAGACAATATGCCTGCTCAGGACGGAGCGTGGCTGTGCAAAAACAGCTGGGATACCTGGTGGGGCGATTCAGGATATTTCTGGATGTCATACTACGACACATCGGCTTGTAATTTTATGGGATACATTCCTCAGTCGGCTGAGGATTACTACGGAAACTATTCCTACAACGGTGATTATTGCAACTATTGGCTGGGCTACAGCAACTCAACGACGGCGGCAAATATATTCACCGCAAGAGATAATGAAAAAATCAAATCTGTTGCAACATATACCAATGTCGATGCTGACGGACAGACGGTAACACTTACATTTAAAATATATACTGACATTCCCGCAACGGGCGGCCCTGTCAGCGGAACGCTGAGCAAGACCTTCACAACAACTGTTGAAAACTCAGGATATTATGTGTTTGACCTGCCTGAGGAGGTTGCCGTCAGTGAGGGCAGCCGATTCTCGGTTGTTATGACGGTGAGCGGTAGTATGATTCCGTTTGAAAAAGGCGACAGCTATTCGAGCAACAGCGGAGAATCATATATCTTTAACGGATATACCTGGTATCAAACAGAGAAATTCAGCTCGAACAAATATCAGCTGAAGAATACCTTTATCCAGGCTCAGACAGTCTGTGACCATCAGCCCGAGACCGAGTCGGTCGAACAGTCCTGCACACAGGATGGCTACGAAAAAACAGTCTGTACACAGTGCGGAAAGGTGCTGAGCGAAAACACTTATCCCGCGAGCGGACACAGCTTTGGTGAATGGGCGGTGACAACCGAGCCGACAGTTTCACAGTCGGGTGAAAGAACCCGTATCTGTGACGATTGCGGTGCAACCGAGACAGAGGATATTCCTGCAATTCAGTATGAGACGGCTGACGGCTTTGTTATTGACCTTGCAAGCGGAATTATTTCGGGCATAAATCCGGGTGAAGCCTCACTTGAAAAATATATAAAGATTACGAACCCCGATTATGTGTGGAGCTATGACTCGATAAACGGAAAGCTCGGCACGGGCACAAAGGCAACACTTAAAAACGGTGAAACCGCGGTGGGTGAATTCACGATTCTGCTTTACGGCGACATAAACGGTGATGCGTGGTATGACGGTCAGGATGCCGTGCTTGCATCCTGCGTTTCAGGCGCAATGCTCGATGAAGAAAGCATAGGCAAGGTCGGATATATGGCTGCGGACTGTAACCACGACGGTGTTGTTGACGAAATGGATACGGCACTTCTGAATCAGGCAGGTGTGCTGCTGTCATCGGTCAATCAGACGAAGAGTGCCGATGTGCTGCTTGAAACCTCGGCGGCTTATGCCGAATATATAAGCCTGGTGGAGCAGTCTCCTGCAACGGCAGAGCCTGAAACAGAATCCGCTTCTGAGCCGGAGCAGACCGCATCAGAAAGCAAGACCGATATCGTAGCAATCGTCAGAGCGTGGATTGAAAAGATAATTGAGTTTATTCTCACATTTATCCCTGTGACATATAAATAAAATATAAAGAAAAAAGGATGGCTCGTGCCATCCTTTTTTGTATAAAAATCAATGTGTAAGAAGAATCGTCGCAACAAATAAAAATGCGATTACCCGGGAGCTGCCCTTAATCTTTTCTGACTAATTCCGCAACTGTCTCAACATGATTCGTATGCGGGAACATATCTACGGGTTGGATTTTTTTGACCTTATATCCGTGCTGAGTGAGATGTTTCAGATCCCTTGCCTGAGTTTCGGGGTTGCAGGAGATGTATACAATCTTCTTCGGATTAAGCGTTACGACTGAAGAGAGAAAAGCCTCGTCACTGCCTGCACGGGGAGGGTCCATAAAAACAACATCTGCCGTTTTGCCGTCAGCCGCCATTTTGGTCATAAATTCGCCTGCATCCGCACAGTAGAATTTAATGTTTTGGGTATTGTTTCTTTTAGCGTTGTTCTTCGCGTCAAAAACGGCATCCTTGTTCACCTCAACCGCAATAACCTCCTTTGCGGTCTTTGCGGCAATTATACCGATTGTACCTATTCCGCAATAAGCGTCGATAACGGTCTCGTTGCCCGTCAGCTCAGCGAACTCAATAGCCTTGCTGTAGAGCTTTTCTGTCTGTACGGGATTTATCTGATAAAAGGATTTTGCCGAAATTCTGAAAACGCATCCGCAGAGCGTATCCTCAATCGTACCCTTGCCGTAAAGCACCTTTTCGGTGTTGCCGAGCACAAGGCTTGTATGCTCGCGGTTGATGTTCTGAATTATCGTCGTGATTTCGGGATGCTTTTTAAGAAGCTCCTTTACAAAGGCATTTTTGCCGGGGAACATCGGCGTTCCCGTTACAAGCACAACCATAATCTCACCGCTTGTAAAGCCGCGTTTGACGAGCACATGGCGAAGAAAGCCGACACCCGTATCCTCGTTATAGGGAATCATACGGTAGTGCTTCATCATATTGCGGATTGTGACGATTATCTCGTCCGCCTTTTTGTCCTCGAGTCTGCACTCGTCGATACAGACGATTCTGTGCGACTTTGACTGGTAAACACCCGAAATGATTTTTCCGCCTCGTGTGATGCCGAATGCCGCCTGAATCTTGTTGCGGTAATTGTACGGATTTTCCATACCTATTATATCACCGACACGGCAGAACCTTCCGAGCAGGCGGATAACCTTCGCCTGCTTGTAGCTTAACTGTTCGGGGTAGCTCATATTCTGAAGCTGACATCCGCCGCACTTTTTTGCAACGGGACAGAATTCAGCCTTCTTTTGTGCTGTTGTGTTTCTTTTAGCCATTTTGTGCTTCCTTCGGTTTTTTCATTGTGAGTGAAATTCGTTTTTTGTTTGTGTCAACAGAAATTACCCAAACGGTAACAACCTGACCGACCTTGAGCACCTCGGACGGATGCTTTATGTATCTGTCTGTAATCTGTGAAATGTGGACAAGTCCGTCCTGATGAACGCCGATGTCAACGAATGCGCCGAAGTCGATGACATTTCGCACCGTTCCCTGAAGCTCCATTCCTGCCTTAAGGTCATTCATATCCATAACATCGGTGCGAAGCATCGGCGGAGGAAGCTCGTCACGGGGGTCTCTGCCGGGCTGCTTTAATTCCTTTATAATATCGAGCATTGTCGGCACACCTACGCCGATTTTTTCAGCGGCGGCAGCCTGACCGATTGCATCGATTTTTTCTGAAAGCTCATCGAGCTTGCCGTTTGCGGCATCCTTGACGGTATATCCGCACAACTCAAGAAGTGCCTTTGCGGCATCGTAGCTTTCGGGATGAACGCCCGTGTTGTCGAGAAGGTTTTTACTCTCGGCAACGCGCATAAAGCCTGCGCACTGCTCATAAGCCTTCGCGCCGAGCTTGGGAACTTTTTTGAGCTGAGCACGGCTTGTGAATGCACCGTTTTCCTCACGGAAGGCAACGATATTCTTTGCGACCGTGCTGTTGATTCCCGAAACTCTTGTAAGAAGAGACGGTGAGGCGGTGTTGATATCAACACCGACATTGTTTACGGCATCCTCAACAACACCGTTAAGAGCGTTGTCGAGCTCCTTTTTCGGCATATCATGCTGATACTGACCGACACCGATTGCCTTCGGGTCAATCTTTACAAGCTCTGCGAGGGGGTCCTGAAGACGGCGTGCGATTGAAACGGCACTTCTGAGAGAAACATCAAACTGCGGAAATTCCTCTGCCGCAAGCTTCGATGCGGAATAAACCGAAGCGCCGGCTTCGCTGACAACCATATATGCGGTGTCTCCGCCGATTTCCTTGAGAAGATTTGCGGTGAAGATTTCGGTTTCTTTTGAAGCCGTACCGTTGCCGATTGCGATAATCTTAACGCCGTAGCGCTTAATCATATTTTTGATAAGAGTTTTTGCACTTTCCTGCTGTGCGGCGGAATGTGTGATATAAGCCACACCTGTGTCGAGCACTCTGCCCGTTTCGTCAACGACAGCTACCTTACAGCCTGTTCTGTAGCCCGGGTCAAGTCCGAGTGCAACCTTGCCCTTTACGGGCGGCTGAAGCAAAAGCTCCTTGAGGTTTGAAGAGAAAACCTTGATTGCGGCTGATGCGGCATTTTCCGTCAGCATTGAACGGATCTCACGCTCGATTGACGGATAAATAAGTCTGTCATAAGCATCCGCACCTGCATCACGGACTGTATCGGTGCAAAGTGAGCCGCTGTCAGAGAGCGTAACGGATGTGATAACATTTGAAGCCTTGACCTTGTCGAGCTCAACACTGACCTTGAGAAAGCCCTCTCGTTCACCTCGGTCAATCGCAAGAACTCTGTGACCTGCAATTTTGTCAACAGGCTGAGAAAAATCGTAATACTGCTCATATACGCTCTGAACTGTCTCGTCCGAAGCCCTTACATTAACCACGCCGAGCACAGTGAAGAGGTTACGCAGTCTGCGGCGGATGTCCGCATTGTCGGAGATATCCTCCGCGATAATATCCATAGCACCCTGCAAGGCGTCCTCTGCCGTGGGCACTCCGTTTTCTTCGTTTATATAGTCCTGAGCCAACTCGATTGCGGCAGGACTGTCCTTGAGCTGTGCATAAATTGCGGCTGCAAGAGGCTCAAGTCCTCTCTCTCTCGCAACGGATGCACGGGTTTTTCTTTTTGGCTTGAAGGGGCGGTAGATGTCCTCGATTTCTGCGAGGGTCGCGGCATTTTCGAGCGCGGCGGCGATTTCATCGGTGAGCTTTTCCTGAGCCTCGATTGATGAACGCACCTCCTCACGGCGCTTGTCAAGATTGCGCAGATATTCGAGTCTTTCCGAAATCTCACGCAGAGTCTGATCGTCGAGCGTGCCGTGAGCCTCCTTACGGTATCGGGCAATAAAGGGGATTGTGTTGCCGTCGTCGATAAGACCGACAACATTTTCTGCCTGCCACGACTGAAGCCTGAATTCATTGGTAAGTGCTGAAATAATGTCCATAAAGTCTCCTGTAATATGTTAAATAGTCTTGAGCTGTCTGATGTCTGCGCCGTCAAACTGAAGAATTGTGTATGTGCTGAGAATTCTTGATGCGATACGGTCGCTGTAATTATCCTTGATTGCCTCGGGGGTAAGGTTTGTGCTGATTACCGTCGGCTTTTCCTCAAGTCCGCGGCAATTAACGATGTTGTAAAGGGCAGAAACCGTAAGCTGAGTGCTGAATTCCGCACCGAGGTCGTCAATAATGAGAAGGTCACAGTCGAGAATAGCCTGTTCTGTGTTTTCACCGTCGCCTCTGCCGAATTTCTCGCGCTCGAGACGGTTGAAAAGATTCTGTGCCGTCATATAGATAACGCCGTAGCCCTTTTCGACAGCCTTGCCTGCAATCGCAAGCGAAAGATGTGTTTTGCCGAGTCCCGTCTTGCCGTAAAGCAGAAGGCTCGGGGACTTCATACCGAAATCATCGGCATAAGCCTTGCAGTAGCCGAGAACACTTTCCATTCTCTGACGGGGACTGATGCCTGCACCGTCGGGATAATAGTCGAGCTTGAAATTATCGAATCGGCACTTGTCAACAGGAAGTCGTGAGCAAAGCTTTTCATATTCGATTGAGCGCAGAAGAAGCTTGAAGCAGTCACAGACATAGCCGCCTGACGAGCCCTTGTCCTCACATTTCGGACAGGTGAATTTTGCCTCGAGCCAATCCTCGGGATAGCCGTTTTTCACAAGCAGTGAGCGGCGCTTTGCCTGAGCGTCGAGGTTTATATCGGCAAGAGTTTTTATATAATCCTCACCGCCGTTGCCCATACCGACCGCCTTGATTGTGGCGAGACCTGCACGAGCCATTGTCTCTTCAATTTCGAGAAGCTCGGGAATTTTTCTGACAGCCTCATCGTGTCTCTGCTCGCGCTTCATAAGCGCTTCGTTGCGGCGCTTTTTGATTTCGCGCTCAGCCTTTTCGTAAGTGTCTTTACTGAATGCCACGGCTTATTCCCCCTTTTTATAAACGGGCAGCTGATTTGCCCTGCGGTTGAATTCGTTCATATCGTATGATGTGGTTGAGTCCGATTTCTTTGAGTTCTTTTCGCGGTAAGCCTGCTTGTCCTTTTCAACATCCTCGGGAGTTTTGAGTCCCTTCTGATGCCAGCCTGCAAGCACCTTGTTCATATATGCAAAGCTGATTTTGCCCGAATGGTCGAGCATTTCTTCATACGCGAGATAAATCATATCAACACCGAACTTCATTTCGGTTGACCAGGTCTTGAGATAAGCGGACTGACTTGTCGTCGGACGGGGATTCTGAATTCCTGCCATACGGGCAAATTCTTTCCACAGAGAAATGCAGGAATTGAGAATTCTTATCTGCTCATCCGCTTTTTCGATGGTGTCGATTTCCTTTTCACCCCAGGTCTTTCCGACCTTTGCTATGTACGCGAGATTGCTCTTGCCTATCGAGACACAGTGGGTGATGAGCATATAAATTACCTCAACGGGCAGTCCGTACTGGTCGTGCATCATAAGAAGAATGCACTGGCTGTCATAGCCGAGTGTCTTGCCGAGAAGACCTTCGATGTCAGAGAACATATTTGCAATGTCGGGTGACTCCTTACAACGCGTCACAACCTGCTCATAGGTCGGCTTGACGGGTGCGAGCTCGGGTAATTCCTTTTTAGTCTCGGCTGCCGCAGGTGCCTCAGGTGCGGGCAGGGGAGTGATAACCTGTCCGTCAGAGGTGAGCACACCCCATTCGCAAAGCACGGTGAGTGCATCGACGATGTCGCTTTCACCGTAGCCTGTCTCCTTGCTGATAACCGAAGGGTTAACGGGCTCGCTTGCGTGGCGGAAAATCCACAGAAGGGTTTTGAGCTGAGATGCGCTTGCGAGCTTTATGTTGTTGTCAACGACCTGCGACGGTACGGCAAACATTGAGCCGAACACGGCAGGGTTAATTGAATAAGCCATTTTTCACAATCCTTAAATTTAATCTATATTTAATACAATAAAATACCAACTATCATTATACACACTTGAGAGTCAAAAGAAAATAGCAAAAATCAGTTTCTACACCCTTATTTTTAATCCACAAGAAATTGTGTCCGCGGCATATTTTAATCACAAGTCAATTGACAAATCAACAAAATTTACAAAAAGGTAAAAAATGAATAATCCTGTAATAATTGACTAATATAAAATAATGTGATACAATGATGTGGACTTTACAAAACGAAAGGAGTTAATCCATAATGGATGACCCGGCTGGGATTATACTGAAATTAGTTTTACTTATTGCACTTATTTTGGTGAACGCATTTTTCTCTATGAGTGAAATTGCGATAATATCCCTTAATGACAACAAAATAGACAAAATGGCAGAGGAAGGCCACAAAAAGGCAAAGATGGTTGCGAAGCTGACATCGAATTCGAGCAGATTTCTCTCGACAATTCAGATAGGTGTCACACTTGCAGGCTTCCTTACTTCTGCCAGCGCTTCACAAACCTTTGCAGATATGCTTGCGGGCGCATTTGCGGGCACGGCGGTTGAGAGAGTTCTCGGCGCAAGCGTGATTAACGGCATTTCTGTTGTTATCATCACTCTTGTTATGTCATATTTCTCACTTGTGTTCGGCGAGCTTGTGCCCAAAAAGATAGGTATGCAGATTCCCGAAAAGATTTCCTTCAAGGTTGTCGGTGTGCTGCTGTTTATCTCAAGATTCTTCAGCCCCGTGGTCAAGGTTCTGTCTCTCTCCACAAACGGAGTGGTCAGACTTTTCGGCTTTAATCCCCACGCTGATGAGGAGACCGTCACAGAGGAAGAAATCCGTATGATGGTTGATGTCGGCGGTGAGAAGGGCGTTATCGAGGATGTCCAGAAAGAGATGATCAACAACATATTTGAGTTTGACGATCTCGATGCGGGCGACATCATGACTCACAGAACTGATATGACTGCGGTTGAGCTTAACGATTCAATTATGGATGCGGTCAATCTCAGTATCGAAAACGGCTATTCGCGAATCCCTGTTTTTGATGACGACCCCGATAATATTGTCGGTATCGTATACATCAAGGACCTTCTTAAATTCGTCGGCAGGGATATGCCCGAGACCTCGCTCAAGGATGTTATGAGAGCTCCGATGTTTGTTCCCGAGTCAAAGATCTGCGGTGACCTGTTCAAGGAGATGACCTCAACAAGAACACAGATGGCTGTTGTTGTTGACGAATACGGCGGAACGGCGGGTATTGTGACGCTTGAGGATATAGTTGAGGCTATCGTCGGCAATATTCAGGACGAATACGACGACGAGGAAGAAGAGTTCTCACAGATTAACGAAACAACCTTCACCGTTGAAGGTATTATGAATATCGATGAGATTTATGAGCTTACGGGCAAGAGACTTCCCGAGGATGATTATGACACCGTTGCAGGCTTCATCATCAGTGAGCTCGGCTATCTTCCCAAGGACGGCGAGATGAATGAGGTCATGTTTGAAAACCTCAAATTCACCGTGCTTGCCGTCGATAACAGACGAATTGAAAAGGTGCGTGTCGAAATCCTTCCCGTTGAGGGGGATGAGGAGGCGGAGGACGACGAGCCCTCAGGCTTCAAGGCTATGCGCAAAAATAATCAGTAACATTTCAGCCGGATGCTCAGACGAGCATCCGGCGTTGTTGTTTCGTCAAAGAAATACAAATTTTTTACGGGCAGGGTGGATAAGAGTGTTAAAATGTTGAAAATTTGTTCTTCTGCAAATATTTTTGTTGAAAGCTGTTTACTAATTGATTTTGTCGTGTTATAATACTATGGACATTGTTATAATGTGTAAGTGCGGCTACTGAATGTTAAAAAAATAACATTCTTTTCCCGGGGCGAGATTTTCGGAGCTCTCGGACTTGAAAAATGTCGCCTCAAATTTTGAAAATTGTTGTAAAGGAGGAACTACACAATGCTCAAGAAAATCAGCAAAATCCCTTTCAAAGGAACACCTGAGCAGGAAGCACAGCTTCGCGCTGTGATTGACGAGTGTAAGGACGACAAGAGTATGCTTATGCATGTAATGCAGCAGGCACAGGCAATCTACGGTTATCTTCCCTTTGAGGTTCAGACCATGATTGCGGACGGTATGAACATCCCGCTTGAAAAAGTTTACGGTGTTTCAACCTTCTACGCTCAGTTCGCACTCTCTCCGAAGGGTGAGTACAACATCTCTGTCTGCCTTGGTACAGCTTGCTATGTTAAGGGCGCACAGGATCTTATTGACAGAATCTGCGAGAATCTCGGTATCGGCGCAGGTGAGTGCACAGACGACGGAAAATTCTCTGTTGAGGCTTGCCGTTGTATCGGTGCTTGCGGTCTTGCACCCGTTCTTACTGTTAACGACGAAGTTTACGGTAAGCTTGTTGCAGACGACATCGACGGTATTCTTGCAAAATATAAGGCATAATTTTTCGGCTTGAAATACGGAGGAGCTTATGCGGGAATTATCCTTGAATGTTCTTGATATCGCCCAGAATTCCATCTCAGCCAATGCACCGCTTATTGAGATTGAGGTGCTCGAAGATACCGTGAAGCACGAGCTTTTAATCGGCATCTACGACAACGGCAGGGGAATGACTGAGGAGCAGGTGAAGAATGTCAGAGATCCGTTTTATACAACCCGCACCACCCGCAAGGTCGGTATGGGTATTCCGCTTTTCAGACTCGCCGCCGAACAGACGGGAGGTCACCTTGACATCCGTTCAGAGGTCGGAGTGGGAACGAGAGTTACTGCTGTTTTCAGAACAGACAGCATCGACTTCACACCCGTCGGCGATATGAATTCAACCGTTTTAATGCTGATAACAATGAATACCGACCGTGATTTTATTTACCGTTTCGGTATTGATGACAGAATTTTTACTCTTTCCACACAGGAGCTGAGAGCCATTCTCGGTGATGTTCCGTTTTCGGAGCCCTCCGTATCAATGTGGATCAAAGAGTATCTCGAAGAACAAACACAAATCATTCGTGGAGGTGTACAGTAATATGAAATCACTTGAAGAATTGATGGCCATCCGTGATAAGGCAAGAGCTGCAATGACTGACCGTGAGGGTAACGGTGACGCAATCCGCATTGTTGTCGGTATGGCAACCTGCGGTATCGCAGCAGGCGCAAGACCTGTTCTCAACGCTTTTGTTGACGAAATCGCAAAGAGAGGTCTCAAAAATGTTACGGTTGCTCAGACAGGCTGCATCGGTATGTGCCAGTTCGAGCCCATCGTTGAAGTCTTTGCACCGGGCAAGGAAAAGGTTACTTATGTTAAGATGAGTCCTGAAAAGGTGCCCGAAATCGTAGCTAACCACATCGTCAACGGAAATCCCGTTGTCGAGCTTACAGTTGGCGCAGTTGTTAAAGATTAAGGAGGAAAAACAATGTATCGTTCACATGTTCTTGTCTGCGGCGGTACCGGTTGTACCTCCTCTCACAGTTCAGAGATCATCGAAGCTCTTGAGTCAGAGCTCAAGGCAAAGGGTCTCGAGAATGAGATAAAGGTTATCAAAACCGGTTGCTTCGGACTTTGTGCATTAGGCCCGATTATGATCGTTTATCCCGAAGGCTGCTTCTACAGCGAGGTTAAGGTCGAGGATGTTCCCGAGATCGTTGAAGAGCATCTTCTCAAGGGTCGTATGGTTAAGCGTCTTATCTATGATGAGACAATCACAAAGGATGAAATCAAGCCTTTGAATGAAACAAACTTCTATAAGAAGCAGCATAGAATTGCTCTTCGTAACTGCGGTGTTATCGATCCTGAAAGCATCGAGGAATACATCGCAATGGACGGCTATCAGGCTCTTGCAAAGTGTCTTACAGAGATGACACCCGATGAGGTTATCCAGGTAGTCAAGGATTCAGGTCTTCGCGGCCGTGGCGGCGGCGGATTCCCGACAGGTCTCAAGTGGAGCTTCACAGCTAAGAATGCAGCAGATCAGAAGTATGTTGTATGTAACGCTGACGAAGGTGACCCGGGCGCATTCATGGACCGTTCGGTTCTTGAGGGTGACCCCCACTGTATCGTTGAGGCTATGACAATCTGCGGTTACGCAACAGGCGCAACTGAGGGTTATGTTTATGTTCGTGCTGAGTATCCGATCGCTGTTGCCCGTCTTGACAAGGCTATCAAGGATGCTCGTGAAAACGGTCTTCTCGGTAAGAACATCTTTAATTCAGGCTTTGACTTTGATCTTCACATCCGTCTCGGTGCGGGCGCATTCGTATGCGGTGAGGAAACTGCTCTTATGACTTCAATCGAAGGCAACCGCGGTGAGCCTCGTCCCCGTCCTCCGTATCCGGCAGTTAAGGGTCTTTTCGCTAAGCCGACAACAGAAAACAATGTTGAGACATTTGCCAACATTCCTCAGATTATTCTCCACGGTGCAGAGTTCTTCTCATCAATGGGTACAGAGAAGTCTGCAGGTACAAAGGTATTTGCTCTCGGCGGTAAGATTAACAATACAGGCCTTGTTGAGGTTCCGATGGGTACAACTCTTCGCGAGGTTATCGAAGATATCGGTGGCGGTATCCCCAACGGTAAGAAGTTCAAGGCTGCTCAGACAGGCGGTCCTTCAGGCGGATGTATTCCCGCATCACTTATGGACACACCTATCGACTATGACAACCTCACAGCAATCGGCTGTATGATGGGTTCAGGCGGACTTATCGTTATGGACGAGGATAACTGTATGGTTGATATCGCAAAGTTCTTCCTCGACTCCACAGTTGATGAGTCCTGCGGTAAGTGTACTCCGTGCCGTATCGGTACAAAGAGAATGATGGAAATCCTTGAGAAGATTACAGACGGTAAGGCTACTCTTGAGGATCTTGATGAGCTCGAAAAGCTTGCATATTACATCAAAGAGAATTCACTCTGCGGTCTCGGCCAGACTGCTCCCAACCCTGTTCTTGCAACACTCCGCTTCTTCAAGGATGAGTATATTGCTCATATCGTTGACAAGAAGTGTCCCGCAGGCGTATGTAAGGCTCTCCTCAGCTACTCAATCGTCGCTGATAAGTGTAAGGGCTGTACACTCTGCTCAAGAAAGTGCCCCGTCGGCGCAATTTCAGGTACAGTCAAAGAGCCTCATACAATCGACACAACAAAGTGTATCAAGTGCGGCGTATGTATGGATTCTTGTAAGTTCGGCGCAATTATTAAGAAATAAGGAGTGTGTCAGATATGGAAATGATCAATATTAAAATAAATGGCATGCCCTACAGTGTGCCTAACGGTATTACAATTCTTGAGGCTGCACGCCATGCAGGAATCGAAATTCCGACTCTCTGCTACCTCAAAAAGATGAACGAGATCGGCGCTTGCCGTATCTGTATGGTTGAGGTTAAGGGTGCAAGGAGCCTTGTTTCAGCTTGTGTTTTCCCCGTAAACGAGGGAATGGAAATCTTCACAAACACACAGAAGGTCCGTGAGTCAAGAAAGACAACTCTTGAGCTCATCCTTTCAACACATAACCGTAAGTGCCTTTCCTGCGTAAGAAGCGGCAACTGCGAGCTTCAGAAGCTCTGTAAGGAATACGGCGTTGAGAATGAGGGCCGCTTTGACGGCGTTACACCGAACTATGCTTTTGACGATTCAATGGCTCATATGGTTCGTGATAACAGCAAGTGTATCCTTTGCCGCCGCTGCGTTGCAGCTTGTGACAACCAGGCTATCTCTGTTATCGGTGCAAATGCCCGTGGCTTTGACACCTGCATCACTTCTCCGTTCGAGAGAAAGATTCAGGAATATTCATGTATTTCCTGCGGTCAGTGTATCGTAAACTGCCCGACAGGTGCTCTTTATGAGAAGGACAGCACAGCAGATGTTCTTGCTGCTATCAATGATCCCGACAAGTATGTTGTTGTTCAGACAGCTCCCGCTGTCCGTGCAGCACTCGGTGAAGAGTTCGGCTACGAAATCGGCACAAATGTTGAGGGCAAGATGGTAACAGCTCTTCGCCGTCTCGGCTTTGATAAGGTATTCGATACAAACTTCGCTGCTGACCTTACAATTATGGAAGAGTCACAGGAGCTTATCGAAAGAATCACAAACGGCGGCAAGCTTCCGATGATCACATCCTGCTCACCGGGCTGGATCAGATACTGCGAGTTCTACTATCCCGAGCAGCTTGACCACCTTTCAACCTGTAAGTCACCTCAGCAGATGTTCGGCGCAACAATCAAGACCTGGTATGCTCAGAAGATGGGTATCGATCCCGAGAAGATTGTTTCTGTCAGCGTAATGCCCTGTACTGCTAAGAAGTTCGAGATCGGCAGAGACGATCAGAACGCAGCAGGTATGGCTGATGTTGATTACTCAATCACAACCCGTGAGCTTGCAAGAATGATCAAGGGCGCAGGCATTAACTTCAACATCCTTCCCGAAGAGGCATTCGACAGCCCGCTCGGCGAGGGCTCAGGTGCTGCGGTTATCTTCGGCGCAACAGGCGGTGTTATGGAGGCAGCTCTCCGTACAGCAGTTGAGAAGATCACAGGCAAGACTCTTGACAATGTAGACTTCACAGAGGTCCGCGGTATGGAAGGCGTTAAGGAAGCAACTTATGCAGTCGGCGATCTTGAGATTAAGGTTGCAGTTGCAAGCGGTACAGCTAACGCTAAGACACTTATGGAGAAGGTTAAGGACGGTACAAGTGAGTACCACTTCATCGAGATCATGGGTTGTCCGGGCGGTTGTATCAACGGTGGCGGCCAGCCGATCATCGATGCAACAACACGCAACTTTGAAGATTTCAAGGCAAAGCGTGCATCCGCTCTTTACACGATTGATAAGAACAACGCAAACCGTAAGTCTCACGAGAACGAGGCTATCAAGCGTGTTTACAGCGAGTTCTTCGGAGAGCCCGGCAGCCATAAGGCACACGAGATTCTCCACACATCTTATGTAAAGCGCAGCCTTTATAACAACTAAAACAAGCTTTATTTTCCCCTTCGGCGAAATGCCGAGGGGGATTTTTTTGAGTTGAGACAAGGCGGAAAAGACGAAAAAAATACGATGAAAAAATAATCAAAATTTTTCGAAAAAAGTGTTGACAAAAGGTTTTTGTTGTGTTATAGTATACGAGCGTTGAGACGCTGGTGTAGCTCAGTTGGTAGAGCAGCTGATTTGTAATCAGCAGGTCGGGGGTTCGAGTCCGTCCACCAGCTCCATTTTTATATGGGTGAGTTCCCGAGTGGCCAAAGGGAACAGACTGTAAATCTGTCGTCAGTGACTTCGGTGGTTCGAATCCACCCTCACCCACCATTTCGAGTGTTCGTTACGGATTTAAGTGATGAACACTCGATTTTTTTGTGTTTCTTCATAGTATTTAATTTATGTATCGAGCAGGTTTTAGCCTGCTCTTTTTACTTTATGAAAACGATGTTTTCACAAAGTAATGATTTTATGTCCCGCCGACTTGCCCTACGGGCACGGCGATGGACTAACCGAAAACTGACTTCGCAGTTTTCTTAGGCCGTAAGGTATTCAACAGCCATACCTTGTCTCATATCCAATTTGAGATTTTCTTCATCTGAAGGAATTTCAATATTTCCTACAAAGCGGTAGTAAATAACAATTCGCTGAGTTTTGTTCTTACCCGTGCCCTCTGTTTCATAAACCTCAATGCGGTCAATGAGCTCATGAAGAAGCGGTGCCGTTATTGTTTCCATTCGTATAAAGCGTCTTATTGCCTCGACGAATGCAACTCTTTCGCTTTTCTTATCGTTAAGCTCATCGAGCTCCTCGTGCAGTTTTTGAATTTTGGCTTTCAGCTCTTCTCTTTCAACACCGTATTTCTGCGACATATGAAGGAACCATTCATCAGTTACCTTGCCGAGAGCATTGTCCTCATAAAGCTTTTCATACAGCGTGTTGACTGTGTTTTGCCTTGAAGTGCATCTTTGAAGCTCGGAATTGATACGCCTTTTTTCATTTTGTACGATAGCTTCGGTTTTCATTGTAAGCACCTCAACGAGTTCATCCTCATTATGCTTCAGATAACCTGCAAGCTTTTGCAGCTCCATTGTAACTATCTGCTCTATAGCTTCTGCCCTGACATAATGCCTGTGCTGGCAGCTACCTCTGTAATCCTTTACATAGTTACTACAACTGAAATAGTGAATATTTTTATTTCGGGTGTTCACATGATACCACAGCTTATGCCCACATTCGGCACAGACAAGGAAATCACAGAAAATGCTTTTGCTTCCGTTTTCCGCTAACGGCTCACGGCGTTTGCAAAAGCCTATAAGCTTCTGCACCTCTTCATAGGTGTGGCGGTCAATAATCGGCTCGTGAACATCCTTGAAAATCTTCCAGTTTTCTTCGGGATTCATAAGCCTTTTCTTATTTTTGAAGCTCTTGGAATAGGTTTTGAAGTTTACAACATCACCGCAATATTCCTGACGAAGAAGAATCTGACGGATGGTTGAGCTTTTCCATTTATATGGATTAGGCTGTACCTTTTTACCGCCTCTACCTATTCCTCTTTCCTGCCAATAGGATGTGCAGTTTTTAATACCCTTGTCCTGAAGATGTCTTGCGATTTTATCAAGACCATAGCCTTCAAGGTAAAGCACGAAAATTTCTCTTACAACCTTGGCGGCTTCAGGTTCTATAACCCATCTTTTAGGATTCTGCGGGTCCTTCATATATCCGTATGGCGGCTGAGAAAGTGGCTCACCCATATTACCTCTGATTCTTTTGGCAGAACGCACCTTGTTTGAAATATCTCTTGCATACATCTCGTTCATAACATTTTTGAACGGGATTATTTCATTTTCACCGTCAGCGCTGTCAACCAAATCTGTAACAGCGATAAAGCGGATATCATGCTCGGGAAAATATGATTCGGTAAAAAGTCCAACCTCAACATAGTTTCTGCCGAATCGGGACATATCCTTGACAATGATTGTTTTGACATATCCTGCTTCAACATCCTCCATCATTCTTTTGAAATCAGGACGGTTGAAGTTTGTACCTGTGTAACCGTCATCAACATAAAACCTAGTGTTGTCAAAACCTTTTTCCTTTGCGAAACGTGCCAGCATCAGCTTCTGATTTTCTATTGAGTTGCTCTCACAATCCTTACCGTCATCACGGGAGAGACGGCAATAGAGAGCAGTAATACCTGAGTAATTTGACTGCATTAGTCCTCCTTTCCGGCAGTCATGCATACACATTCTGTGTTAATTGTATTTATATCTTCGGCAGGTGTCAAATGTGCGAAATCGCTACCTAAATATCTTTTAATCTTATCAATGAAAGTCGTTGATTCTGTTTCACTGTGCTTTGTAGAAACAATATAACGGACACCGTTGATAACATAAACACTGTCATCGGCACTTACAACCTCTCCATGAGTATCATTCAATAGAGATATAATAAAGTCTTTTAATCTTTTAAAAATATTCAATACCATTCCTCCTTATCTTACATCCCGTGAATAGCCACGGTTTCTGTTTTGTGTTTTATTTTTCTGTTGCTGTTCGATTTCAAGAATTTGCTCTATCTTGTTTTCCACATCAGACTCGGATTTTTCAATTCTTTCGCAGGTGTTAATATCCTTACGAAGAATTTTAAGCCTTTCAGAATACAAGCTGATTTCATCCTTGATTTCTACAATTTCTTTTTCGTCACCCTTACGGACAGCAGATTTTAATTTGTTGCGGCAGATTCTTCGGGCTTCGGTTATCTCTGCCATTTCGTTTATACATTCCTGTTTAAAAACCTGTAACTGCTCATCAGTTTCAATGTCGTTATGGCATAAAAGATTTTGTTGCTCAATCAGACGGTCAAGCTTTATAATTTCTCTCTGCAGATATTTTTCAATATAGTAGTTTTCTTTAGGTCGGCTTTTTACTGTCTGAACCACCGTAACGAAATGAACATAAACCTCCTTATAGTTTCTTTCAAAGTCAAAAAGATAACTTCTCCACTCGTCCTGCGGGGGTAAATCAATTCTATAATGTCTCCAATCGGCATAAAGTTTTTGGCTGATTCTTTCAAAAGAATATTCATCACCGAGGTCACATAACCACACCGGTCTTTTGAATGACGGATGATTAACCGTTGTATGAGGCTTACTGAAATCAAATCTGTAGCCAAGCTTCTGCATTTCATAAAGAAAACCTCTCTCACTACCTGCACGAAGAATGCACTCATCAATATCTTTTTTGAGCGTTGTAAATTTGTTATACTCTCCGTCACGCTCTGCGATATACTGAGGATAACATTGATGCTTTGACGGTTTAGGATTTTCAATAACCGATAATCCCTGCTCTCTGCAAAGTCTGTCTGATACCTTTCGCATTTTATTCAGAAAAGATTTGTTATCATTAAACTTTTTACCGTCAACAAATGAAACGCTGTTCACTACAATATGGCAATGAAGGTTGTCTGTATTTTTATGAAGTGCAACAATGACTTCAAATTTATCACCGAATAATTCTTCAGCAAGTTTGCAACCGATTTCAAAAACCTGTTCATTCGTACCTTCATTATCATCAAAGGATTGAATAATGTGATAACCGACGTTACCTGTATTTTTATTAAACATATCTTTTGTTTCCTGCATTTGTGCTTTTGCAAATTCGGGAATGCAGTTTATACCTCGTACAAAAACTACTTCTTCGTTCTTTATACCGTCAGTAAAAATTTTATCGGCAGTTGTTTTCGAGGGATTCATTGCATAATCGATCAGCTTTGAAAGTCCCGTTTTTAACTTTTTAATTTTTGTTATCGCTATATTTTTTCACCTCCCCGTATCAAAATTTTCAAGCAACTGCTTTTCACAATCACGCAATTCTGTAATTGCATTTCTGATTTCTTTATCGGTTACAAAAGATTTTGAGTTCAATGCTCTTGCAATCTGGTTAAGATTGTTACCTATACGGCGAAGCTCAGGAACAACAGAACGTATTTCTTTAGGCGGAAATTTTATGCATTGGTACATAATCAACAATCTTATGAGCTTTGAAACGCTGATGTTATATTCTTTTGTTTGACTCAAAAGCATTTCATTTTCTTCATCATCAAGATAAAAAGCGTATCGGTGTTGTCTTTTCCTCGGCAAATGTTTTCACCTCTTTTCTGCTTCCGAGCGGATTTGTTGCAACAAATCCAATGCTCGCAAAGACGATACCACGTTTTTTATCGCTCCCACTGACGCTGTTTTTGAAGAAAAACTGCGTACCGTGCAAGAGCTTTTTCCGTTATTTCTTCCATCTTTTTTGGCGGCATATCTTTCTTAAAATACTTCTTAAAAGTTTCAATCGGAATTTTTACATACTCCTTTTGGTTAGCTTTTTGCTCGTGCATAATTCCAAAAATAGCATCCATAGTCAGCTTCTTATTTTCACTCAACTTATGCATACGCTGTGCCTGAGAGAGTGACGGAGTACAATCTTCACTGTCAATAGTTTCAATTAAGTTGCATTGTTCTTCTTCAGTTAAATATGAAAGCTCAACAGCAGGGGTAAAAGATATTCTTTTTTCATCCACCATATCAAGAAGAGCAGGCTGTAAATTGTTCAATCGTATATATCTTTGAATCTGCATTCGGGAATCAGGCATTGTTTCTGCGAGCATTTCATCACTGCGGAACTTCGTCCCAACTTGTGACGAAGTTAAATCAGTCCTTGCACCTTGCTTTTTAATTGCATCGTGTTTCATTTTATATGCACGGGCTTTTTCACTCGGTAAGATTTTTTCTCGACTGAGATTACAGTCAACAAAATTTATTACCGCTTCTTCTTTTGAAAAATCTCTTACATAAACGGGAATAGTTTCAAGATTTAACTCTTTTGCAATCTGCCATCGTCTGTGACCGGAGATAATTTCATAACCGTTATCCGACTTATTAACAATCAATGGTGTGATAATTCCGAACTCTTTAACACTGTCACGAAGCTCATCGTATTCACTTTCATCCACACTCTGAAACGGATTATTTTCAAACGGGTGAAGTAAATCGAGATTTAAATATTCAATTTTTTCATTTGACAAATTTTTTCAAGTCCTTTCTTTTTAAATTTTAATTTGAATTTTTGAAACATAAAATGATGTTTTAATTTTTTCTAAAGCATTTTTTTACCTTCCTTTACTAAAAATTTTGCATTAAAAAATCCTCATACAGAAACTTAAAGTACAAGGATATGTAATTTGAAGTATAGAGTGTTAATGTGCTATACTTTTTGTGACCGATGAGATGCTATAAACGACCGATTAGATAAAAATCAACATTTCCTCTTTTACATTTGCTATGATGGTACTGCAAATAAAAAGGAGGCTAACACAAATGCAAGAAATAAAAACAGTTGAGCTTGTCAAAAGATACAAAAATCTTACTGCCGTAAACAAGCTCAATTTAGAAATACACCAAGGTGAACTTTTTTCTTTGTTAGGGGTTAACGGTGCAGGAAAAACCACAACAATAAAGATGTTAACCTGTATAACAAAACCGACGGATGGTGATGCATTCGTAGAAGGATACAGTGTAACTAAGCAGTCAGAACAAGTAAAACGGTTGATAGGCGTATCACCTCAGGAAACTGCAGTAGCACCGAACCTTTCCGTTAAAGAAAACCTTGAATTGATATGCGGTATTCACGGATTTTCGAAAGAAAAAACCAAAATAAGAATCAAGGAGCTTTCTGAGCAATTTACTTTGGATGCTGTTTTAAGGAGAAGAGCAGGCAAGCTGTCGGGTGGATGGCAACGCCGTGTAAGTATTGCGATGGCACTTATCAGCGAACCGAAAATTCTGTTTTTGGATGAGCCTACTCTTGGTTTGGATGTTATCGCACGGCATGAGCTTTGGGATATGATTCGCTCTTTGAAGGGAAAAGCAACCATTATCCTTACAACACATTATATGGAAGAAGCGGAAGCACTTTCTGACCGCATAGGTGTTATGAAAGACGGCAAGCTTCTTGCAGTAGGAACTGTAGAAGAATTGAAAACAATGACAGGTGCAAATAACTTTGAATCAGCCTTCGTTTCTATCGTGAAGGAGGGTACGTTATGAGAATGTTGACATTTGCAAAAAGGTGCACAAAAGAAATTTTACGTGACCCGATAAACCTTGCTTTCGGCTTAGGTTTCCCTCTGGTTTTGTTGCTTCTTCTCAGTAGCCTGCAAAAGAATATCCCGGCCGACCTATTTGAGATTGACACCCTTACTCCCGGAATTACTGTGTTCGGGCTGTCATTCATGACACTTTTTTCTGCAACGCTGATTGCCAAAGACCGTGAAAGTGCATTTTTGCAGAGATTATACACTACACCGCTCAGCGGCTTTGATTTTATCCTTGGTTATATGCTGCCGCTTTTACCAATTGCCATCGGGCAGACAGTTATTTGTTATATGTTTGCGATTCCTCTGGGCTTGACGGTCAGCACAAACATTATTTATGCAATAATAAGTATAATACCAATGGCTGTTTTAAATATTGCATTAGGGCTTTTATGTGGTAGTATCTTTGGTGTTAAACAAGTCGGCGGTATTTGCGGTGCATTACTTACTAATCTCTCTGCGTGGCTATCCGGAGTATGGTTTGATCTGAAACTTGTGGGGGGATTTTTTGAAAAAATTGCGAATGTGCTACCGTTTGTTCACGCAGCAGAAATGGAAAAAGCTTTATTCAGCGGAAACTTTGAGCTTGCCATAACTCACGTTATGCCCATTATTCTGTACAGTATATTTATAACTGCGATAGCTGTTCTCAGCTTCCTCAGACAAATGAAAAAACAATAAGGATTTGATGCGATGAAATACAAACTCATTATAGACAAAGATGCGGACGAAGAGATAATTGCAAAGGTTCACGCTCCCTCTTCTCTGACTGAGCAGATAGAAAATCTCGTCTGTTGTTTTTCAGGTACTGAAAGCATTATGGGATACAATGATGATGAGATGAAAAAGCTCTTATTCTCTGAAATAGAGTGTATAACTGTTGTTGATAAAAAGGTAACAGCTGTCGATACGAAGGGAAAACGCTACCGTATTCAGGAAAGGCTTCGTGATTTAGAGAATATTCTGCCGTCTTATTTTATACGCATCAACAAATCTACCCTTGCCAACGAACACCGCATTGAGCGATTTGATGCTGTATTCAACGGCGGTGTGGATGCAGTATTCAGATGCGGTTATCGTGAGTATGTTTCAAGGCGTTGCTTTTCACAAATAAGAAGGAGGTACGAAGGAATATGAAAAGATTTATTACGGAATTTGTCCGCAGAGGTCTGATTGCTTGCGGTTTCGGTCCGATCGTTCTTGCTGTTTTATATCTGATTCTGCATTACAAGGGTCTAATAGATACATTAACTGTTAATCAGGTCTGTACAGGTATTTTTTCAATAAC
Source organism: Acutalibacteraceae bacterium (assembly GCA_045540195.1). Classification (GTDB taxonomy): domain Bacteria; phylum Bacillota; class Clostridia; order Oscillospirales; family Acutalibacteraceae; genus CAG-488. The sequence goes on from JAZQGS010000001.1 coordinate 106,645, forward strand.
TGTACTTGCCTTTACAGCAGGCGGTATGAATGCTGTTTATCACATAGAACGCCTACCCTTGATGTCGGCAATTTTGATTCACGGTATTATCTTATATTTCAGCTATTTAGGTGCTTATCTGCTTAATGATTGGATTGAATGGGGTGCAACTCCAATTTTGGTTTTCTCAGGTATTTTTGTTGTAGGCTATTTGGCAGTTTGGGCAATTATTTATTGCGTAACTAAACGAAATACTAAAAAGCTTAATGAAATGCTGAAAGAAAAACAGCAAAGTATAATAGACGATAAGAAACAGTTAGATTAAATATTTTTACTGCTCTCATTTTTTTGAGGGCAGTTTCTTTTTATCAAAACCATTCCTAATAGTAATGGCATAAGCACTAAAATCAAGCAAATCCCTTATGAACACTCCGACCATTTTTATAAAGAGTACTCACTGAAAAGTGGGTACTTTTTTTATAACAGACTCGCAAGCCTGATAAAATTAAACTGTTGTATTTATCATTTACAAATGATATAATTAAAAAAAGCATTTAAGGGATGTTATATATGAAAAGATTTAAGAAAGTGGCAATTGCAGTTTCTGTACTTATAATTTTATTCTTAGTCAATGAACATTTTAACCTTGTTCAGAGCATTATAATCCAGTTCAGCAAAGAAAAATACATAAGTTTTGTAGCGGGTATTGATTATGAAAAAGAGCTTAGTGCCGAACCTGTCAGCGTTATAGACAAAGCCTCAGATAAGGAAGAGCTTACAGAAACAGAACTGACAAAAACTATTGCACGTTACAAAATACACGATGAACTCGAAGAAAAATACCATTTATCCTCCGTTGCAACTGCTGAAACAGACCTTGAAAGAACACAGCAAATTCTTTCCTGGCTTACTGAGCACACCTTCTACAGCGGTGCTCAGATGAAGCTTTTAACTGACAACCCATTGGATATTCTTGAATATTCCTTTGACAAGCCCTTCAGAAGAGCTATAAACTGCCGATATAAAGCAATCGTCCTCGCAGACTGTCTGGTCGCTGTAGGAATAAATGCAATTCCTGTTTGTATGCAGTCGGCAGAATTCAACGGATGCCATTTTACCTGTATGGTATATATAAAAGAAATTGATAAATGGTGTTCATTCGACCCTTCCTTCGGTTGTTGGTTCAGTGATGACAAGGGACAGCCGGTCGGCATTTTTGAAATAAGAGAAATGTTTATAAACGGGCTTGAGCCTGAGGTGCACGGTTATAATTTTAACGGCACAGAGGAATGCTTTGATGAGTATATGAACGGATTTATGAAATACTGTATTTCTAATCTCAGTACTTGGGAAGACAATTCCTCAGACAGAAGAGATGAAAATAATTTTTCAGGCAGAAAGCAATTTGTCTCTAAAATACCAGAAGAAATTATTTAAGGATGAATAAACCTCAGGAGAAAAAACTATGCAAGCAATCATAACCTTTATAAAAAAAGAACCCGTACTTTGTATTTCAGCACTGTGTGCTGTTTCAACAATGTTTTTTGTAATACCTGATAAGGAATATCTCGGTTATATTGATTTCCGTGTCCTTTGCCTTCTGCTCTGTCTTATGGCTGTAGTGGCAGGTTTTAAAAGCATAGGTGCATTCAGATGGCTTACTTATCAGCTGCTTTGCAGAATACACAGTGGGCGTGTTCTCGGAATCACTCTTGTGCTACTCCCCTTTTTCTGCTCAATGCTTGTAACCAATGACGTGGCATTAATCGTTTTTATACCCTTTACAATAGCTCTTCTGGCCCAGCTGGGCTATAGAAATTCAATTATCCCGATTACAGTTCTGCAGACCGTTGCCGCTAATCTCGGCAGTATGGCAACGCCCGTCGGCAACCCGCAGAATCTTTTTCTGTATTCTACATATAACTTGCAGATAGGTGAATTTTTCTCTGTTACTCTCCCCCTTACTGCAGTGAGCCTTCTTACTTTAACTATAGCAGCTTATCCTGTTCTGCCGAAAACTCTGTCTGAAGAAAAATTTGAAATGGAGAAAATAAGCAGTATAAGAAATTTAATTGTTTTTTCGGTTCTTTTTGTTCTCTGTCTCCTTACTGTATTCAGAATTATACCGTACATTATCACTACGGTTATTGTTGTTCTTGTCTTTTTTATTGCAGACAGAAAACTTCTCAGAGAAATAGACTATATGCTTCTGCTTACCTTTGTATGTTTCTTTATTGTGTCGGAAAACTTAGGAAGAATTGATGCAGTACGTGACTTTTTACAGATGCTTCTCGGTAAAAGCACTCTTCTGACCTCTGTGGGAGCAAGTCAGGTTATAAGTAACGTTCCTGCTGCTGTCCTGCTCTCAGGCTTTACGGAAAACTGGCGTGAGCTTCTTTCAGGCGTAAATATCGGCGGTCTCGGCACGCCTATCGCATCACTTGCAAGTCTTATAACATTAAAGCTTTATATGCGTTCAGATAATGCTAAGGTTATGAAATTCCTTGCAGTTTTTACCGTAGCAAATATTGTCGGTCTCGGAATATTACTTGTATTTGAAATGCTTATATAAAACTAAAACCACAGCAATTGATGCTGTGGTTTTAGCTTATCAGTCTTTTAAGATTAATCCTATTATTGATACCTGAAGTTTGTCAGGTAATACATTGAGAATTCTCAGAAGAGGATTGCGGTTTATATTATAAACATATTTCGGTGTTTTATCCTCAAGAGCTGAAAGCACCTTTTCTGCAATTCTCTCAGGTTCAATATTCTTAGCTTCGACACTGTCAACAATTTTACGGAATTTAACTGCATTGCACTTATATAGCTTAGTATTTTCAACAAATCCTTCAAGAGCCTGTGTAGAAGCATTGAGAAGCCCCGTTTTTACTGCACCGGGACGAATAACCGAAACAGGTATGCCGAGAAGATTAGTCTCCATACGAAGAGAAAAAGCATATTTTTCAAGGGCAGCTTTGCTAATGCCGTAAATACCCGTGAAAGGAAGCGGGTCAAGAGGTGCAAGCTCACTTGAGGTGATTATTATTCTGCTGCCCTCTGAAAGCAAGGGAGCGAAAACCTTGTTTATACGGAAAACACCGAAAAGATTAATATCAAAGATACGCTCAAAGCTTTTTTCTTCCATTTCAATAAGAGAATCAAGATTGTAAATTCCTGCCGTATGTACTATAGCATCAATTCGGCTTGTCTCTTCTTTAATTGACGCAAAGACCTTTTCAATGGAGTCCATATCGGTTACATCACAATTAAAAAATTTCAGTCCGTCAATTTTCTCTGCTTCTCTGTAGTCAATACCGAAAACGCGGTAGCCTTTTTCTATAAGTCTTTTACATATTGCTTTACCCATACCGCCCGTTGCGCCTGTTACAAGTATATTTTTCATAACGATCTCCTGTTTGTTGATATTGTTTCTTAATTTTACACTTAATATTTTACTTTGTCAATGTGGCACGAAAAATCCTTTCAAGCACTTGAAATATTATCTGTATCATTATATAATCAAGAAAAAACAAACCATGGAGAAAACAACTATGCATTTACTTAAAATTGACAAAGAGCATTATGTCGGTCAGGCTGATCCTTACATTTTAAAAAGCGGCGGCAGATATTATATTTATGTTACCGGTCACGACGGCGTCTATGCTTATGAATCTGACAGTCTTCTTGAAGGCTGGGAATACTACGGCGTTGTAATGACAGTTGAAGGGCTTGGTTCTTTCTGGGCACCCAGTGTTATTGAGCTTGACGGTAAATTCTATATGTACAATTCAATGGAAGTCTATGATGATACACCTGATAAGGGCGGTCACAGAGGCGCTATGCACGTATCAGTGGCAGACAGTCCCCTCGGCCCCTTCAAATGTATCAAGAGAATTCTTCATCCCTTTTCAATTGACTCACACATTGTCAGAAATGAAGCAGGTCTTTTCCTTTTCTATTCATCTAACAAATTTGAAGGTGAAAGAATCGGTACCTGCATCTATGTCGATAAAATGCTTGACCCGTTCACTCCCGCCGGAAATCCTGTTCTCGTTTTAGAGCCTACTCTTGACGAGGATATCTACAGAAGAGACAGATATAAAAAAGGTCAGCACTGGCACACAATTGAGGGCGCTTTCTATTTCAGGGAGGGTGACTGGCAGTATCTTATGTATTCCGGTAACTGCTTTGAACAGCCTACATACTATATCGGCTATGCAAGAGCGAAGACAAATGAAACAGATCTTACAAAAATCAAGTTTGAAAAATATCCTGATGCTAATACTTACCACCCTGTACTCAGTGCCAATGACTTTGAGGAAGGTACCGGACATCACTCAATGATAAAAGAAGACGGTCAGTGGTATGCAGTTTACCACGCAAGAGATTACATCAACGATACGGGAGCAAATGCTTTCGATGCAAGAAACGCAAGAATCTGCAAGCTTAACGTTAAAGACGGTGTAATCACAGCCGAAAGATATAAAGACCATATATAAACATAAAAGCCGCTTTGGAAAAACCAAGGCGGCATTTTTTATATGCTTTCTTTTACAGAGTCAACAGTAAGACTGACGGTATTATCTTCAACCATTCCGAAGCCGTCAGATGTTTCGGCAGAGAAAACAAGTTCATTGTTTTTATATGCATTAACAGTGCCTGCAGAAAGTGAGAACACTGCCCTTGCGTGACCTTTCTTTATGCCGTAGGAGCCTGAAAACTTGCCGTTTTTATCGTCGGCAATATTAAGTCTTATACTGTCACAATCACCGATTTCTATCTGACGGTCGACAGTTATCATTTTTAAGGTGAGACTATCATTCATATCCTTCACCCGTTATCAGCCTTATACTTTTTAAATACGTCATCAATTGTACCTGACATAAGAAAATACTGCTCAGGAATATGATCACATTCGCCCGAAAGAATAGTTTCAACACTGTCAACGGTCTTTTCAAGAGGTACATAGATACCAGCCTGACCTGTAAAGCTTTCGGCAACGTGGAAGGGCTGACTCATAAAACGCTGAACTCGTCTTGCTCTCTTTACAAGCTCCTTATCCTCAGGCGAAAGCTCTTCCATACCGAGAATTGCGATAATATCCTGAAGCTCGGCATATTTCTGCAGGACTCTCTGAGTCTCCTTTGCAGTGCGGTAATGTCTGTCGCCGACAAAGTCGGGAGAAAGCACTCTTGAAGAGGATTCAAGAGGGTCAACAGCGGGATAAATACCAAGCTCAACAATCTTTCTTGAAAGAACAGTTGTAGCATCAAGATGTGAGAATGTAGTTGCGGGAGCAGGGTCAGTAAGGTCATCAGCAGGAACATAAACAGCCTGAACCGATGTAATTGAACCGTTACCCGTTGATACGATTCTTTCCTGCAATTTACCCATTTCAGATGCGAGTGTCGGCTGATAACCGACGGCTGAAGGCATTCTGCCTAAAAGAGCAGATACCTCACTGCCCGCCTGAGTGAAACGGTAAATGTTATCAATAAACAGAAGAACGTCCTTATGAGATTCTTCACGGAAGTATTCAGCCATTGTAAGACCTACAAGAGGCACACGGAGTCTTGCGCCTGCAGTTTCGTTCATCTGGCCGAAAACAAGTGCAGTCTTATCAATAACGCCCGACTGATTCATTTCATTCCAGAGGTCATTACCCTCTCTTGAACGCTCGCCTACACCTGCGAAAACAGAGTAGCCGTCATGCTCGAAAGCAACATTACGGATAAGTTCCATAATAAGAACGGTTTTACCGACACCGGCGCCGCCGAAAAGTCCGATTTTACCGCCTCTTACATAAGGAGTCATAAGGTCGATAACTTTTATTCCCGTTTCAAGAATGTCGTTCGCAGATACAATTTCAGCAAAAGAGGGTGCAGCGTGATGTATCGGCCATTGCTCTTTTGTTTTAATATCTTCACCACGGTCAATGGGTTTACCCGTAACATTGACCATTCTGCCTAAGGTCTCTTCACCTACAGAAATTTTAATAGGTGCACCCGTATCAACAGCCTTCATACCTCTTGACATACCGTCGGTGGGATTCATAGAAATACATCTTACCTCACCGCCGCCAAGGTGCTGTGAAACCTCAAGGGTATATTTTTCATTATTTACCTCAACATTTACTGCGTTGAATATATCGGGTATATCGAATTCATCGAAGAGAATATCAACTACGGGGCCCGTAATTCTCTGTACCATACCTACGGAACCTTCAGCCATATTTTATACCTCCTCTTTCATTGAATATTCAGCCGAAATTTCTATAACGTCGGCTGTGACCTGACTCTGACGTATGCGGTTGATTCTTGTTTCAAGCTGTGCGCTGTATTCACAGGCTGTATCATAAGCCGAACGCATAGTTGTAAGAGTCGCCGCCTGAGCGCCAAGAGCAGTCTCAAGTATTTTTTTATACATAATTGAAATAAGTATTTTCTCAGCACCGTTTTTGATAACCGTCTCTTTATCCGGAATAAACATCGGAGAGTCCTCCCCTTCTGTAGAGCCTTCAAAAGAGAAAAGGTCACTGCAAACGGGCTTCTGATTCATCATATTCACATACTCGGGATAAACCATCTTAACTGAAGAAATTCTTCCTTCCTTCATCAGACGGCGTATTTCCTCAAAAAGCTCCTGAGCCTGAGAATATGAAGGCACATCATCAAATATATATGCCTTTTCGTAAGGAATTCCTTTATTATTAAAATGCTCACGGACTTTCTTTCCGCAAGGGAAAATAACGGGGGCTTTTTCTTCTTTTTTCAGAATTCTGTCAAAGAACAGCAGAAGCTCCGAGTTAAAGGCGCCGCACATTCCCTTATTTCCCGCCATTACAACATAACAAACGGGAGCATCAGTGTTGCTCAAAGAGAACACACTGTTAAATTCCTTACGGTAAGCCTCATAAAGACGGCTGCACTGCTGCTCATACCTTTCGTAGTTGCCGTAAAGAGTGCTGAGCTTAGAATATTTAACCGTCGAGGCTGTCTTCATAGCCTGAGTAAGCTTACGGGTTGAACGGATAACCTGAAGCTTCTTTTTTAAGGATTGTACTGTGGCCATAATTAAAACCTCTCAGCAAATTCACCGAGTGCATTTTCAAGCTCATTTCTGAGTTCATCGTCAAGCTTTGCTGCAGTTCTCACCTTTTCGCCGAGAGCTGCTTTTTCTTCGGTGAAATATTTATAAAGCTGATTTTCGTATTTTTCAATATCTTCGGGATTTATTCCGTCAGCATAGCCCGAGCTTACGGCAAAAATAAGAATTGCCTGAAGATAATCGGGAACAGGCTTATATCTGCCTTGCTTGAGTGCTTCCGTAAGAAGCCTGCCCGAAGCAAGTGTAGCCTTGGTTGACTCGTCGATATCCGAGCCGAACTGCATAAATTCAGCAAGCTCTCTGTACTGTGCAAGACGTGTACGAAGAGAGGATGAAACCTTCTTCATAACAGGGTTCTGTGCCGCACCGCCTACGCGGGAAACAGAAAGGCCCACATTTACCGCAGGTCTCTGACCTTCATTGAACAACTCGGAGTCAAGGAAAATCTGACCGTCGGTAATTGAAATAACGTTTGTAGGAATATATGCCGAGATATCCCCTGCAAGAGTTTCAATAATGGGAAGAGCCGTAATTGAGCCGCCACCCAGCTCATCTGAAAGATGTGCCGCTCTTTCGAGGAGTCTTGAATGGAGATAGAAAATATCACCGGGATAAGCTTCACGGCCTGAGGGACGGTGAAGAAGAAGGGAAAGCTCACGGTAAGCAACAGCATGCTTTGAAAGGTCGTCATAGATAATAAGAACATCCTTACCTGCATACATAAAGTATTCAGCCATAGCTGACGCCGAGAACGGTGCAAGATACTGCAGAGCCGCAGAAGAAGATGCAGGTTCAGAAATAATGATTGTATAGTCAAGTGCTCCGTGAGATCTGAGTTTTTCTCTGATTTCAGCGACGAGGGTTTCTTTCTGTCCTATTGCTACATAAACACAGACAGTATCCTTACCCTTCTGATTGATGATTGTATCAACGGCAATAGCGGTTTTACCTGTCTGTCTGTCACCGATGATAAGCTCTCTCTGTCCTTTACCGATAGGCACAAGGGCATCAATAGCCTTAATGCCCGTATGAAGAGGTGAATTAACGGGCGCACGGTCAAGTATGCTCGGTGCCTTGAATTCAATGGGTCTTCTTTCTTTATGAGGAAGATATCCTTCGGCATCAATAGGATTGCCCAGAGCATCAACAACTCGTCCGAGAAGTGCCTCACCGACGGGAACAGATGCAATTGTACCGACTCTTCTTACTCTGCTGCCGCTTTCAATGTGAGCAAAGTCACCGAAAATAACACAACCGATACGGTTCTGCTGAATATCGAGAACCATACCTCTTTCACCGCAGTCAAATTCAACGACCTCACCGTACATAATATCGGCAAGACCGTCCATCCAGCAGATACCGTCAGAAACGGTCATAACTCTGCCAAGCTGGAAAATATGAATCTGAGGACGGAAATCCTCGGCACGTTCGGCAAATTCCTGAATTAGCTGGCCAACTGTGTCTGTTGTGAGAATAGGTTCACGGTTAAGATTCTGAGAGAAACGGTAAAGCTCTTCGGCTACTGTACCGTCATAAACGGTATCACCGATTCTGAGCTTAAGACCACCGATAAGCGACTTATCTTCAAGCACCCACAGTGATGTTTTTCCGTTTACCTCAGCAAGCAGTTTTGTTGTAGCTTCATCAACCTTTTTAACAATCTCTTCACTGAGAGGAAAAGCTGATGTAAGAGTGACATAAAGCACGTCGTGATGCTTAAGATACGCCATATCACCGGGAGTAAGCTTAATCTGAGAAAGGATTGTGTCAATTACCTCTCCGTCAAGGTCTCTGATTTCCTTCTCGTATTTTTCAATAGCAAAAAGACTGATAACATTCTCTTTCATAATCGAGAACAACTCTTTACGGGCATCCTCAATCATTTCACGGTGAATTTCACTGTGAATATGACTGCTGAAATCTTCAATCTGTGCTATCTTTTCGTCAAAGGTTGCTTTTGCTATTGCTATTTCCTCAGAGTTATCCTCGGAATATTTCTCAGCTATGTATTCCTCAAAAACGGGCATAGCAAGGTTTTCGGCTTCTTCTGCCTCATCAAGCTCACGGTTTATTTTTTCAAGACGTGTGCCGAAAATTGACTTTATAGTCTTTTTACCGAAGATAAACAAAATAGCCGCAAGAATTATAAAGTTTATAATTACATATTGTATTTCCATAATATCATACCCTGTGCGAAATTATATTTTTCGCAAATATTGCAGCTGCAGTTTCCATTTTTGGTGCAACAGATTTGACTATCTGTTCATACTCGTCACTGATGCCCTCTCTGTATGCCTTGATATCAGCAAGGCTTTTTCTCTGTGCAGCTTCAATTTCTTTTTTACCGTCAGACTGTATCTTCTGTGCCGCAGCCTTGGCCTCGGCTTTTCTTTTTTCAATATGAATAGCCTTCTGCTCTTCAAGATAAGCCTCATTTTCAGCAGTCAGCCTTTCAATCTCCGCTTTCTTTTCTCTTGCGGCTTCAATTTTTTCCTTTCTGCCATCAAGAACCTTTAATACAGGTGTGAAAAGAAGGTTTTTGAGTATTACCATAAGAAGCAGAAAACAGATTACAGTCCATACAACAACGGAAAGCTGTATGTTCATAAATTGCCTCCTTAAAAATCAGGAAAACTAAGTCTTATCAGACTTTACCGACAAGCATAAATGCGATAAGAAGTCCGTAAATTGTAAGAGCTTCCATAAGTGCAAGAGAAATAATAAGTGTTGAACGGATATCCTTTGCAGCGTCGGGCTGACGGGCAATACTTTCCATTGCGGCTTTAGCTGTAATGCCCTGACCGATTGAGGGACCAAGTGTACTCATAGCGATTGCGA
>JAZQGS010000002.1:0-35625 GCA_045540195.1 Acutalibacteraceae bacterium
AAACAAGAAACACTTCAACAATTTGTTCAAAACCGATAAAGGAGGCTTTAGGAATGGAACATAAAGATTTACCGTTACTGTTGCTCGACAATAGTAGTATGATGTCCGTATTGAACGAGGGTTCGTTCAAATGCCACAATATGACTCTGGAAGAAGCAAAGGTTGTTTTGGAAGAATATGACGAAAACGATATATTGCGTTGTTTCAGCAACCAAGATATCGAGACCATAATGTTTGATTATCTTAGTATTACTCGTAAAAACTTTACCTATAAAAAAATCCGCAATATGCGACCGAACCAAATGGCAATTGTATTTAAACTATACACTACTACATCTGAAACCCAACCCGTTATACAGGCTGACGATGGTGTAGAGGCTAAAAAAATACAAAATGTATATGTTTACTGTCAGCTTATAACTCGTACAGCTTAATTTCTATAAACAAAAAGAGATTGCATTACTTTGATTAGTGAAGCAACCTCTTTTTTGTTTTTTACACAACAAGCGTTGTCTTAGTCTCGGACTCTTTATACCGGTGTACCATTCGTGGTATTCAACTAGAGGAAAATGAGATTGTTAAAGCAATTCAGAAATTTATTTCTGTAAATGTAGGTAACTCATATCAGGACGATGACCACGGATATGAACAACAAAGTTGTCATAGTAATCTGCACAACAGACCAATTAAAGATGACGAAATACTAGTGAAAGACGGCTCTTTTTTTGGAATTATTACGCTTGTAGATCGTTCTTTTTATTCAAAGTCTTCTACATTTCACAAAAGATATGAATATATTTCGATAAATACAGCACATATGAAACACGGCCTTTGGAAATAATATCATTATGGACACTCGTCGGATAACGGTTCATCCTCCGATGATGAGATATACTATCTTCGCCCCTTATTTAAAGAGAAATAGACATTAATTAGCAAAGCTATAAAATTATTTCAAGCAGTATAAAACTCCAATGTTTACAGATAATAGAAGTGTTATCAAGTAAGCAAAGGAGATTTATATATGAAAGCAACAGGTATTGTGAGAAGAATCGACGACCTCGGCCGTGTGGTTATTCCCAAGGAAATCCGCAGAACGATGCACATTCGCGAGGGTGCGCCGCTTGAAATTTTTACCGACACTCAGGGCGGTGTTATCTTCAAAAAATATTCGCCCGTCGGTGAGCTTTCCGATGTGACGGAGCATTATGCGGATGTTCTTTACAGAAGCGTGAACACGCCGATTCTTATCTGTGACCGCGACCATGTTATTTCGTGCGCAGGCGTTTCCAAAAAGGATTTTATGGAAAGACACATCAGCGAAGAGCTCGAAAATGTTATGGAGGAGCGCAAGCTTTACACAGGTGATGTCGACAATATGCTCTATCCGATTGACGGAATCTCTTATGCCGCATCAATCGTTGCGCCGATTATCAGCAACGGTGACATCCTCGGTGCGGTTGTGTTCCTCTTCAGCGACGGAACAAAGATTTCACCCACAGAAATGAAGCTCGCTCAGGTTGCGGCATCATTTTTAGGCAGACAGATGGAAGAATAAACTAACAGCACCCGCAAGCGATGAGCTTCATCCTTGCAGGTGCTGTTTTTTATTCGGTTGTCACAACTCTCTCGAGCTTGAGGTTTTTGTCTGCGGTTATAATCACGCCGCACACGCCGACCGTGCCCTCGGGAATCGTCTCGCCCTCTATGATGAGAGCTTCGCCCTTCATTCGGCATTCGCAGTCCCAATTCTTTGAGATTGCCGCTTCGTCACTGAGCGTTATTTCGGTCTCCCAGCCGCGGATGCCCGAGCTGCTGAGATTGCGGATGTTTATGTTGAGCTGATAAGAATATGTTCCGTCGCCGTTAGCCCAGGTGTTGATAACCTTGACTGTTGTTTCACTGTCTTCGGTTGTGTGGCGGATAAGCTTATCGTTATCGGAAATTCCGTCATTTCCCGAAGCTGTATACGGAAGCTTTGTGATATCGCCCGTGATGTATCTGAGAATGATTTGTGCATCCTGCTCGGTCAGCTCGCCGTCAGCGTTGACATCGCCGTTTTTCTGCTGAGTTTCAAAAAGCTCTGTTTCGCCGCTGAGTGCGCTTCTGATTGCGAGCACATCGTTTGAATTGATATATCCGTCACCGTTGATGTCGCCGACCGCACAGTTTGCGAACGATTCATTCGTAAGCTTTGTCGCCTGGCTGACGGCAATCGCAACAATCGCACCGACGAGAGCAACGACAAGAAGTATGATGATCAGAATTTTTTTGTTGTTCTTTTTCTTTGTTTTTCTCATAAGCAACCTCTGTCTTTTCGTGTTTGGTATGATTATATCAAAATCCGACAAACTTTTCAACCTCAGATTGAAAACGGAAGAAGCTCAAAGAGCATATTCACAACAGGTGCAAGTATAATAGCCGGCATAAAGTTTGCAACCTTGAATTTTGAAATTCCGACAAGATTGAGTCCGAGTGCAATAATTATTACCGAGCCGACGCAGGTCATCTCGTTGATTGCCGCATCGTTGAGCACTCCGCTGAGAAGCTCGGCAAGCATCACGATTCCGCCCTGAAATACCAGAATCGGAATTGCGGAAAAAATAACGCCGATGCCGCAGCTTGCCGCTATCATTGTTCCCGAAATAAGGTCAAGCAATGATTTTGTGTAAAGCATCTGATTATCTCCGAGCAGTCCGGCGTTGAGCGAGCCGACAACCGTCATTGAGCCGACACAGAAAAGAAGCGTTGCGGTAACAAAGCCTTCAGCGATTGAAACCTTTTTTTCGCCCTTGTTGAATTTATTCTCTACCCACTTGCCGAGGCGGTTTATTTTATCGTCAATGTCAATAAGAGAGCCGATTGCTGTGCCGACAAGCATAGATATTATGAGCACAAGTGTATTTTCACCCTTGAGTGCACCGTCGATGCCGATATAGACAACACAAAGTCCGACAGCAATCATAATTGAGTTTGTTATCTTTTCGGGTATTCCCTTTTTAAAAATCGTGCCGAGCGTTCCGCCGACCACTGCCGCAAGCATATTTACAATTACACCGAGCATATCTATCTTCCTTTTCTTCAGATATTCGACATTTTAACACCGCTGTCGGTCTGTGTCAAACCAAATTTTCAAAAATATTGATTTGTGATAATATTTATGTTAAACTATAGAATGTAATAATTTGCATAAAGGAGATACATTTATGTTTAAGTTTGAGCCCTATGTCAAATACAAGGTCAACGGCAAGGTCTGCAAGAGCGACGACCTTGAAACAAGCCACTATTCACTTGACCTTGATCTCAGTGAAAATGCGGTGAAATGCGTTATCAGACCTAAGGTCAGCATGGAGATGCTTGAATTCAGACTTGACGCTGAAAAGAAGCTCGACAAAAACGAGGTTTTCTTTGCAAACGGCTTCCAGTCCTGGACAAAGTGTTATGAGTGCCACGCTGACGACAAGATTATGGGTCTTGGCAAAATCACACAGATCAGCAATTTCACAAAATTCTTTGCAGGTGTTCAGGGTGACTACCACTTCACCGAGTATGAAAAAGAGGGCGAATTCCATTCATATACATACACTTATTTCAGAGACGGTGAGGATCTCGAGCTTTTCGGCTCCCGTTCAGAGCGCAACGGCTATACCATTTTTGAAATCGAGTGTGACGACAAACGCTTCAGCATCACAAAGGATATCGTCGGCTGTACTCTTGACAGTGAAACAGTTCTTGTTGATGTTGTCAGCTTCAAGGGTAAGTATGATGAGGTATTTGACAAATACTTCGGCTCAATGGATCTGAGAAAACCGAAAATCGATTACCTCTCAGGCTACACATCATGGTACAACTATTATCAGAAAATCAACGAGGATATCATTCTTCGCGACCTCAACGGTCTTGATAAGGCTAAGGACAGCGTTTCTATCTTCCAGATTGATGACGGTTATGAGACATTCGTCGGCGACTGGCTTGATCCGAATCCCGCAAAGTTCCCCAACGGTATGAAATATATCGCTGACAAGGTTCACGAGAAGGGCTATCTTGCAGGTATCTGGATTGCACCGTTCAGCGTTCAGCGTGTTTCAAGAGTTGCCAAGGAGCATCCCGACTGGCTCATCAAGGACGCAAAGGGCAAGCCACTGCTCGGCTGTCAGGGCTGGGGCGGAGCTTACACGCTCGACTTCTATCACCCCGAGGCAAGAGAATATATCAGACACTTCTTTGATGTTATCGTCAACGAGTGGGGCTATGATATGGTCAAGCTTGACTTCCTTTATTCCGAGGCAATGTTCCCCCGCCACGGCAAAACACGAGGCACAATTATGTGTGAGGCTATGGACTTCCTTCGTGAGTGTGTCGGTGAAGAAAAGCTCATCCTCGGCTGCGGCGTTCCTCTCGGACCGTCCTTCGGCGTTGTTGACGCCTGCCGTATCGGCTGTGATGTTTCTCCTCACTTTGAATTCAACTTCATTGATAAGCTTCTTCTGAATATGGAAATCGTCAACACCAGACACGCGATGAATAACACATTCCTCCGCCGTCATCTTGACCAGAGAGTTTTCTGTAACGATCCCGATGTATTCTTCCTTCGTAACACAAACCTCAAATTCACACTTGACCAGAAGCTTCTTCTTGCAAAGATCAACAACCTCTTCGGCAGCGTTCTCTTTGTTTCCGATAACGCAGGTGACTATGACGATGAGACAACCGAATACCTCAAGCTCTTCTTCAAGCGCAGTGAGGCAAAGGTGCTCTCGGCTGAGTATGTGACTCCCGAGGATGTCAAGATTGTCTATATTGAAAACGACCAAAAAAAGACTCTGCGTTTCAATGTAAAGACCGGCAAGAGCAACCTCCGCAATCTTTTATAATCTGAATAAACAATAAAAAATCAGGGCGATTACGAAATCGCCCTGATTTTGTTTTAGATTTAATTTATCTTACGCTTTCAACAAGTGATACAAATTCGCCTGCAACCTTTGAAGCTGTGTGCTCACCGAAGGAGATAAGGCACCATGTATCTGTATCGTACTCGTCATTCTCTTCTGAATATTTCATACCTGCCATTACGAACTCAGGATCGGGCTCGATGTAGCCGATAGCGTCATTCATAAGGTCAAAGACGATAACATTCTCACCGAACATATCGCGGTACGAGTCATACTCGAAGCCTTCGAGGCCCTTGCCGCCGTTGAGGATTTCACCGTAGTGCTCACCCGGGCTGATAAGAACCTTGAGTGCATCACCGATTTCCATATAAGCGCACTCGGTTACCTCGTAGTACTTACCTGTTGCGTCATCGTAAAGGAAGAAGTAATCTGTGATACCAACCTTACCGATGATGTCGAGAAGGACATTGGAAACCTCGATAACATACTGCTTATTCTTGATATTGAGAAGCGGAGCAACCTCAGTCTCTTCAACGGGAGTCCAGCCCTCGTACCATACTGTGTAGTTCTCCTGACCCTCGTACTCTGCAACACCGAGGTAGTCGCCGTACATAAAGTTAAGAGCCTTACACTCTTCTTCAGTCTTTGTCATACCGAGAAGCATATAACCGATTTCGTAACCGTAGCGGACAGCCTCCTCATATCTTGAAAGGTCAAGTCCGTCGTTTGAATAGTGACGGTCGTAAGTGATTGTACCTACTGCGCCCTGGATGAAGATGAAGTTATAGCCTGCATCGTTGAGAACCTGCTCTGTGTAGGGAATAAAGTCAGCAGAAATAACTGTGTGGCCGAAGCCTGAATTCTCGGGGTGAACGCCGAAGGTTGTGATCATTGTGGGAGCCGCACCCTTCTGATCGGGTGTGAACTCAAGGCGGTACATATTGCCGTCATAGTTGTAGGGAGCTGTTCTGTCGCGAAGATAATCGTCACCGATATCCATTGTTGCGAGCTCGAGCTTACCTGTCTTCATATCAGCATAAGCGTCCTTGATTGACTTTGCAGTCTGATCAACAACTGTCTGAAGGAACTTACGGTCAACACCGCTCTTAAGCTCTGTAAGTCCGAGAGCGCCGAGTGTGATGTTGTTAAGAACATTGCCGACTGTGTTATCCCATACACCCTGAAGGTCGATACCTGAGTGTGTATGTGTAACACCGACATTGATGCTGACGATGTTGTTTTCCTTTGCGAAATCTGCAACAGCTTCACGGATAAGTCTTACATCAGCGTTTGCGATACCGATAGCATCAAGAACGCAGAATACAACATTACCTCTGTCTGTGCCGTCGTTAAGGATGATTGTACGAACCCAGAGTCCGTCAAAGGTCTCTGTTGTTTCAGCCATAAGACCGTAGCCGCCCATTGTGTAAGGAACCTCGCCGAAATCATCGGGAAGAATTGACTCCTGAGCGTAGCCGAGAGACCAGCGTGCGCCCTGAGCGGGCTCATCGAGGAACTCCTCCATACCGGGGAGGAAGTTCGGATGCTCGTCGAGGTTGAAGTCAGCAAATGAATTCAACGCAGGAGTTGCAGGAATAACAAGGCCGAGTGCCTTACCGATAACTGTGATGAGCACATTTGAGATTGTGTTCACAACCTTGGCAAGGAAGTTCATAAAGAGAGTCTTGAAGCTTGTTGATGAAAGTGACTCGAACTTGTCACCGAGGCCGGCAGCCATATCACCGAGTCCGCTGAGGTCAACATCAGCAAGGATATCATCAAGGCTTGTGTTTGTGTCTTCAACAATAGCTGTATCGTCGGCAGGAACCTCTGCAAAAGCCGTAACTCCGACAGGAATCATAAGACTCAGGCAAAGAATAACCGAGATAACAGAAAGAAGTACTTTTTTCATATTTTTATCTCCTTTCATCCGGATGTGTGTGCACACGCATCCATATTAGGATAATTATATCATATTTTCAGAAATTTACAATATAAAACAATGGCGCGGTTTTTTGTATAAATTAACGAAAAAAAGGAAGCCGTTAAGCTTCCTCTGACTTATTTTTTCTTAAAAATCAACAGCTTGCTGAAAACATAGTTAAGCAGAACAACTATGACCGCAAGAATTCCCTTGATGATGAACTCACCGCCGACAGGTCCGATTGTGAGCGGCACATCGAGGTGAAGCCATTTGATAAGAACAAGAATGCCCAGCTCCTCTATGCCGAGTGTAAGAACTCTTGCACCCGCAAAAGACGGGATTTCTTTTTTAATAACATTCAGCCTCCAGCTTTTGCTTTCAAAAACAAACAGCTTGTTTGTAATATAGGCAAAAACCACCGCCGCTACCCACGCGATGATGTTGGATACCATAATATCAACGAAATTATTAAAAACCGCAAGCGTGACAAGATTGACAACGGTTGTCAGAACACCGAAAAGAAGATAGAAAAATACTTCCTTCGATACGACCTTGCAGATGATAACCATAAGCTTTTCACTTTTTATAAATTTTTCGCACAGTGCGTGAATTTTCTTAAAAAGTTTATCCATAGCTTTGTTTCTCCGAATAAAAATAACACATTGATTATAAGGCTTTATTTTACCTGTGTCAAGTAAATAGATACTTGCATTTTTTTCTAACTGTGTTAGAATACTATAATGGCTATGATTATTAAAGGAGGCGAAAAAATGTCAGACAGAGTACAAAGAGCGGTAGAGCTTTTCAAAAGCGGATTTAATTGCTCTCAGTCTGTTTTTGCCGCCTTTGCAGGCGAGTTCGGAATGGACGAAGAGACAGCTCTCAAGGTCTCTGCCGGTCTCGGCGGAGGTGTCGGCAGAGCGCGTGAGGTTTGCGGTGCCGTCAGCGGTGCGGCAATGCTCGTCGGCTTTAAATACGGCGCAACAGACGGCGATGACGCCGAGGCTAAGGCTCGCTGCTATCAGGTTGTTCAGCAGATTATTGCAGAGTTTAAGGAAAACAATCCGTCAATCGTCTGCCGTGAGCTTCTCGAGCTTAACGAGGGTGCAAACACTGACCCCAAGCCCGAGGCAAGAACACAGCAGTATTATAAGAAAAGACCTTGCGTTCAGCTCGTTGAGGATGCCGCAAGGGCAGTTGAAAAAGTATTATTTTAATTTTTAAAGGAGATGTAACAAATGGGTTGCACAGGAGATTGCTCAAGCTGCTCATCAAGCTGCAGCGAGAAAAAGGATTTACATGTTCCGTGTAATGAATACAGTAAAATTAAGAAGGTTATCGGTGTTGTAAGCGGTAAGGGCGGTGTCGGTAAATCGCTCGTAACATCAATGCTCACAACAGCTATGCAGGTTAAGGGTAATGCCTGTGCAGTGCTCGATGCCGATATCACAGGCCCGTCAATTCCGAAGGCATTCGGCGCAAAGGGACCTGCAATGCAGAATGAACTGGGACTTCTTCCCGCAGAGACAAAGACAGGTATCAAGCTTATGTCAATCAATCTTCTTCTTGAAAAAGAGGATCAGCCGGTTATCTGGAGAGGCCCTGTTATTTCAGGTGTTATCCAGCAGTTCTGGCAGGAGGTTTTCTGGGGTGATGTCGACTATATGTTTGTTGATATGCCTCCGGGAACAGGAGATGTTGCTCTCACGGTATTCCAGTCACTCCCCGTTGACGGCATCGTTATCGTAACAACTCCGCAGGATCTTGTTACAATGATCGTCAAAAAGGCTGTGAATATGGCAAACATGATGAATGTGCCAATTCTCGGTATCGTCGAAAATATGAGCTACCTCGAGTGTCCCGATTGCGGAAAAAAGATTTCTGTTTTCGGTGAGAGCAAGCTTGACGAGGTTGCAAAGGAAATGAACATCCCCGTTCTTGCAAAGCTTCCCATCAGAAGCGAAATCGCAGGTCTTGTCGACAAGGGCGCAGTCGAGCTCGCTGAGCTCACCGAGCTTTATGACGCCGCAGACAAAATTAAGGCGATGCTTGAATAAGTATTGAAAGGAAGTTTTTCAGATGTCAGGAATTTTCGCAAAAATCACATCAATTTTTATGTCACTTGTGACTGCAATTTCTCTTTTGCCCGTAAACCTCGTCAAAACTGTTACGAGGGACACAAGCCTCATTTCCAAGCTGGCTTTTTATGAGTATAACGAAAAGGCGGAAAGGTTCTGCGAAAATCCCGATACTGATTCCGACTTTGTTCCTCAGGGACTCGCATACAGCGACTATCTCGATAAAATTCTCGTATGCGGTTATATGAACACCGAGGGCAATTCAAGAATTTATGTTATCGATCCCGAAAGCGGTGAAACAGAAAAATTTGTTTCTCTTGTTGAGGTTGACGGTGATGCATACACAGGCCACTGCGGAGGTATCGCAACATTCGAAGGCAACGCGTGGGTTGTTTCAGGTAAATACGCACGCAGAATTTCTCTTGATTCTCTCAGGGATGCCGAAGGCGGTGCGTCAATTCAGTTCATCGATCAGTTCAACACAGGCACACGCGCCTCTTATGCCAACTGCTCAAACGGAATTCTCTGGGTTGGCGAATATCACAAGAAGGGCGACTCCTATGTTACCGAGGACAGTCATCACCTGACATCCCCGAACGGCGAAGAGATGTGCGCATGGACCTGCGGCTACATCCTTGACAGCGAAAATCCGCAGGGCTTTACCTATAACGGCAAATCAAAGGATATCGTTGCTCCCGATTTCATTCTTGAAACAGAGTCAATGTGTCAGGGCTTCACTCAGCTTCCCGACGGAAGATTCGTGACAAGCATTTCGGGCAAGGCAACAAAATCCGAGCTCAACTTCTATGAAAATGTGCTTGACGGTGAGGCTGACGGCAAGTTTGAGGTTTCAGGCAAGGATGTTGATATCTATTACCTCGACTCAGCATCAATGCTCGATTCTCTGAAGGCTATCCCCCGCTCTGAGGGCGTCGATATGTATGACGGAAAGCTTCTCGTTCTCTACGAGTCAGGCTGCCGCAAGATGCTCGCATCACAGATTGTCAGAACAGACTATGTGTGGAGCGTTGAGGTTTAATTCTTTAAAAAAGCTGAAGCGGTGCAGATTTTCTGCACCGTTTTTTGTTGCAAAATCCATAAAGATATGATAAAATGCAGACACACAAAAGAATAAACACAGTTCAACCGTTTTCGGTGGTCGGGCGTACGCGCTCGGGGATAAGGAAATCGCAGTGAAAGTCTGCGGCAACAGCCATTACCGTAACTGAAGCTCTGCTTCTCAAGTCGGAATGCTTATCGTTCTGTGCCTTATAAAGGTCTCTTGGGCAAAGTGGGAGAGATGAAGGTAACATAGAGATACGGCAGGGTGTCTCTGTTCTTGTCAGCTTCAGCACTCCCCGAAGAGTGCTTTTATTTTATCCTTTTTGAGAAAAAGAAAACCGAAAGGATGTTATTTATGAAAAAAACAATCAGCTCAGTAACCGCCGTGCTTCTTGCGCTGTTGCTCGTATTTTCCTTCTCTGCCTGCAACGAACAAGTTGAAAAGGATGAACTCTGGGAAAACGCAACCTATTTAAAGGATACAGAGTTCGGAAGCGGCGCAAAGACCGTTGAACTCGAGGTTATCGTCGGCGAACAGTCAGTCACATTCACGGTTCATACCGACAAGGAAACTCTCGGTGACGCTCTTCTTGAGCACAAGCTCATTGAAGGCGAGCAAGGCCCTTACGGACTTTATGTCAAGAGCGTGAACGGAATTGTCGCCGACTATGATATTGATCAGACATATTGGTCATTGAGCAAGAACGGTGAGGCCTCTATGACAGGCGTTGACGGCGTCAAAATTGCTGACGGCGAGCATTACGAATTCACACGCACAAAATAAAATTCTGTCTCCCCCTGTCGGGAGACTTTTTCTTTTACAAAGGCAAAGCCCCTTTGCGCAGAAATTCTGCACAGAGGGGCTTGATTGTTTTTTGTGTATAATCAGCCGAGGGCAACCATACTGAAAACAAGTGCGAAAAGAGCAACTGTTTCGCAAAGACCGACAACCGTGATGTACTGTGAGAAGCCTTTGCCTGTTTCTGCAAGTGCATCTGCGCCTGCGGCACCTGCCTTACCCTGTACGACCGCTGAAACAGCCATTGCAACGCCTGATGCGATGCCGAGACCTAAAAGGAAGGCGGGATCAGCTGTTGATGAGCTCATCTGCTGCATAAGAAGGAAGCCGTAGATTGTCTGTGTAAGCGGTGCGCCCGCGAAAACAGTAAGAATGAACGGTGCAGCCTTATTGCTCATATAGCACTTTTTCCAAGCGCCGATCGAAGCCTGACCTGCGATACCGATACCGATTGCTGAGCCTGTTGCGGCAATACCCATTGCCAGAGCTGTTGCTAATAAACCAAAATTCATAATAACTCTCCTTATTTTTCAATTTGTTCTTCAAAGGGTGTAAATTTATGTCCGCTCCAGGACATATCAAGATGCGATGAGAATTCCAGAGTGTTAAGTCTGATTCCGTGAACGATGACAGACAGAACATTGAGTATCATATTAAGTCCGTGACCGAACACAAGAAGCACAATCGCAATTATCATAAACAGGAAATTTCCGAGCAAGGGACCTGCCAGCTCGTTGACGGTTGCAGAAATTGCGGCACCCGCAAGTCCGACCGCCCAAAGACGGATATACGAAACGATATCCGAGAAAACATTTACGACTCCGAGCAATACGGAAACGATGTTTTTGAGGCTCTCGAGAATCGATTTCACGATGCTTCCCTCATAGTTTGAGAACACAAAGCTCATAACGAAGCCCGCTATAACAAGCACAAGAGCCACCGTTCCGACAGGGATGCCTCCGAGCACAAGGCCGAAGCTGAAAACCTGAGCGTTGACAACGAAGCTGAGCACCACATAAAAGATGCCGATAAGCTGCATTATCGAGCCGATATCACCGAGAAGCTTTATCGATTTTCTGTTTCTTACGGCAACCTTGATGTGAGCCACGGTCAGCTGAATAAGAGCCAGCGAGAAGCAGAATATCTGAAGATTCTGTGCGGTTGTGAGTCCGTATTCACCACCCGTCCAGAACGGATACCAGATTTTGTCGCCATACACATTGGAAATAACGGGAACCGACAGCTTCTGAAGCCATTCGGGAATCTGTTCGGGAGAAAGACCGAACCAGGTACAGGTAAGCGTTCCCCACAGAATTGTCGACAGACCGAATAGTCCGACAAGCAAAAATGCGGGCGGAACAGTCTTTTTTGACGCATACGATTTTGCAATCAATATTGCCGTAACGGCACATATCATAAGTCCGTATCCGCCGTCACCGAAGATTATTCCGAAGAATATGAGAATAAACGCTAGGAACCAGCCCGAAATGTCGTATTCAAAATATCCCGGTACTGTTCCGAGGAAATCCGTCAGCGGATAAATAAGACTTACAAACTTATTGTTTTTAAGCTTGGTCGGAACATTATCCTCCTCGGTGGGCTCTTCAACAAGAAGTCCCCACGAATTTTCCTTTGCCGTCTTTTTAAGACGGTCGAGATTTTCTTCTTCAACATAACCCGTGAAATACGCAACGCTGACATCGGATTTTCCGTCAGCGGACAGGCTTTCGTTTGCCATACCTGTGGCGTAAACCTCAAACTCTATCTCTTTTTCACAAGCCTTGATTGCTTTTTTAATGCTGTCCGTACAGCCTGCAAGCGAAGAAATTCTTTCGTCGATTTCTTTTATGCGGTTTTCAAGAGACTCTGCCTTTTGTTTTATTTCAGCCGTTGATTTTTCGGGCATTTCAAATCGGAACGCCTTTAACGAATCAACCGTCTGATCTTCACCCTCGAGTCCTGATTTTATCAGAATAAATCTGACTGAGGTTTTTGTTTTCTGAAGGCTGACAGTTTTTACGCCATCACCGAGGCTTTCATATTCAGCCTTCGGCATTTCATAGAGTGTGATGTCAACACCCTTTTCGGCAAGCTCACTGAGCACGGACGGCTCAAGCTCACCCCAGCCTGAGATTCGGTCAAGCTCTGTTTTAAGAGCAAGCCCTTCGGCAGAGCACTGCTTTTTCTCTTCCTCAAGCGCGGCGATTTCCTCTGAAACAGAAATTGCCTGCTGAATATCGATTTCCTGCGGCTTTGCCTTTTTGTTTTTCTTTTCCGATAAGCTGAACACTGCGCTTTCAAGAAGCGAGACTCTTTCTCTGAGCTCCTCAAGCTTTTTGCCTGAGCCCTCGACCGCTTCAATGTGAAGGATTCCGAGCCTGCGCAGCTTTTTGAGCGTATCGGAGCGTTTGTCTCCCATAATTATAAGAGAGACCTTTTTCATAGGCACAATCATGACGAGTACACCTCCGTTGATGAGGATATTTCGTTTCGTGCCGCTATCTTGCGTTTTGATATTTTTGAACGCACAACGGCGCTGACCTGCTGGTCCGCCATATAGATGGATATTTTTTTGATGTTTTCCTGCGTTTCGGGAATTTTTACCTTTTCAAACAGATTGACTCTCTGTGCGGTTGCACGAAGCTCCTGCTCGAGCAGTCTTACCTGTTCGTCCAACACTTCCGCCTCAAGGTCGAGTGACATAGCCTTTTCCATATGGTTTGCGGCTATATCAACCCAGAGCGGAGTTTCGTATAAATCATAGTCGCCCCGTGAAAAATCCGCACCCTCATAGACGGGAATCGAAACACCCGCAATATTGCCTGAGCCCTTGCGGATGTTGCTGACGGTGATTATTCCGTCAGGGAAGGCGTCTGTTTCACTGAAAACGGCAATCCACGAGCGAAATCCCCTTTCGAGGTCCTCTCTCTCTTTTCTCACCGCTTCCGCCTTGGCTTCAATGGTACGGATCTCAGCCTGAAGCTGTTGCTTTTTGAGTGTCAGAGTAGGCAAATATCTCCGATACATTTTAAGGGCATCCTTCTGTATCTTTAACTCGTTTTTAGTCAGTTTGATTTTTGCCACTTCAATCCTCCTTATCTGACGGGCCAGAACTCGTCTGTAAGGTCGGATTTGATTCCTGTTTCATCCTTTTCGAAGCAGTCGGCAAGGATTTTCCAGCCGAGGTCAAGTGCCTCTTCGAGAGTAAGATTAACCGACAAATCCATAAGTCCGCTCTCGAAAAGCTGACCGTATTTAAGCAGCTTATCATCCCAGCGCGTCATAGCAAAGCCCATATTCTTCTTTTCGAGCGTTTCCTTGTATGCTGAATACAGGCGGATCATCGCATCCATAAGTGCGCGGTGGTCCTTACGGGTTTTGCTGTTGACATTCTGCTTGAGTCGGGAGAGTGAGCCGAAGGGTTCGATTCTGCCGCCCTTGAGATAATACTGACCCTCTGTGATATATCCCGTGTTATCGGGAACAGGATGAGTAACATCGTCACCGGGCATTGTTGTAACGGCAAGAACGGTAACTGAGCCTGAATTGTCAAAGTCAACCGCCTTTTCGTAACGGGATGCAAGCTGTGAATAAAGGTCACCCGGATAGCCTCGGTTTGAGGGAACCTGCTCTTGTGTGATTGCGATTTCCTTCATCGCATCGGCAAAGTTCGTCATATCTGTAAGAAGCACCAGAACATCCTTATCCTGCAAAGCAAACTGCTCTGCGACCGCAAGTGCCATATCGGGAATCATCATACACTCAACGGTGGGGTCTGATGCGGTGTGGATAAACATTACGGTTTTGCTCAGCGCTCCGCCGTTTGAAAGCTCCTCTTTAAAATAGAGGAAGTCGTCATATTTAAGTCCCATACCGCCGAGCACGATAACATCCGCCTGAGCCTGAAGCGCGATTCGTGCAAGAAGCTGGTTGTAGGGCTCACCCGAGATTGAGAAAACAGGAAGCTTCTGAGAAACAACAAGTGTGTTGAACATATCAATCATCGGGATGTTTGTTCTCATCATACGGTTTGCGAGAATTCTCTTTGTGGGATTGACCGACGGGCCGCCGATAGGCTTCATATTTTCGGTGAGCGCGGGACCTCTGTCTCTGGGCTCACCTGAGCCGTTGAAGATTCTTCCGAGAAGGTCATCGCTGAACGAAACACGCATTTCGTGACCTAAGAAGCGGACCTCGTCACCCGTTGAAACACCCTGTCCGCCTGCGAAAACCTGAAGCGAAACAAGATCGCCGTCAATTTTGTTGACCTCGGCGAGTGATTTGCCGAATCGGGTGTTGATCTGAGCGAGCTCGTGATATCTTACGCCCTGAGCTCTGACGGTAATAACATTACCCGTAATGGACTCTATTTTATTGAAAACCTTATTCATTCTCACTCACCACCCTTTAACAAAAGCTCTGCCTCGCGGCTGATGCTGCCCTTGCCGTCGGCATACATTGTATCGATTTCAGCCTCAGCCCTTCTGAAGGCTTCGCTTTCAAACTCGGTATAGTTCCAGTCAATAAACTTCTGACGCATACGGTTAAAGAAGCTTCGTGCGTCATCCTTGTTGTCAAGACAGAAGTCGCTGCCGAGCACCGATATCAGCTTATCTGTAACATAACGCTGACGGGCTGTTGTGCTGTTTGCATCAACGGGATCAAATGAATTCTGCTGAAGATAAACCGCATCAAGCATCTCTGCCTTAAGATATACGATATAGTCTGAAAGGCTTGTACCCTCTTCACCGACAACCTTCATCATTGAGCCGATTTCATCACCGTGAAAAAGAATGCTCTTGCAGAACGCCGATTTTTCGGGAGCCGTTACAGTCTTATATTTTGACCACGAAATAAGCGGATCGATTGCGGGATATTTTCTTGCATCCGAGCGTTCACGGGATAAGCCGTGGAATGCGCCGACAACCTTGAGCGTTGCCTGAGTTACGGGCTCTTCAAAGTTACCGCCTGCGGGAGAAACTGTTCCTCCGATTGTGACTGAGCCCTTGCTTCCGTCGGGAAGGCGCACACAGCCTGCTCTTTCATAGAATGCCGCGATATAGGATTCAAGATATGCGGGGAAAGCTTCCTCACCCGGAATCTCTTCAAGTCTGCCCGACATTTCACGAAGGGCCTGTGCCCAACGGGAGGTTGAGTCGGCAAGCATAAGAACATTGAGTCCCATCTGACGGTAATACTCGGCAAGAGTCACCGCTGTGTAAACAGATGCTTCTCGGGATGCAACGGGCATTGATGATGTGTTACAGATAATGATTGTTCTCTCCATAAGTGAACGGCCTGTTCTCGGGTCGATCAGCTCGGGGAACTCTGTGATTGTTTCAACAACCTCACCTGCTCGCTCACCGCAAGCAGCGATGATAACGATGTCAACATCAGCGTTTTTGGAGGTTGTATGCTGTAAAACTGTTTTACCTGCGCCGAAGGGACCGGGTGTACAATAGGTTCCGCCCTTTGCAACAGGGAAGAAGGAGTCGATAAGACGCACCTTTGTTTCCATTGTTTCGGTCGGAGCCAGTCTTTCTGTATAGCATCTGACAGCTCTCTTTACAGGCCATCTGAACGACATTGAAACGGGAATTTCTCTGCCCCTCTCATCCGAGAGAACCGCAACTGTTTCGCTGACTGTATATTCACCCTTATCTGAGATTGATCTGACAGTGTAATTGCCGTGCAGATAAAACGGAACAAAAATCTTATGTGTGAACGGTCCCTCGGGAACAGTTCCGAGATATTCGCCTGCGCGCAGAGTGTCACCGACCTTGGCTGTGGGAGTGAACTCCCATTTCTTATCGGCATCAAGTCCGTCAGCGTAGTTACCTCTTTCAAGGAACCATCCCGCTCTCTGAGCCAGTACGGGCAACGGATTCTGCAAGCCGTCATAAATCTGACCGAGAAGTCCCGGTCCGAGCTGAGCTGAGAGCATTTCACCCGTGAAGTCAACATCATCTCCGCACTTGATTCCGCCTGTCATTTCATAGACCTGAATCTGTGCGATATCTGATTTGATTCGGATAACCTCACTTTTAAGCTTTGTATTATCAACATTAACGAAGCAGATTTCATTCATTGAAACATTGCCCTCAAACCTTACTGAAACAAGGTTGCCGTTAACGCTTACTACCTTACCTTTATTTTCGGTCATTGTGTAACCTCCGATCTGTCTCCATTCATTATGGAGCCGTATATAGTTCTGTATGCGGATTCTCCGCTCTGAGAATCAAATTTTCTGATTCTTTCAAGAAGCATAAGCTTTAAGCCGTAATAGAAGACAAATTCCTCTGAAAACGAATCCATCGGTCTTAACGATTCAAGAAAATCAAGACGGTAGCGGTTAAGGAAAATTTCCGCCTCCATCGGACTTTCGATTTCAACGGCAGTTTTCACCGCCTGAATAAGTCCCGCAGGAAAAGACCGATTTTCCGCATCAAAGCTTTTATCCATTTTATCGGCGCGCAGTCTTGCCAGTGCAAGACGCAGATCACGCTCGCCCTCATTCCATCTACCGATAAGCTCAGATGTCGATTTTTCAGGATTCCTCGGCGGAAGAAGCGTCAGCCTCTCGAGCTCGCCCTGAGCCTTTTTGCCGAGAAAACGGCGGCAAAGCTCAACAAACCTCTGTGTCGTTATAGGCAGAGGTGCGCTCTCCGAAATGCCGTCAAGTGACGGCAGCTGTGATATCAGATAATATTCTGCCATAGTTATTCAGCCTCTTTCAGAAGTGCGGTAACTCTGGGACTGAGATAATTTGACAGCATATCTGTCACAGCCTCTGCGGAATAATCATAATAAACCGCACCGTTGTTAACGGCAATGCGGAAGCCGCCGTCAAAATTATCGTTAGCTCTGAGTGTAACTCCGCCGAGCATCTTTGCCTTGAGCTCACCGAGAAGAGCCGTCTCAAGCTTTTCGAGATCTGAGCTGTTGAGAATAACAGCGATATCCTCAGCCTCGGGCTTGCCTGCCCAGCCCTCAACCGCGCTGACAATAAGCTTCAAAAAGGCATCTGAAGAATAAACCGCGTTGACCTTGTCACCGACAAGAGCACCAAGCTCTCTCGTCACGCTCTCTCTGAATGAGATAAGCAGATTGCGTCCTGCCTGACGGATTGCATCCTCACCCGATTTTACGGTTTTTTCGTTTTCAGCCTTTGCATCAGCTACAAGCTTGTCAGCCTGTGCCTGTGCCTCAGAAATAATTCTTTCAGCCTCAGCCTTGGCAGCGATAAGTATTGACTCAGCCTGTGTTTCAGCCACCTCAACACCGTCTTTTCTGATCTGCTCAATAAGCTCCTGAAGTTGAATTTCCATAGTGCAGTCTCCTTTAACAATTCTGATGAATTATGTTTATTTTTTGCATATTTTCCTTCAAAAAAACATAAAGAAACCAACATCCTCTACAGACAGCTGGTTCCTTTCAAAAAATATCAATTTTGACCATTATATATCAACACAACCTTTTTTGTCAATAGTTTCTTATGTATTGTCTGATAACAAAAAATCAGGAGACAGGCCGACGAAAAATCACGGCTTATCTCCCGAAAAATCAATTAAATCAGAAAATCACATCTGCACAGATTGCGGCATGGTCGGAAAGATACATATCTCCGATTTTCTCATCAATAATTTTGTAGTTTTCAACCTTAACGCCGTCAGAAACAAAAACAAAGTCAATCGGTCGTGTCTCAAAAATGTTTTTGCCGTAATTGATAAAGGTTGCTCCGTCATCAGAGTTGACGGCAAGATATTTTGAATCATTCAGACACGGCTTCATTTCGTTGTAGGCATCAGCGCCCTCTTTGGTGTTGAAGTCGCCCGTGCATACGACAGGATATCCTGCTGACTTGAGCTCGTCAATCTTGACCTTGAGCACATTTATCTGCTGAACGCGGACCGATTCAAGCACATGGTCGAGGTGTGTGTTGATGTGTGTATAGATTTCACCTGTTTCTTTGTTTTCGAGTGTAGCCCAGGTCGCAATTCTCGGACAGAAGGACAGAGTGAACTTTGATGCAAATTCATCGGGAGTATCGGAAAGCCAGATTGTACCGCTGTCAATGAGGTTATATTTATCCCTGAGATAGAACACTGCCGAAGCCTCGGAACTTCCCTTACCGTCGCGCATCTGACTTACACAGTCATATTGGGTGAGCTTTTCGGTGAGAATATCAATCCACTCAGCTGTTGCCTCCTGAACGCCGAAGGAATCGGGCGCATACTGCTCCAATGCGGCACAGATAAGCTGACTTCTGCCCTTGACCGAGCCGAAGGTATCATCCTTACAGCGGACATTGAACGAGACAACTCTCACACTGTCCTCGGGCTTTTCGGGAACATTGGCAATAGCAAGGCTCTCGGGAACATAAGAGCCGAGAGTAAACATAATTGAAAGTATAAGCGCGGTAAGCTGATTGATTATATACATAAGCATTCTCCTTTTTGCAGTTTATACTATTATAACACTATTTTTCAAAACTGCAATCAGAATGTTTTTTAACAAATTTTTTCAGTTGTATTTTTGTGAATCGTGATAACAATAACTAATGCAGACGCAAAAAGTTCTTTAAAAAGGAGTGAAAAAGCTATGTCAAGCAAGAACAAGAATGTTGTTCCCGAGGCAAGAGAGGCTCTCAACCGTTTTAAGATGGAGGCTGCTTCTGAGGTTGGTGTAAACCTCAAGAACGGCTACAACGGCGACCTCACATCTAAGCAGGCAGGTTCTGTCGGCGGTCAGATGGTTAAGAAGATGATCGAGTCTTACGAAAAGAACATGAAATAACTTTTTCGTGATAAGAAAAACTGCAGTTCAGTCGAACTGCAGTTTTGTTTTTACCATATAAGTGTTACATCGAGTCCGTCGACCTCATAGCTGATGATGCCCTGTTTTTTGTCGAGCGCCTGTGTGACTGCCTCGAGCATAAGCTCATCCTTGAGGGTGATCGTTGAAACAATTTTCATCGAGTGCGGAAGATATCCCGTGTCGCTGAGCTGGAAGCCTGTCACCCACCAATGACGCTCGGCAGGACGCGAGAAAAGAAGCTCGTCGCCGTGGTAAACATCCATTGACATTACAAGCATATCCTCGTCGGATGCACAGTCATAGAAGGTTCCCGACTTGCTCTCGTCTCTTGTATAAACGCCGACCTCACCGCCGTTTGCGATTGCGTAACGGCCCTTCCAGAGCTGGAACATCCAGTCCTTGCCGTCATAGGTGAACTTGACGCGCTGGGTTGTGTAATGGAAGAAAATCGGTGTCAGATAGCAGAAAACATCATAGAAGATGTTGAAGCCAAGCTCTCTCTGCCATACATCGATGCCTGTATAGATTACATTATCGTCAAAGTCGATGTAATATCCGATAAGCGCAGGCGCACCGTTTCTGCCAACAAATGAATTTGTGTTTTTGTCATAGAAGATGCCTGAATATGAGCCGTCTGTTCTGCCGTCGCGGTATGTTAATTTTACGCCGAGCTCATAGATGCCGGGCTTACCGTCAACGGGAGTTGCCACAAGCTGAACCTCGTCAACAATACCGAGCCAGACAGAAACCATTCTTACAACAACGCCCATAACCATATTGCCCTCGGCAAAATAATCGCCTGATACGCTGTTGAGATACTTCTGCGTTTCGGGAATGTTGAGCTGCAGGGTTGAGGTAACAAGCTCTGCATACTGATTTGTCTGAGGAAGATTATTGTAAATCTGACTGAAATCAACGCCTGTTGTCTCAAGCACGCCCTCAACAACACCTGTGAGAACCTCATCGACCGTGATAACAAGCTTTTCTTCGTTGAAAACCTCAAAACCGAAAATCGCGTTCATCTGCTTATTGAAAGCAAATATCGTTTCAAGAAACGCTCCGATATTGAACATCGGATATCCGTTCTGCCAGATGTCAACGATATCCAATTTGTTCTTTTTCTCGGCGGCTGCTCCGACAGGAACTGCGGCAACCGAAAAAAGAGTGACAATAACGAGAAGCATCGCAATAATTTTTCTCTTCATTTTCAAGCCCCCTTTTAAAATACCTTTTCTATTATATTCCAAAATTGTAAATCCGTCAACTTTTATGCTTTTAAAATTTTTCGCAGAATACGACACTCTTTTCATTGAAAAAAGCCCGTTCTGATGATATACTGAAAAACAGAAATAAAAAAGGCGGAAAAACTATGTTTCATTTTTTTGTTATGCCCGAGAATGTGACCGACTCGCAGGTCACTGTTGTCGGCGGAGATGTCAATCACATAAAAAATGTTCTGCGGATGAAAATCGGTGAGAAATTCGTTGCGAATGACGGCAACGGCGCAAGCTATTGCTGTTCAATCAGGGAAATTTATGACGACCGTGTTGTTGCGGATATCGAGGACGGACAGCTTATGAGCAACGAGCTGCCCGTAAGGCTCGTGCTTTTTCAGGGGCTTCCGAAATCGGACAAGCTCGAACTGATAATCCAGAAGGGTGTCGAGCTCGGTGTGAGTGAAATTTATCCCGTTGAGATGAGCCGCTGTGTCGTTAAGCTTGACGACAAAAAGAAAAAGAGCAAGACCGCCCGCTGGCAGTCAATAAGTGAAAGCGCGGCAAAGCAATCGGGCAGAACGGTTATACCCGAAATTCACGAGCCCGTCAGCTTTGCGAACGCCTTAAAAATTGCAGAGGATTTTGATTTGCTTCTCGTTCCTTATGAGTGTGCTGACAGTATGGCGGCGCTGAAGGATAAGCTTGACAGCGTAAAGCCGAATATGACAATCGGTATTTTCATCGGACCCGAGGGCGGCTACGAGGAATCTGAGATTGAAAAAGCAAAGGCAGCGGGCGGAGAAATCGTTTCACTCGGCAAACGAATTCTGCGCACCGAGACCGCAAGTATTGCGGCACTCGCAATATGTATGTTCAACATTGAATCAAATCTTTTATAAAGGAAATGCGTATGTTACCTTCGGAATTTCTGACAAGGATGAAGGATTTGCTCGGGGACGATTATGACAGGTTTCTGATGACCTATGACGAAACACCCGTGCGTTCCTTCAGAATAAACACAAACAAAATAAGTGAAGAGGATTTTCTGAAAATCAATCCGTTCGGCGGTGAGAGAATTCCCTTTGCCGAAAACGCGTATTATTTTGATTATGATAAAATCGGCAACCACCCCTACCACCACGCAGGAATGATTTATATTCAGGAGCCTGCGGCAATGAGTGCCGTGGCAAGCGTTGAGATTCAGCCCGACTGGAAAATTCTTGACCTTTGTGCCGCTCCCGGAGGAAAATCGTCACAGGCGGCCGACAGGCTCACCGACGGAATGATTGTTTCTAATGAAATTATTCCCTCACGCTGTAAAATTCTTACGGGA
Organism: Acutalibacteraceae bacterium; assembly: GCA_045540195.1. Taxonomy (GTDB): domain Bacteria; phylum Bacillota; class Clostridia; order Oscillospirales; family Acutalibacteraceae; genus CAG-488. The sequence continues at coordinate 22,123 of JAZQGS010000002.1, forward strand.
AATATGGGGCGCCTCGGCTTTAAAAATGCCGTAACCACCTGTTCCGACGCGAAGAGACTTTCTTCGCTTTTCGGCGAGGAATTTGACCTTGTTATCGTTGATGCGCCGTGCTCGGGAGAGGGAATGTTCCGCAAGGACGAGACCGCGGTCAACGAATGGTCAACCGCGAATGTCAGACTTTGCGCCGACAGGCAGGAGGAAATCCTCGGCTACATACATCCGCTCGTCAAGGAGAACGGATATCTTCTTTATTCCACCTGCACCTTTTCGCTTGAAGAAAACGAGATGCAGGTTGATAGATTTATTTGTGAGCATCCCGAATTTGAGCTTGTGCCTGTTAAAGACTGTGTAAAAAACAACACCGCTGACGGAATAGCTTTTGACGGTTGCAAAACGGAAAACATCGCAGAATGCAGACGGTTTTATCCTCACATTTCAAAGGGAGAGGGACAGTTTGTAGCGTTGCTGAGAAAAAAATACGGCAACGGAATCAGCGTAAAAAGAGAAAACGCTCTTGAGGAAATCCCCAAGAACGAACAAAAAATTGTATTTGATTTTCTTGATTCGACGCTCGTAAATTACGACAGAAAATGCGTTAAAAAATATAAGGACAGCATCGTTTATTTCGAGCCCGATTTTGTTGTGCCTAAGGGAATCGCTTTTTCCTGCGGTGTGACGGTCGGCACGGTGCAGAAAAATTATATTCAGCCGCACCACCAGTTTTTTATGGCAATGGGTGAATTTTTCAAAAGAAAAATAAACCTCACACCCGACGAAGCGGAGACTTACCTCAAGGGTAACACAATCCCCTGTGAATGTGAAAACGGCTGGGCGGTCGTTACGGTTGACGGATGTACGCTCGGCGGTGCAAAGGCGGTCAACGGCACGGCAAAGAATCATTATCCTAAGGGGCTTAGAAAAGTATAAAATTAAGGCAGAAACGAACAAGCGTTTCTGCCTTTTTGTTTTTTTAAATCAATCCTTCAGGGGTCTGCCCTCTGCATCGGGCATCTTACCCATAAAGATATTTACGGCATCAATAATAGCCCAGATGCCGACAGCAAGCGGTGCAACAAATGTCCACGAGAGGGCAAGTGAGACCACAAGCTGAATAACGCCCTTCTTTGTGTAGCCGAGATAGAAATTATGAATTCCGAGAGAGCCTACCAGAATCGCAAGCACACCTGCAAGAATTTTTGATTTTTCACTCGTCGGCTTTGATACGGCACATCCGCAGTTAAGACAAACCGCCGCACCCGGAGTAATTGAAGTACCGCAATTTTCGCAGAAGTTTTCACCCTTACCCTTGGCAACGCCGCAGGCTGTGCAAAAATCCGCTACAGCGCTGATTTCTTTTCCACAATTTTTACAGAACATAAATGTTCCTCCTTTTCTCTTCCTTTATTCTGAACGGCGGAGCTATTCTTTAAAAAAATGCTCCTCAACCGTTGCACACATTGCGTGGTAAACGGGCAGATGAAGCTCCTGAATCATATAGGTTTCATCCTCGTTTACAACTATTGAAATGTCACAGATATCCTTGAGCCTTCCGCCGTTTTTACCCGAAAGCGCAACCGTCACAAGTCCGAGTGACTTCGCAACCGCCGCCGCGGCATAAACATTTTTTGCGTTGCCCGAGGTGCTGATACCGAGAAAGACATCGCCCTTCTTGCCTAAGCCGAGCACCTGCTGAGCATAAATCAGGTCGGGGTCGCAGTCGTTGGCAAAAGCCGTTGTGAGTGCGGCTCCGCTGTTTAGTGCAATCGCGGGCAAGCCCTGCTGAAGCTTTTCAACGCCGAGCTCAGAAAGCTCGGGAACAATTTCGAGCATCTGTGCTTTTTTCTTGTCGGGAACAGGTCTCTTTTTAAGAAAGCCCTTCATCAGCTCACCGACAATATGCTCCGCATCCGCACAGCTTCCGCCGTTGCCGCAGACAAGGAGCTTCCCGCCCGATTCGTAGCTTTTTATGACAGCATCGCACATCTGACGGATTTCGTTTTCGTTCGCCTTGAGCACAGGATAACGCCAGATAAGCTGTGTAACAAAATCCATATTACTCATACAAAAATTCCTCAATATTGAAATCGTCAATATCTTCTCTGAATTCGTTTTCGCCCTCGATTTCGGGAATCTGCGCGATGACCTCAAACTTTCTGCCCTGTGACCAGAGTGACGGAGTGACGCGGATTGTGTATCCGCAGCCGCCGGGGGTCAGCCATTCGTGCATCGAAGCCTCGGGCAGACCGAACATCGCAAGCAACGCCATAATAACACCGCCGTGGGTAACAATCGCGGTCTTTGTGATGCCCGACTGAATAACACCGTCGATAACCTTAATCATCGTCTGTGCAATTCGGTTTGAAAACTCCTCATTGCTCTCACCGAAAGGCGGATTGACGCCCTTTTTGCCTGCAAGCCAGTCGGGAAAAACAGGATGGTTTTCAAGCTCCTCTGCCGTTTTTCCCTCGAATTCACCGAAATTATATTCGATAAAGCCGTCAATTATAATCGGCTCGCAGTTCGGATAAATAAGCTTCGCAGTCTGAGTACAGCGCTGAAGCGGACTTGAAAATACAGCCTCAACAGGCGGATATTTATAATCCGTTTTCATCTGTGAAATCTGCTCTTTTCCCTCGTCGCTCAGGGGCTCGTCAATGTGGCCGATATATTTACCCGCCACATTGCCTGCCGTTATTCCGTTTCTTATAAGTTGGATATAATATGATTTCATTGAATTTATTATTCCTTTAACATTGCCTTGTAGAGTTTGATATAGGTGTTTGCCGAACGGCCCCAGCTGTAATCGCATTCAAGTGCGCGCTGTGTGAGTGCCGCCCAGTCATAGTTATAATAAACCGTCAATGCACGGCGGATAGCGTCGAGCATATCGTGAGCATTATAGCTCTTGAAGGTAAAGCCGTTGCCCTCACCGTCACCGCAGTCTGAGATTGAATCGCGAAGACCGCCTGTTTCACGGACGATGGGAACTGTACCGTAACGAAGAGCCACCATCTGTGAAAGTCCGCAAGGCTCACTCTTTGACGGCATAAGGAACATATCCGCACCTGCATAAATCTTGCGTGCAAGGTCAGGAATAAATCCGATTTTGAGTCCGACCTTGTCGGGATACTTAGCCGCAATCTCTCTGAAGAAGCTTTCGTATTCATAGTCGCCCGAGCCGAGAACAACAAGCTGCATTTCACTCGTTGACAGAAGCTCGTCAAGGATGCCCTTTACAAGGTCAAGTCCCTTGTGGGCAACAAGACGCGAAACCATTCCGACAATGGGAACATCCGCTCTGACGGGAAGTCCCATAACCTGCTGTAAATCCTCTTTGTTGAGCTTCTTGTCGGCAGGATTTGCCGCTGAATAATTCGCACGGATGCTCTTGTCTGTCTCGGGGTCATAGCCGATAACATCGATACCGTTGAGGATACCGCTGAGCTTGTAGCGTCTCTCGTTGAGGATTCCGTCAAGGCCGTGTGAATACCACGGGTCAAGAATTTCGTCAGCGTATGACTGGCTGACTGTCGTAACCTTGTTTGCACACTCGATTGCGCCCTTCATAAAGTTGACGCAGCCGTCGTATTCAACAAGTGAAGCGTACTCAGCAGGAATGCCGAGAACATCCTCAAGAATCTCCTTGCCGTAAATACCCTGATACTGAATGTTATGAATCGTGAAAACAGTCTTTATGTTTTCATAGCCCGGTGAATTTGCATACATTGCAGAATAGTAAACAGGTGTGAGCGCTGTCTGCCAGTCGTTACAATGGATGATGTCGGGCTTGAAATCAATGTAAGGAAGGATTTCAAGAATTGCTCTTGAAAAGAATGCGAAACGCTCCGCATCGTCATACTGACCGTAGATTGTGTCACGCTTGAAATAATACTGATTGTCAAGCAGATAATAGATAACTCCGTTGTGCTTTGCCTCGAAGATTCCGCAATACTGACGGCGCCAGGCAACGGGAACACAGATGTGAGTGACAAACTTCATTGTGTCCTTTAACTCCTGACGGATTGTATCATAAAGAGGCATAACAACACGGCAGCCGATAAGTCTCTTGCGCAATGCCTGAGGCAGAGAGCCTGCAACATCGCCGAGACCGCCGCTCGCCATAAAGGGCAGAGCTTCACTTGCAGCGTATAAAACTTTCATAAATCAAATCTCCTCCCGTCAGATTACAATACCCTTGCCGATATAAACGGGGAATTTCTCGTCACCTGAAAGAACCTTGTTAGGCTTGATAACGATATCCTTATCAGCAACAACACAGTTAAGCTGAACATCGTCACCGATATAAGCATTCTGCATAAGAACACAGTTTTTGACAACAGCATCCTTACCGATGTGAACACCGCGGAAGAGAATACTGTTTTCAACCTTACCCTCGATTACGCAGCCGTCGGCAACAAGTGAATTCTTGACATCTGAGCCGAGACCGTAAATTGCAGGAACATCGTCCTTAACCTTTGTGTAAACAGGCTGAGTGCGGCAGAGTGCATTTCTGTTATCCTTATCAAGAAGAGCCATATTAGCCTCGAAATAAGACTGCATACTGTCAAGCATCTTGACAAAGCCTGTTACCTCATAGCCGTAAATCTTGAGCTTCTTTACATTTCTCTTGAGAATATCGTCTGTGAAGGAATGATAGCCGAGGCTGATTGCCTCGTTGACAAGTCTTTCAAGAAGAGACTTTCTCATAAGCACAATATTGATTGAATAATTGGCAACGCCGTCCTTGAGTCGGCGTGAAACGCCGTCAATCTTGCCGTCCTCGTTGATATCAAGCACTGCAAGCTCGGCAATGTCGGGAGTTTCACCGTTGACATAAGCAACAGTGATGTCTGCGCCCTTTTCCTCGTGGCAAGCAAACAGCTTCTTTAAATCAAAGTTATAAAGTGCATTACAGTCGCACATCATAACATATTCCTCGTCGGAATACTGCAGGAAGTTCATAACGCCTGCGATAGCCTCAATTCTGCCCTTGTAAAGACCTGTGTTTGCAGAATTGAACGGTGGAAGAATATAAAGACCGCCCTTTTTTCTTGAAAGATCCCAGGCTCTGCCGTTGCCGACATGGTCCATAAGTGACTGGTAATTGCTCTTTGTGATAATGCCGACCTTGCCCATTCCGCTGTTGACCATTGCGGAAAGATTAAAGTCGATAAGGCGGTAGCGGCCGCCGTAGGGCACGGAGCCCATTGAACGCATTGATGTCAGTTCATTGAGATAATTATCAAAATTGTTTGAAAAAACAAGTCCGAGTACATTATTGGCTCTCATCATTCTGCCCCCTTTACATCTTCGCCTATCATAGCCTTGGGTTCAACGCCTGCTCCCTTGCCGACCCTGACATTCGGTCCGACAACAGCAACGCCCCAATCGTCAATGTTTTCGACATCCTCAGGTCTCTTGCCGACTGTTGCGCCCTCTTCAACAACAACATTCTCGGCAACGATTGCATACTGAACCTTTGCGCCCGACTTGATTACACTGCCGGGCATAACGATTGAATCCTTGACAACTGCACCCTCTTCAACATCGACATTTGCAAAGAGAACGGAGAAATCAACCTCACCCTCGATTTCACAGCCCTCGGCAATCATTGAATTCTGAACCTTGGCTGTGTCAGCAACATAGTGCGGACAGGTAACGGGATTCTTTGCATAAATCTTCCAGCTTGAATCTGTAAGATCAAGGTCAACCTGGGGATTGAGAAGGTCGAGATTTGCCTCCCACAGGCTGTCGATTGTTCCGACATCCTTCCAATAGCCGTCAAACGCATAAGCAAACATTCTCTCGCCTGCCTCGTGCATTGCGGGGATAAGGTCGTGACCGAAGTCGTTGCTTGATGACGGATTGGCTTCATCGTCAAGAAGATACTGACGAAGCTTCTTCCAGCTGAAAACATAAACACCCATTGATGCCTTGTTTGAGCGCGGATTCTTCGGCTTCTCTTCAAACTCGGAGATTGAGCCGTCATCATTGACAAGCATAAGTCCGAAGCGGGAAGCCTCCTCCCACGGCACCTCGAGCATTGCGATTGTACAATCAGCATTCTTCTCCTTATGGAAAGCGAGCATTTTTGAATAATCCATCTTATAGATGTGGTCACCCGAGAGAATGAGAACATACTCGGGATCGTATCTGTCGATGAAATTGATATTCTGATAAATAGCGTTTGCGGTACCCTTATACCACTCTGTGCCCTGAATCTGCTGATAGGGAGAGAGGATGTGTACACCGCCGTCAGCACGGTCGAGGTCCCAAGCCTGACCGTTGCCGATGTAATCGTTGAGCTCAAGCGGCTGATACTGTGTGAGCACGCCGACCGTGTAAATACCCGAGTTTACACAGTTTGAGAGCGGGAAATCGATGATTCTGTACTTTCCGCCGTAGGGTACGGCAGGTTTGGCAATGTTCTTTGTCAGGATTCCGAGTCTGCTGCCCTGACCGCCTGCAAGGAGCATTGCAATACATTCGTGTTTGCGTGACATTATGCTGCCTCCTTTTTATTTCGTCGCATTTTTTGCGGCATTTTCTTTCTTTTTTCTTGGGGTTGGTGCTTTGAGATATATTACACTCAGACCGGGAAGGTCGAGCGAAATACGGTTTTCAAGGCCGTGCATCGGAGTCTTTTTGCTCCTGACACTTCCTGTTGTTCCCGTTCCCTTGCCGCCGAATTCTTCACTGTCGGTATTCATAAGCACCTTGTATGTGCCTGATGTCGGAACACCGATACAGTAGTTTTCGCGCATAACGGGGGTAAAGTTGCATACGGCAATAACCTCTTTGCCGTTTTTATCGATTCTGCGGAAGGCAATAACGGAATTGTCGGCATCGTCCGCACTTATCCAGTTAAAGCCCGTCCAATCGTAGTCCACCTGCCAGAGAGCGGGAGTCGACTTGTAAAGCTCGTTTATGGTTTTCACAAAATGCTGAAGCTTGCGGTGGGCTTCATAGTCAAGCAGAAGCCAGTCAAGCCCTTGCTTGTAATTCCACTCGATAAACTGACCGAACTCCTGACCCATAAACATAAGCTTCTTGCCCGGATGAGCCATCATATAACCGAGGAATGAGCGCACGCCTGCAAATTTCTCTTCATACTCACCCGGCATTTTGCCTATAAGTGAGCATTTGCCGTGTACGACCTCGTCGTGAGAAATCGGAAGAACAAAATTCTCCGAAAAAGCGTAGAAGAAAGAGAATGTGAGGTTGTTGTGATTGAACTTGCGGTGGATTCCCGGTAAGGAGAAGTACCGCAGACAGTCATTCATCCAGCCCATATTCCATTTGAAGTTAAAGCCGAGTCCGCCGTCGCACACAGGCTTTGAAACCATCGGCCAGGCGGTGCTTTCCTCCGCTATCATCAGCACATCGCCGTATTCGCGGAAGATTGCCGTGTTGAGCTTCTGTAAAAACTCAATAGCCTCGAGATTTTCATTGCCGCCGTTTTTGTTCGGTCTCCACTGACCGTCCTCGCGGCAATAATCAAGATAGAGCATTGACGCAACCGCATCCACACGGAGTCCGTCAATGTGATATTTGTCGAGCCAGAACAGCGCACTCGATGTAAGGAAGCTTCTGACCTCGTTTTTACCGTAGTCAAAAACTCTTGTTCCCCACTGCTTGTGCTCACCCTTGAGCATATCCTCATACTCATAAAGAGGCTGTCCGTCAAAATTGTAGAGACCGTGCGCATCCTTGGGGAAGTGAGCAGGTACCCAGTCGAGGATAACGCCGATTCCTGCCTCGTGGCACTTGTCAACAAAGTACATAAAATCCTTCGGCTCACCGTAGCGCGAGGTCGGGGCGAAATATCCCGTAACCTGATATCCCCACGAGCCGTCAAAGGGATGCTCACTCAGGGGCAGAAGCTCTATATGAGTATAGCCCATATCCTTGACATATTTTGTCAATTCGTCGGCAAGCTGACGGTAGGAATAAAAAATTTCTTCTCCGTGCACCTTCCACGAGCCCGCGTGAACCTCATAAATATTCATCGGGCTTTCATAGGCAGACTTCTTTCGCTCTCTGAGCCACTTTTCGTCTGACCACTCATAGCCCTCAATGTCATAAAACTTTGATGCGGTATCAGGCCTTGTCTCAGAATGGAAGGCGTAGGGATCAGCCTTGAGAATCCGACTTCCGTCCGCCGTTGTGATGCAGAATTTATAGGTATCAAACTGTTTTATACCGTCGACAAAGCATTCCCAGCTTGAGCCGTCAGGCATACGGTACATATAATTCGCATCGTTATTCCAGCCGTTGAAATCACCAACAACGCTGACAGCCTGCGCGCGCGGAGCCCAGACGCGGAAAACAACTCTGTCGCCGTCTGTACGGTGCGCACCGTAGAATTCATAAGCCTTGGCGTTGTTGCCCTGATGAAAGAGATAAACAGGAACATCATTCGGATTAAATTCCCTGTTCATTTTCTATCCCCTCCTTAGCAAAATACAAACACTTATCCACTTATACATCTTATATTTTACCAAACCGCAAAACAAAATTCAAGTTAATTTGACTATAATATTCAAATGATATGTAGAAAATTATCGACCATTTTGTGTATTTTGTTACAAAAAAAGAGCCTCCCGACAGATATATCCATCCGTCGGGAGGTTAATTTTATTTAATTGAATCAGAACAGGCCCTTGATTGCCTGGGGAAGAAGAACTGCGATATAGCTGTAAAGCATACCGATAATCTCAGAAACGATGTTTGAAACATAAGCGGCGATGTTTGAAACATTGTCTGTGGGAAGGTCTGTCGGCTCGAGCTCTGTCTTCTGTGAAAGATCCTTTTTGATAGCGTACCGGTCGATGAGGGAAATCTCCTGAGTCTCATCGTTAACAAGATATGACTTGATGATAACCTTATCACCGTCAACAACAGTTGTCATAAAGCAGCCGCCCATATCTCTTGTTGAGAGATGGAATGCGCAAGCCTCACCGATAGGATCAATAGCATCCTCGTTGATGCCGTATCTCTTTGTGCCTGCTGTTGAGGGAAGGATATGAACTGTACCGTCGGGGTTGTTTGCAAAGGTAATTTCCTCACCCTTGTAGTTCTCTGTAACATAAGTTACACCGTCAACAACCTCGTCACCCTTAACGGGAACTGAGCGGTAGTAAACATGGTCGTGACCTGCATATACAAGGTCGATATCAAGCTCGTCAAAAAGCTCGATGAGAACATTACGCATAATGATTGTATCGGGCTTATTGATGTTCTTGCCCTGTGAATACAACGCTCTGTGCATAATAACGAACTTCCAGTCAGCGTCAGAAGCTGACATATCATTTACAAGCCAGTTTCTCTGTGACTGTGACATCGGGTACATATCGTTTGTGTTGAGAACAGCAAAGTGTGCGTTGCCGTAATCATAAGAATAATAAACGCCGTTTACCCAGTTTACATTTGAATCAGTGTTCGGGTTTGAAAGGTTGAACATTGAGTTGAAAACATTGATGTTGAGCTTGTTTGTGATGTTGCCGTCGTGGTTACCTGCTGCGGGAGCAAGTGTTGTTGCCATATTGTTGACTGCAAAGTTTTTGAAATACCAATCCCACTCGTCGTTTGTACAGTCATTTACAAAGTCACCGAGGTTTACCGTGAACTCTGACTCGGGAAGAGTAGCCATAGCACCCTTGATTGTGTTTGCAGCCTGTGCAAAGTTTTCGTCGCTGCTTGCCTGAACATCGGCGATTGTGATGAATGAGAAGGAATCGTCACCGTCGTCTGTTACGAATGTGCCTGCCTCGCTCCACATATCCTTTGACTTGTCACCGACGCGGTATGTATACTCTGTGCCCGCCTCAAGACCGTCAACTGTTACCTTGTGGCAATACTGGTCGCGGTGCTGATAGATGTTGTCTGATGAATAAACAGCTGCGCCTGCGAATGAGCCGTTGAAATCAGCTGTCTTCATAATCTGAACATCAGCGTCAGAATACTCCACTGTATACCAGCAGAAGCCTCTTGATGTCTGAGAATCGCCGTTGAAGGTACAGCTTACTCTTTTAATTGCATCTGTTGTTTCCTCAGCAGAGGTTGCCATTACCGAGCCGCCGAAAACGACTGCAAGACAAAGCATAACTGCGAGAATTCTCTTAGAAATCTTTTTCATAAAATATCCTCCTGAAATTTTTTGCATTATATATTATACATCATTTGTCAATGCACAGATTGATGTAAAATACACTTTTTCGTTTGTGCAAAATCACAAAGTCTTTTCAATCCTGAACTTTCTGAACATTACATTTCTGCGGTAATGTGTATATGTAAGGTATACAAACTCGCCGTCTGTCACCGCCGCAGGATATGAGAATTCAGCATCCTTATCCTCGTCACGCTCGATTTCAACAGGCGGTAAGAATGACTGTGCATTATCCTCGGTTACCGCATAGGAGATTATGTTTCTGTCGCCCCAATCGTCCTGATTAGGATTGAAGAAAACAACAACCTTTCCGTCCGGCAGCTTTACGCAATCAATTCCGCTGTTGTTGTTCGGCAGATCGGTTTTTTCGGCAGGTGTCCAATGAACCATATCCTCCGAGCAGCTTTTCATAACACGGCCCTCGGTCGAACGGAGAAGCGCATAAACCTTGCCGTCAGCCTCCCAGAGTGTCGGCTGAATTATGCCCTTGCCGCGTGCGTTTGTATGGTCAAAGCCGATAAGCTCGCCTCTCTGCCAAGTCTTGCAGTCATCGGCAGAAACATCAATAAACGCATCCCAGGTTGTAGCGGTTTCAACCGATGCAGGTGCGGCAATTCTGCCGTCCGAAAGATTGATTGCCTTGTTTTTAACAGGTCCTCTTCCGTCAGAGCGGTCACCCTCTACAAGCTCAACAGCCTCCGACCACGTTCTGCCGCCGTCGGTTGAGGTGCGGAGATATGTGCACCAGTTTGTAATCTTTGTACCAATCTTGAAGAACAGATAAACCGTGCCGTTCTTTTCGTGCAGAACGGGATTCCAACACGGAATGTTATCAGAAAAAGACATCTGCACGGGGTCGGACCACTTGCCGTTTTCGTAGGTGCAAAGGAAGATTCGGACGTCCTCGTTGCCCTCCTCCGTACCTGCAAAGAAAGCGCACAGCACTCTGTCGCCCACCTTCAGAACCGTCGTTGCGTGGCACTGGTCAAAAAACTTTCCTTCTTCAAAAAGGAATCCGCTTTCAATTTCAACAAGCTTCATAATTATCTCTCCAAAAGCACTTCAGCTTCATATTTTTCTACTTCCTCGTACCAGCTCTCGCCAACGGGAACACCGCAACGCTCGCAATACTCGTTCCATACATCGGCAAGCGGATAATTCTTGAGCTCCTCCTGCATAACAAGAAGCTTTGTTGTGTTTGCGCTCTCCTGGAGAGCCTTGAGCTCGGCGTGCGGAGTGAGAAGTGCGTTGAGCATTGCCTTCTGAACATTGCGAAGACCGATTACCCAAGCCGCAACACGGTTGATTGAAGCGTCGAAATAGTCAGTTGCGATAAATACACGGTCGAGTGCGTCGTGAGCAACGATTTCCTTTGCAATTTCCTTTGTTTCGTCGTCGAAGATAACAACATGGTCACTGTCCCAACGGACGCCGCGTGTTACATGAAGTGCGATTTTCTCGTTGAAGAGAAGAAGTGACGAAATCTTGTCGGACACAACCTCTGTCGGATGATAGTGGCCGTTATCCATAAGCGGTGTGATGCCCTTGTAATTAACATAAGAAAGGCTGAATTCGGCTGAGCCTACCGTGTAGGATTCAAGTCCGATGCCGAAAACCTTTGATTCGAGAGTTATGTAAACCTTTGACTTGTCATAGGGAATTGAAAGAATCTCGTCAAGACTCTTTTTGAAGCGTGCTCTGGGCGCAAGACGGTCAGCAGGGATATCCTTGTAGCCATCGGGAATCCAGATATTCATAACGCAGGGAACGCCTGTTTCGTTTGCAAAATACTCTGCAATTTTAAGGCAGGCCTTACCGTGATTTACCCAGAAGGTGCGAACCTCCTCATCGGGTGATGAAAGGGTGAGATTATCCTTTACCATTGCGTGAGAGAAATATGTGGGATTAAAGTCAATGCCCATTCCCCTCTCCTTTGCATAGTCAACCCACTTTGCAAAATGCTTGGGCTCGAGTGCGTCTCTGTCGGCAAACTCGCCGTCCTCAAAAATTGCATAAGAAGCGTGAAGATTGAGCTTCTTTTTGCCCGGGATGAGTGAGCAGGCCTTATCAATATCAGCCATAAGCTCCTCAGGTGTTGTTGCCTTGCCGGGGTAGTTACCCGTTGTCTGGATGCCGCCCCAAAGCGCCTCCTTCGAGTCAAAGCCGACAACATCGTCGCCCTGCCAGCAGTGCATCGAAATCGGCAGCTCCATAAGCTTTTCTATTGCCTTGTCGGTATCGATACCGATTTTTGCGTATATTTCCTTTGCGTATTCATAACGAGTCATAATAAAACCTCCGTTTGAGTTCATATACATCTAAATATTAACACATCAATGATGAAAAAACAATAACAGATTGACTTGAATATGGTTAATTTTTGGTTTAATATATATACCATAATTATATACGGAGTGATTTTATGGGTAAAATTATTGCAATCGGCGGCGGCCGTTATGAAGACGGTGAAATCAGAAATATTCTTGAATACATCGCTTCGTGTGCAGAAAAAGAAAATCCGTCTGTTCTGTTTCTTCCGACGGCAGGCTTTGACGATATCGAGGGAGACGAGCATATCCGCGACATTTTTCTCGGTTGCGGATGCAGCTTTGACTATCTGTTCCTGACAGACAAGTCTCTGACAAGGGATGATATCCGCAACAGAATTCTTTCAGCCGATGTTATCTATGTCGGCGGCGGCAATGTCGAATTTATGATGAACACCTGGAACGAAACAGGCGCATCCGATGTTCTTCGCGAGGCCTATGAAAAGGGCAAAATTATGTCGGGCTACAGCGCAGGCGCGGTGTGCTGGTTCAACGAGGGCTACGACGATTGCGGCCCTGACAGAAGCTTTATTTTCTGTGACTGCCTGGGTATTCTGCCTTACAGCGCGTGTCCGCATTTTGAGGGCAACGGCTGGTATAACTTCAAGGATGAGATAAAATCCCGTCCTCTTTCGGGTATCGGAATCGAGAATGGCGCGGCGCTTATTTTCGATAACGGAGTGTTCAGCACAATGCACGGAAACGATGTCGGTTATGTGTGGCTTTTTGACAAAGATAAGGCTTATGAGGGCTCAACGCTCTGATTTTAATTGACTTAATTTACCGTTTGTGATAGAATATTTGCGCAAATTACGAATATTTCAGGAGGTATTCACTATGAAAAAGGTACTCGCAGTTCTTCTTGCAATTATGATGATGCTTACCCTTTCATCAGTATCATTCGCAGCAGAAGACAGCAAAAACGGCAACCTTCAGTTTGACGAAAACGGCAAATTTGAGCTTATGATCGTCGCTGACCCGCAGGACGGCTTCCCCATTGAAGACGAC
>JAZQGS010000003.1:0-26649 GCA_045540195.1 Acutalibacteraceae bacterium
GCCATGCGGGGTTTCTGAATTATGTTCCGTGCACCGGGAGTAAATACGGTTTTCCGGTAACCCGGTTTGCAAGAATTGCATCTCCAAATTTCAGCTGAATATTACCTTTCAACCGGATACATCCCGGAGTCATTGAAACATCATTCAGAAGATAAGAATTTTGGATTATACCATTGAGAATACAAGGCTTGCAGAGATGAGCTGACTCTGGAGAGAGTCTGTGCAAGCTGCATCCTGACCTTCCATCCATATGTACACTCTGATCTGGTTAACACCGGCCTTGAGTGTAAGAGTCTGGTCAAGCGCACCTGTTCCAACAGGACAATCGTAAGCATCAGCAACCGTAAGGGTTCCCGCTGCTGACGGAGGTACTGTATAAGCACCGTCTGCAAGAGCGCCGCTGATACCTGTACCTGCGATAGGATTGGTATTGCGAGCATCCTCGTTGGTAGCGAAAATGACTGCCTCAGAACCTGAAGTTGCTGCAGAAGGAGTCTGTCCCTTTGTGACAGTTCCGCAGTTAACAAAACCTACACGCATAGCGTTTGCAGCCTCTTCGATAGCAGTTGTTCCGTCGCTCTCGTCGTTCTTGACTGTGATAGCAGAGCTGCCGATTTTAACCTGACCAGTAGCATCGGGTGAGCTTGCGCTGTAATCAATGAAGACATCAAAAGCGTAGAAGCCTGCTCTCTTTGCGCCTGAGGGAACCTCAGCGTCGCCCTTACCGTAAACGGTTACACCGTCAGCGGAAGTAGCAGCAAGACTTTCCATTGTGTTTGTGGCCTTATCAATACCGCCTGCGAAGAATGCGGGCAGACTGTTAAGATTGAAGCGAGAAGATGAGGGGCTGATCTCAGCAGGGAAGAAGTTGAATTCTTCGCTGACTGCCTGGAAGCCTGAAGTTGAAGTACCGTTAAGATCTTCAAAAGTAAGCTCATCTGTGAAGGTTGTGGCATTTGCAGAGATCTGGATACCCTCGCCCTGCTTAGTAACCTTAAGATCAAGGTTGCTTGCCATAGCGCTTCTGCCCAAAGTGAACCATGCGAAAGATGCTGTTGTAATAACAATCGCAGAGAGAAGGATCATAGCAATAGCAGCAAAAAATGCGCGATTTTTCTGATTCTTTTTGAACATTGTCTTTTCCTTACCTCCTTTTCAGATTTTATGTACGGAAAAATCCTACATAATATATCTCAAATGTGTCTGAGAAAATGTGTGGAAAATTAAGATAAACAGGTCTTACTGCTTTTCGGATGATCCGTCACCGTCATCCAATTCATAGCACCAGAAGCCCATTGACATCTTGATTTCGCCATCCAGAATCTCATTTACACATTCAGGATCCCAGCCTTCGAGCCAGATAACAACCGTATACTTGTCAACCTCACCGACGGGGAAGTATTTTTCTTCCTCCTGCATAACCTTGGTGTTGGAGACAAAGTTTTCGTCAATAGTGTACTGGACAACACCTGCGGTATTTTTATTTTCCTCAAGCTGGTCCGTCGTACCCTTTTTCGGTTTGGCGTAGATTGTCGGCTCGCCGTTTTTGTAAAT
This sequence comes from Acutalibacteraceae bacterium, assembly GCA_045540195.1. Classification (GTDB taxonomy): domain Bacteria; phylum Bacillota; class Clostridia; order Oscillospirales; family Acutalibacteraceae; genus CAG-488. Next base: position 1,555 of record JAZQGS010000003.1, read on the forward strand.
CATGACACGGACTGCATCGTCGGCACCCAAAGCAACAGAATCGATAAGAATCTGTGAGTTGTATCCGACATCGACATTACCGGCATTCTTGACATAGAAGGTATATGCAAGAAATTCCTGACCGTTTGAGCGGTTATGAGAGCCGTCAATATCGTCAATGTCGTCGGGCAGCCAGCTGAAGGTACAGTCGGCCATATTTTCGCATTTTTCACCGGCAAGGAAACGGGTGGGATTTTCAAAGCCCGGAGTTTCCGAAAGAACGATGCCCATGTTAAATGCGTCTTTATCCATTGTAACCGTAAAGTCACCTGCTTTGTTCACATAAGAGGAGCAAGCGAACATTATGGAAAGGAAAAGCAGAAGTAAAACGAGAATAATCACAAGGATTCGGATTAAAGCTTCTCTTTTCTTAACTTTTTTTGATTCAGTTTTCACGCCGTAGCGGTCCATCTGGCCGTTTGCCTGAACGGCAGAATCGGCAGGTGCCTGATCTTTTTTCTTTTTAGCCAAGCTGATCCTCCTCCTTAGCTTATTTGTTTATCCTTAACAAACTCTCCGAAGTACGGACCGCTGAATCGGTCAGCACCCATCTTGTTGATAAGGTCGAAAACCTCTTTTGATTCGATTCCGTTGACGATGACCTGAGTGTCAATCTTCTTACAGAAATCGATGATACCCTGAATTGTGTTCTGCACCTTTTCACTGTAAAGGATGTCTTCGATCATACTCTCGTGAATACCGATATAATCGACATCGTAATGAGAAAGGTTTGAAAGTGAAGTGTATTCAAGACCGAGATCGTCGATAGAAATTCTGAAGCCGAGCTCGCGAAGAGCGTTTATATTTTCGATGACCTTATCCTTGACAGCCTCGAGGATGCTTTCTGTTATGTTGAAGCAGAAGGTGTCGGGAGAGATGTCATATTTATCAACAATCTTTTTGACCTGACTGACGAAATTCTTTTTTGTGAGAGTTTTGACCGAAACCCAGATTATAACGCTGTTCATATCGACCTCGCGCTCGGCACATCGCTTGATAGCCTCGCAGGCCTCTTCAACCGCCCAGAGGTTGAGCTGAACAACCTGATTGGATTTTTCGGCAACAGGCATAAACACCTTTTCGGGAATTACGCCCTGCACCCTGTCGTTGATACGCATTGAAGTTTCGTAATCAATCGCCATATTAAGATGAATGTCAAAAACAGGTCTGTAAAAAAGTTCGATTGTTCTGATTCTTGAACCTGTGTTTTTTTGATTTTCAGCCATAGTTACTCACTCCAACAAGTTAGTCAAAAAGTCGTTCGCTGTATTATATATATAAATGTATACGGATTTTTCCGCTCGAAAGTCTTTTTCTGATTTTCGGGCGCACCTATACCCATAAAGATACTAATATACATATAGTACTTTATCACAATATTCAAGAATAGTCAACAAAAAATTTAAATTTGACGAAAAAAAATCCCGCCTTTTCGGCGGGAAATTTTTGTTTATTTTTTATTTTATTCCGCAAATATTTTTTACTTCAAACATCAGCTTGTTTACTTCGGAAATTATATTATTTATATAGAAATATTCTTCCTTATTTTTTTCAAAATCCGTGATGAATTTATAAAAATTTTCTGCTTCATAAGCCATAAGAATTTTCTTTTCGGTGTCGTCGGTTATGTTTTCAGTTTTTCCGTCGGCAAAATGGATTTTTGCATTTGTCAGTTTTGAAATTGATTCGATAGAAATTGTACCCTTGTCACCGAAAATCTGAGAGCCGAGATAATCCTGACCGATTTTAGAATAAGTAAGAGTCACCTGCTTGTCGGGATAGTCAAGAACAGCAGTTCCGTAACCGTCCGCACCTGTTTCGATAAAGCCTGCGGAGGCAGAAATCTTTTCGGGAATACCGAAAAATTCGACTGCGGGATAATAGCAATAAATACCTAAATCGCGTAAGCAACCCGTCTTCATTTCGGGATTGAAAATATTCGGATTTTCTCCGTTTTTGAGTGCCTTATATTTTGAAGAAAGCTGAGAAAAATCAAAGTGTGCCGTAGTTATTTTTCCGATTTTTCCGAGAGCATTTTTAATAAGATTTTTCAGCGGAGAATGCATCATCATTATCGCTTCGGTATAAATTAAATTATTCTTTTGTGCAAGTGTGAAAAGCTCGCTGAGTTCGTCGGGAGTTACGGTAATCGGCTTTTCGCAAAGCACATGCTTTTTGTTTTCAAGCATCAGCTTGCTCTGCTCATAATGAAAAACATTCGGGCTTGCGATATAGACTGCATCTATGTCGCTTTTTGCAAATTCCTCAAGGTCGGTGTAAACCATATTACAGCCGAATTTTTTTGCAAATTCCTCGCCCTTTTCTTTTGTTCTCGAATACATCGCGGCGAACTCAAGACCATCAACAGTCTGAGCACCCATTACAAATTCCTCGGCAATCCAACCCGAGCCGATAACACCGTATTTAATCATAATATTTCTCCTTGAAATTTATTTCTTTTTGATACATTTTATAATCTGAAACACACCTGCTGCAAGCATCAGTAACGGAACAAAAATCCAAAGACCAAAGGCTTGAAATGTTTTTATTAAAGAAAAAGTTTCCGTGAATTTATAAGCAGGAATACCTGCACCGATTACCGTGAAAACGATGCCGACATACAATCCTAAAACATCAGTTTTAATTTTATCAAAACATCCCGTTGCCGACAAGCCGAAAATCACAAACGCACCTGCAACCAGAATAAAAAATATACCCGCAAAAATCATTATTTTTTCTGCTTTGATAATACCGAAAATCAATAAAAGCAAGCCTGCAAAAAGTGCGGCAAAAACCAAGCCTGCGCTCGCAATTTTTATTAAATTAAATCTTGATTTTTCCTCTTTTTCTGCGTTACCTTTAAAAAATTTTCTTTTCAAAAAATAAATTCCGATAAGCCAGAACGGTATTGAAAAAACGGTTAAAGAATAGTTTTTATCTCTTACGGTTATGTAATCTGCAACAGCGAGGAAGCCGAACCAGAAAAGAAAAAATCCTGCTTTGAATAATTTATCAAACAGTACCGCAATTTTTTCTTTATTTAAAATTATTCCCAGACTTTTTCCCGCCATTGATAAGCTGCAGATTAAAAACGGAACAAAAATTATTTTAGGACTTGTTGTTTTTATCATAAAATAAATCAGCAAAGCCGTGATAAAAATTGATGAAATTAGCTTGCCTGTAAGGCTGTTTATTCTCATATTTTTTTCTCTTTCCTTTTTAGAATGGTTTGATAAATTGGGAGTTTATTGATATCTTTTTAAACTTGAAATAAGCTAAAGACAAGCAGCCTTCCCTGAAAGGGAAGGTGCCCGACAGGGCGGATGGGTGGAGCGTCAGCGACCAAAAAGCTCTTTGATTTTTCTTGTTTTTCTCGTTGCTTCGCAACACCCCTTTGTCGCTACGCGACATTTCCCCTTTCAGGGGAAACTATTGAGAGATAGCCACATCAAATAAGAAAAACTCCCCGACAAATTATAATCTGTGCAACCCTTGGCGGGAGCCGAAACGGCTCCCCTACAATTAAAAATTGATTTGTTTATTGTAGGGGACGGATTTCCCGTCCCGAATTTGTCCGACAATCAAAATTTATCTTCCAAATTCCGTTTCACAACCTGATTATATCTTTTTTCCTTACTTTTTTCAACGATTAAATATATTCTCTTGAAATTTCGGCGGCTTGCGTTTATAATGTTATAGTAATTTTTGAAAAAAGGAAGAAAAATATGAAGCTTGGTATAGTAGGTCTGCCGAATGTCGGCAAGAGCACGCTTTTTAACGCAATCACAAACGCAGGTGCACAGTCTGCGAACTATCCGTTCTGCACAATCGAGCCGAATGTCGGTGTTGTTGCAGTTCCCGACAGCAGAATCGACGCTCTGTGCGAGATGTATAACCCTGCAAAGGTTACTCCTGCCGTAATCGAGTTTGTTGATATCGCAGGTCTCGTCCGCGGTGCATCAAAGGGTGAGGGTCTCGGCAACAAGTTTTTGTCACACATCCGTGAGGTTGACGCGGTTATCCATGTTGTGCGCTGCTTTGAAAACGACGACATCATCCATGTTGACGGCAGCGTTGACCCTGCAAGAGATATCGAAACAATCAATCTTGAGCTTATTTTCTCCGATATTGAAATGGTTGAACGCCGTATCGACAGAACATCAAAGGCTATGAAGGGCGACAAGAGCCTTGCAAAGGAGTATGAATTCCTTAAGGCACTCAAGGCTCACCTTGAAGAGGGCAAATCCGCAAGAAGCATTGAATGTGATGACGATGAAAAGGCAATCATCGGTGATATCGCACTTCTCACCTCAAAGCCCGTTATCTACGCCTGCAATATGAGCGAGGATGACTTTGCAAACAGCATCCAGTCTAACGAAAGATTCAACGCGGTATGTAAGATTGCCGCTGAGGACGGCTCACAGGTTCTTCCGATCTGTGCCGAAATGGAAGCTGAAATCGCGAGCCTTGACAAAGAAGAAAAGGAAATGTTCCTCTCTGACCTCGGCATTGAGCAGGGCGGTCTTGACCTTCTTATTCAGCGAAGCTACGACCTTCTCGGTCTTATCTCATACCTCACCGCAGGTACACCCGAGGTAAGAGCCTGGACAATAAAAAAGGGTACAAAAGCACCTCAGGCAGCAGGTAAAATTCACTCTGATTTTGAGAAGGGCTTCATCCGCGCAGAGGTTATCAGCTTTGAAAATCTTATGGAGTGCGGCTCACTCGCAGCGGCAAGAGAAAAGGGCCTTATCCGCTCCGAGGGTAAGGAATATGTGATGAAAGACGGCGATGTCGTTCACTTCCTTTTCAATGTATAAAATTTAATACAGAATTTCCTGCAATATCTCAAAAAAATTTTTAATTTTACTTGATATATAAGGTAAAATATATTATAATATATAGGATATTGCAGGCGATTTATCGAAGCATTATTTCAGTCATGTGGTGTGTTGGTCCTGTGCGACGGGGTGCCACGAACCATGTCAGGCGGGGAACCGAGCAGCATTAAGAGGTTAACACCGTGCGACACAGTCCGGCCTGCGCACCATATGACTGAGATAATGCTTTTAATTTTTTCTTAATTTTTAAAAGCGGGGTGATTTTTTGTACAGAGTTTTATATCGTAAATGGCGTCCGCAGACCTTCAGCGATGTTGTCGGTCAGGAGCATATTACCTCTACCCTCGCCCACGAGGTCGAATCGGGTAAGGTTTCTCACGCCTATCTTTTCACGGGCTCGAGAGGTACGGGTAAGACCACCTGTGCAAAAATTCTTGCAAAGGCGGCTAACTGCCTTAATCCTGTTGACGGAAATCCCTGTAACGAGTGTGCGGTATGTAAGGGCATCGACGACGGCTCGATTCTTGATGTTATCGAAATTGACGCCGCCAGCAACAACGGCGTTGACAATATCCGCGACCTTCGCGAGGAAGCAAATTATACGCCCGTCCACACAAAATACCGCGTTTATATCATCGACGAGGTGCATATGCTCTCAATCGGTGCCTTCAATGCGCTTTTAAAGACTCTTGAGGAGCCGCCCGCTCATGTCAAGTTTATTCTTGCAACAACTGAGGTGCACAAGCTTCCCGCGACGATACTTTCAAGATGTCAGCGGTTTGATTTTCACAGAATCACACCCGAAAACATCACATCCCGCCTGAGATATGTTGCCGAAAGCGAGAACATTCAGCTCGACGAGGATGCCGCTCTTCTTATTGCAAGAATTGCCGACGGCGCAATGCGTGACGCTCTGTCTATTCTCGACAGATGCTCGGGTATAACCGAAAATGTCACAACCGAGGTTGTCAGCAACGCCGCAGGTCTTGCAGGCAAGGATTATTTATTTGAGCTTGTCGATAATATCAATATGAATAATCCGTCAGAGGTGCTTTCTCTTATTTCAAAGCTCCACAACGATTCGTGCGATATGGAAAGGCTCTGCTCTGAGCTTATCAACCATTTCCGCAATCTTATGATTATAAAAACGGTCAGAAATCCGCAGAAGCTCATCGTCTGTACGGATATTGACCTTGAATCCTTTAAAATTCAGGCGGAAAAAACAACACTTTTCAAGGTTCTTTCCTGTCTTAATATACTCGAAGAGGCGTCCGCGACTCTTAAAACCTCTTCAAACAAGAGAACTCAGATGGAAATGTGTGCTGTCAAGCTCTGCATTCCCGATATTTCGAGTGACAACACTTCAATTCTCAACCGAATTGAACAGCTTGAGAATATGCTCAGGGAAGGAAAAGTCACCGTCAGCGCAAAGCCTGAGGTTAAAAAGGAAGAAAAACCGTCTCCTGCTCCCATATCTGCTCCTGCTGCAACCGCCGCAGAAGAAAAAAAGGACGAGACTCCCCTTCCTCCGCCGCCTCCCGAGGCACCTGCACAGTCCGACTCCCCCGCTCAGGCGGATGTTGATATGCTTTTCACCGGCTGGGGTGAGGTGCTCGAGAAGCTCAATGTCACAGACAAGCCTATGACAGGCATTCTCGGTTCGTCGTCAGCTTATATCAGGGGCGAATTTCTGCTCATTAAATGCGATAATCCTGTATTTTCACAGTTTATCCGTCAGGGCAGCCACGCCAACGCGATAAAAGCCGCAGTTTTTGAGGTTACGGGTAAAAAATACAGACTCGGAATTTACAAATCCGACGATAAAAAGGCAAATGCCAACGATCCGCTCGCGGACCTTGTCAACAAAATAAACAATCTTCAATAATGAAAGGATAAATTACAATGAAAGCAAGAATTCCCAATGCTCCGAGTCAGGGCAATATGATGAAGCAGATTCAGAAAATGCAGGAGGATATGGAGCGCATCCAGGCTGAGGTTGAAGCAAGCGAATATACTGCTTCTGTCGGCGGCGGTGCCGTTGAGGTTACCGTAAACGGCTCACACGAGGTTCTCTCTGTCAAGATGCAGCCCGAGGTTGTTGATCCCGAGGATATCGAGATGCTTGAGGATCTTCTTATTTCTGCACTCAACGAGAGCATCCGCAAGGCTAACGACGCTATGCAGCAGGGTATGGAAAAAGCCAAGGGCGGACTTTCAATTCCGGGACTTTTCTGATGGCGAGGAATGTAGTACCGCTTGCAAATCTCATCGAGCAGTTTGAACGCCTGCCCGGTATCGGACACAAAAGTGCGCAGAAATTAGCCTTTCACATTCTCGCAATGTCCGACGCTGAGGCAAAGCGCTTTGCCGATACGATTATGCTCGCACACGAAAAAATTCACCGCTGTTCTGTCTGCTGTGATCTTACTGATTCCGATATATGCAACATTTGTCTTGATGAAAAAAGAGACCGCACAACAATCTGTGTTGTCGAAAATTCAAAGGATGTCATTGCAATCGAGCGTACACGCGAATTCAACGGTATGTATCATGTGCTTCACGGCTCAATTTCTCCGATGAACGGCATCGGCCCCGATGAAATCACAATAAAAGAGCTTCTCAACCGTCTTTCGGATGAGACTGTTCAGGAGATTATTATGGCAACTAACCCCACGGTTGAGGGTGAAGCCACCGCAATGTATATTTCAAGGCTCATAAAGCCGCTCGGAATAAAGGTTTCCCGTCTTGCTTACGGTGTTCCTGTCGGAGCTGACCTTGAATATGCCGATGAAATCACTCTGACGAGAGCTCTTGAGGGACGGCAGATATTATAATTTATAAGAAAGCTTTTCCACACTTTCTTTAACATTCTTTCCACAGCTTTCCACACTTTCAACAGTGATTATTTTTTAACATATTTTTCCACAGATTTTAAACAAGGCGGTTGTTGGAAATTTTGGCTCAAAAATCCCGATAATAAAGGCTTACAGAAATTTTCCATACTTTCAACACCCCCTACTGCTACTAATATAATATATATATAATAATTATTAAATTTCCCGAAGCGGAGGAATTAAAATGAAATTTATTTGCGAAACAACATCACTTTCAAGCGCATGTCAGAATGTTCAGAGAGCTGTATCCGCAAAGTCATCAATACCCGGTACGGAAGGTATCCTCATCAAGGCTCAGGGCAGTGAGCTCAACCTTACAGGCTATGACCTTGAAATAGGTATCAACACCTCTATCTATGCAAAAATTGAAGAGGCAGGCTCTGTTGTTCTTAATGCAAAGGTACTTTGTGAAATTCTTCGCCGCATTCCTAATCAGACTGTTACAATCGAATGCGATGAAAGAAATTTTGCTGTTATCCGCAGTGGTGATATCAAATATGAAATTATGGGCATCTCCGCTGAGGATTATCCTGAATTGCCGACAGTTCAGGGCGGTTTTACAATAGATATCAACAGAAAAATGCTTTCAGAAATGGTAAAGCAGACTATTTTTGCAGTTGCAGTTGTTGATTCAAAGGTTGTTTACACCGGAATAAAGTTCGAGATTTCTGACGGCGAAATCAAGCTTATTGCTGTTGACGGCTTCAGAATGGCTATCAGAACAGAAAAAATCGACTATCACGGCGAGGATATTTCATTCATTGTTCCCGCAAAGACAATGTCAGAAATTATCAAGCTTTCAGTTGAGGATGCTGATAACGAGGAGGGCGTTGTTTCTCTCGGTCTCGGCAACCGCCACATTATTTTTGAGGTCAACGGATACAGCATTATTTCAAGACTTCTTGAGGGTGAATTTATTAACTATAAGTCAACAATCCCCGTTTCTGTCGCAACAACGGTTGAGGTTGACACAAGAAGCCTTATTGACAGTATCGAAAGAACCTCACTTATCATCACAGATAAGTCAAAGAGTCTTATCAACTGTGTTTTCGACACAGATTTTATCAGAATTTCAAGTATTGCCGCTCTCGGAACGGCAAATGACAAGGTTTCTGCCGACATTGAAGGAAACAGAGTCGAAATCGGCTTTAACAACCGTTATCTTCTCGATGCACTCAGAGCCTGTAATACAGACAGAGTAAGAATTCAGCTCAACGGTGCAATTTCTCCGATTCTTATTCTTCCGACAGAGGGCGAAAGCTTTATTTTCCTTGTTCTTCCTGTGAGGTTGAAGAAAAATGATTGATAAAAGAAAAATCCGTTTAAAAATAAAAGAAAAACCCGTTATTCAGAAGCAGATTCACACTGAATTTATCCGTCTTGATGCTTTTCTGAAGCTCTGCGACGCCGTTCAGTCGGGCGGACACGCCAAGATTGTTATTCAGGACGGTGAAATAAAGGTTAATAACGAGGTCTGCACCCAGAGAGGCAAAAAGCTGCATCCGGGTGACAGGGTTGAATTTGAAAATACGGTTTATGAGATAGTCTGATATGAATATTGAAAATCATGTAATCAAAAATTTCCGTAATATTGAGCATATTGAAATTGAACCCGTGAACGGAATAAATGTCATTTATGGTGAAAACGGTCACGGTAAGACAAATATTATCGAAAGCATCTGGCTTTTCACGGGTTGCAACAGCTTCAGAACAAGAAAAAACACCGAGCTTATAAACAAAGACTCGGAGTTTTCGGAAATTGATATGAATTTCTTTTCCTATGACCGTTCACAGACGGCAAAGCTTGTTATAAACAGTCAGAAGGAAGCGTATCTTAACGGAATCAGACAAATCTCGCCGAGAAAATTTTTGGGAGAATTTCAGGCGGTGGTTTTTTCACCGTCTGTTCTTTCTGTTATAAAGGACGGCCCGTCTGAAAAAAGAAAGTTCCTTGATATCGCAATAAGCCTTGTGAAGCCGAATTACGCAGTTTTGCTTTCAAAATATAACAAGGCTGTCTTTCAGCGTAACGCGCTTTTAAAGCAAATCAGCCAGACCTCACGCGGTGAAGACCTGCTCTTTGCCTTTGACGAAGAAATTGCGCGCTACGGCGGAAGAATAATTGATTACCGTCTTAATTATATTGAAGATTTAAAGGAATTTTCATCAGATGTTTACAGAGAAATATCATCCGACCGCGAAAAGATGGAAATCGGTTATCTTAATTCTCTTAAAGAAAAAGGAAACGGCGCAAAGGAATGGTCAGAAATTCTTTATAACGAGTGTGTCGCAAATCATAAGAAGGATGTATTCAGACTTGCGACAAGCTCAGGACCTCATAAGGATGATCTGAGCATTACACTCAGCGGTATGGATGCGAGAAGCTACGGCTCACAGGGACAGCAGCGCTCCTGTGCTCTTTCATTAAAGCTCAGCGAGGCGTCTATTCTTAAAAAATATTCGGGCGAACAGCCGATTGCTCTTCTTGATGATGTTATGAGTGAGCTTGACGGTAAGAGACAGAAATATCTTATAAAATATTTTGACGGATGGCAGGTATTCGTTACCTGTTGTGACAGATCGCATTTAAGAAAAATCAAATCCGATAAAACTTTTAAAATTACAGACGGCAAGGTAAAGAAATAAGGTGAAGCTATGTTTTTGCATCTCGGACAGGATACAATTATCACAACAGACGAAATATTAGGAATATTTGACCTTGACACCTCGACTGTTATGAAATCAACAAGAGATTTTCTGACAACAATGTCAAAGGCAAAAAGAGTTGTGAATGTAAGCTATGAATTGCCGAAATCATTTATTTTAACTTATAATGAAAAAACTAAAGAAAAAACGATGTATATCTCCCCTATTTCAAGCATGACACTTCTTAAGAGAATTGAGAATGTGAATTATATTAAGGAATAAAAAATAAACAAGCAGTAACTCTCAAATGAAAGTTACTGCTTGTTTTTTTATCTTATTTAATAATATCCGTACCCATAAAAGGAACGAGGACCTCGGGGATTGTTACTGTGCCGTCCTCATTCTGGAAGTTTTCGAGGATAGCTGCAACTGTTCTGCCGACTGCAACGCCTGAGCCGTTGAGTGTATGAACAAGCTGTGCCTTTGCTTTCTGATCCTTCTTGAAGCGGATTGCCGCACGGCGTGCCTGGAAATCTTCAAAGTTTGAGCAGGAAGAAATCTCAACATATCTGCCGTAAGAGGGCATCCAGACCTCAATGTCATAGGTCTTAGCTGATGAGAAGCCGATATCGCCTGTTGAAAGACATACAACTCTGTGAGGAAGACCGAGAAGCTGAAGAACTCTTTCAGCATCGTTTGTGAGCTTTTCGAGCTCATCGTATGATGTTTCGGGGTCAACAAACTTGACAAGCTCAACCTTGTTGAACTGTTGCTGACGGATAAGACCTCTTGTGTCACGGCCGGCTGAGCCTGCCTCTGCACGGAAACATGCAGAATATGCGCAATAGCTGATGGGAAGCTTGCTGCCATCGATGATTTCGTCTCTGAGCATATTTGTAACAGGAACTTCAGCTGTCGGAATGAGGAAGAAATCGTCAGTTGTCTTGAATGCATCTTCCTCAAACTTAGGAAGCTGACCTGTGCCTGTCATTGAAGCGCGGTTTACAAGATACGGAGGAAGCACCTCTGTGTATCCGTGCTCTGTGTGAGTGTTAAGGAAGAAGTTAATGATAGCTCTCTCAAGTCTTGCGCCGAGTCCCTTATAGAAATGGAAACGGGTGCCTGTTACCTTAGCAGCGGTTTCAGGATCAAGAATTCCGAGATCTGCACCGATATCCCAGTGTGCCTTGGGCTCAAAGCCGAACTCTCTGGGCTCACCGTAGCGACGGATTTCAACATTTTCGCTGTCATCCTTGCCGAGAGGAACGCTCTCATTGGGAACATTCGGAAATTCATACATAATTGTTTTTTGCTTTTTATCGAGCTCTGCGATTTCAGCATCGTTTGCCTTGACTTTTTCTTTGATCTCGTTCATGCGGGCCATAATCTCAGAAATGTCGCCGCCTGCCTTTTTGATCTGCGGAATCTGCTTACTTGCTGAATTCTGCTCCTGCTTCATTGCGTCTGTAATCTGCATAAGCTCACGGCGCTGAACATCAATCGCGAGAACCTCGTCAACAAGTGCATCCATATCCTTATTTCTAGACTTCATCGCAGCCTTGACCAAGTCGGGATTTTCTCTAATTAGTTTGATATCTAACATTTTTATCACTCCTGATAAATATTATTTTCCATAATTTTCAAGCTGTAAAGCAAGGCTTTCAAGGTCTTCTCTGTCAAAAAATTCGATTTCGAGAATACCCGATCCTTTTTTACCCTTTTCTTTTATCTTAACCTTTCTGCCAAGGTTATTCACAAGAGCAAGCTCAACCTCGCTGAAGAATTTTTCTCTCTTCTTAGGCTCTTTAGGTTTCACGGGAGCAGTTTTTGATGTTTTTACAAGCTCCTCAATCTGACGGACAGAAATATCTTCCTTGATAATAAGATTTGCGGTTGAGATTATATCGTCAGGATTATTGAAACCAAGCAAGGCTCTCGCATGACCTGCGGAAATAAGGTTATTTCTGACCATTTCCTGAACTTCCTCGGGAAGCTTGAGAAGTCTGAGCGCATTTGTGATTGCCGGACGGGATTTACCGACCTTTTCTGCCGCCTGCTCCTGAGTAATTTTAAGCTCCTGCATCATATAGCTGTATCCGAGTGCTTCTTCAAGCGGATTGAGGTCCTCTCTCTGAAGGTTTTCAATCATCGCGATTTCGATTGTTTCCTCGTCTGTCAGCTCTTTGATGATAACGGGAACCTCACTAAGACCTGCGATTCTTGCCGCACGCCATCTTCTTTCACCTGCGACGAGCTGATATCCGCCGTTTGTGAGCGGTCTTACAACAAGGGGCTGAAGAACGCCGTGCTGAGAAATACTGTCAGCGAGCTCAGATAAAGCTCTTTCGTCAAAAGTTTTTCTCGGTTGGTCGTGGTTAGGCTCAATTTCCATAAGCTTGAGCGTATTTGTCGAAGCGTTGATTTCGGCAACAGAGTTATCAACAAAAAGTGATTCAAGTCCCCTGCCGAGACCGTTTCTTTTGTTTGCCATTATCTTACCTCCTTACCGTTAAGCTTCAGAAATTCATCAGCAAGCTCATCATAAGCGACGGCTCCCTTTGAATTTTTGTCATAATAAGCGATCGGTAAGCCGTAGCTCGGAGCTTCCGAAAGCTTGACATTACGCGGAATAACGGTTGTATAAACCTTTCGCGGAAAGAATCTTTTAAGCTCGTCCACAACCTGATGTGTAAGGTTAAGTCTGCCGTCATACATAGTCAGCAGAACACCCTCCATATCAATAAGCGGATTATAGAGTCTTTTTACCTGGCGGATAGTTGCCATAAGCTGTGAAAGACCCTCAAGAGCATAATACTCACACTGAATCGGAACGAGAACCGTATCAGCCGCACAAAGACCGTTAAGAGTTATAAGTCCGAGAGACGGCGGACAATCCATAAAAATAAAGTCAAAGCTGTCTTTTATAAGGGCTATTGAGTTTTTAAGACGGGATTCTCGTCTTGGCATATCAACAAGCTCAAGTTCAGCACCGGCAAGATTCATACTTGAAGGAAGTACAAAGAGGTTTTTGAACTGAGTCTGAATCATTGCTTTTTCGATAAGCATCGAATTTATAAGAACATCATAAGAAGAAACCTTAAGCTCTCTTTTATTTATGCCGAGACCGCTTGTGGCATTGCCCTGCGGGTCAATATCTATAAGAAGAACGCGATATCCCTTTGCCGCAACATTTGCAGCAAGATTTACGGTGGAGGTCGTCTTGCCGACACCGCCCTTCTGGTTGACAACTGCTATTGTTTTAGCCATTTTAATCCTCCAAAAAATTACTGAAATCTATTATAGCACAACTATTTTGAAAATTAAAGTGGAAAAACAGCATTTTTTATAAAAAGATAAATGTTTCACATGAAACATAGGAATGTGACTCCCCTTTTATGTTTCACATGAAACATTCTGTTATTTGCTTATGGTTACAATGTATTCTATGTATTCGTCTGTCTCATTTTTGGTGGCTTTTGCGTTGATTCCGCTCTTTCTCATTGTACTGACCGCGTGGTTGAGAGTATTTATGAATATGCGTACATCCTTAAAAACCGTTACAGTCTTCCCCTTCTTGCCTTTTTCTGCCGATTTTGAAAGCATTTCGCAGACAAGCTGTTCTGTTGCGCTGACAGAAAGACCTTCTTCAACTATTGAATCGATAGCCTGCTCCATCTGTGCTGTTGTTGGCAGCTTGAGCAAGGCTCTCGCGTGCCGTTCCGTAAGGCCGTAAATCATTATATTATATCTTATTTCGTCGGGAAGCCTGAGTATCCGCAGCTTATTTGTGAGGCTCGAAACGCTTTTGCCGATTTTCCGTGCTATTTCCTCTTGTGAAAGACCGAAACCCTTTATCATTCGTTCAATAGCAAGCGCTTCTTCAAAAAAATGCAGGTCTGTTCTTTGCAGATTCTCTATTATCGGAAACAATGCCGCCTTTTCTTCTTCAATGTCGACTATAACTGACGGAATTGACGAAAGTCCCGCCATTTTGCACGCACGAAGCCTTCTTTCACCTGAAACGAGCTCGTATCTGCCGTTTTCCTTATATCTGACGGTAATCGGCTGTAAAAGCCCGTTATAATGAATGCTCTGAGCCAGTCCCTCAAGATCATCCCAGTTAAAGTTTCTTCGCGGCTGATGAGGATTAGCCTGAATCATTCTTGACGGTATCAGAACAACATCGTTACTCTTTTTGAATTTATTGCGGTTTTTAATCATAAAAAGCCTCCCTTGAAAATACCTATTATAATTTAGCATTCTCAAGAGAGGTTGTCCAATATTTTCGATTGACTGAAATCTATGTCTTTTTCGTTATTTCTGCCTTATGCGAGCGGTTTTTTTGAAATCTGTGCCGAAGCACGCGGATATTTTGGCGGAGTTTGCGATATTTTCTTTGTAACTATAATACATCTTTCGCCGCAATTATCAATATCAAGATGACAAACCCTGTCAATCTTACCGCCGAGAAGCTTTATTGCGCCTGTTGCGCTGTCAAGCTCTTCATCAGCCTTTGCAGCCTTCATCGGAGCAAAAATACCGCCTACCTTTACAAAAGGCATACAATATTCGCTCAGAGTATTCATATTTGCGACTGCGCGGGCGGTAACAAGGTCAAATTTCTCTCTGTATGCTTTATCCTTGCCTGCAAGCTCTGCGCGCGAGTGGAGAATCTCCGCTTCAAGACCTATTTCATCAAGAACGCTCTGAATAAAGGTAAGACGCTTGTTTGTACCGTCCATAAGTGTGATTTTAATGTCAGGACGGGCAATGAGCAATACAACACCCGGGAAGCCGGCGCCTGTTCCGACATCGATAACTTTTGCGCCTTCCTTAATGTCAACCACGGTCAGAAGGCTCAGACTGTCGATAAAATGCTTATAAACAATCTCTTCAGGCTCGGTAATGGCTGTGAGATTGAGTGTTTTGTTTGTCTCCACAAGCATTTCTGCATATTTATCAAGGCGGTTGAGTGCAGTTTCGTCAAGCTCTATTCCGATTTTTGCGGCTTCTGATTTAAGAAGGGTAGTGTTAATCATTTTTTGCACTCCTTTTCAAGATAAATCAACAAAACGGATATGTCTGACGGGCTTACACCTGAAATTCTTGATGCCTGACCGATGTTGTGCGGTCTGATTTTTGAAAGCTTTTCTCTTGCCTCAAGGCGCAGACCGTGAATTGAGTTATAATCTGTGTCCTCAGGCAGCTTTTTTACCTCAAGGCGATGCATTTCATCGACCTGAGCCTGCTGGCGTCTGATGTATCCCTCATATTTGATATCAATTTCGACCTGTTCAAAAATCTCATAGGGGAGGGGAGGTCGTTCTGTATCAAAGTCTGTCAGAAGCTCATAGTTGAGCTGAGGTCTTTTAAGAAGCTCAGAGAAACGAACACCCGAATTAAGCGGGGATGTTTCACGTGAAACAAGAAGCTTGTTTATTGCCTCTGAGGGAGAAATAACAAGGCTTTGCACGCGTTTTTTCTCAATATCAATAAGCTCGAGCTTTTTAAGATATTTCTTATATCTTTCTTCGCTTATCAGACCGATTTCGTATCCGATAGGAGTAAGTCTTCGGTCAGCATTATCCTGACGGAGAAGAAGTCTGTATTCTGAGCGTGAGGTCATCATTCTGTAAGGGTCAGAACAGCCCTTTGTGACGAGGTCATCAATAAGTGTTCCTATATAAGAGCCTGAGCGTTCAAGAATAACGGGCTCTTTACCCAAAATTTTGTGTGCGGCATTTATACCTGCAACAAGACCTTGTGCGGCAGCCTCTTCATAGCCTGATGAGCCGTTGAACTGTCCCGCACCGAAAAGTCCGCTGAAATCATTGAATTCAAGGCTTGCTTTGAGCGCAAGAGGATCAACGCAGTCATATTCGATAGCGTAAGCCGTTCTCATTGTCTCTGCATTTTCGAGTCCCGGTATTGAACGGATAAATTTCAGCTGAACATCCTCGGGAAGTGAGGACGAGAGTCCCTGAAGGTACATTTCTTCTGTATTCTCACCGCAGGGCTCAATAAAAATCTGATGTCTCTCTTTTTCGGCAAAGCGGACAATCTTATCCTCGATGCTCGGACAGTATCTCGGGCCCTTGCCGTCGATTTTTCCGCCGTAAAGAGGGGAGCGGTGCAGATTTTTGAGAATTATATCCTTTGTTTCTTCGTTTGTATATGTAACATAGCAGGGGAGCTTGTTCTGAATTTCGAGATTATTGTCAAAAGAGAATGGTACAATGTTCTCGTCGCCCTCCTGAATTTCTAATTTAGAAAAATCAACAGTTTTTCTGTTTACTCTTGACGGTGTACCTGTCTTGAAACGACGGGTGGGGAGTCCGAGCTCTTTCAGAGCAACGCCGAGCTTATTTGCAGGGAACATTCCGTCAGGGCCGCTTTCATAAGAAACATCACCGACATAAACCTTGCCTGCAAGGAAGGTGCCTGTTGCAAGAATAACGCAATCTGCGCTGTAAACCGCCTCAAGATGAGTCTTTACCTGCCAAGTGCCGTCCTCAAGCTGATTCAGGTCGGTAATCTCAGCCTGTCTGAGGTCGAGGTTATCCTGAAGCTCAAGAACATGCTTCATATAGTCAGAATAAAGTCTGCGGTCAATCTGAGCGCGCAGACTGTGTACGGCAGGGCCTTTTCCGAGGTTGAGAATACGGCTCTGAAGCGTGTTTGCATCAGCCGCCTTGCCCATTTCACCGCCGAGAGCATCAATTTCGCGAACGAGATGTCCCTTTGATGTGCCGCCGATTGAAGGATTGCACGCCATATTGCCGACCCAGTCAAGATTTATTGTGAAAACACAGGTTTCGCATCCGAGACGCGCCGAAGCAAGACCCGCTTCAATACCTGCGTGACCTGCACCGATAACTATAACCTGATATTTTTTTGCAAAGTATTCCATAATTTCTATACAGTCCCTTTATTTTCCTACACAGAATTGTCTGAAAACCTCATCGACAACGGCTTCACTTGCTTTTTGTCCTGTCAGCTCGAGCAGTGCAGCTATTGCACCGTCGATGCAGACACCGATTGCATCAAGCGTAAGACCAAAATCCATTGCGTCAAGTGCCTCCTTAAGGCAGGAAACGGCATTCTCACAGCATATCCGCTGTCTCTCGTTGGCAAGCATAGCCGCTGAGGTATCAAAATCCTTTGTTCCGATAAGAGTTGTGACGGTTTCGCAAAGTTCATTATAGCCTTCACCGTCTTTTGCTGAAATTGCAACGCATTTGCCGAGACTATTTTCTATAACAGAAATATCAGCCCTACGGTCGAGGTCTGTCTTATTTATAATAGGTATAACAGTTCTGCCCTTACAGAGATTGATAAGCTCGATATCCTCCTCGGTTAGCTCTCGAGAGAGGTCAAACACGGCAAAAATTACTGCCGCTCGTTCAAGCTTTTTTCGGCTGCGGTCAACACCGATTTTTTCGACGATGTCACCCGTTTCGCGCATACCTGCGGTATCGGAAAGACGAAGAATGCATCCGCCGAGATTGACTGTTTCTTCAACAACATCGCGTGTTGTTCCCTCAATTTCCGTGACGATCGAACGGTCAAAGCCTGTCAGAAGATTCATCAGCGTTGATTTACCGACATTCGGCTTGCCGACGATTGCGGCATCGACGCCTGTTGTGACAGCCATACCGCTGTCAAAGCGTGAAAGCAGCAGATTTATCTCGTCAAGTGCCGCTTGCGTCGTATTTCTGAGATTTGTATCGTCGATTTCTTCAATCTCATCGTCAGGATAATCGACCCAGGCTGCCATGTGGGCGGCAACAGAGAGAAGTGAAGAATTGATTTCGCTGATTTTTCGGCTGAGTGAGCCTTCGAGAAGGTTATAAGCGGCGTTAGCGCCCTGTTCACCCTGAGCCGAGATGAGTGACATAACACCCTCAGCCTTTGAAAGATCCATTTTTCCGTTAAGGAAGGCTCTTTTTGTGAATTCACCCGGTGCGGCAGGGGAGGCACCGCTTGCAAGTACAAGGCGGAGAATCTTTTTTGTCAGAAAAACACCGCCGTGGCAGTTGATTTCAACAACATTTTCTCCCGTATAGCTGTGGGGAGCACGGAAAACAAGACAGATTGCCTCATCGACGGCATTCTCACCGTCAAAAAATCTGCCGTAATGCGCTCTGTATCCCTCAGACTCTGCGAGAGTTTTGCCCGAAAAGGCTCTGAAAATCTTATCTGTGATTTCAGGAGCGTTTTCACCCGATATTCTGATAATTCCAACGCCGCCTGTACCCATAGGCGTGGATATGGCGGCGATAGTTTTATTGTCTGTCATAGCTTTTTTCCTTATATAACAAGATTGACGCTTATGCCCTCGAGCCGCTTTGCGATGCGGTAGAAGGCTGATTTTGCAGGAGATTTTGTGAGTGTCTGCATTCCCGTGACGGAGCAGTAGGAAAGCCGCCTGTCCTCGGGAACAACACCGATGAGCTGAAGCACGGTTGCATCAATGACCTCATCAATGTTCAGATAGTGTCCCTGAGATGTGAGCTTTTTGTTGAATCGGTTGATGATAAGGCGTACGCTTTCGATTCCCATTGAATAGAGGATATCACCTGCATACTGACCGACTCTGACGCATACATCGTCGGGAGTGGAAACTATAATTCCTTCGTCGGCACACTCTGCGGCAAGACGGAAGCCTCCGCT
Organism: Acutalibacteraceae bacterium; assembly: GCA_045540195.1. GTDB lineage: Bacteria > Bacillota > Clostridia > Oscillospirales > Acutalibacteraceae > CAG-488. Next base: position 20,648 of record JAZQGS010000003.1, read on the forward strand.
GACACCTGCAGGTGCGTCAAAGAGGATATAATCGAACTGCTTATCATAAAAAGCAATCATTTTTTTAACATTTTCAACAGTAAAGGCGTCATCGTGCGCGGTCGGAGCAACAAGAAGCTTCGGTCCGATAGTCGTGCGCAGTGCTGTCATCGGGTCACAGAGGTCACAGATTACATCGCCCCAGTTAAAAATACCCGTATCGTCCGCCGCGAGAATAAGGTCGAGGCAGCCCATACCGATATCAAAATCAATAACAAGTGTTTTCATTCCCATTTCGCAAAGAGAAATTGCAATGCCTGCGGTGAGCGATGATTTGCCGACACCGCCCTTGCCTGAAGCGAGAATAATTTTTCTTGCCATATAATCACCTCTGAGTTAAGCCTGAAATTTAATATAAAAGACTGCCGTCTGTATCTGTGTTTGTCTCTTCCTCTTCCTCGTAATCCTCCTGAGAATCAGCGACCTTGTCCTCAAAATAATAGTTGTAGATGTCGCAAGCAACAGGAGCGCATCCGCCGCCCGAGGTTGCACCTTCAACCGCAACAGCAATAGCGATTTCGGGATCATCGTAGGGCGCGAAAGAAATATTAAAGCCGTTTGTATAGGTCTTTTTTGTTCCGTTTATAACCTTATCAACCTGAGATGTACCTGTTTTGCAGGCAACGGCAACATCGAGAAGACCGAAATTATACCGACACGAGCCGTTTGTAACAACAAGACGCATTCCCTCGTGAACGGTTTTGATATTCTTTTCAGAGAAGCCTGTTTCGACAACGACCTTGGGCTCTTTTTCAAGAAGAGTCATTGTGTTGTCGGCATTGAGAATGGATTTGATAAGGTGAGCCTCATATCTTGTTCCGCCGTTTGCAATGGTTGCAACATAATTGCAAAGCTGAAGCGGAGTGAAAAGATTGCCCGCCTGTCCGATAGAGGACTGAAGCGAGAAGCCGGGCATCCAGGTCTGACCGATTGATGTGCGGTAGCTCGGAGAGTCGAGCACACCTGTATTTTCGCTGATTTCAATGCCTGTCGGCTGACCGAGACCGAGCATTTCGCGGTACATATTCATCTTGTCGATTCCGAGCTGCTCTCCGCCGAAGAAATAGAAGTATGAGTTGCAGGAATCCTGAAGGGCGGTGCGCACGGTAAGAGTTCTGTTTGCGTGGTTTATCTGACAGACAAAGTTATGTCCGCGGTAGGGATAGTTATAAGCACAGTATTTTGAATCAGAAGCGGTTGCGACACCCTCCTCAAGACAGGCGATTGCCGTCGAAACCTTGGCGGTTGAGCCCGGAGCATAAGTGCTGAGCGTTGCGCGGTTATAAAGAGGGGAATTTGTGTTTTTCGCAAGCTTGCTGTAATCATCATAATAGGTTGAAAGGTCGTATGACGGATAAGACGCCATTGCAAGAATTTCACCTGTACGGCAGTTCATAACAACAACCGCACCGCCGCCCGAGTTAGCCGTGCCGACAGAATCACACTTCTTTTTAAGTGCATCCTGAGCAATCTTCTGCATCTTTGCGTCAATCGTCAGAACGATATTGTCTCCGTTTTTGAGCCCCGAAACCTTGGTTGTCTGTGAGCCGTCGGTTGATGTTGTAACGGTTTTTGTTCCGTTTGTACCCTTGAGATTCTCTTCAAAGACCTTTTCAATGCCGCTCTTGCCGAGAATGTCGTCCATCGCATAGCCCTTGGCTCTGAGAGTTGCATATTCCTCAGCGTTGATAACGCCCGTCACACCGAGAATGTGCGGTGCAATCGTGCCGTCGGTATATTCGCGGTAGGTGACAATCTGAACATCGACACCCTTATAAAAATTACTGTTTTCCTTGATAACCGAAACAACCTCGTCGCTGACATCCTGAGCGAATACATAAGGATTAGCGGTGTTGAAGGCGGTCAGCTTCATATTACAGCAGACAGATGCGATGCGCAGGGTATCGTACTTTGAATAATTCTCAAGACTGAATCTCTCGATAATTTCCTGCATACAGTCGTCTGCGGTTGCATACTTATTAAGATGGAGCATATCGCGCGCCTTGAGCTTCGCAATATCCGACTCTCTGTCCTCGATAAACTGATAGTTGCCGCCCGCATCGAGTGTGATAGGCAGCTCGTTTATCCATTCCTGCCCGGTCTGTTCAAACAGATTAAGCAGGGCAAGGATGATTTCGTTTCTTTCCTCCTGCTTACTGAGTGAGGGGAACTTAGCGGCGTTGAAAATAATGTCATTACCCTGACGGTTGCCGACAAGAACATTGCCGTTTCTGTCAAGAATCTGTCCTCTTGTCGCCTTGACCTGAGTTGTAGAGGTCGAGGCGGTGCTTGTTGCGGTATATTTATCACCGTTTATAACCTGAATGCTGATAAGACGGCCGCAGAAAATAAGAAAAAAACAGACGAAGATTGATATAACGGCAATAAATCTGCCTTTTTTCTCTTCACGAGCCAATCTCATGTGTTTTTTCTCCCTTCTGTCAGATTATGAATGGTTGTTTTCTTTGAATTCCTTAAAAACTGCACGCACGATAACATAATAAAGCGGTGTCATCAGCACGGTGAAAACCGCTGATGCAAAATAATATCTCAAAAAGAAAATAAAAGGCTTTTCAATCGTGTCAAACGCACAGTAAACAATGAACGAAAGCGTTGAATAAACAAAAGCTGAAACTGCGGTCAGAATTGTTGCGCAAAGCAGGTTGTTTCTCATCAGATAAGTGATAAGCGCACCCGCGCAAAAGCCGATGACCGTGAAAAAAAGCGAATTGAATATAACGGACTGAGAGCTGAACGAGTCAAGCATCACGCCCGAAAGAAGTCCGAAGAAGATTCCTGCAAATTCTCTTTCAAACATCGCGATACATATTGTAAGAGGAATAAGCAGAATTGCGTTTATTCCGAAAGGAGCGGGGAAAAGACCGCCCGTATTCTGAAAAATAAAAGTAAGAACGGCAAGCGCAATAAGGATAGCCCGTCGCTCAACCGTTTTTTTGCCGCCGAGTTTACCGATGTAATCCATAACTGCCGCCGTCCGTTCCCTTTCTGAGTTTTAAAAATGAAATCAGTTACCCGTAACGGTAACAACGCCCTGTCCGTCAAAGCTCTTGATGATGAAAACCTCAGAGAGCTCTGCAAAATTGACAGCCGAACGAATCGTTGCAAAGGAGGAAATACCGTCCTTCGCATCGTCAACCTCAACAACTGTGCCGACAATCAGGTCCTTGGGATAAATTCCGCCGCTGCCCGAGGTCGCAATAATTCCGTTGGGAGAAATCGAGGTGTCAGCCTTAAGCCCCGGAAGTCTGCAATAGACTCTGTCCTCAGCGTTGCCCGTGCCCGTCGTATAGCCGACCTCACCCGTATAGGTTTCATAGGTGCTGACATTGACATCGGGGTTAGCGATGGTGCTTACAGTACAGGTTGCAGGTGAAACCGAGGTGACAACACCGACAAGATTTGTTCCGTAAATTACGGGATCGTTGACCTTAATATCGTCAAGTGAGCCCTTGCTGAGCGTGAATGACTCATAGGGGTCTGTTGAATCCCTTGAAATTATTGTTGCGCTTTCAAAAATGAAGTCAGGATTTTCCTCCTTGACTCCGAGAAAGTCCTCATAGGTTTCGAGCTTCTTTTTAGCCTCGTTATAGCCGATGATTTCCTTCTGATACTGTTCAATCTGAGATTTCAGCTCCTTGTTCTCTTTTTCAAGAGTTGCCGCAGACTGAAAATTATCGTTAAAGTTTGACAGCTTATAGCTCAGATAAGCGGATACCCGTTGAAGCGGATACAACGCCGTGCTTGTTGCAGAAGAAAGGGGAGTGTTGTTGCTGTGAGAAAGAGCCGCAAAAACTGCACCGAGCACAATCGCAACAATAACACAAACGAATGCCTTTAATGCTCTGCTCTGAAAAAATCTGCGCATACCGCTTCACCTCCATAGGTAGAATAAATTTTTAAATCAAGATCTTATGATATTTTTTCCTGCGGAAAAAGCTTCGGGGTTGCGCCGCGATTATAAATTTTTCCGAGGAAGCCTTCATATTATCAATGATGCTTTTCAAGACAGATTCCCGTGCCCTCAACAACACAGTCAAGCGGATTATCTGCGATTGTTACGGGAATTTTGACTTCCTTTTCAATAAGCTTGTCAAGACCGCGCAGAAGTGCGCCGCCGCCCGTCAGCGTGATTCCGCCGTCGATAATATCGGCTGAAAGCTCAGGCGGAGTATTCTCAAGCGTTGTACGGATTGCGTCAAGCACCTGGCTGATGCTGTCTGCGAGAGCCTCGCGGATTTCGTCAGCCGAAACCTCGACATCCTTGGGAAGTCCGTCAACAAGGTTTCTGCCCTTGACATTCATTGCGCCCTCACCCTCGTAAGGATAAGCTGAGCCGATCTGTATTTTGATATCCTCAGCGGTTCTTTCACCGATGAGAAGGCTGTATTTCTTTCTTATGTAGTTGATGATTGCCTCGTCATAGCTGTCGCCTGCAACCTTAACAGAGCGCGAGGTGACAATATCACCGAGAGCGACAACGGCAACCTCAGCTGTTCCGCCGCCGATGTCAACAATCATAGAGCCCTTTGCCGCCTCAACGGGCAGACCTGCGCCGATAGCTGCCGCCATAGGCTGCTCGATAATGCTGACATATCTTGCGCCCGCACTCTTAGCGGCATCGTTAACGGCTCTGCGCTCAACCTCGGTAACGCCTGAGGGAACACAGATCATAACTCTTGTTCTGCTGAAGGGAGATGCGGTGATTGCCTTGCGGATGAATTTGCGAAGCATCTCTGCCGTTGCGTCGAAATCAGCGATAACGCCGTTGCGAAGGGGGCGGACTGCACCGATTGAGCCGGGAGTTCTGCCGATCATATCCTTCGCCTCTGAGCCGACGGCAACAACGCGAACGGGATTATATCTCTGGTCAACGGCAACAACCGAGGGCTCACGGATGATGATACCCTTACCCTTGACAAAAACAAGGGTGTTGGCTGTTCCCAAATCTATACCGATGTCCTGTGAAAACAACATAACAAAATCTCCTCTGAATTATTCTGCCTGCGAAGTTGAGCTTTCCTGTGCTGAAGGAACGGTCGGACGGATACCGCCGAGATCCTTGAGGACATAAGCTTTTTCAATAACTTCCTTGATTTCGTCCTCTGTGTAACAGTCGTCGCAGGCATAAGCCTCTATCTCGAATGCGGCAAGTCCGCGTTCAACGAGATAGTAATAGAATGTACCGCCCGATTTGTCGGCGCGATAAGAGATTGCCCTTGCGGATAAGCCGAAAAGCTCTGTTTCGTATTCCTTGAGGTCGGAATAATCCGAAACATTCTCAACGAGCCAGCGAACGGGACCTCTGTATTCCTCATAAAGAGCGTCGCTTGTAGCCATAACATCCCAGGTTGCCTCAATCTGACACTGAACCTTATTGTTGTAAAGGCAATCGTCAATATGCTGCATGGAAAGCTTGTCGTTTGTGCTGAAATCGGTCCAGCCGCGCGGAATATCGAGCTTGATAAAGGTGTTTTCGATTTTATTGCCCTTTTTGTTTGTGACCTTGTCGGGGAAAATGAAGTTTTTGGTCTTTTCCTTACCGTTGACATCGGTAACAACCTCAAAAACTCCGCCGTATTCGTCCTGAACGAAGTTACCCTTGTTATCGGTGAGAAGAATATGCTTTTCACCATTCTCGTCATAGACAACATTTCTCTTACTGCAAGCAGTAAAGGTGATTGAAAGAATAAGAATCAATACAGAAATAACAGCAATAGATTTTTTCACAAAAAACGCCTACTTTACAATTTTATTCAATTTAATAGTATAACATCAGACAGTCAAAAAGTCAATGCACAAACAGGCATTTATGGCGGAATTATAGTTGACATTGCAGACGGATTTTGGTAGAATGTTTTTGTTCATAAGCCCCTTTAGTTAAATGGATATAATAAACCCCTCCTAAGGGTTAGTTGTGGGTTCGATTCCCGCAGGGGGTGCCA
>JAZQGS010000004.1:0-6429 GCA_045540195.1 Acutalibacteraceae bacterium
ACTTTCATTAAGGATACCTGCTGCGACCCCGACGAGCTCGACAGAAGACTTGAGCAGATAAAGGGCTCAACAATCAAGCTTTATAACGCAAACTCACAGACTCTTCTTTACACCCTCAAAAAGGGCTGTGCAGGCTTCTCAGGCATTATGGCTAACTTCCATCCTGACCTTTATGTATGGCTTTGCAACAATTTTGACAAGGATGAGAAGAAGGCACAGTCCGTGCAGAATTTCATTTGCCTTGCATCCTTCCTTGAGGCTCTTGCTTATCCGCAGATCGCAAAGTATCATATGAATAAGGTCGGCGTTCCGATGAGTCTCTGGTCACGCTCCTGCGACTATAAGAAGTTCACAAGATATCAGCGTATGATTATCGACGACCTGATGAAGGCTGAGGATGATATCAGAGATTTAATTTCCAAATAAACACAAAAGACAGTGCTTCGGCACTGTCTTTTTTGTATAATATAGCAATAAAATATGGATTTTTATAATTTTCCTTGAAAATACAATTATTATGTGATAGAATTCTTTTAATGTTTTAATGAGACATTATGCTCAAAAGTGTTGCTTTGGAGGTTAATATGGCAAATAAAAAATATCCCTATTATGATGTTGCCGAGCCGAAGGATCTCAAGGAGTTAGTTGACTTCTGCGCGAAGGAATTCGGTGATAAAAAGGCTTTCTGGTACAGAGAAAAGAACACTGAAATAGTAAAGTCGTTCAAGCAGTTTGCGGCGGATGTTGAGGCTCTCGGAACATATCTTCTCAGCCTCGGCTATAAGGACGCTCACATCGCTCTTATGGGTGAGAACAGCTATGAATGGATTGTATCATATTTTGCTGTTGTTAACGGCGGCAATGTAATTGTTCCGATTGACAAAGAGAATGTGGCAAAGGATGTTAAATTCCAGCTTACACAGAGCGACACACAGCTTTTCTTGTATTCTGATACATATTCTGACATTGCAGAGTTTTGCGAAATCGAAAGCATTAACTTCAAAAGCTACAAGGAGCTTATTGCAAAGGGTAATGAGCTTATTGCAAGCGGTGATACAAGCTTCAAAGATACGGTCATTGATATCGAGCGTATGTGTGCAATCGTATTCACATCCGGAACAACCTCAGATCCCAAGGGTGTTATGCTCAGCCATAAGGGACTTGCCAAGGATGCTGTAATCAGCTCAAAAAACCTCTATGTTCCCGAGGGAACAGTCTCACTTCTTCCGCTGTATCATACATTCGGCTTTATGGCTTGTGTGCTTTGCCAGATGCTCCGCGGATGGCCCGTATTCATCAACACCAGCCTCAAGCGTGCGTTTGACGATATCAAGTATTCTCAGCCTAAGCATATTTCAGTTGTTCCGATGCTTCTTGTTGTTATCTATAATAAGATCTGGAGCAATGTCCGTGCAGGCGGCAAGGAGAAGCTTTTCAAGACTATGATTAAGGTCAGCAACGCTCTTCTTAAGGTCGGCATTGATATACGCCGTAAGGCATTCAAGCAGGTCTTTGACGCGTTCGGCGGCAATCTTGAAATGCTTATCACAGGCGGTTCATCCATCGATGAGAAATATGTCAAGGGCTTCAGAGATATCGGTATAACGGTTATTAACGGCTACGGTATCACAGAGTGTTCACCGATTGTTTCAACAACAAGAAATGAGCATTTCGCTCCCAAGAGTGTAGGCTCAATTCATCCCGAGCTCGAGGCAAGAGTTGTTGACGGTGAGGTTCAGGTCAAGGGTCCGACGGTGTTTATGGGCTACTACAAGAACGAGGCTGCAACTCAAGCTGCATTTGACGGTGAATGGTTCAAGACAGGCGACCTCGGCAGCATTGACGAAGACGGACTTCTCTACATCGACGGCAGAAAGAAGAATCTCATCATCCTTTCAAACGGCAAGAATGTTGTTCCTGAGGAGCTTGAGTCGATTCTTATGAATAATGCTGACGAAATCAAGGAGGTTCTCGTTTACGGTCAGGATGACCGCATTGTCGCTGAGATTTATCCCGACACCGAGATTGACGGAGTTGAGAGCATCATCAATAATAAGGTCAGTGAAATCAATCAGAAGCTTCCTGTTTTCAAAAGAATCGCAAAGGTTAAGTTTACCGATACCGAGTTCCCGAAAACAACTACAAAGAAAATCAAGAGAACATACAGCAAGAAATAATCAAAAACAAAAGGAGTTGACACCGCGGTGTCAGCTCCTTAATTTTTATTCTGTTTATTCGACGGGTGGTGCAGAGTTGATTTTGCTTTCTATTGCTTCCTTGATAAGATTGAAGAGATATTCAACAATCTTCTTGAGAGAAGTGAAGAAATCTGCATCATAACGGTCTGTTGTGTTCATATTGTCCGCAACCATCGGAGAAATTGAACCGTCAGCGTCGTTGTAAACGAGATACTGAGGATAATCCTCATCCATAAAGACATTGTAATCCTCAACATTGATAATCTTATTGAAGAGAGTGTTGAGAGAGTCAGGGAAGGTCTTATGGTCGAGATTCTTTACAAACCAGGTTGTGTCGGGCAATACGCAGGTTGAAGCGTCAATCTGCTTGTCGGGGGAGATGTATCTGTCCGTGCCGTTTGTAATTGCGCCTGCAATGTACTCGTCAGAAAGGACTGTGTCAATAGTAGCGGTTGTAGCTCCGAGAGAAGCCTTTTTTACCGTACAGTAATCCTCACCGAGAGCATCGGCGTCTGCTGTTACGGGCAATGACTGATAGCCGTACTTCGTGACATTTGCCATGTGAATGCCTCTTGCCTCAAAGCCCTTCCAGAGCTCGGGAAGCTTAACCTGAACATTGTAATGATAATTATCGATGATATTGATAAAGTTTGAATACTTTTCAGCATCTGCACCGTAGAATACGGTTTCCTTGGCCTTTTCATAATCCTCATCGGAAACCATAGCCCAATATGCGGGGAAGTTGCCGTATGTGTCTCTGAGAAGGCGGGGGACAATGTCAAGATAAATGTCAGGATAAACATTGTTTATTGACCAGGCAAGGAAATCAAGACCGTAGGTCTCATTCAGAACGGTTGCGAAAGCCTGAATAAGCTCATTGAGATTGCTGTCAGTTGAAAGCTCAAGGTCATAGATAAAGCGTTCAACACCGTCAGCGTCAATGTAAAGCTCACCGCAGAAGGACTTTGATGCGAATTCAGCACCGTTTACAGCACTTGCGTATGAAATGTAATCAGCAACATACTGTCCGTCATACTTTTCCATATAAGCCGCAGTGATACAGTCGCCGAGGCATCTGCCGAGAAGTGCAACCTCTTTTTCACCCGTAGCCGCAAGAACATCTTCAATATAGTTGTGAAGCTTTTCAGCGGTTACATAGGGATCAACACGCCAGTCATAAGCGAAATTAAACTGCTTAGTTCCGTATTTGCCGTTGACCTTTGCGGGATTGACCTTGTTTGTAATATCGATACGGCTGTTGTCACGGGGATTACCGTTCTCGTCAAGCATAAGGTCAGCGTAAAGCGGAGACATTATGTTGTAAACCGTGTCGCAGAATTCGCCCCACTGCTGTGTGATAACTGCCTTTGCGAAAACATCGATATTCTCCTTAACGGTATCCATAATGAAATTCTCAGGGAGACTGATGGGGAAAATCTTTCTTGTTGTGCCGTCGGGATTGTCAGCGATAAGGTGAACACCCGTACCTACAACATAGATAAGCGGAATATCGGTTCCGACTCCTTCGTCGGATGCAGTTGTATGTATCGCGAAGGAGAATGAACCTAAAATAAGAATAATACTGAGAATAAAGGATAAAACCTTTTTAGAAATGCGTTTCAATTATTACACTCCTATTTTATTTCTGTGATGCCTTCCACTCGTCAAGAGTTGAAGATTCCTCAGTTTCAACATGTGAGAAGAAGAAGTTCTTTCTTTCCTCACTGTTGATAACGGTTACGGGCTTGATCTGGTTAAGAACAACACCTCTTGCACGAAGTGATTCTCTGTAATCCCAATATGTCTTGGGCTTGAGAACAAGAACCTCGGGTCTGTTGAGCATACCCCAGCGCCTGTACTTAGCGAACTTTTCGTTTACCTCGCTGAATTCCTCGTCAAGGATGTCGATCATCTTCTGTCTGTCATCCTCAGTCATCGGATTCTTCGGCTCAACGAGCATACAGTAGCGCGGCGGCTTTGTTGAAAAGTCGGGATAGTAGCTGAAGCCTGTGAATTCGTTGCCGAGTCTCTTTGAGGTGTTCTTTGCAACAAAGTCACACATCTGAGTTGTTGTCTTTTCGTTAGCAACATTCATATCAAGGTTCTTTCTGTAAAGAAGCTCGATTCTCGGAGTGTTGTTATACATCTTTGTAACCTGAACAACATCCTCGATGCGGTATCTGTAAAGACCTGAATAGTTTGTAACAACGATTTCGTACTTCTTGCCGACCTCAAGCTCGTCAATGAGAAGAGTCTTCGGCTGCTCATCGGGATTCTCCTCTACATCATCGTCAATGGGGATGAACTCAAAGAAGATACAGTGCGGAAGAAGAACACCGTCGTGAACATCAAGCTCTGTGGGCATTGCGAAGAAGCCTTCTGCTGCGGCATAGCCCATATTGTGAAGCGGAAGGTCGCCGATTGACTTGCGGAGCTTGTCAACATAAACCTTGAGGTTAGAGCCGACCATACCGTGTGCCCAGGTAAGCTTCGGCCAGATACGGGGAGCGATAGGTGTGTCGAAGCCCTTTTCAAACTCCTTGCGAAGCTCTGCCGCACGCTTCGGGTTGGGCTTGAACTTCTTTTCATACTCCTTGCGAAGCTCGGGAGTGATTCTGATGTTCGGGTTGATGATACCCTTTTCGATATCATCACAAAGCATTTCCCAGTTTTCCTCAAGATAGTCAAACATAGTTGTAAGAAGTGTTACAACGATAGACTCAAGATATGAAACCTTCCTGTCCTCAAGAGCGAATCTGAGCTGAAGATATGATGTATCAAGAAGCTCCTCGTGCTCGGGGATAAGAAGAGAAACGGGTGATGTTGAGAATGTGTTGAGAAGGGGCTTGAGGTAGAGGAGGGGAACCTGACCCGCACCGTTACACTGCTTGCCGTCCTCGAGTTTGTGGCCTGTGAGGATAAGCACAAGGGGACCCTTCTGAGCGGGCATTCTTACGCCCTTAACATCCTTGAGATAGTGGTATGCTGTTGCAACAGAAGCTGAAAAGCCGATACACTGCATATGCCAGAGGTCAATAATTGACTTCGGAAGGATTTTCGGCTTGCCGACACTGCCTGAAGATGAGCAGTAACGGACATTCATACCGGTATACATAAGGTTCTTTTCCTTGTTGTGGATCATGCGGTCAACATAGTCCTCATAATCAGCGTATGTTGTAAGGGGAACCTTAGCACGGAAATCGTCAATGGATGTGATATCCTTGAAGTTGAACTTTTTACCGTATTCACAGTTTTTGCTTTTGTTAAGAATTTTCTTAAGAGTTCTGCGCTGTGCTCTCATCGGATTCTTTGTATGATAGTTGATTTCATGCAAAGTAAAGTCGCCTAGGAAAACACCAAAATCGGAAAAATGCATTTTTTTCACTCCTCAATTTTTAGACACAATGTCTCATATTCCCATATATTATAGATTATATCAAGCCGAAAGTCAAACATCAATTATATACAAAAGTGTTGAAAATGTATGGTTTTCGACAAAAATCCGTATACCTTTTATAATATATACGCGCGCGAGGGGAATACGGACTCTGACTTTACTGCCCGGAAAAAGTTTTCGAAAAAATTTAAAATTTTTTCAAAAAACACTTGCATTATGTGAAATTGTGTGGTATCATACTCAAGCATGCTATGTTATTATGTAGCAAAGTGCGTAGATATGCGTTGATGTGAGAGGTGGCGGCCCGTCGAGGTCGGGAATTCTCGCGGAGTATGTCCGATTTAAAACCGGGCGATCTAATAACCTACAGACCGGGTCCGCTGCCCTTTTGCGGATCTGTGTATGTATGTGCGTTTAAAACCTTTAAATGCACTTTCCCGGAAACTAACCCATTTCCGGTTTTTAAATGCGACGAGTTGAAACACCCGGTCGCGTTGCAAAAATAGGTTTTAAGCGTTGCCCGCCAAATTTATAAGGAGGCAGAATCATGGCAGTAAAGGGAAAAATCAGAATCAGATTGAAGGGTTATGACCACAACCTTGTCGACAAGGCATCGGAAAAGATCGTAGAGACTGCAAAGCGTACAGGCGCTCAGGTTTCAGGTCCCGTTCCTCTTCCGACAGAAAAGGAAGTAGTTACAATTCTTCGTGCTGTTCACAAGTACAAGGACTCCAGAGAGCAGTTCGAACAGCGCACACACAAAAGGCTTATCGACATCATCAGACCGTCAGCTAAAACAGTTGATGCTTTGAGAGGTCTTGAGCTTCCTGCAGG
>JAZQGS010000005.1:0-14799 GCA_045540195.1 Acutalibacteraceae bacterium
GCCTTGTCGGGCGACAGGCCACTGTTGGAGTCATCTCCGGCTATTGAATCGACATAGTAAACCGTATCTGTGTTCGCCGAGGCAAAGACCGTTGCCGAAGCTATTATGCACAAGCAAAGCACGATACAAAAAATTTTATTAAGCATTTTCATAAAAACACCTCCGTTCAAATTTTAACACGATGCTAAAATATAGTCAACAAATGAGCTATAGTTTATAAAAATTAAGTATATCTTCAAATTAAGGTAAACTTCATTTCAAATTTATGCCTCCGCGTGCGACAATGTCGTCAACTAAAGAAAATGTTGCACAACAGATAGATTGCATAACGGTACGCGGCACTTCGCGGGGGACATATCGGGGGACATTTAGCCTAAAAAATTGCTGTCATAATCACTAAAACCACACTTTCCTCTCTGTATGTTTTTCACACGTTCGACAAAACACAGACCTCCTTGTAAAATGGTATTACCAAATACAAGGAGGTTTTTTATTCAGACAAATAAAGTCGTTAAAAAGTAGCTTTTTTGCTTGAGATGTGATATAATTTCAACAAACAAAGTTTGTTGAGGTGAGAGAATGAAAATAGCATTAATCGCTCATGACAAAAAGAAAAGTGAAATCATTGAGCTGGCAAAAAAATACAAGGATGTACTTGCAAAATATGATTTGTATGCAACCGGCACAACAGGAACTCTTATTATGGGAGAAACAGGTTTGAACATTGTACGAATGAAAAGCGGTCCTAAAGGCGGCGACCAGCAAATCGGTGCTATGCTTGCAAACGGTGAGCTTGACCTGATTATTTTCCTGCGTGACCCTCTGACAGCTCAACCGCACGAACCTGATGTTTCTGCACTTCTTCGTCTGGGTGATGTTCAGAGAATTCCCCTGGCAACTAATGTGACCAGTGCAACAATAATGCTTGAAGCATTAAAAAACGAATCATTTTTCAGCATTGTAAACTCAACGACTGTAATTGACGAATAAAATTTAATCCAAACAAAAATCCTCGGAGAAGCGGTAAACTTTTCCGAGGATTTCGATATTTTACTCTTTACACGGTGTGGTCAGACCTGCTTTTTCGCAGGAGTAACGGATTTCACGCTGCATAATTCTGCGTGCGTTATAGATATTCTCTTCTGCCACATTAGCAACAACCATAAGCTCAAAATGAGTTTCGATAAGCTGGTCAACACCCTTATAAACCGGTGCTTCCTTGAAGATATCGGGATACTCAGACGGAAGCTCGGAGAGCGCCTCTTTAACAGCCGCTTCTGCTTTTTCAAGGCTGTCCTCATAGCTGACAGGAACATTTACAACTGCAACCGATGTGTTATCGGAAAGGTTGATAAGTGAGCTGATTTCGCTGTTGTTGATAATACGGACATTACCGCCGAGGTCCTCGATGCTTACGGTTCTCAGACCGATTGTCTTAACCTCACCGCGGAAGCCGTCAATTGTGATAATATCACCGATTGCAAACTCGCCCTCAAGGATAATGAACAAGCCTGTGATAATATCCTCGATCAAGGACTGTGCGCCGAAGCCTACGATAATTCCTACAACGCCTGCAGAAACAAGAATTGCGGTTGTGTTGACACCGAGACAGCCGAGAGCAACGATTGCACCAACGATATAAATCGCATAAACAACCAATTTACCGATGAGCTGATGCAGAGTTTCTGCACGGTTCTTTTTGTATTTTATATTGTTTGTAATAAACTTCACGATACTTGCGATTACCCATGTTGCAAAAAGTGTGAGCAATGCAGCTCCGACAGCCTCAAAGGTTATGCTTGAAACAATTGATTTTGAATAGTATGTTCCGATAAATGTTGAAACAGACTCTCTGATTGCTTCAGGAATGAAGGTAAGGCGTGAGATGTTGAACAATCCGACAATCACAATCAGAATTGCGACCAGCAGAACTAAAACGCCGACACCCTTTTTATTGTTTTTCTTGTTCATAATAAAACTCCCTTTATCTGTTATTCTTCTTTGCGGGCTCCGCAGTGTTCACAAATATACGACTCAACCGGTGAGCCAGAATCCTGTACCCATGAATGTTGCGCGGGAATTATGTCAGGTGGCACATCAACATATCCGCAGATATCACACTGAAGACTTACGGTATATCCGTCCTCGGTGCAGGTCGGCTCTTTACCCGGTATTTCCATAAGATTATGTCCTGTTCTTTCGACAATTTCCTGTTCAACGAGTATAGTGTTACATACGCTACAATGGACGCCTTCAGTCAGACCGTCTGTTTCACAGCCGGGCTCGACAGCCTCGTCAATAACCTCGGTATGTCCCAAAGGTTCAATCTGCATTGCCTGCACAAGCTCTTCAAAGCATATATCACAATATACTCTGTCTGACATTCCCGGTTCCTCACAAGTAGCGGGATATCCTTCCTCTACGATTTCGTTGTGTCCTGTTGCAGGCAGTTCTTCTCTTTCCTGAATCACTTCATCACAGTTACCGCAGGTTATGCGTTCTGTATAGCCTGCTTCTGTACAGGTAGGTGCGAGACCTTCTTCAACAACCTCCTCGTGGCCGAGCGGAGGAATTGTTTCTGATTCGATAAGTACCTCATTGCATATACCGCAGAAGTAAGAATCTGTATATCCCTCTTCGGTACAGGTTGCGGGCTGTCCCTCAGCAAGAACGGGTTCACCGTGTCCTGTTGAAGGTATTACCTGCGTTTCTTCAAGTATTATTCCGCAGGTTGCACACATCAGTCCCGCTGTATGTCCGTCCTCGGTACAGGTTGCATCCTTTCCGACGATTTCAATTTCACTGTGACCCGTTGCGGGAATAACGGTGCTTTCTGCAAGCACTTCGTTACACACCGCACAGTATCGTCCTGCTGTGTGTCCGTCTTCGGTACAGGTTGCAGGCTGTTCAATGACATCAACCTCACTGTGTCCTTCAGGCGGAAGAGTTTCACGCTCTTTGATTACCTCATCACAATTTCCGCAGGTTATGCGCTCGGTGTAGCCTTCCTCTGTACAGGTAGGCGCGAGAGCTTCTTCAACAACCTCTTCGTGTCCGAGTGCAGGAATCACTTCAGATTCGACAAGCACCTCATTGCAGATACCGCAGATGTAAGAATCTGTATATCCTTCTTCCGTACAGGTTGCGGGCTGTCCCTCAACAAGAACCGGTTCGCCGTGACCCGTAGCTTCAATTATCTCGGATGCCTCAAGAACCTCTCCGCAGACCTCGCAGACTGTTGCTGCGGTGTAACCGTCTTCAGTACAGGTCGGCTCCTGACCGGGACTTTCAACCGCTGAATGCGGCAGCATTTCAGTAGCTTCCTGTTCAACAATTATCAGGTTACATACAGAACAGTGTGAGCCCTGAGTAAGTCCTTCCTGCGTACAGGTAGCCTCAACTGCTTCGTCAATTACAACAGTGTGGTCAAGCATCGGCAGAACTTCGCGCTCCTGTATTATTTCCTTGCAGACATCACAGTAAATATAGTCTGTATATCCCTCTGCTTCACAGGTGGGCTCAATGCCCGGCTCTGTGACCTCGTTGTGTCCCGTAGCTTCGAGCTCTTCCCGTTCCTGAATCACTTCATCGCAGTTTCCGCAGGTTATGCGCTCTGTATAGCCTGCTTCGGTACAGGTGGGAGCAAGACCTTCCTCAACAACCTCCTCGTGGCCGAGTGCAGGGATTTCTTCCGCAGGCGTATCAACAAAGCCGCACTGTTCGCATTCGAGGCTTACTGTGTAGCCCGCCTGAGTACAGGTCGGTTCAACTCCCTGAACCTCGATAAGAGAATGCTCAAGCATATCTGTTACTTCTTGTTTAACAAGAACTTCATTACATTCCGCACAATGCGAGCCTTCGGTAAGTCCTGTTGATTCACAGGTCGCCTCAACTGCTTCGTCGATAACCTCTGTATGGCCTGTCGGCTGTATTTCCGTGCTTTCTTTCAGAACGGTGTTACATTCGGAGCAGATTTCGAATTCGGTATAACCCGCTTCTTCGCAGGTAGCATCCTTGCCCGCTACCGTTATTCCTTTATGTCCCGTTGCGGGGATTATTTCACTCTCCGCAAGAACTTCATTACATACTGCACAGTAGCTTCCTGCTGTGTGGCCGTCTTCCGTACAAGTTGCAGGCTGTGCAATTATTGTTACTTCGCTATGTCCTGTTGCAGGGATTGTTTCACTCTCTGCAAGGACTTCGTTACATACTGCACAGTAGCTTCCTGCTGTGTGTCCGTCTTCCGTACAAGTTGCAGGCTGTGCGATTATAGTTACTTCGCTGTGTCCTGTTGCAGGGATAACCTTGCTCTCTTCAATAACGGTGTTACATTCGGAGCAGTAGCTGCCCGCTGTTTTACCGTTTTGCGTACAGGTAGCCTCAACTGCCGTTACGGTAATGACCGAATGCTTATTCGTAGCGGGAACTGTCTGTTGCTTTTCGATAACTGTTCCGCAATCTGAACAATGACTGCCTTCGGTCAATCCCGACTTGCTGCAGGTTGCCTGAACTGCGGGGTCTGTTACGGGCTTGTGTCCCGACGGCAATGTGCCGTTCTTTATAATTTCGTGGCAGACCGTGCACTCGGTATGGCGTCTGCCCTGTGATGTGCAGGTACTGCTTACATCTACAATCCAGCCCGATTCGCGGTGTGTGCCGCGCTCGGTTTCTCTTGTTTCGAGAATTGCACCGCACGATGTACAGAGCTTTTCGTCAAGACCGTTTGAAATACAGGTAGCAGTGACCTTATGTATCCAGTCTCCTGAAATGTGTTCTTTTTTCTGAACAGCTCTCTTTTCGATAATCTCGTTACACTCTTTGCACAAAAGCTGTTCTTCACCGTCAGCCTCACAGGTAGGCTCAAGCACCGTTTCCCAATCACCTGCAATATGCTCGTGATCGACAGAAATAACAGGTGCATCACTCGGGGGAGGCTCATTCTTCTGCGGCTTTAACCAATCAAAATTGATATTGACTGACGGAACAGCCATAAGCACCGTTGCCACGGCGATTCCTATTGCAACCGCTTTTATTGTGCTTACGGTTCTGGTCAACAACGAAACAGGCTTGTTGCGGATAACTGGCGCCTCTTCTCCGTCTGACATTTCGTCAGTCTCTCGCTTGCCGAGTCCGACATAACAGTCGCGGTTATATTCATCCGCGTGGAAGAAACGCTCATCATATTCTTCGATTTCATTCAGAGATGAAAATTCATCACTTTTCAGATGATTGTCATATAAATCATCTCTTTGAAATTCATCATTATTTTTCATTTTATCCGCTCACCTTCTTTCCTTAAAAAAGTGCAAAGTTATACTTATACAATAGGATTATATACCTAAAAAAGATAAAGCACATTGTACTTTAGTGCAGATTTTGCAAAAAAAGACCGCAAAATCAAAAATTTTGCAGTCTTTAATGTTAAAACATCACTGTATTGTTTTGTTATGCCCACGGGTCAGCGGCGGCAGGAGTTCTGATATCTGCAAGCAGGAACTGTTCCCAGAGGAACCACTGACCTGTTGACGGCTTTGTGCGAAGCTTCACCTGACGGGCAGAATCAGCACCGCCCGACTTGATATGTAAGGTAATATAGCCATCACTGAAATTGTCACGGCTGTACGGATTTTCAAAGAATGTAAGCGTGTACGGTTCACTCGGCTCATAGTTGTTTTCGGGAGTTGCACCGTCAAAATATGAGCGCGGAACATAGTCCTTATCTCTGAAGCGGTCAGCGATAAACTGCTTGTCATAGGTGCTCAGCCCCTTGGGACCGTGCAGGAAATTGAGCATCTCAAAGCAAGCCTCTTTGTCCACGGGATAAATACACAACGCGGCAATAGTGAGAGCAGCCGCTTTTTCGGGTGATTTAAGGTCAGCCTCGGGCATTGACTGAAGCTGTGCAAGGTTGACGGGTAACTGCTGTAAGGTTACCTTATATGTTTTATTGCCCATACCCGAAACCGCATTCTTTGCACCCTGAACAATGTTCTGTCCTGCCTGATTTGCGGCAGAGCGAGCAGCCTGAGCCGCCTGTCTTTTTAAAGCATCGAATAATGACATAGTTAAGCCTCCTTATATTTCTGCATTCTCATTATACATTTTTAATAAGATAAATACATTGTACTTTAGTGCAAAAATTAACGTGATGCCGCTCAGGCACCGCGTTAATACTATTCATCCTTATATTCGTTTATAACAAGTCCGCATTCTCTTGCACGGACGGCAAGCTCCGTTCTGTTTCTGAAGCCTGTTTTTTCGCGCATAGTCTGAATGTGAGCTTTGACCGTTCTCAGCGACATATGAAGCTTATCTGCAATCACCGCATCGGACTCACCGCTGATAAGCTCTCGGAGCACCTCAAGCTCCTTCGGAGAAAACTCACTGCTTTTCGCACTGCCGAGCTGAAGAGTGGGAGTGGTATCGGGATAAACGGATTCACCGTTCATCGTTCTGTCCATAACCTCGATGACCTTCTCTGCCGTGGATTCCTTATACCAGAAGCTGTCAACGCCTATGCTCCTTGCCCTGTCAATAAAGCTGCATTCGGGCTGGCTCGTCATTATTATGACCTTGATGCGAGGAAAGCTTTTTTTGATTTTCGCCGCCGCATCAAGTCCGTTTGCGTTCATAGCGGTGCATACATCCATAAGAATAAGGTCAATCGGATTTTTAAAGCAATACATTTCAGCCATTGAAGCATTATCAATGGTATGAGTAACCGTATATCTGTCGCTTTCTTTTACAAATATTTCAAGAAGCTTGCTCGCCATAGGGTCATCTTCAACTATCATTACCTTTGTCATATCCTGTCACCGCTTTCTTTCATAAGCTTTATCGTCAGTCTGAATTCTGGCAAGCCCGAAACATACATCTCGCCGCCTGCATTTTCTATTTTTTTACGCAAAGAGCCGAGACCTCCGCCTTCGGTAATTTCCTGTGTTTCAGGTATTTTACCGTCATTTGTGAAGCAGACCACATAGCTGTCGGACAATTCCTCGATTTCGATAATCATTTTTTGCGCATCTGCGTGCTTTACGGCATTTGTCAGAGTTTCCGTTGCCGCCGCCATAATCAGGAAGCGCGTTTCCTTAACGCGGGGCATTCTGCCCTTTATTTCAATTTTTATGCCGACAGATTCCGCAGACTTCATAAGTGCTGTCAGGTGGTCTGAATCAGATGACGGCTCCGCCTCCATTCGCAAAACGGCAATATTTCGTTTCCACAATGCGGCAATATTCTCAAGAGAGCCTTCCTCCTGCAGAGCGTGGTGGGTTGCAATCAGAGAACGGCCGAATTCGTTATGAATACGCACCTTTGTTTCAAGCCTCTCTTTAGAACGGGTAACCTCGTCAACATTTTCACCGTGCTTGCGCAGTCTGCTGTTCATTTTTTCAAGCTCTGTGTTCTTTTGCTCAAGAGTCTGAGTCAGCAAGAGATATTCGGTGATATCCGTTGCGGTAATCTGCACAACGGAATCCAGATTTTCCCTCGCAAAGCACCACACGCTTCCGTTTCTGAAGCGTATTTCGGGTTTTTCTCCCGAGGTAAGGCGCTCGACATCGTCATCAAGCTGACCGACACTTACAAGCTGCCAGAAGCTTTCCGCATTCTGCACATCCGAGCCCGTGAGCAGGTAGCTGAGGGTGTTCATCTGATGATTGATAAGCTGTACCATACCGTTTTTTCTTGAAAAGCAAAGTCCCGTTGGAAGATTGTCAAAGCCCTCCTTAACGGACGACGGCAGAATTGCATTTTTTCGTTCACGGTTAAAGCTTACAGCCATCCAGCATAAAAAGGCTGTATTAACCGCAAAAACAGGAACTATCGGCAGAATATACCCCGAAAATCCGTAATCTTCAAAGTGAAGATTGTTGACATCCGCGTTCTGCATACTCGAAAAATAGCTGAGTGACACAGACATAAACACGGTCAGTATAAGGCAGATAAGCGTTTTATACCACTCTTTTTTTCTTGCAACAAGTGTTAAAAGCAAGCACAGGTTCAGTGTGGTAATCAACAGCATAAACAGAAGAACAGCTGTACGCACATAGATATTTAAACTCAAAAAATCAATCATCCGTGCCACCTCCCTTTGAGAGAATGACATCAAACACTATATCATTGTCCTGAATATCGTAGGTTATTTCGTTGTATTCAACGGCAAATTCAGGAATAGCATCTTCGTTTATTTCGTTTTCACAGCCGATTTGTATGCGAAGCCTTACATCTCCGTTTTTACAGTGAAGGTGCACGAGAACGGCATTGATATTTTCAATAAACGCCTCAACGATATTTTCAAACAAGTCATAGGCAAGAACTGCAAACTCAACGCTGAGCATATCGTCGCACACGCTGTCAAGCGATATCAGAACATTGTTGAGCTCAATATTTTTAAGCGATTCGCGGAAGCAGTATTCAAGCTCCTTCGACTGAACCGACGGGTTTTCCTCGTTAAGTAAAAGCAGGTTGCTTCTGCGCTTGATATAAGCACTCAGAACACATATCTGAAGAAGAGTTTCTCTTGTTTTTTCGGGATTTTCTTCGGCAAGCTGTAAGAGCTGTTCCGCCTTTTCAAGCTGTGAATAAACCTCGCTTGCGATACGGTCATACAGCCTGTTCTTTTCATCAAGGCGGACCTTGTTTTCTTTAAGCTCAAGCTCCGCTTTAAGAAGAACATTGTTTTCGTTAAGATACTCCTGAGTTTCTGTCAGCTGAGCCATAAGCTGTTTCAGGCGTGTCAGGTCATTCTGCCAGAGAATGCGTCCGCCGGGAATTTCTTTGCTGTTGAGAACGGTATTGTCCTTATCAACAGGCTTTTGTTCGGCACGGCGCATTATATCCTCGGGAAAATCGTCCGCACAGGACGAAAGATAGCATACCTGATAATCCTTATCAACAATCTGAGCCGCAACCGTTGAAATCTCAAAAAGCTCGTGGTAGCCCGTATTGGAACGGATAAGTCCGCTTTGTATTGCGCTTTCGAGCAGCACCGTAATCAGCAGGCAGTCGATTGCAACAAGGTCAACGCTCGTCATAATTTTTTTGTAAAAAATCCAGAAAACAACCGCAACTGTCATAATTACAATCGGCATTTTCTTGACAGAGCGTCTGCCCGGTGTACGGTTTTTGAGAAGAAGCATAATTACAAAATAAAAACCGAGAATGACAAACCAGGCGCAGACAATATAAAAGCCGAAATTATATCCGTAATCAAAGTTATAGTTTTTAATTCCGTTTGGAAAAACGAACACAAGCTCGTGCAAATCATTGGTGAATACCAACACAAGCAACAACACCAAAGGGATATAAAGCAGCTTCATTTTTTTTGGCAGAACATAATTTTCGGGTTTATCCACACATTGTATGATAAAAACACCGAGAAGCGGAATTACAAGCATCGGAATATAGAAGGCATACCATATATATCTTCCGAGAGGGTCGGTGTAGTGCAGAAAATCCCACTTGATAAATCTGACATTCAGCCACAGAAGCATCAGAGCTCCGACCCAAAGCAGATATTGCCGTATCTGCTTGTTGAGTATTCTGTTATGTATTGATACGCACCAGACTATAAGCAGTCCCGAACGGATGACCTGTGAAACCAGGCCAAAGGACATCCTCACCCACGCTGACTCAGAAGTAAAATACACTTCAAAAAGCAGGAAGCTTATAAACACAAGCACACCTGCCGCAGTAAGATATAAAGCTGAGCGTTGCTGAACTCTCTGCACGGTTTCACCTCCCGTTTAATATACCTGTAATAATCATACTATATCATAGATTTTCACTTTTTTCTACCTTCATATATAAAAAGCTGACCGTTGCCGATCAGCTTTTTAAAATATTCAGAAAGTTCCGCCTGTTCCGCTGTGGGTTCTGCCTGAAGAGCTTGTGTGAGTCGAGCTGCGTGAGCCGCTGTCGCTGTCGCTGTCATCACTGCTGTCCTTTGCCTTTGCAACCTGCTTTGTGTTTGAGTACAAAAATGAATCATACTGTGCATCCGGTTTGAGAACAAGGCTTCCGGGGCGTGCATAGTGCTGTGCATCGCGCTTGTATACGGAATAGTTCTTGGATGTCATCTTTATTGTAACAAGCATACCTCCCACTGCACCGAAAAGAAGAAGAACAAATAACCACATCGGACTTACATTAGGACGCATTATGTACTCCGCCTTATCAAGGTAGGCAGTGAAAGCACCGTTATAATCCTCGGCAACAAGAAGATCCTTCATCGCTGAATAAATTTCTTCTCTGTATGTATCAACGAAATTCATCTCGCCCTTACCGTGAGTTGTGATGTAGAGAGCACGCTCGCCGTCAGCGCCGGGCTTGAAAAGGACGAGAATACCGTCGTCATTCTTGCCGTAGCCGTAGCCGTTGTAATCATAGAAATCGTCGCCGTATTCCTCGTATTTCTTGCCCTCTAAATCATTAACCGTAACGATTGCGATTTCCATTTTATGCTCGGCTGTGAACGCCTCACATCTTGCAAGAAGAGCCTTTTCCTCCTCGTCAGAAAGAAGCTCTGCTCTGTCAACAACAAGAGGAAGTGTTCTTTCTACACGCTGGAATTCGGTTGTCGGCTCTGTTGGTGTTGTAGCTTCAGTCGGCTTTTCTTCGCCCTTCGTCGGCTGAGTCAAAGGTGCAGATTTAAGAACATTTTCCGACATTGTGAGAACAGCCTTGACACCGCCGAAATATGACTCGTTCTCATCATAAAGTGTCATCATATTATCCACAACGGCATCAGTGAAGATTTTTTCAGCCTGACCTGCACAGTACCACGAATAAACCTTTTCGGAAATATTGTGTGCAATCACAATTCCGTCCGGGGAATCTGTAAGAGCATCGTAAGAGGTCTCGCAGAATTCAGTAACAGACATTCCGTCAGTTTCGGAAATGATGCAGAAAACAACGGCAACACCGTAGGAGTTTTCAATCATCTGTGCCTGAGAGCTGAGCTCACTGATTTCTGACTGGGTGAAAATATTTTCTGTATCAACGATGTAATCCTCTGTATAAGCAGCTGCAGAAATCATCATTGAAAGACAAAGTAACACTGCGAAGAATAAAGCAATTATCTTTTTAGTCATTTTTCTGCACCTCCTTACAGTAACTCAATAAGCCAGAGAAGACCGTAGCCGATAAGACCTACCGCGGCACCGATAAGACCGCCCATAAGCCTTGCTTTCTTCTCGTCTGTCGGGATATTACCGACAAACTTGCCTGTCTGACCGTTCATAGCGTATGTATAAGTCTTACCGTTCCAGGTTGTGTTTACAAGCCATACGGGAAGAAGTCCGTATCTGAAGAAGCCGTTGGTTACAGCCATATTGATATTTTTCTCACTAACCTCGTTATATCCTCTGACGGCATTTTCTTTAAACTCATCAAAAACAGCCTGACGGATTCGCTCGTTGGCTCTGACTGAGCCTTCGTCAACGCTGACATCAAATTTATCGGCAACATAGCCGGCAAGATATGCCGTATTGAAATCAACAGCCTGTGAAAGATCAAACGGCTCGATCGATTCCATAAGAGTGTCATCAATCTTTTTTGATGCATCAGCAGGAACATTATCGAATGTAACACTGCCTTCGCGGTAAACATCATAAGTGTCGGTCTTTATGTATTCATAATTTTTGTCTGACCAACGGGTAACTTTTTCGCCGTAGAAACTCACCTGTGAATAAGCATCGCAGGAGAAAAGCCAGTGCGGAACATAAACACCCTTAATTTCCTCAAGCTTGTTGTCATCGAGGAAGCCTTTGGGCATAAACTTTTTGCCAGAAAGGTGCTTTTTGAAGGCTGCCTTTGCGGCTTTTTTATCGAGCTTGAAGGGAATGATGAAATCAGGGCGGTACGCACCCGAGAACTGACCCTTCATAACAACCTGATTGCCGCAATACGGACAGCTTGTAGCACCCGTTGCAGCATCGGCAACGATTTCACCGCCGCAGGATTTACAGGAATAGACGCTGACACCGTCCAGTTCACCTGCACCCCACTGAGTGGCCTGTGAATTCCAATTTATCGGCTCTGCCGTGTTCACCTCAGCCTGAGGCATATCGGTGATTTCAAATTCAGTGTCGCAGAACGGACATTTGAGCTTCTGCACACCTACATTAAATTCGACTGCACCGCCACAGCACGGACATTTTTGTTCAGTTACTGCTGACAAGGTTAATCATCTCCTTGCATATAAATTTTGAAAATATTATAAATTTCGGAAAAAATACCGATGCCCTCCTCGGGCAATTCATCGTCTGATGAAACAGTATAGTGCTCGTTGTCACCGTATGTAACGCTCAGTGTTGTCTGCGGAGCGTCAAGAAGCTCTAATTCACTTTTCGGAAGCTTTCCCCACGAGAGAAGTCTTCGGCTGTAGCAAGCCTGCTGAATTTCAGTCAGCGCCATGGGGCCGACCTCGATGGTGTAGCTTTTCTCCTCGGCACCGATATAGGGACAGTCATAATATGACAGGTAGATTTTATTGTCTTCACCTGTGTAAACCTCTACGGAATTCGAGCCGCCATCCATACCTCCGCCCGTATAGTACCTGCAGGAGGTAATGGTATAGCAAGGAGGCCGCACCATACCGGGACCGTCGAGAATGTGTCTCTGCTTAAACCGTTCAAACATAAAAGCACCTGCTGTAATGAGTACTGCAACCGCTGTAAAAACAGCGATTGCAATAATTATTGTTTTTTTCATTCTGTAATCAGTCTGTCAATTTTGCACCGCAGGCTGTGCAGAAGGCACTGCCTGTAAGCGGAGCACCGCAGAACGGGCACTGACCCTGTGCCTGAGGCTGTGCGGGCTGACCGTACTGAGGCTGCTGATTGTAGCCGTTATTCACAGGCATTCCCTGGTTGTAGCCGTTGTTCATCGGCATACCGCCGTTCATACCCATACCGTTATTCATCGGCTGGTTGAAGCCGCCTGCGTGTGCATAGCCGCCGTTCATTCCCATACCGTTATTCATACCCATATTCATACCGTTGTTCATGGGCATACCCATGTTGGGCATTGCCTGACCGGGAAGAAGTGTGCTGATAACCTCCATAGCCATCTGCTGGAAGCGGTTGTATTCCATTGTACCCATACCCTCAACACGGTTGTCGTTGAGTCTTACCGTGAAATCATCAAAATAGGGATGATTTACAACAAACTTGAGGTCGAAGTTATAGTAATACTTGTATCTCGGCGGTGTGTAGCTTACACGCTGACCGTCCTTGCCCTGTGTATAGATTTCGTCTCTGTCCTCGTCAATATCAAGGTTGATTGAGCTGATCTGTGAGAGCTGAATAACATCGGGATTTTCTTCGCTCCAGTTACCCGGTGAAAGACGGGAAACAACAATTGTTCCGTTTCTCTGATCAAGATAGATTTTCTTCTCTTCACCAAAGCATCTTGTTGATGAGAAGCCTGCAAGAACCTGCTTGTTCTGCTCTCTGTAAGCAAGCTGCTGCTTGATCTGGTCAACTGTTGAGTGTCTTCTTTCATCAAAGAAGGGTGAAAGCTTCTTTGCGCAATCCTTACAAAGGTTACCGTCCTCAAGCTTTCTGTTACCGAGAAGACCTATCTTCTCACCGCAGATGTCACAAAATTTCTTGTCAAAAAGTCCCATAATAAAATCTCCTTTATATAATTTTTAATTTAATTATTTCGCGTCGTTTTCGTTGAAAATGTCACCGCATTCGGGGCAGAATTTCGGAGGATTGTTCGGATTCTCGGGCTGCCAGCCGCACTTGTCGCACTGATAAAGCGGTGCGCTGACGGGCTTTCTGCTTCCGCAATCGGGACAGAAATTACCGTTACTCACAGCACCGCAGGTGCATTTCCAGCCGCCGCTCGGTGCAGGTGCAGGTACTGAATTCATTGCCGCCATATTTGACAGCATTTTTTCCGTGCTTGGATCAAGCGTAACAACCATATCGCTGATTCCCGTAAGTCTGACGCCTGCTCTGCCCTCCCAATCGGAAAAGTTGGACTCCTGCAATACCGCGCTCGCCTGAGTTGCAGTCTTATACTTCAGCTCGTCAAGTGAGCATCCGCCCTCAAAAAGCTTTGTAAAAGCTCTTTCAACCGAGAGTGATGCTTCTCTTTTTAAGATATCAACGGGAAGCTGACCGCCGAACATAGTATTGAGCTTGCTTTGATCTGAAATCACATAATTGAGAGTTGCGGTAAAGCTGATTTCAGAAAGCAATGTCATACCGCCTTCAGCCACATCGGCATAAAAGTGTCCGTCAAAATGAATTCCTGTGAAAGGCTCCATAGCATTTCCCTCCGTATGTTTGGTTATTTAATATCCGAGCCGTCGAAAATGTCACCGCATTCGGGGCAGAATTTCGGGGGATTGTTCGGATCCTCGGGCTTCCAACCGCACTTGTCGCACTGATAAAGCGGTGCTCCCTCAGGCTTCTTGCTTCCGCAGTTCTGGCAGAACTTACCTTTATTCACTGCACCGCAGGAGCAGGTCCAACCCTCATCTGCCGGCTTGGCTGAGCCGCATTCGGGACAGAACTTACCGTTTGCAGTTGCTCCGCAGGCACATTTCCAACCGCCCTGTGCAGGTGCGGATGCTGCTGCATTTGCCATTGCCTGAGCCTGAGCGTTAATCAACTGCTGAGCCTGCTGCTGTGCCATCTGCTGCTGTTGCTGCTGCATTCCTGCCTGATACATTGCCGCGGGGTCAAATCCGCCGCCACCGGCACCCATTGCCATATTCATTCCCATGAAGCCCATCATTGCTCCGTTTTCGTTTGCGGCAGCTGCTTCCATTGCATTCGC
>JAZQGS010000006.1:0-20496 GCA_045540195.1 Acutalibacteraceae bacterium
AGGCATTTATGGCGGAATTATAGTTGACATTGCAGACGGATTTTGGTAGAATGTTTTTGTTCATAAGCCCCTTTAGTTAAATGGATATAATAAACCCCTCCTAAGGGTTAGTTGTGGGTTCGATTCCCGCAGGGGGTGCCAGAAAAAAGCCGAGAAGCCTTGATTTTTCAAGGTTTTTCGGCTCTTTGTCATTTTGATCATTCTTTTCAAAAGTCCAAAAATCCTGCTAATGAAAAAGGCGGTCGACACATTGTTATGCTGTTCTTTTTTACTCATATATATAATCTAAAATAATCGTTTGCTGCCTTTTCATTAAGATTTATTTTTATACGACTATTGAAATTCGGGGTGACAAATACTATTTTTTCACATACACGCTCTTCAAGGTAAGAAATATTGTAATTAGCTAAAAATAATGCTAAAAATTTATGTAAGGTTATGGTTTGAAAGACTATCAAATAGAAAAAATTATAAGACATTCACTCGATAAAAACCCTGATTTGAAATATTACATAAATAAAGATTATATTGACGAACTAGTTAATTTGCTTGTTATTGGTGTTAGTCAAGCTATAGAAGAAAACACTAAAAAGGTGATTTCCGATATTGAAAGAGAATTTCGATTAAAAAATCGTGGTGTTTTATAAAAAGTGGAACTTATAAAAACCATGTAAACATAGCATATATATAAATATTTTTTAGCGTCGCAGAAATGCGGCGCCTTTATTTTTTGAAAGGGATAAAGAAAAACTACCCTCAGGAAGAGAGTAGTTAAAATGTTTAATCATTGCTTGTGGTTATTTTAATGTATTCGGAAGGTGTCATTTTGTAGAATCGTTTAAACACCGTTATGAAATATGTCTGAGAAGAAAAACCGGCTTCCGTACATATCTCTTTTTCATTAACACCTTTGAGTAATAAGATTTTAGCTTTTTCAAGCTTCTGTCTTAAAATGTATGTGCTAAGATTTTCGCCCATTTCTTTTTTAAATATCTGTGATAAATAATCTGCTGAAATTCCACAATGATTCGCTACAGAAGACACACTGATTTTTTGAGAAAGATTTTCATTTATATACTTCATGCAATTTCTTATGTGCGGTGAAAATTCAGGTTGTTTTTTATTCTTTTTAACATCCTCTGTTAATTTAACAATTTCAATTCCCAAGCACATAAATATTTCATTTTTATCAGTCAGTTTATCGATTTTTTTGATTACTCTGTCTGAAAATTCATAGGCCTTAGTTTCGTTAAGTCCACCCTGAATAGCATATCGGGTTGCCAAAGTAATTGTACTTACTGCCATATACTTGTGCTGCATAAGTTCATCATCAGACATTCGACCCATAACGATGATAGAATCAAGATTTTTAAGTTGTTCTATCAGGGATTCAATATCACCTTGCTGAACACAAGATAACAATCGTATTTCAGCACTATACGGTGTATGTTTTTCATCGAAGGCATTTTTATTCTCGATGGTCTTAACGGTTACAAGTTCACCTATGTTCATTAAATCACATCTTTTCTTTCAGCTTTTTAATCTCTCTTTTCAATCGTGCGTTATTTAAGTCTTCCCACAACGGCATGATAAGACCACCTTTAAGTCTCATTGCAGCTTCGTGCATAGAAGCATAATAGGCAACTCTGAAATCGGTGAATTCAGATATTTCACTATTACTCTTATATGTTTCATACAGACCGTAGGCATCGCCCCACATATTACGGAGTTGGAATAAATCATATTCTTTGTCCGCCCAAATGCTACCGCAGGGATCAATAAATGCTGTAAGCTTCAAAGTTTTGGTGTCAGCCATTATGTTCATTATATTAAGGTCTGCATGAATAAGAACAGGCTTTGTATTTTCTTCGGGTAAGTTGTTGAAAAGTTCGGTTGCTTCTACAAGGAGTTGTAACTTTTTCTTGCTAAATTTTCCGTTGTCTGATAATTTTCTCAATGCAGCGAGCCAAGGTTCCTGCTTTTCTTTTTTGTAGTATTCGTACCAACTATCATAAACAGGATTTCCCAAAGAACCAAATTTGTCGTTTGTTACGCTATGCCATTCAAGCATGCCTGAAACAACATCATCTGCAAATTTCTGTTTCTGACTCTTGTTTTTTAACAAGAACATCGGATTTAACACATTCTGTCCGGGGCAAAAGCTCATAGCTAAAATTGCTGTATTTTCATCCTCATAAACAAAAAGAACCTCGGGCATCTTTACACTTGTATTCCCTGACAGAAGTTTAAGCTGTTCCGCTTCTTCGTATTGTGAACCCTGTACACGGTAAGCTTTTATAGCAATAGTTCTTCCATCGGAAAGCACAGCCTTATAAACTCTGCCAAAGCTACCGCCACCAATAAACTTAAACTTATCGGCGTCCTTACCCAGTTCTTTTGAAACAATCTCCGGTAAAATGGGTAATAAGTGTTTATCGCTATTATCAAGAATTTTCATTTTGTATCCTCCGATATCCTCCGCTTTACAAGTTTATAAGCTTTTTTACTTTCGGGCAGAAAAGAAAACAACTGAAAACAATGGCACATACCCTCAAATTTGTAAAGTTCAACATCAATATTTGCATTTTTCATTTTATCATATACTCTGTCGCTATCGCTCTCATCCAACTCTGCGGTTCCGCATATCAATGTTACCTTGGGGAATTTTTCAAAACTGCCGAACAAGGGTGAAATATAGGGGTCTGTTCTATCAACATTCAGAACATACTTGGATATTCTCCTGAGCAAATGAAGATTATCTTCTACTTTTTTGTGCTTTGCAATTCCATAAAATGGGT
The DNA here is from genome assembly GCA_045540195.1 of Acutalibacteraceae bacterium. GTDB lineage: Bacteria > Bacillota > Clostridia > Oscillospirales > Acutalibacteraceae > CAG-488. The sequence continues at coordinate 2,799 of JAZQGS010000006.1, forward strand.
CAGTATATGCATTTGTAATTTTAGAATCTCCGCTTGAGGTTGCATCTGCCCATAAAGAAAAGCAAACAATGTGTCCGGGTAAGGGATAGTTGTTATCTCTGAGCCATAATGAAGATGTCATAGCCAATGTGGCACCTGCACTGTCACCAATAACTATGATATCTGAATTGTTAATTCCTTTATCTAATAAATGTAAATAGATTTTCACGACATCGTACATCTGTGACGGAAGTTGATGCTCAGGAAATCTCCCATAGTCAACATTTATTACGGTTGCACCACAAAACATATTACTATATTTTTCGGCAAGCTTGCGGTAAAAATCATTCAGTTCAATTTTGAATCCGCCGCCATGAATCATCAATATAACTTTTTCTGTATTGCAATTCCTATTAATAATCTTTTCGTATTTAACATCTTCAACAGAATGCTTTGTATATGTAAAGTTCTTTGAGGGTTTATATCTTGACTTTTTATCTTTTGTCAGTTTTGCAGCATTGTCAGATAATTTTGAACTGTCAGACAATGGAGAATGAAATATCATACGCAAAGTAGCCATAAAGATTTTTGAAGTTACAGATTGCATATTATCCCCCTTCTTTCTATTTTAAATCTTATCATAAGATTTTTCGGAATTCAATAATTCCTAGATTTTCATATCTGCAAATCAAAACAATTAAGGAAATACACAATGCTTTCAAAAATTAGATAAAACCAACCGCACACAAGTTGTACGCGTAAAAAGCTTTATAGTGACAGAATTAACACACTATCATTCGCCTGTTTGTCGCTCACTTGCTAATATTCTGCTAATTTTCATTAGCAAAACGGCAAAATATTAGAGAAAACAGAGAGTGACTCTGTTAACATCGTAACACCCGCTAACCCTAGTAAAATAAGGGATTGTGAGGTGTTTTGAGTGATAAAAGTGAACAAAATAACACCCCTTGGGGCGAACTCCTAATGGTTAGTTGTGGGTTCGATTCCCGCAGGGGGTGCCAGAAAAGAGCCGACAAACCTTTATTTTACAAGGTTTTTCGGCTTTTTTGTTTTTACGGTCACAAATCAATCCAATCTTCAGAATGTCCTTCTCCTGATATAATCCACTTAAGCTGCTGAAACAAAACAGATAATTATCCTTTATTGTTAGTTATTGTAATTATTGTTGTAATGTGTTAAAATAATTTTCAATTAAGTTTTAATAAGTTTTTGAATCTTTTGTGATATTATTGTGAAAAAGCAGGAGGATATGATGTATGTTTAAAAGGTTTTTTGCCGGCATTCTTGCCTTTATTTTTTCACTTTTTTCGTGCGCAAACAACAAGGTGGAATACACCTGCAAAGAGGCGGTTGCTGTAACAGCAGAATTCGCTGAAAATGAAAGTGTTGCGATTGACACACCGAAGCCTGTTTTTGCGGCGGATATGCCGGAATCAGAGGTTATCTCGGTTAACGGATTATCACGGCTTTCAATCAACGGTCAGCTTACATCTCCCGTCCTCTTTTTCGGTAATACGGATTTCCCTAATCCCAACGGTGTCACAACAAGTCAGGCGGAATTTGCCGCTGATGCGGGAATACATCTTCACTCCATTATTGAAAATATCAATTATTATGCCGACCTTGACAGCATCAGCGAGGCGGAATACAGACAGTTATACTCTCATCTTCACGAGAGCGTTAAGAGTATTACAGAGGGGGACCCGGACGCAAAAATCCTGCTTCGTGTCAAGGTGACAATGCCCGACACAGGCTCCGTACCCGAAAGCGAAATAATACAGTATAAAGATAAAAGCATAAAATCCGGCGTTGTATCAATGGCATCAGATTTATTCAATGAAGAATCAAGCAGAAGGCTTGCTCATCTGGTCGATTATGTCAGCTCCAACAGTGAGCTGTCGAAGCATATTATCGGATATCATCTTGAAAATAATGAATGGTTTCAGTATCTGTACCGTGAAAACGGACAGGACTTTTCAAACGCAAACAATGAAAAATTTGCCCGGTGGCTGAAAGTGAAATATCCGACAGACAGGGATTTGCAGAAAGCGTGGGGGAATTCTTTCGTGAAGCTTTCCACAGTGACTATTCCGAATAATCTCCCCGGCAACATTTATGACAACAGCAAGCTGTATAAAGATATTCTCTTTTACGGAACAAAAACGCAGAAATATGTTGATTATCATCAGTATATCTGTGACCTTACGGTAGCGCGCATTTCGAATCTTGCGCGTATTATCAAAGAGCGTACAGAAAACCGCGCTATCGTAATTTCTTTCTACGGTTATCATTTTGAATTATACAGCTCTCTTTCAGGACACCATAATCTGAATTGGCTGCTGTCTGACAAAAATATCGACGGCTTTGCAGGGCCGATCAGTTACAGAGACCGCAACGGCAGTTCATACGCTCCGAATTCACCTGTGGGTGCAACGGGTGCATATATGTCAACGGTTGACTCAATTCAGCGAAACGGAAAAATATGGTTTCAGGAAAGTGATGAGCGAACATTTATCAATCACACCGATGAGCCGTATGAAGATACTTTTTTAACTCCCATAATAAGCCTGAGGGATATTATTGAAGTGCATAAGCGAGAGCTGGGCGATACCATTATCCACGGTAACGGCTTGTGGGCGATGGACTTATGGGCGAGGGGATGGCTGGATGATTCGGCAATATGGGAAAACCTCGGAAAGCTGTCGAATCTGTATCAGGCATATCAGAACGGGTACGGTCAGGCATCTCGGTTCGATGTGGCACTTGTTGTAGATGAATATTCGCTTCACCGCATGGCAAATCAAGGTCCTGTGGGTGATGAATTGCTGGGCGAGATGCAGCTTAATCTCTATCACGCAGGGCTCTCAACTTGCTATGTTCAGCTTAAAGATGTGCTTGCGGGACGAGTTGACGATGCAAAACTGTATATCATCACATCTGCGTTTGATATGACGGATGAGCAGATAGAACAGCTTCAGACAGCACTTCATAAAGACGGCAAGACAACGCTCTTTATGTATAATTTCGGAAGCATGACCACTCAGCAGGCTGAAGCACTCACGGGTATGGAATTCAAGGTAAAGAAATTACAATCCAAAACCGGAATAAAAATGACAAAGCAGTCTGCCGTTCCGGGTCTGATCAGCGATAATCATACTGCGCTTATCTCCCGTGCTATGAAGGTTGTCGGCGGACAGACCGAGACTCTCGGTAAATATTCCGACGGCTCTGTAGGCTTTGCAATCAACAGGCAGAAAGACTATACCACTATTTATTACGGTGATTCGCTGATTTCAGTCAACAATCTGAAAGCCATTGCTCGTGCTTGCGGAATCCATGTTTATTCCGATTCAGAGGATGTGCTGATGGCAAATCAGAATATGGTGGTATTCCACGCTGTCACGGCAGGGGAGAAGGCCGTCACCTTTGAAGGCAAGACGGATGTATGGGACTATTTTAATAATAAATGGTATACAGATGTGGATTCAGTCACATTCTCTGCGGAAATCGGCGAAACAAAATATCTGTTCTACGGTGATAAAGAAGAGATAGAAAACTGGAGCCTGCCGATTTACAGATAGAAACAGGAACAACCGTGAAAGGGTAATGGTGACAAATAAACTAAAAAGCCTGCCGGGGCGATTGCCTCGGCAGGCTTTGTTACCTTAAGAAAAATCTTTAAAAACAGTCATATTCATTCCCCGGTAAAGACCTCTTTAATTGCTTCCAGATAGCCGTAACCGTAAAGGTCATCAGGCTGGAGATAGCTTGTTTCAGTCCATTCATTCCAACTGTTAACTGTTATGAACGGAGCTTTCATAACACCCTTTTCTATTGACTCATCAGCAAATTTCTTGACCTTTTCGCAGGCGATTCTGAAATTTTCGGGAGTGTTATTTTTAACAACGCCGGGAATGAACTTGTTGAATCTCACATTATTATCCCAGCCTACTGAAATATTGGGATAGAAAGGCACATTCATCAACTTGGTTTCTTCTTCAAGATTTTCAATATAAGCGTCGGTCTGCTGCGCATAGTCACCGTCGGGGTCAACGCAGGAAAACCAGTTGTAATTTGTAACGGAATCAAAACCGAGATAATCATAAAGCTCATAAACTGTCATGCCTTTGCAGTCGTCACCGTCATTAAGCCAGTTATATGTATGTCCTTTCCAGTTTACAGCCTGAAAATGGAGTCCCTTGAAGCCGGCCTCAACGGTTTTTCTTCGGAATTCTTCAAGACCTTTTTTGCATTCCTGAGTTGTGCCGAATGTACGGATGAAGTTGTCAACATCAAAAACCATGTATACGGGGCATCCGTCAATCATATAATAATTTTCACGCTTGAAATATTTTTCGATTGTTCTGTCGCATATCTCCGAAAAAATTTCGGGAGTAACAGCACCGCTCCATATAACTGTTGAAAGATCGCGGTCTGAATTGCGTTTATCCCAAAGATGATTGGCGTTATGATTTGCCCACATGAGCATGAACTTCATCTGAGTGTTGTTGCGGGCTTTAAGGAATCCGTCATTAAGACAGTTTTCAAGAAACGGGCGGTTATCATACCAATACCAGTCATAAATAAAAACATTGACGCCGTAAGAAACAGCGCAGTTAATCTGCATTTCCATAACCCTGCTGTCAGCTTCGTTAACATATCCCCAGGTGGGAATACGGGGCCAACGGCAACCTTCATAGCCTTTGTTGGTCATTGCTTTAACAGTCTGCCATTCACCATAGCCCTCGGGCCAGAAAATACGGGTTCTCGGCTCGTCACCTGTGTAAGACGGCCATATAAAGGCGGCAATATCATAATTTCTCATATCATTACCTCACAAACGCAGTCAGCCTGTTTTTTAGTATTGTTTCTTTCATATGAGCACCTCATATAGTTTGATACCAACATTATAACATATACAATTAAAACAAATCAACCTAAATACAAAACCGTGTACTTTTAAGTAAGCGTTTTTTACTTAAAACTACTTAAAATCAGCAAGAATTTGGTAACACATTTTAACAAGCGAAACTCCTATAACCATTGAAATATCAAGGATTACAAGGCATATCTTAACACTATAAAACACCAAAAGACCGACACTCCTAAGACCTAAATATCGGTTCGATTCCCGCAGGGGGTGCCAGAAAAAAGCCGCCTTTATCTTCGGATAAGGGCGGCTTTGTTATCTTTATACAGCATTGAAAAGAGAGCGATTCCGTGGTATAATAATATCCGGAGGGTGATTCTATGAAATTTATGTCCTTTAACATACAGCACGCGACGGATTACCTCCGTCAGGTGATTGATCTTGATTATTTTGCTGAGGAGATCAGGCGTCTTGACCCCGACTTTCTCGGGCTTAACGAGGTTATGAACGAGGGTGACGACGAGGAATACACCGATCAGGTCGGTTTTTTCTGTGAAAAGCTCGGCTGGAACGGCTTTTTCGGTCTCGGCGATAAAATCGACGGAAACAATCCCTTCGGCAATGCGATTCTGACGAAATATCCGATACTTGAGGTTGAAAATTTTCATATTCCCGACCCCGAGGATAAGAGTGAGCCTGCATATTACGAGTCGAGATGCGTTATCCGTGCGACTGTCGATGTCGAGGGCGTCGAGGTCTGCTGGCTGGTCTGCCACATGGGACTCGCAAAGCTTGAAAGAGTGAATGCCGTCAAGCTAATTACGCTTCTTATTGATTCGACGGATAAGCCGATTATCCTTATGGGTGACTTCAATGTCGAACCCGATGACGCGGTGCTTGATCCCATCCGAGAGAGGCTTATCGACACGGCAGATCTGTTTGAGGGTGCAACTGAATGCACCTATCCGTCGGACAAGCCGTTCAAAAAAATCGACTATATTTTCTTCCGCGGGCTTGAATGCACGGGCGCACAGACTCTGCACGATGTTATTGCGGATCATCTGCCCGTTGTTGCCGATTTTAAGGCATTAAAAAATCCTGAACTTCACATAATCTGAGATTTGTGTTCTTTTTTTCCGCCTTCTGACGCCTTATAATGGTGTTGTAAAATTTAAAGGAGGCAGACAAAATGAACACAGACAAAATTTTAGCAGAGGCAATCGCAAAGGAGTACGCTCCGAAGGACAATTCAAAAATAGTCGCGCTCAAAAAGCTTGACAATAAGGCGAAGCTTCCCGCAACGGTTTTTACCTACACCTTCGGCATCATAGCCTGTCTTGTAGCAGGACTCGGAATGTGCCTTTCGATGCAGGTTATCGGTTCGGGAACAGCAATGCTGGTGCTCGGTATAATTATCGGAATTATCGGCTTTATCGGATGCGGAATAAACTATCCGATTTACAAAAAGCTTCTTGAAAAGGGCAAGGCAAAATATGCTTTTGAAATTGTTGAGCTTGCCCGTCAGATAAGCGATCAGTAAAAGAGGTGTGTTGCTTGAATAAGTCTGAAAGCAAGTACTTCAACACCGCCGTAAAAATGGACAAGGCGTTGCTGGAGCTTCTTGAAAAGAAGGATTTTGAGTATATCACAATAAAAGAAGTATGCGAAAAAGCAGGCGTCAGCCGTTCGACATTTTATCTTCACTATCAGAACACAAGAGACCTGCTTGATGAAACGGCAAGACACATTCTTGACGGCTTTATGGAGTATTTCGTTGACGAAAAGCAGCTTATCACAAACAGGTTTTCGGACTGTGAGCTGACAGAGCTCAACTTTATGACGGAGAAATATCTGATGCCGTTTCTGCGTTATTTCAGAGAGAATAAAAGACTCTTTAAAACGATGATGTCAAACTATATTTCCTTTGACCTCAACGGAATTTATGACAGACTGTTTCAGAATGTTTTTGATCCGATTCTTTCGAGATTTAATTTTCCTGAAAGAGAAAGACATTATATAATGCGGTTTTATCTGTCGGGAATTTTTGCGGTTATTATGCAGTGGGTTGAAGAGGACTGCGCAAAGAGCGACGAGGATATCGCAGAGATAATTACCACTTGTGTTTTAGGCAAAAACAAAGAGATCGTTAGTTTAATTAAATAACTGAAAAAGAGAAAGAGAAGCGGTGCGCCGCTTCTCTTTTTTGTCTGATTAAAAATTTTTTCAGCCTGCCTTTTTCTTCGCGACGGCTTTTTTGATGAGGATTACCGCGCCTGCGACGGGGATGGCGCAGATTGCGATAAGAACGATGTATTTCATCGGAATAAGGTCATAGATTTTATCACCGAGAATTGTAAAAGCAATTACTCTGGGTGCGAGGCCTGCGACCGAGCAGAGAAAATAGGGCAGAAATTTAAAATCAAAAGCTCCCATAAAAAGTGACGAGAAATCTATCGGGAAGGCGGGCACGAAACGGATAATAAAGGTTGCGAGATTTTTATTTTTATCTTTCATCGAGAGAAGCTTGTCGCCGCCCTTTGTGCCTCTGAGCTTTTTTTCAACGGTATCCTTGCCGAGAAATTTTCCGAGAAAATATGTGATGAAAACCTCAATCGCGATACCTGCGACATTCACGAGCACTGCCGTTTTGGTGTCGAGAGCAACACCGACCGAAATATAAATGACCGATGCCGGCAGAACGAGCAGAACAGCCTTGACGACATAGACACCGAGAATGAGCATTATCGCCACGGCAAGGCTTGATGCCCCGGCCACAAGAAGTCGGATGTCAAGCTCCGAGAGCGTTTTATAATTGAGAACGGCAGTGACAAAGATTGCCGCCGCAACAACGATTTTTATAATGTTAAGAAGTTTATCCTTTTTGTTTTTGTCCATAACGCACCCCGAGATTTATTCTGCCCAAAGCATAACATAAATTTTTACAAAAGTACAGAAAAATGATTGATGTTTTTAATTTATTATTTGTTCGATAAATTGGAGGTTTGTCGGGATCTTTTTATAACACCTCATCCACCGCAAGCGGTCCCCCTTCCCCTCGAGGGGAAGGCTCTGAAAATCACCGCTAATAAAGGCTTCTCCTTGAGGAGAGGCTCCGCCGTAGGCGGTAGTGAGGTGTAGGTTGCAACGCAACCGTTATTATTCAATATCCCGACAAATTAAAATTTATTTTCCGATCTGCAATAACATTAAAAATTATAAATCCGATTGTCAAAAATATGACAATATTTTCAATATTATCTTGAAATTGCTTTTCCTTTATTATATAATAAAAAGGATTTAGGCAAGTTGAACTTGCACTTGGTATTTTAATCAAGAGGAGGAAAATCATTATGAATGAAAACTTCACTTACAAAATGAAGCTCACTGATGACGAGGTTGCCATTCTTCACGGCTCACAGGGTGAAACTCTGGCAAAGGTTATGAAGACTCTCGTTCTCTACGGTGATGCTTTCGGCGCAGAAAAGTTCGTTTCTGTTGCAGGCAACAAGGGTCACCTTGTTACAAGCTTCGGTATCTCCGTTCTCAAGCCCGTGTTTGATATCACACAGGAGCTTATCGACGCAGGTCTCAAGGTTGATGAGACTTTCTCTGTTGACCCCAGACCCATTGACTATGCAAATGTAAAGTGCAATCCGCTTCAGAAGCTTATCTTCAACAAGATTCTTTACGGTATGCAGGATTCCTACGAGGTTCAGCTCAAGAAGCTCGGTATCAAGGATGATAAGGCTTTCACCTGCACCTGCTATATGGACGAGGTAGGTAACACTCCCAAGAAGGGCGACATTCTCTCATGGGCTGAGTCATCAGCTGTTGTTTACGCTAACTCCGTTCTCGGCGCAAGATGTAACCGTAACTCAGGTATCATCGAGCTCTTCGGCTCAATTCTCGGCAAGGTTCCCGCATTTGACCTTGTTACAGACGAGGGAAGAAAGGCAAAGTGGATTATCGAGGTTAAGACAACAAAGATTCCCGAGGCTCAGGTTCTCGGTTCAGCTATCGGTATGAAGGTTATGGAGGATGTTCCCTATGTCAAGGGTCTTGACAAGTGGATCGGAACAGAGCTTGACGATAAGACAAAGGCTTACCTCAAGGATTTCGGCGCTGCAACAGCTTCTAACGGTGCCGTCGGCCTCTATCACATCGAAAATCTTACTCCCGAAGCAGTTGAAATGGGCGAGGATCTCATCATCGAGGGCGCAAAGACTTATGTCATTGACGATGCAGAGCTCGAGAGAGTTTACAAAAACTATCCCGTTATCTGGAAGGACAAGAACGCAACTCCGAAGCTTTGCTTCATCGGCTGTCCTCACCTTTCATACGAGCAGCTCGGCGAGTGGGCTGAAAGAATTGACAACGAGTGCAAGGCTCAGGGCAAGAAGACTGTACAGATCCGTACAATCATGACAGCTGCTCCCGATGTTCTCGAGAGATTCAAGAAGGAGAATAAGGATGCTTACAACAAGCTTCTTCTCCGCGGTGTAAATCTTTCTTACATCTGTCCGCTTATGTATATGAACAATCCGCTTTGCGGCGGCGACAGCAGCAATGTTATCACCTGCTCAAATAAGCTTCGTACATATACAACAGCTCGTTATTTCACAACAGACGATATTACAAAAATTGTTGTTAAGGGAGGTTATTGATTATGAGTAAAACATTTAAAGGCCGTCCTGTCGTAGCAGGTAAAATCGATAAGGGCGAGGCAGTAGTATCTCACAACGGTGTCAATACTCTTGCAACATTCCAGAAAACAGCTCTTCTTCACGACATCCCCGTTCTCGGTAAGGACTATGTTATCGGTTCTGACCAGAACAACCCCGATGTTTACGGCAAGAATCTTACAGGCAAGGTTCTCTGCCTTCCTCAGACAATCGGTTCAACAACAGGCGGTATGGTTATCTATACAGTTGCCGCTCTCAAGCTTGCTCCGAGCGCAATGCTTTTCTCACAGCCGATTGACTCACTTGCAGCCGCAGGTGTAATTCTTGCAGATGTATGGACAGACAACTCAATCGTTGCTGTTGACTCACTCGGTGAGGATTTCCTCAACGCTGTCAAGGACGGCGACAAGATCACAATCAAGGAAGACGGTACAGTTATCGTTGACTGATTGGCTTTAAATTCAGGGGGCTGGCAACAGCCCCTTTCTCTTTATCAGGTGAATTTATGAAAAAAGAAGTAAACAAAGAGCCCGTTGATTGGTTCAGATATGAAAACGAAGCCAAGGCAGAGGGCTTTGGCGTTGTTTGCGGAATTGACGAAGCAGGCAGAGGACCGCTTGCGGGTCCCGTATGTGCCGCCGCGGTAATTCTTCCCGAGGGATGCGTTATTGACGGTGTGAATGACTCCAAAAAATTAACAGAGAAAAAACGCGAGCAGCTTTTTGATGTTATAAAAGAAAAGGCTCTCGCTTACAGTATAGCCGTTGCCGACGAAAAGGAGATTGATGAAATCAACATTCTTCAGGCAACATATCTTGCCATGCGCCGCGCGTTTGACGGACTTTCGGTGAAGCCCGATATGGCGCTCGTCGACGGCAACCGCGATCCCGGACTCGGCGTTCCGACGCGTACTATCGTCAAGGGTGATGCAAACTCGATGTCTATTGCCGCGGCATCGATTCTTGCCAAGGTCACAAGGGACCGTTTTATGCTCGAAATGGATGAAAAATATCCCGAATATCAGTTTGCGAAGCACAAGGGCTACGGCACAAAGCTTCACTATGAGATGCTCACGAAGTACGGAGCATCGGATATTCACCGAATCACCTTCCTCAAGAGCTTTTATGAAAATAAATAAGCAGGGACACTGGGGAGAGATTCACGCGGCAAGGTATATGCAGAAAAACGGATACGATCTGATGGCGGCAGGCTTCCGTTGCCGTGAGGGTGAGCTGGATATTGTTGCTTTCAAGGGAAACTATCTCTGCTTTGTCGAGGTCAAGGCTCGAAGTGCAGGAGCGATTTCAGAGCCGCGTGAGGCGGTCGATAAAGAAAAGCAGAGAAAAATAATTGCATCCGCAAAGATTTTTTCACAAAGACATCCGCATCCCGAGCAGGACAGATTTGATGTCTGTGAGGTTTATCTCGACGAAAATATGCAGCCCGTTAAAATCAATTATATAGAAAATGCGTTTAACGGTTGAGGTTATTGACAGAGTGTGATATAATATCTCGGATAGGATTAAACCTCTTTGCCTTCCCCTCGAGGGGAAGGGGGACCGCCTTGCGGTGGATGAGGTGTTCAACAAAAACATTCGAAGGAGAATGAACAATGTTATATACAAGCACAAGAGACAAGTCCATAAAGGTCAGCTCTGCCGAGGCTATTGCTCACGGCATTTCAAAAGAGGGCGGACTTTTTGTACCCGAATCAATTCCGCAGATTTCGATGGACGATATCGTCCGTCTTTCAAGACTTGATTACATAGGAAGAGCAAAGGAAATTCTTTCGCTTTACCTCACAGATTTTACTGCTGAGGAAATCGACGCATGCGTAAACGGCGCATACGGTGAGGGCAAATTCTCAAGCGAAAAGGTTTCACCGCTTCACACACTTACTCCGGGTACGGAGATTCTCGAGCTCTGGAAGGGCCCGACCTGCGCATTCAAGGATATGGCGCTCCAGCTTCTTCCGCATCTTCTCACGGTAGCATCTTCAAAGTCTGCTCCCGACAAGGAGATTGTGATTCTCGTTGCAACATCGGGTGATACAGGTAAGGCCGCACTCGAGGGCTTCAAGGATGTCAAGAACACAAGAATCCTTGTTTTCTATCCCAACGACGGTGTAAGCCCTATGCAGAAGCTTCAGATGACAACCCAGGAGGGCTCAAATGTCGGCGTATGTGCAATCGAGGGTAACTTTGACGATGCACAGTCGGGTGTTAAAAAGATTTTCACAGACAAGGCTGTTGCCGCAAAGCTTGAGGAAAAGGGAATGATGTTCTCTTCTGCAAACTCAATCAACTGGGGCAGACTTGTTCCGCAGATTGTTTATTATGTATCAGCTTACTGCGATATGCTCGAGAAGGGCGCAATCAAGGCGGGCGACGAAATCAATGTTGTTGTTCCCACAGGTAATTTCGGCAACATCCTTGCCGCTTATTACGCTAAGGAAATGGGCGTTCCGATGAAGAAGCTCATCTGCGCATCAAACGCAAACAATGTTCTCACAGATTTCCTCAAGACAGGTAACTACAACCGCGTCAGAGATTTCTATACAACAGTTTCTCCGTCAATGGATATTCTTATTTCATCCAACCTCGAGAGACTTCTCTTCTTGCTTTCAGATAAGAACGATGCTCTTGTCCGCGAGTGGATGGGCGCACTTTCCGCTGAGGGTAAATATACTGTCAACGATGATGTTTTCGCAAAGCTTACGGCTCTCTTTGATGCCGGCTGCTGTGACGACGAGGGAACAAAGGCCTGCATTGCAAAGACCTTCAAGGAAAACTCATATCTCTGCGACACTCATACAGCCGTTGCAGTTTCTGTTTATGATGATTACAAGGCTGTGACAGGTGACACAACTCCGACAGTTATCGCATCAACAGCAAACCCCTACAAGTTCAGCAAGGCTGTTCTTGATGCCGTTCATCCCGGTATGAGCGAGGGTATGGACGAGTTTGATATGGTGCTCGGTCTTAAGGTTGAGACAGGTGAGGAGTGTCCTCCCCAGCTTGCAAACCTCAAGGGTAAGACACCGCGCTTTACAGGCTGCTGCAAGAAAGAAGAAATGGAGCAGGTCGTTTTCGATATGCTTAAATAAGATTTGATTTCGGGTCAAATTTTTGAAATTAAAATAACCACCCGAAAGAGAGGCGTTGCTTTCTTTTTCGGGTGGTAGTTGTTTGTCAGTGCGGTTGCATCACTTGCGAATTGAGCTTCACTGCCCGGCAACTTCACTGACGCAAGTCAACTTCACTTGCCTGATAAGGCAAACTTAGTTATTCTTGTTGCCGGGCTCAAAGGTAGCGCAGATTGTGTCCGCACAGGTGCAGGCGCTTGACGGGCCGACCTCGATATGACCTGCAACACACTTGCAGCCGTCCTCGTTGTAAATGCAGTTATGAGCATTACACTTGATTTCTTTGATTTCTTTTTTCATTTTGTGTAACTCCTTAAATTTTTTAGTGACAAACGGTCACACTTTTATTATGTTTTTATTTTTTATGAATATACTGAAAAGAGGTGAAGAGCTGTGTCTTTGTTTGCGATTGCCGACACGCATCTTTCTTTTTCCTGCGACAAGCCGATGGATATTTTCCGCGGTTGGCAGGATTTTGAAAAAAGACTCGAAAAAAATTGGAATGCCGTTGTCGGTGAGGATGATTTTGTTGTAATTCCCGGTGATATCTCGTGGGGAATGAATATGGAAGAAACGCTTGAGGATTTCCGTTTTCTTGAAAGGCTCAACGGCACAAAAATCATAATGAAGGGCAACCACGATTATTGGTGGTCAACAAAAAGCAAGACCGAAAAGTTCTTTGCCGAAAACAACATAAATTCCGTAAAGGTGCTTTTCAACAACGCCTTCAGAGTCGGAGACTATACTGTCTGCGGTACGCGCGGCTGGTTCTTTGACTGTGAGAAAAAAGAGGACGAAAAGGTGCTTCTGCGCGAAGCGGGAAGGCTTAAAATGTCCCTTGACGAGGCAGAAAAGCTCGGCGGTGAGCCGATAATATTTCTGCATTATCCGCCCGTCAGCCTCACTCAGACCTGCTCGGAAATTTACGATATCGTTATTTCCTCGGGCGCAAAGCACTGTTATTACGGTCATCTTCACGGTCCGTCAGTCAACTGGGCGTTCCGCGGAGAGCGCGACGGAGTCGAATTTGAGCTAGTTTCGGCGGATTTTCTCGATTTTTGTCCGAAATTGTTGGTAAAATTTTGATAAAAGTCCAAAAATATATAAAAAAGGTATGGAAAAAGCAGAAACTATCTGCTATAATGTAGGGTGACGATAATAATCCGAACCTGCCCGAAAGCGAGCCTTTTCAGCGCTTTTTGGCGTTTCGGCTTTGAAAGGCGTCAGCCTGTCGACACCCTCAACATCCAAAAATCATCTGAAAAATCTCAGCTTTCGGGTCGGAGATTTTTTATCGAGAGGATTTTTGGCAATTCAAGGCAAAAACACAGCAAATCCTTTCGGATTTGCGAGTATTTTAACACAGAAGTGGCGGAAATCATCCGATAAAAAACACGGTTCGGATTGTTACCGTCACCCTATGGTTAATGGTATATGTGGGAGTATCGCTCACAGGCAATGCCAAACAGGAGGAAGTTTTCAATGTTAAAATCAGCAAACAAAACAGAAACAAACATCTACACACTTGAGGTTGCGGTAAGTGCAGAGGATTTTAAGGCTGCTGTCGTTAAGGCTTATAACAAGCAGAAGAACAAGATTCAGCTCCCCGGCTTCCGTAAGGGCAAGGCACCTCTTGCAATGATTGAGAAGTTCTACGGCAAAGAGGTATTCTATGAGGATGCACTTGATATCGTTTATCCCGAAACAGTCGGTGCAGCTATCGAAGAGGCAGGCATCAATCCCGTTGCTGCTCCTCACGATGTTGAAGTAACAAAGATGGACGAGACAGGTGTTGAAATCACACTTAAAATTACAGTTATGCCCGAAATCACAATCGAGGGCTACAAGGGCATCGAGGCTGACAAGGGCGACGCTTCAGTTACAGCTGACGATGTTAAGAAGGAGCTTGCTTCAATGCAGGAGAGAAACTCCCGTACAGTTACAGTTGAGGAAGCAAGAAAGGCTAAGAAGAACGATATCGCAGTTATCGATTTCGAGGGCTTTGTTGACGGCGTAGCTTTTGACGGCGGCAAGGGCGAAAACTTTGATCTCACACTCGGCTCAGGCCAGTTCATCCCCGGCTTTGAGGATCAGGTTATCGGTCACAAGGCAGGCGAGGAGTTTGATGTAAATGTCACATTCCCCACAGAGTATGCTCCCGAGCTTGCAGGCAAGGATGCTACATTTAAGGTAAAGCTTCACGAGCTCAAGGTCAAGGAGCTTCCCGCACTTGACGACGAGTTTGCAAAGGATGTAAGTGAGGATTGCGAAACACTTGCAGACCTCAAGAAGAGCATCAAGGCTGACCTCGTTAAGACAAAGACAGAGCAGATTGACCGTGAATTCGAGAGCAATGTTCTTGAAAAGGTTGTTGAGCTCGTTGAGGGTGAAATCCCCGAGGTTATGTATGACAACAAGCTCGAGGACGATGTTAAGGAGTATGAGCAGAGACTCGCTCAGCAGGGTATCGGCCTTGATATGTACCTTCAGTATATGGGTATGGATAAGGATGCTTTCAAAGAGAGTATGAGAGCAAACGCTGTTAAGCAGGTTAAGCTTCAGCTTGCTATTGATAAGATTGCTGAGCTTGAGAAGATCGAGGCAACTGACGAGGATGCAGAGGCTAAGATTCAGGAAATGGCTGATATGTATCAGATGGAAGCTGACCAGATCAAGAAGTTTATCCGTATTGAGGATGTCAAGAAGGATGTTGTCGGTCAGAAGACAGTTGATTTCCTTGTAAAGAATGCAAAGGCTATCGTTGCGGAGAAGCCGAAGAAGACAACAAAGAAGGCAGCTGCTAAGAAGACAGAGGAAGCTGCTGAATAATCAGTGAATTAAACGACAATATTAGGGTGGGGATAGTGGAGCAGAATTCAACTGTCACCACCCTTTATTTAAACAACATATCGAACGGAGGAAATAAAATATGGCTTTAGTACCTTATGTTATTGAACAGACAAGCAGAGGCGAGCGTTCTTATGACATTTTTTCACGCCTTCTCAACGAGAGAGTTATCGTTCTTTCCGACGAAGTGAACGATGCGACAGCAAGTCTTGTTGTTGCACAGCTTCTCCACCTTGAGAGTCAGGATCCCGAGAAGGATATCAGCCTTTATATCAACAGCCCCGGCGGATCTGTAACTGCAGGTATGGCAATTTACGATACAATGCAGTATATCAAATGTGATGTTTCAACAATCTGTATGGGTATGGCTGCTTCAATGGGCGCATTTCTTCTTTCAGCGGGCGCAAAGGGCAAGAGATACGCTCTTCCCAACAGCGAGATTATGATTCATCAGCCCCTCGGCGGTGCAAGAGGTCAGGCTACCGAAATCAAAATCGTTGCTGACCATATTCTTAAAACAAGAGATAAGCTCAACAGAATCCTTGCTGAGAATACAGGCAAGTCAATCGAGCAGATTGCTCTTGACACTGAAAGAGACAACTACCTTTCAGCTCAGGAGGCTATGGAATACGGCCTCGTTGATAAGGTTCTTTACAAAAGATAAATCAGAGGTGTAACAATGCCCAGAGATGATGAAAGACGCGACAAGTTTGTCCGTTGTTCTTTCTGCCACAAGACCAAGGATCAGGTAGACAGATTGATTGCCGGTGACGGTGTTTATATCTGTGACGAGTGTATCGAGGTCTGTCAGGCTATCATTGAAGAAGAAACGGTCGGACGAAGCAATAAAAAGAAAGCAAAAAACAATACCAAGCTTCCCACTCCGATGGAAATC
This sequence comes from Acutalibacteraceae bacterium, assembly GCA_045540195.1. GTDB lineage: Bacteria > Bacillota > Clostridia > Oscillospirales > Acutalibacteraceae > CAG-488. Next base: position 19,238 of record JAZQGS010000006.1, read on the forward strand.
AAGCTCGGTCTTGACGAGTATGTCGTCGGTCAGGATGAAGCTAAAATTGCACTGAGCGTTGCGGTTTATAACCACTACAAGCGCGTTTTCAAGGCGGAGGAAACTGATGTTGAGCTTCAGAAGAGCAACATCCTTCTTCTCGGCCCCACAGGTGTCGGCAAGACAATGCTTGCTCAGACGCTTGCAAAAATTCTTAATGTTCCTTTTGCCATTGCCGATGCAACAACCCTCACAGAGGCAGGTTATGTCGGTGAGGATGTCGAGAATATTCTGTTAAGACTGATTCAGGCGGCTGATTACGATATCGACAAGGCTGAGCAGGGCATCATTTATGTTGATGAAATCGACAAGATTGCCCGCAAATCCGAAAATCCGTCAATCACCCGAGATGTCAGCGGTGAGGGCGTTCAGCAGGCACTTCTGAAGATTGTCGAGGGAACGGTTGCCAATGTTCCTCCTCAGGGCGGCAGAAAGCATCCCCAGCAGGAGTGTATTCAGGTCAACACCTCAAATATTCTTTTCATCTGCGGCGGTGCGTTTGACGGAATTGAAAAAACCGTCGAAAAGAGACTCGGCGGCTCGTCGGTCGGATTCGGAGCAGAAATCAGAAGCAAAAAGGATTTCTCACTCGAGAATGCCGTTTCAAAGGTTATCCCTCAGGATATTACAAAATACGGTCTTATTCCCGAGCTTGTCGGCAGACTTCCTGTCATCACAACGCTCAAGGAGCTTGACGAGGAGGCTCTTATCAAGATTCTCACCGAGCCGAAAAACGCTATCGTCAAGCAGTATCAGTCCCTTCTCGGAATGGACGGCGTTAAGCTTGAGTTCACACCCGAGGCACTGACGGCTGTTGCTAAAAAGACACTTGCGAGAAAAACAGGTGCACGCGGACTTCGTGCGGTTATGGAAGAGATTCTTATGCCGATTATGTATGCCGTGCCGAGTGATAAGTCGATTGTCAGCGTGAAGATAACGGAAAACTGCGTCAACAATGACGAAGCACCGCTTGTCGAGCACAAGGGCAAGAAAAAAATTGAAGCTTAAATAATTAAGAGGTAGCACATTATGTGTTACCTCTTTTGTTATACAATTTTTAATTTGTCGGGGAGTTGAATAATAACGGTTGCATTGCAACCTACACCTCACCACCGCCTACGGCGGAGCCTCTCCTCAAGGAGAAGCCTTTATTAGCAGTGATTTTCAGAGCCTTCCCCTCGAGGGGAAGGTGCCGAGGAACGAGGCGGATGAGGTGTCAA
>JAZQGS010000007.1:0-12361 GCA_045540195.1 Acutalibacteraceae bacterium
CATATTGTAGGGGACGGGTTTCCCGTCCCGCAGGATTTGTACCATATTACGGCGGGAGCAAGCCCCCGCCCTACCGCGCGTGACTTTAATCGGGCTGTATATTTTTGCACCGCAGGTCCTTAACTTTTGCGCAAGCAAAAATTTCATATCGTCGCAGACGATATTTCGCGTTGCGCAAGCAACATTTCACACGACCGAAAGGTCGTATTTCATTGCGAAGTTGTTTCACAACTTCGCTCACGGGTGTGGTTCGCCGTTGCGGTATGCCGCCATAATATTTTTGAAAATTTCTCCGTTTGACGGCGGTGTCCAGGTGATTGCATTTGCACCTGCATCAATCGTCGCTCTGATGCTTTCATCCGTCGGTCCTCCCGTTGCGATAATCGGTATGTCAGGGTGGCTCTGTCTTATCATTCTTACGATTTCGGGCGTTTGCGCGGCGGCGGATACATTCAGCACGCTCGCACCTGACTCAATTCTTGCGCTGATGTCCTCGTCCTCACGCACAACTGTTACGATTGTCGGAATATCCACCGTCTGCGACACCTTACTTACAACCTCATTCGAGGTCGGGGCATTGAGCACTACGCCCATCGCTCCCTGCATTTCAGCAAAGGTCGAAAGGCTGAGCACGCGCTGTCCCTGAGTGAGCCCTCCTCCGACACCGACAAAAACAGGTATGTCCGACGCCTGCAAAATCGCCTGAGTGATTACGGGCTGAGGCGTGAAGGGATAAACCGCTATCACGGCATCCGCGTTTACATTCCGTATTATCGCAACATCGGTCGAAAAGACCAATGATTTTATTCTTTTGCCGAAAACCGTTATTCCGCTGCATTCGCGGATGACCTCGGGCACTCTTAGTGAAAATTTTCTTAAGGTTCCGTCAATCGGCTTAGGATGCACCTTTGCCACAAAAATCACTTCCTTTAAATTTCTTTTTTATAATAACACATAATAGTTAACTTCTTGTTAAGTAACTTTTAACAAAATATCCGTTATTTGTTAATATACATCCTTACACTTGAAAATTTCGTCAAAACATAGTAAAATTATTTTATTATTTAACCAGCGAGGATTTAATATGCTTTCGGAAAAAATTCAGAAAATTTTACTTGAGGTGCAGAAGCCGGGCCGCTATGTCGGCGGTGAGCTTAACAGCGTTGTCAAGGATAAGAACAGCGTTGCCGTTCGTTATGCCTTCTGCTTCCCCGACACTTATGAAATCGGAATGTCACACCTCGGAATGAAGATACTTTATTCTGTTGTCAACAACCGCGACGATGCGTGGTGTGAGCGCGTTTTTGCGCCCGACAACGATATGGAAGAAAAAATGCGTGAAAACGGTGTTCCGCTCTGGGCACTCGAGAGCGGTGACAGCATTAAGGACTTTGACCTTATCGGCTTTACTCTTCAGTATGAGTTGAGCTTCTCGAATGTTCTCAATATGCTCGACCTTGCGGGCGTTCCCCTTTATTCAAGGGACAGAACAAGCCTTGCACCCATTGTTGTCGCAGGCGGTCCGTGCGCGTGTAACGCTGAGCCTATGGCGGATTTCATCGACATCTTTCTTCTCGGTGACGGTGAGGAGACAACCGACCTGTTGATTTCTCTTGTGAAAAAGCACAAGGGGCTCGGCTCGTCGAAAATTGATTTTCTCCGCGATGCCGCACAGCACAAGGGCTTTTATGTGCCTGCATTTTATGATGTCGAATACAACTCTGACGGTACTGTCAAGAGCGTGACCGCTAAGGAAAACGCTCCCGAAAAGGTCGAAAAGGCTATCGTTTCGGATATGGACAAGGCGGTTTATCCCGAAAAATTCATCGTTCCGTCAATCGAGGTTGTTCACGACAGAGTTACGGCGGAAATCTTCCGCGGCTGTATCCGAGGCTGCCGATTCTGTCAGGCAGGCTTTCTTTACAGACCTATCCGCGAAAAATCTCCCGAGGTTGTCGAGGAGCAGTGCAAGAAGCTCTGCGAAACCTCAGGCTATGACGAAATTTCACTTTGTTCTCTGAGCACGAGCGACTACACGGGACTTCAGCCGCTTCTCAACTCGATGCTCGACTGGACAACAAAGGATAAAATCAACATCGCTCTCCCCTCTCTTCGCGTGGATAACTTCTCTGACGAGCTTATGGAAAAGCTTGCGGTTGTGCGCAGAAGCTCTCTTACCTTTGCGCCCGAGGCAGGCACACAGAGACTGCGCGATGCAATCAACAAGAATGTAACCGAAGAGGATGTTATGTCTACGGTTGACAAGGCTTTTTCGGGCGGCTGGACTGCGGTCAAGCTTTACTTTATGATCGGACTTCCGACAGAAACCCTCGACGATGTTGCAGGAATTGCACAGCTCGGTCAGCGCGTTGTTGATGAGTTTTACCGCCTGCCCGACAGACCGAAGGGCAAGGGCGTTCAAGTCAGCATCAGCGCTTCATCATTTGTTCCCAAGCCGTTCACTCCGTTCCAGTGGGAGCCGCAGGACACGCAGGAGATGCTTGCCGAAAAGCAGCAGCACCTTATGGACAGTGTAACCACCAAAAAAATAAAGATTTCCACCCATACAACACAGACAAGCTTTATGGAGGGCGTTCTCGCACGAGGTGACAGAAAGCTCTCGAAGGTCATTGAGCTTGCGTGGAGAAAGGGCTGTAAATTCGACAGCTGGGACGATCAGTTCAAGTATGACAAGTGGATGGAGGCATTCGAGGAAGCAGGCATTGACCCTGCCTTCTATGCAAACCGCCGCCGCGACTATGACGAGATTCTGCCGTGGGATCACCTTGATTACGGTGTGAGCAAGAGCTTCCTTATAAACGAAAACAAAAAGGCTCATAAGAGCGAGACGACTCCGCATTGCCGTATCAAGTGTGCAGGCTGCGGCTCAAATAAACTCAACGGAGGTAAGTGTGATGCGCTCGGTAAGGCTTAATTTTTCCAAAACAGGCAGAGCGATTTATATCTCTCACCTTGATGTAAACCGAATGATGACACGCGCCGTGCGCCGTGCACAGCTTCCGATGTGGTACACCGAGGGCTTTAATCCCCACCCGTACATCGCTTTTGCCCTGCCCCTGTCTCTCGGTCAGGAAAGCGACTGTGAATATATGGATATCCGCATCGAGGGCGATATGACGAATAACGAAATTATGAGCCGCCTTAACTCGACGCTTCCCGAGGGAATAAAAATTCTTTCGATAGGCGCGCCCGTTCACGATGCTAAGGATATTGCCGCCGCACAGTATTTCGTAAAGCTCGTTTTTGAGAATGAGGACGAGGCACTCACCTTCTGTGAAAAAGCTGATGAGCTTATGAACGGTGAGGAGCTTATCGCTGAAAAGCCCGGCAAAAAGGGACACCGCAAGATTATGAAGCAGGTCAATCTCATTGAGATGATTTTTGATAAGAAAATCACCTGCGCAGGCAGTATCGTCAACCTTCAATGCTCTCTTGCGGCAGGAAATTCCACCAATCTTAACCCGACGCTGCTCGTTGAGACAATCGAAAATTGTGTCGGTATCCGCCATAAGCAACAATATGTTGTGCGTAAAAAACTCATTACAAAAAATAATGAAGTTTTTCGATGAAAATTTAAAAAATCGCTTGCAATCCTCAGATGTTTGTGATAGTATATTAGAGCATTTCTGACCACCACGGGATAAGTATGCCCTGTGGCGGGGTTTAATGCCCAACATTAAAGCGGACGGTCCTCTGGAGAGTAATCTTGTATGAACGCCTGAAATTCTATGGGAGGTGTCTGTAATGGACGCACTTAAGTTAATCGCACAGGACAGCCTCAAGTCTGAGGTTTCCGATGCAATCAAAGTCGGTAACACCATCAAAATCTGGGTTAAGATCCGTGAAGGCGAAAGAGAAAGACTCCAGGCTTTCGAGGGTACTGTAATCGCTCGTAAGGGCAGCGGTGTTTCCGAGACCTTTACTGTTCGTCGTGTATCTTACGGCGTTGGTGTTGAGAGAGTCTTCCCGATTCACTCCCCCAATGTTGACAAGATCGAGCTTATCAGAACAGGTAAGGTACGCAGAAGCAAGCTCTACTATCTGCGTGACAGAGTCGGTAAGGCAGCTAAGGTTAAGCAGCAGATCGGCTAATAACACAGGAGCTGAGGGTATGGGAGGCTTACGCTTCGCTATGCCCTTTTTCCTTTTTATCAATCATTTTATCCCCGGAGGTTTCGCTTATGTTTTTAAGCAAGCGCCGCGTTCAGCTTGAACGCTCAGAACACCTTGCGGACGGACTCACACCCGAGCAGGCTAAAAAGAAAAGATTAAAATGGCTTCGCGTTTTTGACCTTTGCAGCTCAATTACAACAGCTATTATCATAATTTTTGTTGTATTCACCTTCGTTTGCCGACCGACAAGTGTTGTCGGTGATTCTATGGTGCCCACTCTTCATAACGGAGACTGGCTTATCACTATGCCGAAAAGTGAATATGTCTACGGCGACATCGTTATCGTCACACAGCCGAATGTTCATAACGAGCCGCTTATCAAGCGCGTTATCGCAACCGAGGGTCAGACAGTCGACATCAACTTTACCTCAGGTCAGGTTTTTGTCAACGGCGTTGAGCTCAACGAGCCTTATATCAACGAGCTTACCCGTACAGCATCAGATGTGCTTTTCCCTCTGGTTGTTCCCGAGGGAAAGGTCTTTGTTATGGGCGACAACCGTAACCACTCGTCTGACAGCCGTTCAAGCGGTGTCGGCTTTATCGACACAAGATATGTCCTCGGCAAGGCACAGCTGAGAATTTTACCCTTCGGCGAATTTGATATCTACGAAAACTTCAACACGGGTGGCTGATTATGGAAAACTCAACTCAGACCAAGAAAAAATACAGCCTGACCAATCTGGTTTATGACTCGGTTTCTATCCTTGTTACATCAATGGTGCTTATCGCAATCCTTTTCACCTTTGTTATCCGCTTTGTCGGCGTTGACGGTGATTCGATGGAGCCCACTCTTCACGATAACGACTGGCTGATTGTTTCTGCCGTCAACAAAGAAATCGAACACGGTGACATCATCATCAGCACTCAGCCGAATTCCTTTAACGAGCCGCTTGTCAAGCGTGTTATCGCAAAGGGCGGTCAGACGGTCGACATCGACTTTCTCAAGGGTGAGGTTTTCGTTGACGGTGTGAAGCTCGACGAGCCTTATATTGCCGAGCCGACACACACAACCGAGGGAGTCAGCTTCCCTATCATCGTGCCCGAAGGCAAGCTTTTCGTTATGGGCGATAACCGTAACGAGTCATCTGACAGCCGTTCGCCTATGGTCGGCTGCGTTGACGAAAGATATGTTCTCGGCGTTGTCAAATATCGTGTTGCGCCCGAATTTACAAAATTTGATTGAGTAGTATGAGGGACTGGCGTTTTCAGTCCCTTTTCGTTTTTTAGGAGATTTTTATGAGTGATTTTCAGAAGCAGACAGTTCAATGGTTTCCCGGTCATATGGCAAAAACACGCCGGCTTATCAAAGAAAGTCTTTCGCGCGTTGACTGTGTGACAGAGATTCTTGACGCAAGAATTCCGCTTGCGAGCCGCAACCCTGAAATTGAAGAGATAACCGCATCAAAGCCGCGCATCATCCTTCTCAACAAATGCGATATGGCTGACGAAAGGGTTACCGCTGACTGGATAAAATATTTCAAGGCTCAGGGCTTTGAGGCTCTGGCTGTTGACTGCCGCACGGGTAAGGGACTTAACGGCTATCACGCCCTTGTCAGAAAAATTCTTGCCGACAAAATCGAGGCGAACAACGCCCGCGGAATGGTCGGTAAGGCGCTGAGGGTTATGGTTGTCGGAATTCCGAACACGGGCAAGTCGTCCTTCATCAACAAGATGGCAGGCAGAGTCCGTGCAAAGGTTGCGGACAAGCCGGGCGTGACCACAAGCAATCAGTGGTTTTTCATCGGCAACGGAATTGAGCTTCTCGACACTCCGGGTGTTCTGTGGCCTAAATTTGACGATCCCGTTGTCGGCGACAAGCTTGCATTCATCGGCTCTGTCAAGGATGCCGTTCTCGATATCGAGACAATGGCGGTGCGTCTTATTGATGTTCTGCGCGCAGGATATCCCGACAGGCTCAAGGAAAGATATAAACTCTCTGACTTTGAAAATCTCGAATCGTGGGAAATTCTTGAGCTTATCGGCAAAAAAAGAGGTATGCTCATAAGCGGCGGTGAGGTAAACACTGAAAGAGCCTCCGTTATGCTTCTTGATGAATACCGCGGCGGAAAGCTCGGCAGAATCTCAATGGAATTCCCGAAATTATAAAATTATTTTTGATTAGTTCACAAATTAGACAAAATAAGACTTATAATAATAATTAGATACAATAATTAAACGGAGGGAAAGACTATGGCAACAGAAAGAATTCTTGTGGTTGATGATGACAATAATATCTGCGAATTGCTTCGGCTTTACCTTGAAAAAGAAGGCTATGCCGTCAGCATCGCACATTCGGGAACTCAGGCTGTGCGCAGCTTTAACGAGCAGCATCCCGATCTTATGCTTCTTGATATAATGCTCCCCGAGCTTGACGGCTGGCAGGTCTGCCGTGAGATAAGAAAATCCTCAAACAAGCCGATAATTATGCTCACCGCCAAGGGCGAAACCTTTGACAAGGTTCTCGGTCTTGAGCTCGGCGCGGACGACTATATCACCAAGCCCTTTGAGGCTAAAGAGGTTCTTGCGAGAATCAAGGCTGTTCTCAGACGAACAACAAACTCTATGCCTGCCGAGGCGGCTGAAGAAATCAAGCAGGTTTCTTATGACAATCTCGTAATCAACCTTACAAACTATGAGCTCAAGGTCAAGGGCAACCGCGTTGAGGCGCCGCCCAAGGAAATGGAGCTTCTTTACCACCTGGCAACCAATCCGAACAGAGTTTTCACACGCGATCAGCTTCTTGACGAGGTGTGGGGCTTTGATTATTACGGCGACAGCCGAACGGTCGATGTTCACATCAAGAGAATCCGCGAGAAGCTCGAGGATGTCTCTGACAAGTGGGAGCTGAAAACCGTCTGGAGTGTCGGATATAAATTTGAAACCAAGGACTGATAGTCTATGGGCAACCGTAACATAAAAAAGGGCACAAGGGTTTTTCGCAAATATCTTGCGGTTATTACATCAGTTATCCTTGCGAGCCTTATTCTGCTGAGCACGGTTTATCTTTACCTCGTAACACGGCATTGGAACTCGGAGCAGATAACCACACTTCAGCACAATTCAAACATAATCGCGCAGAATGCGCAGGATTTGCTTGTCCGCTTTAATCCCGACCCTGACGGCAAGGCGGACTTCACTCCCCTTTCTCTTATATGTAACACGATGCGCATTATGTCCGAGGCTATCGATGCGGATATTTTTATCACGGATATGAACGGTGAGGTTGTTATCTGTAAAGAGATGATCAACGAAAGCTTCTCCTTTGAGGGCAAATACAAATGTCTTCTTCACGACAGATATCACATCAAGCCCGAAATCATAAAGAGCGCCGCGGCAGGTAATTTCACCGATGTTTCGCGGCTCGGCGGAACATTTATCAGCAATCAGATAACCACCGCCTCTCCGATCAACTTCAACGGCAAGCCTATCGCTGTCGTTTTTGCGACGGAGCCCGTAACGGTAAGCTGGTACAGTTACGCCAAGCGGATTATGGAGGTCTTTCTGACGGCGGCAATACTTGCGCTTCTTGTCTCGTTTGTGATGGTATATTATCTTTCATATCGCTTCACACGGCCGCTTAAAGAGATGTCAACCGCTATCAGGCACTATGCCGAGGGTGATTTCAGCTATAAGGTGCGCGTTCGGGGCAAGGACGAGGTCGCGGAGCTGGCGCAGGCATTCAACAGTATGGCTATGTCGCTCTCGTCGCAGGAAAGCTCTCGTCGCAGCTTTGTTGCGAATGTTTCGCACGAGCTGAAAACCCCGATGACATCCATCGGCGGATTCATTGACGGCATACTCGACGGCACGATAAGTGAGGATAAGCACGAATATTATCTTCGCATTGTCTCTGACGAGGTCAAGCGGCTTTCACGGCTTGTGACGGGAATGCTCAATATGTCAAAAATCGAGGCCGGTGAAATGCAGATAAATCTCAGCACCTTTGATATAAGCGCGGATATCTTCAAAACTCTGTTGAGCTTTGAGAAAAAAATCAACGAAAAATCCATCGAGATTGTCGGTCTTGATGCGATGCAGAGCATACTTGTCACAGCCGATGAGGATATGCTTATGCAGGTTATATACAATCTTATCGACAATGCGGTCAAATTTACACCGCAGGGCGGATATATATTTATCAAGGATTATAAGGACAGCGAAAAAACCTTTGTCAGCTTCCGCAACAGCGGCGCAGGCATCGAAAAGGATGAGCTGCCGAAGGTCTTTGAGCGATTTTATAAGGTCGACCGCTCACGAAGCTATGATGTCAAGGGCGCGGGACTCGGTCTCTTCCTTTGTAAGAGCATAATCGAGCTTCACGGCGGAGAAATCCGTGTTGACAGCAAGGTCGGCGAATTCACCGAATTCGCATTCTGGATTCCCAACAAAAATTAACCCCCGAAAACAGGAGGATGCAATATGACAGACAATGAAAGAAGCTTCGGCACCGACGGTGCTGAAAATTCAGAAAACAAAACCTCAACGGGCTTTGAACAGTTCAACGACCCCGTCGAGGACATTCCCAAGGTTGAGGCAGAGCCGGCTTACAGCCCCTACTCACAGCAGAGCTATTCGCAGCAGAGCTATTATTCCGCTCCTCAGAGCGTTGATGCTCCCGAGAAAAAGAAAAAATCAAAGGGCTTCAAGGGCTTTCTGATCGCTGTGGTTGCGGTTGTGGTGTGCGTGTCAATTCTGATTGCCGTTTATCCGCGTCTTTCGGGCGGCAAGGACAACAACAGCCCCGTCAAGGGTGATGACACAACGCTCAACATCAGCGGTGCTCCGACTCTCGACAAGAATTCCGACAGTCTTTCTACAATTCAGATTGCCGATAATGCTGAGAAAATCAATGTCGGTATTCTGATTTACGGCAAGGTGCAGTCATTTATTTCTAACTCAACAAATTCTCTTGTCGGTGAAGGCTCGGGAATCCTTATGGGTGAGGATAAAAGCGGAAAATACACTTATATCCTGACCTGTGCACATGTTATCAGTGAGGCGTCAAACAGCAGCTACACCATAACTGTTCAGGACGCTGAGGGCAATACCTATGACGGAATTCTCGTCGGATACGATGTCAAGACTGACCTCGGTGTTATCAAAATCGCAAAAACAGGTCTGCCCACGGCTGAGTTCGGTGATTCATCGACTCTTCGTAAGGGACAGAAGGTTTACGCAATCGGCAACCCCGGCGGAATGGAGTTTTTCGGCTCATTCACAGACGGTATGATTTCTTCAATCGACCGTCCCATAAGCAGTGAAAGCGGATACGAAATGAACTGTATTCAGCACACAACTCCCATCAACTCAGGTAATTCGGGCGGTGCGCTTATCAACGAATTCGGTCAGGTAATCGGCATCAACTCATCAAAAATCGTCAGCACAGGCTATGAGGGAATGGCTTTTGCGATTCCCATAAGCGATGCAAAGCCGATTATTGACGACATCATCGCCAACGGCTATGTTACAAACAGACCTAAGCTCGGCATAAGCTATACACCTGCAATGCAGTATCAGCAGTTTGCAATGATAATCAAGCTCAAGGAGCTTCCCGCGGGCTCACTTATCATCCGCGAGATTGCACCCGACAGCTCTCTTGCAAAGACAGAGGCTGAGGTCTATGACCTTATTATTGCAGTCAACGGTGAAAAGCTCGACACCGCCGATGTTCTTCTTGATAAGATTGAAAACGGCAAGGTCGGTGACAAGCTGACGCTCACACTTTGCAGAATAGTTGACGACAACTATCGCATTGAGCAGTTTGATGTGACCGCAGCTCTTGTTGAGGATACAGGCACAAGCACCGAAACTCAGGAGCCGACAACCCAGAACTACTGGGAGCAGTATTTCAACGAAGGCTTTTAATAACTGAACAAGAGAAATCCCCTGTAAAAGAAAGCTCTTTTACAGGGGATAATTATTTAAAAATCAATATCCTGATTTCTCGAGAATCTCGGGATCGCAGGTATCGGCAAGTGAGCCGATCTGAGTCCACAGCTTTTCGGCCTTTGCCTTCCATTCGTCAAAGCCGTGCGGTGTGTCGGGATAATTATCATAGAGCACACCGACCTCGAGTGCCTGCATAAGTCCCTTTATAACCTTGCCGACAGCCGAAGCGCGGATTTTCTTCTTTACAACACCCTTTGCTATGCCTGCAAGCCACTTTGTAACATCGGCGGGCTTCAGGTTAAGGTCGTCACCGTCCATTCCGCCAAAAAGCGCATCGCTGAAAATAATTTCATTTTCAAACATATATTCGGCCTCGTCATAGTTTAGGGTGACAATGCCCATAAGAAGCGGACGCATAAAATCAAAATCCTTACCCTGAGCGACCATATATCTCTTGTTGATGCTCCACATATTCTCCTTTGAGAGCGGAAGCTTCTCTTTGAGAAGCATCGAGATAACCTCAACCGCAATCTCAGCCTGAACGAGTGACGAGGTGCAGCCCTCACCGCAGGTCGGCTTTGTCAGACAAGCGGCATCGCCCATTGCGATAAATCCGTCATCGACAAACGAATAAACCGAACGGTGATAGGGAGTCATGCCCTTTTCGACCTTTGCGACTGTGTATTCGGGATATTTCACATTCTTTGTGTAATGCTCGTTGAAGATTGCCTCGGAATAATCGTAAGAATAGCTTCCGCCGATGCCGAGAATCGCATCATAGCCCTCACCTGCGGGCGCGGACCAGGACTTATACTGCATAAAGAAGCCGTCAAGAGCGCGCGGATCAACATTTTTGTCGACATAATTTATATAGTAGAGAACAACATAGAAAATGTCTCTCGGTGTCAGCCTGAAATTGCAGACAGCCGAGGTGTCGGGAAGCTTTGTTCTCGCAACCGAGGGAATGCCCGAGCAATCGGCAACAAGCTTTGCATAAGCGGTCTGTTCGCCGTCGGCGGTCTTGTATTTTGCACCGACAATTCTGCCGTTTTCATAAACAAAGTCTGTGAATGCCGCGCCGTAGATGAATTCGGCACCGCTTTTCTTTGCCTTTTCAGCCATAAGCATTATGTAATCGTGCTTGTGCAGTCCGATAACGGGAGAATACGCGCCCTTTTTACGGATAGTGCCGTAGGGGGAAATCATATTAGAGCTTTCAAAGCGGAATTCACGGACGGGATTGCCTTCCTCGGGGATTTCAAGCCCGAAACGCTTCATATCCTCCTCACCCATGTGGAAAATGTCATAGTCACGGGATACATCGTCGGGCATCTGCTTTTCGATTACAAGCACCCTTGCGCCTGTCTGAGCCATCCTGTCGGCAAACCAACAGCCCGTCGTCGAGCCGCCGACGATTAAAACATCATACTTTTCCATAAAATCCCTCGCTTTTTTCTTTTTATAAATTATACTCTATTTGGTTTGCTGTTGCAAGAGCATAAAAGCAACATGTAATAAATTTAAATTTGTCGGGGTGTTGTCAATTCCGCAGAACTGCGGTGTCCCCTATTTGAAGAGATGCTTGCACGGTTAAACTTCATCAAAACCAATCACACCTACAAACACAATTTGCCGCACAAAATTCGACGGGATTTTCTTGACATTTTTCTGTTATGTGATATAATTTGACTGTGGATTAAGCAGAAAGTAAGTTTTTAACTGAAAGTAAGCTCCGCCTCGGTTACCCCGCCGTGTAAAAATCGAGGGTTTTTTCTTGCAGAAGTGGCGGAATCGGCAGACGCGCTAGATTCAGGTTCTAGTGAATGCAAATTCGTGAGGGTTCAAGTCCCTTCTTCTGCACCAAAGACATCTTAACACCGTCAGGTGTTGGGATGTCTTTTTTGTTTGGGACTTGAACCCTAAGAGGGTGAGGAGCGTAAGAAAACAGTTCGGTGAACTGTTTTCAGCTCCGAAGTCTGAGGCGGGTACTGTTGCGTAGCCTTGCAAAGCAACGGTCGCCGAGGACGCAGCCCGTGAAGCGGGCGTGTCCCTTCTTCTGCACCAAAGACATCTTAACACCGTCACGTGTTGGGATGTCTTTTTTGTTTGGGGCTTGAACCCTAAGAGGGTGAGGAGCTTAAGAAAACAGTTCGGTGAACTGTTTTCAGCTCCGAAGTCTGAGGCGGGTACTGTTGCGTAGCCTTGCAAAGCAACGGTCGCCGAGGACGCAGCCCGTGAAGCGGGCGTGTCCCTTCTTCTGCACCAAAGACATCTTAAC
>JAZQGS010000008.1:0-4760 GCA_045540195.1 Acutalibacteraceae bacterium
AAGCTGTACTGACCGCTTGTTACTGCGGTTGCCTCAATTGCCTTGAACATCGGCATCGGGCCGCAGGTGAAGAAATAGGAGTAGGTAAGATTTTTCATAACATCCGTAACGAAGCCCTTTGTACCGTAGCTTCCGTCAACCGTTGTGATATAAACTGTTGCGCCGAGAGCCTTGAATTCATCCTCAAAGAAGATTTCTTCCTGCTTGTTAAAGCCGAGAATGACTGTTACATTTTTACCCTCTGCGACAAGCTTTTTGCAAAGATTATACATCGGGGGTACGCCTACGCCGCCGCCGATGAGAAGCGGTGAATCTCCGCTTTTTGAAAGGTTATAGCCGTTACCGAGGCCGAGAAGGACATCAAGCTTTTCTCCGCAGGGAAGCTCCGCCATAACCTCTGTTCCCTCGCCGACCACCTTATAAATTATTGTGAGCGTTTTATCATCATAATCGCAGACGGAAATCGGGCGTCTTAAATAAAAGCCGTCAAGCTTTATATTGACAAACTGTCCCGATGCCGTGATAGCTGAGGTGTCACCCTCAAGCACCATAAGATAAACATCCTTTGCGATTTTTTTGTTTTCCGTTATCGTTAAAAATTCCTGTTTCATATTATTCTCCTTGATATGCTGTCTCGCCGTCTGCTACGGTCAGTAAACATTTGCCGTAAAGCTCAGCACCCTTGAACGGTGTGCTTCTTCCCTTCGAAAGGAAGCTTTCGGGGTTGACCGTATATTTAGAGTTGAGGTCAAAGACCGTAAGATTTGCTTTTGCACCCTGCTTTATCGAATTATCAAATCCGAAGCGCTTGCAGGGGTTGACGCTCATAATTTCAATGAGCTTTTCAAGTGACATTCTGCCGTTGCGGACAAAATTTGTATACATAACCGCAAAGGCGGTTTCGATACCGACAACACCCATTAAGCTGTCCTTGAGTCCCTTCGACTTTTCCTCCTCGGAATGGGGTGCGTGGTCAGTGGCAATCATATCGATTGTGCCGTCGAGTATACCCTCGATGAGTGCGTTTTTGTCGTCCTCACCGCGGAGGGGCGGATTCATCTTAAAGCGCGCATCCTCCTGCAAATCCTTATCGGACAAAGCAAGGTAATGCGGTGCGGTTTCGCAGGTGACGTCGATACCCCTTGCCTTCGCCTCGCGGATAATTGCAACGCTTTCCTTTGTTGAAATGTGGCAGACGTGGTAGCTGCATCCGACCTCAGCGACAAGCTTCAAATCTCTGGCAATCGGGCCGTATTCACTCTCGGAGCAGATACCCTTATGACCGTGCTGCTTTGCATACTCGCCGTCATGGATGTATCCTCCGTGAAGCAATGAGTTATCCTCACAGTGAGCAACAATCATCTTTCCGAGTGACTTTGCTTTTAGCATTGCAGAACGCATCATATCCTCATTCTGAACTCCCCTGCCGTCATCGGAAAAGCCTGCGACAAAGGGTGCCATAGCCTCCATATCGGAGAGCTCCTCACCCGCCTCACCGACAGTTATTGTTCCGTAAGGTCTGACGCTGATAACAGCATCCCTTTCGATGGCATCGAGCTGAACCTTCAGATTTTCATAATTATCGGGTGTCGGCTTCAGGTTCGGCATCGAGCAGACAAGCGTGTAGCCGCCGTGCGCACAAGCCTTCGTACCCGTTGCGATAGTCTCTTTATAAGAAAAACCCGGCTCTCGCAAATGCACATGAACATCTGCAAGTCCGGGAAAAATATGTTTTTTCTCACAATCAATAACAGTAGCACTGTCGGAGCAAAGGCAATCGGAAACAGAAACAATAATACCGTCAGAAACAAGAATATCCTGCTTTTTGAATCCGCCGTTGATGTAAACTTGTCCGCCTTTGAGAATGAAGTCCATAATTAGCTCCTTTCGCCCTGTCAGATAACAAGGATTGTACTCTTAAAATTTTATCACAAAAGAGGAAAAATGTCAATCCGAACGGGGCTTTTTGTTCGTAAAAAGAGCACCTGCAAATCAGGTGCTCTTTGGACTATTTATACAAAATTACAGCGGAAGGAAGCTCCAGAAATCTGCAAAGCCCTTCTTGCCGAAGATGAGAAGAAGAACATCGGAAGCTACGCCGAGAATCTTTTCAACTGCATCCATTGTCGGATCAGCCTCTTCGGGAAGGTATCTGTCCTCCCAGATGTTATACTTGACATTGAGCTCGATGAGAAGATCCTTGAGTGCAAAGATAATTTTGTCATCAGCGTCACGGTCATTGATTGTACGAGCCATCATAGCCTCAGCGTCAGCAACAGCCTTATCAAGCTTTGCAGCGTCAGCCGGCTCAAGTGTTGCGCGGTCAATTGTTGCAGCATCGGGAAGATAGTCGTTTGTAAGGCGTCTTACAAATCTTGACTCGTTGAACTGAGGATATGTATCCTTGCAGTCATCAACAGAGTGAATGTTGCCGAGTGCGATTTCAAAAGCAAGGCTCAGAGCTGTGTTGTTGTCTGTAAGCTCGTGCTTCTGGCCCTCGAAATACCATGATGTATCCTCGAAATAGCAGGTTGAAGCGTCGATTGAGCCGTCGGGTGAAACATTGTGTGAGGGATCTGCGATGTATGCATCATCAAACTTCTGACCTGCAGGAACATAAGATGTACCCGGTGCTGTTGATGAAATCTGAATGATTTCATCAGAGTTTGTTGTGTCATAAGTCTCAAAGAACTTGAAGAAGCCGTAGTCCTCATCACCGAATGCAAGGTTGTAGCCGCTGATGAAATAGAACTCTGTGCCGTACTTTGACTCCTGATACTTAAGTCTCTGCTCAAGGTTAGCCTGTGCAGTGGCGTACTTTTCTACCTGTGCACGGACATCTGCCATATCGTCGCCCTGAAGATACTTTTCAGCAAACTCGTCATATCTGCCTGACGGACAGAGTGCGAGGAATGAAGTATTCTCAAGGAAGAGTGTTCTTACAAGTGAGTCAACGATATCGTCAAGAATGTTTCTGAGCTCCTGCTTAGGAAGAATTCTTGCTGCGATATTGATGATTGAACCGACATAGGGATCGACGAAGCCGAGCTCACCGAGAAGGTTTGTGTAAACCATTGCGGGAGCGTTATCGTCGAAGTCGGCAAGCATAAGGTCGCCGAAAACATCACTGCCGTCCCAAGCGCCCACGATGCTGATAATCTTCTCAACTCTGCCTGCATCGGGATAGTGGTTGAGATAGTTGTTAACAACGCTTGCGCCCATGCTCATCGGAACAAGGATAACCTTATCTGCGCCTGTCTGCTTGAGAACAACATTCTCGATGAAGTCGTTAAGGCCGATAGCGTTTCTGTCAGCATTTGAGAAAATGGGATAGTTGTAGCAGTAAACATTCTCTTCACCGATTTCTTCAAGAAGGAAATCGCAGGGAATTCTGTTGTCAAAGATGTCTCTTGCTTCCTCGTCATATTCTGAAACGGGATATGTATGAAGCGGTGTTACAACATTGTTGATGGGATCGCCGTTCTCATCGTTGAGATGGTCTGCAAAGAAAATCTTGAGAACATGCTCAATGCTGGAAGGTGCGATAACATCCTTCTGAACACAGATTGACTGAACGAACTCTACAACAAACTTTACAAGGTGAATCCAATCAAAAACTGAAAAACTTGCAAAATCTGTGTTGATGTGGAGAAGGTTCCAGTCAGCAACAACATTGCCCTCGTCATCATACTTATAAGTCTGTGACTGGCCGATACCCGGTACAAAAATAACGGGCGTTACATCTTCCTTTGCGGAAACGGTGAAAGCCGCTGTCATAACGGAAAACGCCATAACAACACAAAGGATTACTGCGAGAATTTTCTTTGTAATCTTCATATTTTTGACCTCCAAAGTCATTATTACCAATATATTGTATCAAAAATAAAAGCCAAAATCAATAAGAAATATAAATTCTATATAATCAACAATAAATCCTCTGTTTTTTTGACAGTATAGTTGGCATCGGTTTCACGCTCGGCTCCCCTGTTTACCCAGCAACAGTCAAGTCCGTAGCTGACAGCACCTGCTATATCAGAGCTGAGTGAGTCACCGATAACAAGAATTTTCGACTTATCCTTTTCGGGAATGTGATCACATACATAATCGAAATATTCTTTTTTAGGCTTGTCGAAGCCGATTTCTTCAGATATGAAAACACCGTCAAAATACTGCATAAGCGGTGAGTTTCTGAGTCTGCCGTCCTGAGCCTTTTTAGCACCGTTGGTGATTATGTACATCGAATATTTCTCAGAAAGCTGACGGCAGGTCTCGAGCGCACCGTCGAGAAGAAAATGTCCCTTGCCGAGGAAGGATATATATTCCTCGTTCGCTTTTGCGCCGTCAGCCTCAACACCGAGAGCGGCAAAAAAGTCGGGAAATCTTGTTGCAAAAAGCTCTTTTCGTGTAATTTCACCTTTTTCGAGCGCAGTCCATTTTGATTTGTTCAGCTCCGAATAAAGCCGCTTGTTTTTTTCGCTTGCAGGCAGATTGTATTTTTCGAGAAGAAGTGTAATTGCATTGTCCTCCGCCTTGCCGAAGTCGAGCAGAGTGTCATCGAGGTCAAAAAGCAGGGTTGTATATTTCATTTTTCCTCCAAAAACAAAAGGGCTGAAAACAGCCCTTTTGAATATAAATCAGTTTTTAATTCTCGGGAAATCCTTTTCGTCAGCGCCAAGAACTCTTGCAAGCTGTGTTGAAATTTCACAGTTCTTGTAAGCCTTGCCTGATACAAAGCCTGCATCTGTTGCAGATACGAAAAC
>JAZQGS010000009.1:0-10586 GCA_045540195.1 Acutalibacteraceae bacterium
ACTTCCTGAATAACGCCGTCTCTTGAAGTCTGTCTCTTAAATCTTCTGAGAGCGTTATCTAAAGATTCGCCTTCCTTAACTTTTACCTGACTCATTGTATTCCCTCCCTCCGCAACTTGCAGGGGCAAATTTCTAATATACGCCTTATTGTAGCATACACTTTTGTGAATGTCAATAAGAAATTTTTACTTTGCCGATTTTCTTTGACAGAAAGAAGGTTTTGTCTTATCTTACAACGATGTTGACAAGTCTGCCCTTGACATAGAGCTCCTTGACAATCTGCTTGCCTTCGATAGCCTCGGCAACCTTTTCATCCTTCTTTGCGAGTGCGATTGCATCGGCAGCCTCAATTTCTGCAGGAATCATAAGCTTTGCTCTTACCTTACCGTTAATCTGTGCAACGATTTCGATTTCATCGTCAACACACTTTGCCTCGTCGAAGCTTACCCAGTTACCGTTTGCAAGCATTCCGCCGAAGCCCTGCTGTGCCCAGATTTCCTCTGTAACATGAGGTGCGAACGGGTTGAGAAGAGTTGCAAAAGTCTTAAGCTCTGCCTTATTGATTGCACCCTTGTCATAGATTGCATTAAGAAGTGTCATCAGAGCGGCAATCGCTGTGTTGAACTTCATATTTTCAATATCCTCAGATACCTTTTTGATTGTCTTGTGGAAGAGCGATTCGAGCTCCTTTGAATATTCGTCACCGTCTGTGAGAATATCCTGAAGACCCCATACTCTGTCGATAAATCTCTTACAGCCCTTAACGGATGATGCAGACCACGGAGCAGCCTTTTCGTAATCACCCATAAACAGAACATAAGCACGAAGAACATCTGCACCGAACTCGTCAACAACCTCATTCGGGTCAACAACATTACCCTTTGACTTACTCATCTTGTCACCGTCGGGTCCGAGGATAAGTCCCTGTGCGGTACGCTTTGCATAGGGCTCGTCATTAGGAACAACGCCGAGATCATAGAGGAACTTATGCCAGAAACGAGAGTAAATCATATGACGGGTAACATGCTCCATACCGCCGTTATACCAGTCAACCTGACCCCAATACTTGAGCTTTTCACTGTCAGCAAGAGCCTCGTTGTTGTTCGGGTCGATGTAACGAAGGAAGTACCACGATGAGCCTGCCCACTGAGGCATTGTATCTGTCTCGCGCCTTGCATCACCGCCGCACTTCGGGCACTTGCAGTTGACATAAGAATCAATCTTTGCAAGCGGGCTTTCACCGTCTGAGCCGGGCTCAAAGTTTTCAACCTTGGGAAGCTTGAGAGGAAGCTCCTCATAAGGAACAGCCACCATTCCGCACTTTTCACAGTGTACAATGGGAATCGGCTCACCCCAGTAACGCTGTCTGTTGAATGCCCAGTCCTTCATCTTATACTGAACACCCTTTTCGCCGATACCGTTCTTCTGAAGGTAGTCAGCCATTGTGTCGATAGCCTCACGCTTTGATGTGATTCCGTTGAGGAAGCCTGAATTTACAAGCTCGCCCTCACCTGCATAAGCCGCCTCATCGATGTTACCGCCCTTGATAACCTCGATGATGTCGATGCCGAATTTCTTTGCGAAGTCATAGTCACGGTCATCGTGTGCGGGAACAGCCATAATTGCGCCCGTACCGTAGCCCATCATAACATAGTCAGATATGTAAATGGGAATTTCCTTGCCGTTGACGGGATTGATTGCGGAAATACCGCTGATGCATACACCTGTCTTATCCTTGACAAGCTGAGTTCTCTCAAACTCTGTCTTCTTTGCGCACTCTTTTCTGTATGCTTCGATGTCAGCCATATTTGCGATTCTGTCAGCATACTTGTCGATCATCGGATGCTCGGGAGCCATAACCATAAATGTTACGCCGAAGAGTGTGTCGGGACGGGTTGTATAAACCTTGAGCTTTTCGTTGTCTGAGCCCTTAACCTCGAAATCAACGAATGCACCTGTTGACTTACCGATCCAGTTCTGCTGCTGAAGCTTGACATTCGGAAGATAATCTACCTTTTCAAGTCCCTCAAGAAGCTTGTCGGCATACTCTGTGATGCGAAGATACCATACATCCTTTGACTTCTGAACGATGTCGGAATGACAGATGTCGCACTTACCGCCCTGTGAATCCTCGTTTGAAAGAACAACCTTACATGAGGGGCAGTAGTTGACGAGAGTCTTGTCTCTGAAAGCAAGACCGTTCTCGAACATCTTGAGGAAAATCCACTGTGTCCACTTATAATAGTCCTCCTGAGTTGTGTCAACAACTCTTGTCCAGTCGAATGAGAAGCCGACTCTCTTAAGCTGGCTTGAGAACTTTTCGATATTCATATCGGTTACCTTACGGGGATGAATACCCGTTTTAATAGCGTAGTTCTCTGTCGGAAGACCGTAAGCGTCAAAGCCGATGGGGAACAACACATTGTAACCCTGCATTCTTCTTTTTCTTGATACGACCTCAAGACCTGAATAAGCCTTGATGTGGCCGACATGCATACCTGCACCGCTGGGATAAGGGAACTCTACGAGAGCGTAGAACTTCGGCTTTTCAGAAAAGTCCGCCGCATGGAAAACGCCTTCTTCTTCCCATTTATCCTGCCATTTTTTCTCTGTTGATTTAAAATCATAACCCATTTCAATATTCCTCCGAGCTTTATGCAAATTCACGGGCGGATATTATCCGCCCCTAAATATATTATACTTTTTTATCAGTCGGGCGTGACGATGTCGGAAATGTCGACATGTGCCGCATCGCCCCAGAGTCTTTCGAGATTGTAATATTCTCTTGACTGCGGGTCAAAAAGATGAACAAGAACACAGCCGTAATCAAGAAGAATCCAGCCTGTTGCTCTGCCCTCGATGTGGTCAGGCTCAACGCCAAGCTTTGCCATTTCTTCGTCTATTTCATCGGCAAGGGCGCGGACATGAGTGCCCGATGTACCGTTTGCGATAATGAAATAATCAGAAACAATGGTAAGCTCCTTTGTTTCGATAAGCGAAATATCAATCGCCTTTTTATTATCAAGAATCTTAACAATATTTCTTGCAGTTTCAAGTGATGTCATATTTTATTTCCTCCCGTTTTCTTAATTACAACCTCGTTGTAAAGACCGACACTGTCGGGGTGGACAACGCTCCCCTTTCTGACCAGGTCGGGAATACCGAACTCAAGCGCATAGAGGATTGCCGAATCCATAGACTCGTCGCAAAGACGGCGCATATCCTCAACGCCGTTATAGCTGCGCTCAGCCGATATGTAATCTGCGAGATAGATTATTTTTTCAAGCAAGGTCATATTCTCCCTGCCGGTTGTGTGATATCTGACGGCAAGATAAAGCTCCTCGTCATCAATGCCCATCACCGTGCGGATATAGGCCGCACCGGCTATCGCGTGCCACAGCTTTCTGTTTGCACGCTCGACAGGCAAAAGCTCAATCCCCGCCTGAGCTATAACCTCCAGCTGCTCCTCGGGTGAGGAGTTTTTCATAACATCGTGCAGAAGACCTGCCGTATAAGCCTTTTGCTCGTCGCAGCCGTACCTTTTGGCAAGGTATCTTGCGCTCTGCGCTACATTCAGGCTGTGCTGAAAGCGCGGCAGTTCAAGCTTTGATGCTATGATGTCAATGATCTGTTCATCTGTACAGCCGTTCAAAGATATAACTCCTTTTCTTTTATGTAATCTGCCACCTGAGGTGCTACGAGGCCCGCGATCGGCTCACCGCATTTCACGCGGCGGCGGATTTCTGTTGAGCTGAGCTCAATCGGATCAAAATCGCAGATGATAAATCTGTCTTTTTTATCGGGAAAATATTCGTTTATATAATCAGTAAGCTGCTCCTCGTCAAGCCCGTCACTGCGTGTGACGGCACAGATTCTGACTTTTTCAAGAATTATGTCGGGATTGCGCCACGAATGAAACGAAAGAAGCATATCCGAGCCGAGAATAAAAATCAGCTCGTCATCAGGATACTGCTCGCGCAGGAGCGTTACCGTCTCGTAGGTATAGCTTTTTCCTCCACGGGCAATTTCCATATCACTGACCATAGCTCCGCTGTCATCCCCGAAGAGCAGTCTGAGCATATTCAGCCTGTCCTGTGCCAAGGACGCATCCTCACGCATTTTGTGCGGCGGAACGGCTGTCGGAATGACGATGAGGCGGTCGAGTGAAAGCTTCGATCTGACCTCATCGGCATATTTTTTATGTCCTGCGTGCGGCGGATCAAAGGTTCCGCCGAAAATTCCGATACGCATTATCTTATATTAACCTTCTTGTTCATAACATAGTGTGTTGCAAAGAAGAAGCCGATACCGAACAGAAGGGAAATAATGATTGTTATAAGATTGATATATGTTGCGCTTGCGCCAACCTGAAGCTGATTTGTGATAAGCGTCATTTTGTCAGCAGTTATCGCAAGGCCGAAATCAATCTGATCTGAAATAAGAGTCGAAATCTGTTCGGCAACATAAATGATTCCCATTGAGAAAACGATGGTCCAGAGAAGATGTCTCTTCTGGAAAAGTCTTGTATTTGCAAGGCTGATTGCGAAATAAACCTCAATAGAAAGCACCGCAAAGCGGATAAAGAATGAAATAAGAGAAACAACAATCGATGCGATAACCGTTGCAAGCGACTTTCCGCCGAGAAGCATCGGAAGCATTGATTCAATCATCGCATAGCTTTCCTGACCGATATAGTCCTCTCTGATAACGAAATACATAATAGCCATTGTTCCCATAAGGCAGGCAAAGGCTGCGATAAACCATACGGTTGAAACAATAACCTTTGAGCCGAGAAGTGTCACGCTTCTGACAGGAAGCGTAAAGCTCAGATATCCCTGATCACCGTAAAGCGAACGCTGGAAGTTTGTTATCATAACGATAACAGTCAGGAAGAAGCTGCACGAGGAGATGATGAGAAGCACCATCATACCGAGCATCTGTCCTGTTGTTGCCGCCTCGTCACCCTTGCCGATATAATATGAGCCGAGGATGTAAGCCATAATGACTGCCACAACCGCATAAAGCACGCCCATAATTCTGCCTGTTGCGATAAATTCGTGCTTTAAAAGCTTAGCCAGCATAGCTGAACACCTCCCTGAACAAATCTTCAACGCTCTTGCCTGTTGCAGTGATTTTTTCAACCTCTGTGTTGACAACAAGCTCACCGCCCTTGACCATAAGCACACGGTCAAGGACTCGCTCGATATCATAAATAAGGTGAGTCGACAAGAGGATTGTGGAATTTTCCGAGTGATTTTTCATAATCGTATCAAGGATAAATTCCCTTGAAACAAGGTCAACACCGCCGAGAGGCTCGTCGAGAATGTAAAGGTCAGCCTTTCGGCACATTACGAGGATGAGCTGAAGCTTTTCCTGCTGACCCTTTGACATTGTTTTAATCTTCTGGGTTAAGTCAAGGTTAAAGGTCTGTGCCATATTAAGAGCTTTTTCCTTGTCAAAATTCTTGTAGAAATCTGCCATATAATTGATAGCGTTTTTCGGCGTCATCCACGGTGCAAGATAGTTCTTTTCAGGAAGGTAGGCAACGACTGACTTTGACTCCACACCGGGAGCCTTGCCGTTGATAGCGATTGTACCTTCGTAGTCATTGATAAGACCGACGATGGATTTAATCATAGATGTCTTGCCGCAGCCGTTAGGTCCGAGAAGTCCGACAATCTTGCCTGAGGGCACATCAAAAGAAACTCCGTTGAGCACCTGATGCTTGCCGTAGCTTTTTTTCAGATTTCTGACTTTTAATAAAGTCTCACTCATTGTATTTTTTCCTCCAAACCGGGGTATTAGTCATCTGCCATCTGTGCTTCTTTGATCATCTCGTCAGTAATCTTGGATTCACCGTGCTTAACGAAGAGGATAAAGAGAATTGCGAAAGCAAACATAACGGGACTGTAATAGAACAGCGACATATATGTGCCGGCAAACATACGGATGAAGCCGTAGATAATCGGAGAAGCAATCTGTGCAGAGAAGGTTGCTGTGTAGTAGTAGCCTGTGAAGGTTCCGACCTTTTCAACACCGCCGATGTCAAGAACAAGCGGAAGTGTGTTAACGGTGATGAACATATTTGCAGCACCGCCGAGGATAAGAACGGGATAGATAAGAACGCGGAGAATCTTTGTGATGTTTGCAACAGCATCAGAAACAGCCTTCAATGCTGTGCCGAAGGATGCCTTTTCTGTTGCAAGGATTCTGTCTGAAACAGCTGCAACAGCCTTTTCGATGTCTGCGCCTGCGTTTTCTGCAAAGAACTTATCAAACTCTGCATAATACTTATACTCATCAAGAGCCTTGCCCTCTTCGAGTGCGATTCTGTATTCGATGAAGCCGTCAACATTAAGAACCTCAGCCTCTGAAAGCTCTCTGCCCTCTTCCTTAGCGGCATCGCTTATCTTTGAGTTGTATTCGTTGATCTGATCGTGAACTGCGATATATGAGTTGTTGACCTCAACATAATCCTTGATTGAAAGGTCCTGTCCGCCAAGCATTACAAGGAACACGCCAAAGAAAACGATGAACGCTGTAAGGAAAACAGAGATACCTGCAAGGATAGTCTTTTTTCTGCCGAACTTCTTGCCGAACTTACCTGCGGGAAGAGCGGCAACACCTGAGCAGACTGCAAACAGAAGCATAATAAATGTTGCTTCTGATGTGATCATATGAAGGATTTCCTGTGCGAAAAGTGAGAAGAAGGTTGTGATTGCGTTAGTACCGCAGAAGAGGAAGAAGAGACAGCCGAGCATAAAGAGAAGGCTCTTTCTTTCTGCCTTTGTGAGCTTTTCAGCCTTGAGAGCAGCCTTGTGTGCCTTTGCAGCTTCCTTTTCAGCCTTTCTTCTTGCCTTTTCGTCAGCGTACTGGTTAGCCTCACCCTTGAGCTTGATGCTTGTGTCCTCTTCCTTAACGAAGAAGAGAAGAACGAGCATACCGACGATCATAACAACTGAGCCGATAGCGAAAACATAGGGGAATGAAAGTGTTTCGTTAGCCTTGATTTCTGCCTTTGTATAGCCTGCAAAAAGTGTGCAGAGTGCGATACCGAGTGTACCTGCAACCATACCGACAGCCGAGCCGATACCGCCCATAAGGTTGATAACTGCGTTACCTTCTGAACGAAGCTGCGGCGGTGTAAGGTCGGGCATAAGCGCAACAACGGGTGCGCGCCACAGGGACATTGAGAAAACAAAGAGAATAACAACGATCATTGTCAGCGGAAGTCTTGCTTCACCCTGAACATTAAGAGCAACAATCGGGATGAGCGTGAAGAGAATCGCCGAAATCGGAGCACATCCGACGATGAACGGACGGCGCTTACCGAGCTTGGAATGGCAATTATCCGAGAGCTTGCCGAATGTGGGCTGGAAGATAACACCGAAGATGTTATCGAATGTCATAATAATACCGATAAACAACGGAACGAGAGTAAAGCCGCCGCCGAGAGCAACCGTGCTTTCACCCTGTGCCTCCGCGAATTTACCGATCCAGGGAATTGCCTTGCCGATAGCTTCACTCCAGCGGGCAATCATATCGCTTTCAGAAAGAATCTTATTGAGAATCTTTGTGATGTAAGGGTCATAAATTGCCCAAGCGATTGAAGTTGCAAGGAAACCAAAGCCTGTGAGTATGGTTTTCTTGTAATTAAGCTTCATTTTGTCAGCCATAAAAACAATCCTTTCAAAACAACCTTTAAGGTTGATTTTTTTACAACCAAGGTCAAACGGATACAAATAACCACAATAACCCATAGTTACAGAGTATTATATCACTTTTCAAAGCATTTGCAAATGCTTTTAGGTTATTTTTCTCATTTTTTCAAAAATATTTCGGCAATGCCTTTATTTAAATCGGGATGTAAATATATTCTCATCAAAAGTTTAATCGGATATAAATTAAATCGGAATTTTGTGTGAACAAAAAAGAAAAGCCGTCGGGGTTGCCCCCAACGGCTTAAAGTTTAAATTAAATTAGCAGCTGAACTCGAAGGATGCAAATGTTGCATTGCTTCTGTCGTAGATAGTCCATGTCTCGCACAGACCAACGATGCTCAGAACGCTGTTGTTTCCGAGGCCGATCTCAAGGATGCCGTAGATATCAGCGTGACCGCTTATCTGAATGTCACCCTCAAAGTCCATACCGGCTGCAACCTCTGCGAGGTAGTCAACGGGAACTGCATATGTTGACTGGAATACGGGGTTACCGTTCTCATCAACAAACTTTGCTGTTGCCTCAACCCAAGCACCGATACCGCCGTATACTTCAACATCGATGATTGTGTAGCCGAAGAGACCAAGACCAAGGCCGAGACCAAGCTTGATTTCGAACTCACCATAGATGTCAACAACACGGTCGAGAACCTTAACATCGTTTACTCTGCTTACCTTGTTGTTGATAACAGAAATACCGTGATACTCTTCTGAAGTAACAGTGATAGTCATTCTGCCGTTAACATCAATGTTAAGCATAATGTCAAAGTTGATTGTGAGCGGAGTTGAGCCGAGAGGAACAACAACTGTGAAGAGCTTAATAGCTGATGAATCGAACTCGCTGAGGATGTACTGGTTAACAAGCTCCTCAAACTTATTCTTGCCCTCAAGCTTCTCGCCTGTTGTCTCTACCATCTCGCCGAACTCTTTGTAGTAAGAACCTGCAAGAGTTGTCTTGTCAACGAGGTCATACTCAAAGTTGAGGTATGCTTCGTTGATGTTGAACTTCTGGATGTTTACATCAGCCTTAGCGTCAACAGAAAGGTTTGTGAGTGAATACTCCTTCTTGAGAACAACGCCGTCAACGATAGATGTTGCAACTGCGAAGTCAAGACCTGTCTTTGTAACCTTAGCATCGATGTCGAAATCACCGATTGAGAAGCTGATGTTACCGATTGTAACAAGGATACCGTGGATGATGTTATCAATCTCTTCTGCGCTGAGACCTTCTGTGTCGAAGTAACCCTCGCTGATAACGCCGCCGTTACCGTCAAGAATCATAGCTGTGCCGAACTCAACATCTGTTGAACCCTCATAGTCGATCTTCTCGATAACTTCGTCGATAGCAACCTCAGAGTTAGTTACAACCTTCTGGCCGTCAACGATTTCTACAGACTCTGCCTTATAAGCAGCACCTGTAACGATAGCATCTGACTGCTCAAGAACATAGATGTCACCTGCTTCGATGTCTGAAGCAGCATCAAGAACGATAGCGTCGTCTGCTACTGCGTAATCACTTACTGTCTTAACGCCGTCAACGAGATCAAGCTCGTCTTCAACCTCATCAGGGATGAAGCGCAAGCCGAGAGCTACTGCAATAGCAGCAGTGATGTCGTTAACTGACATAGCAGCAGTGCTTACCTTGCCGTCAGCGTCAACGGGAATGATTCCGTTAACAACGGCTGTTGAAACCTTGGAAATGTTAGCAAAATCCTCTGCGTTAGCAATCTCAGCTGTGTCGTCGATTTCGAGACCTGCTGCGTTAACAAGGACTGTTGCAACGAATTCTGTGTCAGCTGTGTCGAATACTCTGATTTCAGTGTAGTCAACAAGAACGCCGTACTCAGCAGCTGCAGCTACAGCTTCGTAGTACATATCACCGGGCTCAACACCGAAATATGTGTCGCCTGTGTCGGGTACTGCATAGCCGAAAGCCTTGCCAACCTGAGCCAAGAATTCGCCATTTTCCATGATCTCTGTTCCCGGCCATACGAAGCCAGGGAAAATGCTTGTCATGATAGTCATGACGATTGACAAGATGAATGAAATGATCTTAGTGGCCAATTTCAATTCCTCCTTCTAAAAATTTGAGGATGCATTCTCTGTCGTCCTTAAGTGATATAACGTTAGTACCACCCTCTGATTAAGCAATCCGAAGAAAGCACCTGCGAGAATATCTCCCCTCATAATGAATTATATTATATGTCAACTGTTTTTTCAAGTGAATTTTGCTCAGAACAAGGCAATTTTGGCAAAATTTATCATTTTGCACAACATATTGTGTTTAAAGTGTCGGATAAAACAAGGGTGTTTGTGCAACTTGACAACTTTTTAAGGCTTCAGTTTCTTTTATTACAAAAATACGGTTTTGTATACCGCTCAAAAGCCGTCAGACAGCGCGGATTTCACTGACTTTTTCGCACAGTCTCCCCCTGCATTATATGCAAAAAGGCAGTCGGGTTTACCGACTGCCTCTGATTTGTTTTATGAGAATTATTCCTCTGTGCCGTAAAGCTTTGCGAGTCTCTCAAGGTGAGCATAACGATCCTTAGCGTCTGCCTCAGCCTTTTCGAAGAGCTCCTTAGCACGCTCGGGGAATGCCTGAGCAAGTCTCGTGTAACGAGCCTCGTTAGTGATGAAGTCCTGATAAGAACCGGTAGGCTCCTTGGAGTCGAGCGAGAAGGGATTCTTGCCCTCTGCCTTAAGAGCGGGATTGAATCTGAACATATGCCAGTAACCGGTCTCAACAGCCTTCTTCATCTCAGCCTGGCAGTTAGCCATACCGCCCTTGATGGAGTGCATCTCACAGGGAGCGTAGCCGATAACGATAGAGGGTCCGGGATAAGCCTCAGCCTCAGCAAGTGCCTT
>JAZQGS010000010.1:0-14877 GCA_045540195.1 Acutalibacteraceae bacterium
AGAAAGGTTAGGTTTATGATATGAACAGATATTTAAAAAGCTTTTTGCACCGCGGTCTTATTTTTGGCGGCTTCGGACCTGTTGTTCTCGGTATTGTATATCTTCTTATTGAGATGTTAAATGACGGTTTTTCGTTAAGCGCAAAAGAGGTTTGTCTTGCAGTTATATCAACTTATATTCTTGCATTTATTCAGGCAGGAGTAAGTGTTTTTAACCAGATTGAGCATTGGCCGTTACCTAAATCACTGTTGTATCATTTTGGATTGCTTTATATTACATATATGCTTTGTTACATAATAAACAGCTGGATCCCTTTCAAGACAGAGGTTGTGCTGATATTTACGGGAATTTTTGTTTCACTCTATTTTGTGATATGGATATGTGTTTATTTTTCCGTAAAAGCAACAAGCAAAAAAATGAACAAAACAATCAGGTGAACATAATCAGACTGCCGAATTTTCGGCAGTTTTTTTGTGCAACATTTTCGCAACAATTATTTTTCAAATATTGAAATTGAATACTTCAATATGCTAAAATATAGAAAATACATTCAGGAGAGTGTCAGTTATGAAAAAGATATTCAGAAAATTCATTGCTTTCGTTCTTTGCGTCACAATGCTCGTTTCACTGTGCGCTGTCGGCGCAAGTGCAACCGAGAGAATCACGGACTGTAACGGCAAATGCGAGCATTATCCGGCTATCATCGTTCACGGACTCGGTCAGTGTAACACCTGGGTTGTTGACGATAACGGTGAATTCGTTCTCGATGACGAGGGCAACAAAATCTCAAGCTTCCCCGCTTACATCGAGCTTGATAAGGTTATCACAAGAGTTATTGCTCCCGCTTTGCTTTCTCTTGTTTTCCAGCGTGATGTCGGTCTTTCCGAAGCTGCCGCTGACGCTATAAGACTTTGCTTCGGCATAAATGCCTGTGACGAAAACGGCAAGCCGAGCAAAAATGTCTATACCGAAAAATATCCTTATCCCGTTTCGGAATGTCAGGATTTTGAAAAAGAAGAAATCTTCGGTCATGTTCCGTTTAACCTTTACGAAACAGAGCAGCCGATGGATCATATGTACTATTTTACATACAATTCATTTGACAATCATATGGACATCGTTGAGGAGCTTTGCGACTATATTGAGATGGTCAAGGAACAGACAGGTCACGATAAGGTTACACTTATTCCCCTGAGCCAGGGCGCATCTGTTGTAAGTGCTATGCTCGATTACCATCCCGAAACAATGGACGACCTTCATAAGATCATTTTCGTTGTTCCCGCTCTTGACGGTTCTTCTCTCATCGGCGATGTTTTCAACGGCAGAATCTCATTCCTTGACAAGGAATATGTTTACAACGGTTTCCTTGGTGAGCTCGGTCTTCTTGACAAGGGAACGGCTGCACTTATCGAAACCCTGCTTCGTGTTCTTCCCGACGAGGTTCTTATGTCAGTTCTTGAATCCGCCGTCGACACGCTCGTAACAGAGATTATGACAAAGAGCACAAGCATGTGGGCTCTCTGTCCGTCCGGAGATTATCCGACAGCGGCTGAGAAGTATCTTTCAACCCCCGAAACCGCAACCATAAGAAAGCAGACCGACAGATATTATCAGGCTCAGCTCAACGCTGATGCAAACATCCTCAAGGCTGTTGATAAGGGTGTTCAGGTATTCTGCTTTGTTGAATATGATACACATCTGATCAATGTCGGCGAAAACTGGAATTCTCAGAACGCTGACTATATCATCCACACGGATTCAACCTCAATGGGTGCTCACTTCGCAAATGTCGGTGAGACTCTTCCCGAGGATTATGTTCAGAAGAACACACATTGTAACAACCCTGCTCACAACCACATCTCCCCCGACAGAGTTGTTGACGCTTCGGCAGGTCTTCTTCCCGACACGACCTTCTATTTTGACGGTCAGCTTCACCACCTGACAGCAAGAAACGATGTTATCCTCAAGCTCGCACTCAACCTTATTGAATGTGACGATACAAAGGATGTTTACTCTGACCCGAGATTCCCGCAGTTCAATATTGCAAGAGGCTCAGAAAAGCTCGTCGAGCTCGTTGAGCTTGCAGGAACAATCGACGCTTCATCACTCTCAGCCGAGGATGCCAAGGAGCTCGCAGCGGCAGTGGCAGAGGCCGAGAGAGTTATCGACAACACAGTAGGTGTTGTCGGTGAGGTCGAAGAGGCTGAGGCAAAGCTTTCCGCTTGTCTTATCAAGGCGGGTGTGCTTGAAGCACCCGAGGAGCCTGTAAATCTCGATATCTTCACAAAAATCAGTCCCGTTATCTACAAGCTTTTCGGCACTGACGGTTATTCGGAAATCGCTTTGCTCTTAGCTTCAAAGGTTATTGGCGTTGTTACAGATGTTATTCTTAAGCTCATCTGAACATCCGCATCGGCATAACTGATTCTTCAGGATTGCCGTGTGGCATCTTTTCCTCCTGCATCAGGCAGGCATTGAAAATTGCATTTTTACCGAATCGGCGGCGCAGCTCAAGAACTGTGTCGTCGATTTTCTGTATTTTTTCGTGCTTTTTCATATCAGAGAAAAAATCAAGCTGTGACGGAAAATCCGCATCAATCAGGTCTATCGCCCGTACAGTCACGGCACGGACGGGATAAAACCATTTGTAATTCTGTCTGAAAAGCTCCGTCGCCGCGCGCGCAAGCTCGGTTGCACTCTGTGTGGCAATATCAAGCTTTTTCTGAAACTGACGGGTAAAAAGATTGCAATCCTTGACACTTATCTGCACACCCTGCGCCTTAAGATTGTAATTTCTTAGCCGTCGGTTGATATCCTGACTCAGCGCAAGAAAAACCCGCCAGACCTCCGTGTTATTCACGAGATCCGCCGAGCAGGTAATTCCGTGTCCGACGCTTTTTACAGGCGCTCTGTATCCGTCGGGTTTGACGCGTGAGGAATCAAGCCCGTTAGCAAACATCCAAAGCTCCGTACCGCACTTTCCGAGCTGCCGTGTTATCCAATCCTTTGAGCAGGCGGCAAGCTCACCTATCGTATGAATGCCAAAGCTTTCAAGCTTCTGATATGTCGATCTGCCGACGCCTATCATCTCATTAGCAGGAAGATTCCAGAGCATCTGTCTGAAATTCTCACGGGTTATTACGGTAACTGCATCGGGCTTTTTCAAGTCACTGCCCAGCTTTGCAAAAACCTTATTAAATGACACTCCGACCGAAACCGTCAGCCCAAGCTCCGATTTGACGGCCTTTCTTATATCCTCAGCGATTTCATAGCCAGTTCCGAAAAGCCGCTGACTGCCCGTGACATCCAGCCACGCCTCGTCAAGCCCGAACGGCTCAATCAGGTCTGTATAACGCCGATATATATCGCGGACAAAATTCGAATATCTGATATACTCCTCATAATGCGGTGCGACAGTGATAAGCTCGCGGCACTTAAGCCGCGCCTGCCATATCGCCTCACCTGTTCTGACTCCGCATACCTTTGCCTCCTGCGACTTTGCAAGAATTATGCCGTGACGATCCTCAACCCTGCCCGCAACGGCAACAGGCTTGCCTCGCAAATCAGGATTGAGCATACATTCAATAGACGCATAACAGGCATTGAGATCCGAATGCAGAATTACCCTTTCCATTATTTCACCACCGACCGAAATTTCATTTTTATTATACGAACATTTGTTCGGTTTGTCAACGGTAAAATTTGTTTGTAACCCTCTTGTAACCTTATTGTAACCTGCCATAACTTGACAATAGTCGGACTTCTATGGTATCATTAACTGCAGGGTGACGGTAACAATCCGAACCTGCCCGAAAGCAAGTCTTTTCAGTGCTTTTCGGCGTTTCGGCTTTGAAAGGCGTCAGCCTATCGGCACCCTCAACATCCAAAAATCATCTGAAAATCCTCAGCTTTCGGGTCGAAGATTTTTTATCGAGAGGATTTTTGGCAATTCAAGGCAAAAACACAGCAAATCCTATCGGATTTGCGAGTATTTTAACGAAGAAGTGACGGAAATCATCCGATAAAAAACACGGTTCGGATTGTTACCGTCACCCTTAATTTGATCGGAAGAAGGTTTGGTTAATGATCAATTCGGATAATCTTTGTATGAGTTGTATGAAGGAAATCGGCGACCTTAAGCAGTGCCCGCATTGCGGTTTCCACTCCGACTCTCCGCAGATTGCTCCGTACCTGCCGATAAGAACGGTACTCGGTAACCGTTACCTCGTCGGTAAGCTGCTCGAATTTAACGGCGACGGCGCAACATATATGGGACTCGACCTTTCAACAAGAACATCCGTTAATATCAGAGAGTTTTTCCCTGAAGGACTCGCTATCCGAGATCCGAAAACTCTGACTGTTTCCGCTCCCGAGGAGCATACAACACTCTTTAACGAGTGTCTTCACAGCTTTGTTGAAATGTGGCGCAAGCTTATGCGTCTGAGCGGTCTTTCCGCGCTTATAAAGGTGCAGGATGTTCTCGAGGGCAACGGCACCTGCTATGCAGTAACAGAAAATATCGACGGACTCAGTCTTCGCGAATATCTGCTTCGCAATAATGTCGGCTACATATCGTGGGAGAAGGCAAGACCCTTGCTTATGCCCGTTCTCTCGACTCTCGGTACACTTCATTCGTCGGGAATCGTTCACAGAGGTATCTCCCCTTCCACACTTATTGTTGCGACTGACGGCAAAATCCGCATCACGGGCTTCAGCATCAGTCAGGTGCGCTCGGCAAGAAGCGAGCTTAAAACTCAGCTTTATAACGGCTATGCCGCTTTTGAGCAGTACGGCTTTGACGGCAGACAGGGCGCATGGACGGATATATACGGCTTTGGCGCAGTGCTTTACAGAACGCTCATCGGTACGGATCCGATTGACGCAACAGAGCGCGTCACCAACGACAGACTTATGGTTCCCGGTAAATTCGCAGAGCAGCTTCCCGCTTATGTAATAAACGGACTTGTCAATGCTTTACAGATTCTTCCCGAAGACAGAACAAGAAGCGTTGAGGAGCTGCGCGCTGAGCTTTCGGCCTCTCCGAGTGCGGCGGCAGGCGCTTCGCACGACATCGACAATACCGTAAAGCAGCCGAAATATCAGGCGGCGGCTCAGAGAATAGAAGACGAAGAGGATGAATATATCTCAGAAAAGCGCGAGGTCGCACAGAAGAGACATAATCGCTCCTCCGCAGTTATCGCAGTTGCATCGGTTATCATCGTTCTTGCAATCTCATTCCTTGTTCTCTGGCAGTTCGGCGTTATCGACCTCGGCGACAAGACAACGACAGTCGCTCAGCAGGAAATGATTTCCGTTCCGAATTTCGTGGGCAAGGCTTACACCGATATCGTTGACGATCCGTATTACAGCAGAAACTTCAAATTTGAAAAATCTGAAGTATACAGCTCGTCTATCGAAGAGGGCATTGTTATTTCACAGAGCGAGAGCGTCGACTCTCAGGTTGAGAAAAACAGTGTTATCCGACTCAAGGTCAGTAAGGGTAAGGAGATTGTGACATTCCCGACATCAGGTATCGTCGGCACAAAATATGAGGATGCCGCAAATCTTCTGAAAAAGATGGGCTTTGTTGTTTACAAGACAGAAAAGCTCAACAGCACCAATCAGGCCGCAGGTACGGTTGCCGGCATTTCGCTTGAATCGGGCGGTCAGTATGAAAAGGGCGCTGTGGTTTATCTCTTTGTATGGGGTGAGCCCGAAACCACTACAACAGAACCGACGGAGCCGACGGACGGCAATAACGGAAACTTCTGGAACGATTTCTTTGACCGTGACGACAGTGAGGACCCGATGGCTCCCGGAAACGGATATTGATAAAAATGACCGTAGCAGGAAACCCTGCTACGGTTTTTGTTTTTTATTATAAATACTTTTCCATTATTACGCTTCCGCCGTAATCCTCGATTTCCTTGAATCCGTTCTTTTCATACATAGCGTAAGACACAGGTGTATGCTTGAAAACATTGAGCACCATTTTCTCAAAGCCCTTTTCTTTTGCGTCCTCCTGAAGCTTTACGAACGCGCTTTTGCCATAGCCCCTTCCGCGGTATTCTTCTTTTATGATATTCTCGGTGACAAATGCCGCGTTCTCTTCAAAGGGACTTTTCTGATAACCGAGAACGCCGATTTTTTCACCCTTTTCACTCATAACAATATAAAGATAGTTGTCGGCTGAATCGGCACCGTCGGGAAAGATATCGTTAAATTCACTCTTTGCCGCCCTGCGTGCCCTGAATCTGAATTTCTCATAACCTGATCTGAGCAGATGCTCGGCATAATTTTTTGATGACCATTTCGCGTAAACTGCAAATTCGTCACCGTTCATTCTGACTAACGATACGGTTTTAAATTCATTCGGCAATTAAGACACCTCTTTTTTGATTGAATATGCTTTTTATATTTCCTTTTTGTAATTATACCACAGCAGACTTATGCTGTCAAACAAGACGATTTTATGACACTTTTATTATTGATTTGAAGCACAATGTATGATAGAATTATTTTGAATGAGGTGATAAAAATGGATTACAGCTACGAATACTTTAAAGTCAGTGCAGATTATGTAAAATCCATTGTTCCGTATGAGCCTGAAATCGGTATTATTCTCGGCTCGGGACTCGGCGACTTTGCCGAAAATATAGAAAATCCGATTGTTATCGACTACAAGGATATTCCGAATTTTCTTGTTTCTACCGTGCAGTCGCACGCAGGCAAGCTCATCTTCGGTGACCTTGAGGGTAAAAAGGTTGTCTGTATGAAGGGCAGATTTCATTTCTACGAGGGCTACGACTTTGAACAGCTTGTGATTCCGATCCGTCTTTTCAAGCTTATCGGTGTTAAGAAAACCATTCTGACGAATGCGGCAGGTGCTGTCAACACGAGCTACAATGTCGGTGACATTATGATCGTCAAGGATCACCTGAAGCTGACAGGCTCGAGTCCCCTTTGCGGTAAGAATATTGAGGAATTCGGCCCGAGATTTTTTGATGTGACCGATATGTATACAAAGGCCTTGCGCGAGATTGCACTCGAATGTGCAGCAGGCAGCGGTCTTACCGTACACGAGGGCGTTTATATGTTCTTCACGGGTCCGCAGTTTGAAACACCTGCAGAAATCCGTGCGGCTCGTATACTCGGCGCGGATGCTGTCGGCATGTCCACCGTAACAGAGGCTCTGACCGCGGCACATTGCTCAATGGAGCTTCTTGCACTTTCTGTTATGACAAACATGGCAGCAGGTGTGCTTGACTGTAAGCTTTCGGACGAAGAGGTCGGCATTGCGGCGGCAAAGATTGCAGAGAAATTCGCAGGCTATGTCAGAAAAATCATAGCAAAATTCTGATGTAAACTTAAGTTTACATATAAAAATTTTTAAATTTCAAGCGTTTATCAACTCAGGTTGATAGATTTTATCCTTGATTCGGTTTATAATCAGGTCATATTAAAGCGAGGTGTTTTCTTATGACAATAAGTGAAAAAATAAGTATTTTAAGACGCGATTTCGGCTGGTCTCAGGACGAGCTTGCCGAAAAGCTTGATGTATCGAGACAGTCTGTTTCCAAATGGGAATCAGGTAAGGCTCTTCCGGACTCTGACAAGGTGCTTGCTATCGCGGAGCTTTTCGGAGTTTCGACAGACTTTCTGTTAAGAGATACAGAGGAATTTGTCAGTGATTCAGAGGTGACAGGACCCGTTACCGAGCCCGTTATTCAGGCAACAAGTATCCCGGGGCCTCAGCACGAAACATCCAAGCCGTCGAAAAAGAAGAATACCAAAAAGGTTATTGCTTTTGTTGTAGCCGCCTGTCTTATTATCGCGGCAATCATTCCTATCCCGACGGGACTTTACAAAAAGGCCTTTGATGCTATCACAGAGGACCCTGTTGAATATCCGTATATTCTTGTGCACGGTCTCGGCGGTTGGGGCGCTGAGGCACAGATCAACGAGGTAAGCCCCTATTGGGGAAGCACAACGGGAAGTCTCACCCAGTATCTTGCAGGTGAAGGCTACACCGCCTATGAGGCTTCTGTCGGTCCTTTTTCCAGCACCTGGGACAGAGCGTGTGAGCTTTACGCTCAGCTGAGCGGCACAACGGTTGACTACGGTGAGGCTCACTCTAAGGCTCACGGTCACGACCGCTACGGCAGAGAATACACAACACAGCTCGCTCCCGGTTGGGGAACAAAGACCAAAGGCGGTCAGCTTATCAAGGCAAATCTTGTCGGTCACAGCTTCGGCGGTGCAACGGTAAGAATGCTTGCATCTCTTCTCGAATACGGCAACGAGGCTGAGGTTGAGACAAGCGGTGAAAATGTATCAGAGCTTTTCAAGGGCGGCAAGGGTGATTATATCAACAGCGTAACCACACTCTGCGCTCCGCACAACGGCTCAACACTCTTTTATGTTATTGACCAATACAGAATAGTTGACCTTGCGATGGATATTGTAAACCTCGGCGGCAAGCTGACCGAGAATAATTCTATCGGTGATTTCTATGATTTCCGTCTTGAGCATTTCGGTGTTGATTCAGCTGACGCTGATACTCAGACAATCATCAATACGGTTTTCAGTCAGGGCACCGACAATGCCGCTTATGACCTTTCTCCCGACGGTGCGGCTGAGGTTAACAAGCAGATAAAGCTTGTGCCCAAAATCAGATATTTTTCCTACACATATTCGACCACACACGAAAGTGCTCTGACCGGATATCATGTTCCCGATATCGGCAGCACGCTCGCCATACTTATTCCCACAGCGACACTTATGGGCAGATATTCGGTCAATAAGGTCACCGATTTTCCGATTGATGAAAGCTGGCTTGAAAATGACGGACTTGTCAATGTCGTTTCAGCTCAGTATCCTACGGGTGATGAGTGGCAGGATTTTGATGCCGAAAACATCGCAAGGGGCAAATGGAATGTTATGCCCGTAAAACGGGGACACCACGGTACGGTCATCGGACTCAGCGCCGACACACAGGAAACACACGATTTTTATATTGAGCTTATCAATATGATAAACTCATTGCCGAGAGATAAAAAATTCTATTTTAAGGGGTTTTAATTTATGAATAAGTTATTTATCAGAATTACAGCTATTGTTACGGCACTTGTTATTGCATCAAGCCTTTTCACCTGCGCTTTTGCGGCTCTCAAGGGTGATGTCAATCTTGACTCATCGGTAAATTCTATCGACGCTTTACTTATCCTCCGATATAAGGTCGGTCTTGATAAGAGCATCAATGAAAAAATGGCTGATGTCAACGGTGACGGCAAAATCAACTCTATGGACGCACTCAGCGTTCTTCGCATCAAAGTAGGACTTGATGAGGGCGGAGATGTTGAAGACGATACAGATGTTTCTGCACCCTCCTCAGCCGCTGAAATTGTTGAAATGTATAACAACGCAGTCAACAAGGCTGTCAACGACAAGGCAGGCTATACAAAGCAGAGAACGACGACGATTCAGGAAATGAACGGCGGTGCGCTTCTTAAAATTCAGCTTGTCAAGGATATGATTAACGAATTTCTCGGTGTCGGTACAACAGAGTATGTTAACAGAAAGGGTACATCCGAATACCTTCTGAACGCTTCTCTGAGCGCAAACGACATAAAGTCGGCAACCTGCGAAAATAAAGGCGGTAACTACACTGTTACTCTTAATCTCAAGGACGGAAGCAGCTCCGCGACTGCTCTTTCAAAGTCTGACAGCTCTGCGCTCGCAAGAAGCGGTCTTGTAACCGGTAAGGTCGCTGACTCCAAATACGATTATCTCAGCAGCGGATGCGTTTATGAAAGCATCAGCGATGTAAAGGATGTTTCGGTTAAATCCATCAAGGCTGCAAATACAAATGTCCGGATTGTTGCAGTTATTGACAAGGACGGCAAGCTTCTTTCACTTTCCGCTTCTTATGACTGGACTGTCGAAATGGAATCAATCAAATATACGGTTGTTTCTGTAAAGAAGGCTGACGGTAAGGCTCACACCGCAGTTGTTCTCTCTGATTTCGAGTGGTAAAAATTTAAAGGTGCGGTCAGACCGCACCTTTGTTTTTTGTTGATTTACTTTTCATTTCGTGATAGAATGGATATATCAAGATTTCCGAGGTGTGATATGAAAATTTTATTTAAACACGCAGACATTCTCGTTTATGAAAACGGAATTTACAATGTGATAAAAAACGCTTATCTTGCGATTGACGCAGATAAGATCTCTTACATAGGCAAGGACGAGCCGTCCGACACCTTTGACGAAATAAAGGATATGAACGGCAAGCTTCTTATGTCGGGCTTTTATAACTGTCATAATCATTGTCCGATGGTGCTCCTTCGCGGTGTCGGAAGTGATTTACCTCTTAACGAGTGGCTTTTTGACAAGGTTTTCCCGATTGAGGATAAGCTGACCGCTGAAGAGATCGAGGCAGGCACAAGCCTTGCTTTACTCGAAATGCTCGCAGGCGGTACTGTCAGCTTTTCTGATATGTATTTTGAGCCTCAGGTTACGGCAAAGGCTGTTGCCGATGCGGGAATGAAGGCTAATCTCACCCGCCCTGTTCAGAGCTTTGACCCGAACGAGGAGCCCGAGGATTCGTTCCGTATTGCGCAGTCTCTCGAGCTTTATAACGAGTGGCACAAGGCTGAAAATGACAGAATCCTCATTGATTTTTCAATTCACGCTGAATACACCTGCACCGAAAAAATCGCAAAAGCTTACATTGAGGAATGTAACAAAAGAAACGGTAATCTGCACATTCACCTTTCTGAGACAGTCAAGGAACACAATGAATGCAAAGAAAAATACGGCAAGACTCCGACCGAGTGGTTCAACTCTCTCGGTGCATTCGACTCAAGGGCATTTGCGGCTCATTGCGTAACTCTTGAGGACGGCGATATGGATATCATCCTTGACAAGGGTGTTAATATCGTACACAATCCGACAAGCAATATGAAGCTCGGAAGCGGCTTTGCAAGAATTCCGAAAATGCTCGGTATGGGCATCAATGTTGCGCTCGGTACAGACGGGGCGGCAAGCAACAACAATCTTGATATGCTTGAGGAACTTCATCTTGCATCTGTTATCCACAACGGATATATGCAGGATGCGACAGTTATGAACGCCGATACAGTTATAAAAATGGCAACAATCAGCGGTGCGCGCCTTCAGGGCAGAGACGATTGCGGTGAACTGAAGGTCGGCAATAAGGCTGACATCATTGCGATTTCTCTTGACAAGCCGCATATGCGTCCGATTATCGACGAGAAAGCACTCATCACCTATTCCGCACAAAGCAGTGATGTATATATGACAATGGTTGACGGCAAGGTGCTTTATGAAAACGGTGAGTATAAGACTCTGGATAAAGAAAAGATTTATTACAGCATCGAAAAAGCGATGAAGAAGTTATATTGAGGTGACAAAAATGGAAAGAGCAGATAACGGACTTGCTTTTATGCTCCGATATGAAAACATTGCGTGGTATGAGGACGGCAAGGTGCGTATTCTCGACCGCCGTGTTTATCCGCGTAAGGTTGAATTTGTTGTATGCAACACACATCAGGAGGTCACTCAGGCTATCCGCGATATGGTAACTCAGAGCGCAGGGCCTTACACTGCGGCGGCTATGGGTATGGCTCTCGCCGCTTATGAATGCAGAAATATGTCAGCCGACAAGCAGCTTGAATATCTGATTGCGGCTTCGGATAACATTTCACACGCCCGTCCGACAACCGTTGCGAGAATGTCACTTATCACGGGCGGCTGTCTCGAGGCGGCAAAGCAGGCCCTTCGTGACGGCACTGATGTCAGCGAGGCTATCGTCAATTACACAATCAGGGCCAATAACCTCAGATACGGCAAGGTCAATCTTATGGCTGAGCATCTTGTTGATATGTTTCCGCAGAACGGAACAGTTATGACGCAGTGCTTCGGTGAGACTATCGTCGGAATGATGCTCAAGGTTGCAAGGGAGAGGGAGAAAAACATCCGCATTTTCTGTCCCGAAACGCGTCCGTATTTTCAGGGTGCAAGGCTGACCGCAACCGTGTGCAACGAAATGGGCTTTGACACAACGGTAATCACCGACAATATGCCCGCTTATGTTATGAAAAAGGAAAATGTTGATGTCTTCACATCAGCCGCCGATGCAATCTGTCTTGACGGCCATGTTGTCAACAAGGTCGGCACTTATCAAATTGCCATTGCCGCAAAGTATACGGGCATCCCATATTTTGTAACAGGCGCGCCCGACCACGGACATCCGACGATTGACACAGTAAAAATCGAAATGCGAGATCCTGATTTTGTTCTTCAGGCAATGGGCGTTAAAACAGCCGCAGACGGACTCAAGGGCTATTATCCTGCCTTTGACATCACGCCGCCCGAGCTTGTCAGCGGTGTCGTGACAGATACGGGCATCTATACTCCGTATGACCTTCACAGCTATTTCAAGGACGGCAATATGGGCGAATACGAAATGGTGATATAAAAGAAAATCGCACCTTCTTTTCAGAGGGTGCGACATTTTTATTTTATAAAGCTTGTTATGAAAATTTCAAGTCCGATAAACACAAGTATTGTTCCGCCGAAAATTCCTGCCTTGCCTGCAAGCCTTGTGCCGAAATTTCTGCCGATGAGAATACCGCCGACACAGATAACGAATGTTACAGCGGCAATAACGAGTGCACAAATGATTGCCATTTTTAGATTGTAATCAGAAATGGTGAATCCGACCGAAAGCGCATCAATCGAGGTTGCCACGCCCTGAACAAGAAGTGACGCAAGGCCTACCTTCGGTGCCTCGGTGGTGCATTCCTCTCCTTTTGCCTTGAAGCCCTCAACGAGCATCTTTCCGCCGATAAAGCCGAGAAGAAGCAATGCAATCCACGGTATGAACTTTTCAAAGGCGGTGAAATACTGAACAACGGTGTGAACGCAAATCCAGCCTGTCATCGGCATAAGCGCCTGAAAGAAGGCAAAAACACCTGCCATACCGCACATTCTGCCCTTTGTCATCTTAGGATCATTGAGTCCGTTAGCAAGAGAGACAGAAAACGCATCCATCGCGAGTCCCACACCCAGAAGTGCGCTGTTGAAGAAAAACCTGAAACCCATATTTTTACCTCAGAATTACTTTTTATATATCGGAAGAAATTATATTATTACGGCGTGAAAAAGTCAATATTTATATTGATTTTTAAAATTTGCTATTGTGAAAATCTTAATAAAGTTATATAATGTTTGTACTATTATTAAGGAGACTCAGATTATGTTTATCACAGACGACATCAGGTATATCGGCGTAAATGACCGCAGCACAGACCTTTTTGAAGGTCAGTTTGATATCCCGAACGGCATCGCTTATAACTCTTATGTTATTCTCGATGAAAAGATTGCTGTTACGGACACAGCCGACAAGAGCTTCGGTGATGAGTGGTTTTCAAATCTCGCTGAGGTGCTTGACGGCAGAAAACCGGACTACCTCATAGTTCATCACATGGAGCCTGACCATTCCGCTAACATAGACGCATTTTTAAAGAAATATCCCGACTCACAGATTGTTGCTACAAGCAAGGCATTCAATATGATGAAGGGCTTTTTCGGCAACGACTATGCTGACAGACGAATTGTTGTCGGCGAGGGCGACACTCTCGAGCTCGGTGCACACACGCTCACATTCTTCACCGCTCCTATGGTGCATTGGCCCGAGGTTATGGTCAGCTATGATTCAAAGGACAAGGTTGTTTTCTCGGCGGACGGCTTCGGAAAATTCGGCGCTCTTGACGCTGAAGAGGACTGGGCCTGTGAGGCAAGAAGATACTATTTCGGCATCGTCGGCAAATACGGCGTTCAGGTGCAGGCACTTCTCAAAAAGCTCGCTACACTCGATGTAAATATCATCTGCCCGTTGCACGGACCTGTGCTCAACGAAAATCTCGGATATTACATCGGTCTTTATGACACCTGGTCATCATACGGCGTCGAGAGTGACGGT
Source organism: Acutalibacteraceae bacterium (assembly GCA_045540195.1). Taxonomy (GTDB): domain Bacteria; phylum Bacillota; class Clostridia; order Oscillospirales; family Acutalibacteraceae; genus CAG-488. The sequence goes on from JAZQGS010000010.1 coordinate 14,009, forward strand.
ATCGTAATTGCCTACACATCTGTTTACGGTAACACAAAGGCTGCGGCTGAATTGCTCGCAGAAAAGCTTACCGCAAAGGGCTGTCCGAAGGTTGTGCTCAACGACCTTGCACGCTGTGATATGCACGAAGCAATCGAGGACGCCTTCCGTTACGGTAAAATCGTGCTTGCGACAACGACCTATAACGGAGACATCTTCCCGTTTATGAAGGAGTTTATCAACCACCTGACAGAAAGATTCTATCAGAACAGAACCGTAGCATTTGTCGAAAACGGTTCGTGGGGTCCCGTTGCGGCTAAGATGATGAGAAAAATGTTTGAAAATTCAAAGAACATCACCTTTGCCGAGACAGTTGTTCAGATTAAATCTGCTCTTAATACTGACAGTATTGCCGCAATCGATGCACTTTGTGAGGAATTGATGAAATAAATTAAAATGACGAGCCGTGGCAGGATATCCTGTTACGGCTTTGATTTTTATGAATAAACGGCGGTGTCGTGTATAAACTTCTAATAAAGGGAGGTTTTATTATGAAATACATTTGCGATGTGTGCGGATGGGTGTATGACGAGGCAATCGGTGACCCCGATAACGGAATCGAGCCCGGACAGAAGTTTGAGGACTTGCCCGACGATTTTGTTTGTCCTTTATGCGGTGTCGGTAAGGATATGTTCTCTCAGGAATAAACGAAACGGCTTTCATTTTTGAAAGCCGTTTTGCTTTTTTGTAAAAATAATTTAGCAATTTAAAGTATTATTAGAAAAAAGCACTTGATTGATATCGAAAATAGTGGTATAATCCTTTTCATATATAAGAAAGCGGTGCTTTCTTTGTATTAATATCCGGTGTTGTTACACCAAGAAACAGGA
>JAZQGS010000011.1:0-53088 GCA_045540195.1 Acutalibacteraceae bacterium
CCCGACGGTTCAAAGGTATTTGCCGCTGTTCCGCCGACACACTTCATCGGTTCAATGGAGCCCGATTCACTTAAGACAAACTGGGTCAAGTTCTCTGAAAAGGATACTATCGGCGAGTCAATGTACTGCTACGGCTGGGGTGACGGCGGCGGCGGTGTAGACAACGAGATGCTTGAATACACCAAGAGATATAAGAGCTTCCCCGGTCTTCCCGAGACACAGATTTCAAAAATCGAGGATTCACTCGAGAATATGCGTCAGAAGGCAGTTGCTGCAGGTGACAAGTTTGTTACCTGGAAGGACGAGCTTTACCTCGAGGTGCACCGCGGTGTTCACACATCAAAGGCTGCACTCAAGAAGGCTAACCGTTACTGTGAAAACCTCTTCCGTGAGGCTGAAATGTATGCTTCAATCGCAGAGAAATACGGCTACACATATCCCACAGAGGAATTGAGCCTTGCATGGAGAAAGATTCTTACCAATCAGTTCCACGATTCACTTCCCGGAACTCATATCACAGAAGTTTTCGGCAAGCTTATGGGCATTTACGATGAGGTTATTGCAACAGGTGAAAGAGTCCGTAAGGAAGCACTCAACATCATCGCAAAGAACATCGGCTTTGATGCTGAAAAGGGCAAGCCGTTCGCACTCTTCAACTCACTCGGTGTTGCTTCAACATCAAAGGTTGAACTTGATTGGCAGGATGCTGACATCCTTGACGAAAACGGCAACAAGGTTCCCGTTCAGCTTTATGAGAAGTTCAACGGTGAGAAGAAGCTTGTATTCATCGCAAAGGATATCCCCGCAGTAGGCTACAAGGTATTCTACAAGGTTACTGCAACAGACAAGCCTGCTTATAACGAGTCAAACGGTAAAGAAATCGAAAACGCAAGATTCAAGCTCACTTTCGATAACAATGCTGTACTCACATCAATCTATGATAAGACCAACAAGCGCGAGGTTCTCTCAAAGGGCGGCAAGGGTAACGATTTCAGACTCTTCGAGGATATGCCCGGCGGATACGATGCCTGGGATATCGTTGCTACTTATGTAGACCGCGAATACGACCTCATGGACGGCGTTGTAAAAGATATCGTTACAGGTGATGTTTATACAATGATCTCCATTGAAAAACAGATTGTCAAATCTGTTCTTCATCAGAACATCATCATCTACAACGAGCTTGACAGAATCGACTTTGACACACACATCAGCTGGCACGAGGATCAGAAGCTTCTCAAGGTATTCTTTGATGTTGATCTTCAGACAAAGAATTACACAAGAGATATTGCTTATGCTACTATGGAATGCTGCTCATACAGATACAATCCGTACGACAAGGCAAAGTTTGAGGTTAACGCTCATAACTGGATTGATATGTCCGACGAGGATTACGGCGTATCACTTCTCAACGACTGCAAGTACGGTCACGAGGTAAACGAGCACAAGATGATTCTCACTCTCCTCAAGGCACCCATCAAGCCTGACCCGACATCAGACCGCGGTGAGCACTATTTCACATATTCAATTTATCCACACGCTGAGACCTGGAAGAAGGCTCAGACACTTACAAGAGGTCTTGAAATCAATAATCCTCTCGTTCCTGTTGAGCTTGAAAACAGCGGCGATATGGGCACAAGCAATTCATTCATCACTCTTACAGCTGACAACATGACAATCGAAGCTGTCAAGAAGTGTGAGGAAGAGGATGCTTACATCATCCGTATGGTTGAGAAGAAGGGCAAGAGTGTTGACGCAACAGTTAAGTTCTTTGCTCCCCTCACCTACGCAGCAGAATGTGATCTTATCGAGCGCAACGATGAACCGATTGCTTATGAAGGCGATTCAATCAGCTTCCACGCAACTCCGTTTGAGATTAAAAACTTCAAGGTCAAAATCTGACAAAACAACATTCAGCCCGCCTGTTAATTCAGGCGGGCAAAAGGAAAAATATTATGCTTCACAATCAACTTGCTAACTTACTTTATGAATATTCAGATAATCCTGAAAACGAATTTGATAAGGTTATCAGAGCTAATATCAACCGCATTCCTATTATGAACGAAAATCAGCTTCGTATGATTATAATGCTCAGGTATCAGACCTCTTTGTTGTGTAAGGACATTCCCTATACAAGAGAAGAAATTCTGTCTCTTATCGAAAATAACGAGGTAAGTCTCAGCGGACCTTTCGCTCAGATTGAAAATAATCTTAATACCGCAGAGTTTATTTTTGACAAAGCCCGCGGGGAAGAATTGTGAGATAAATAATATAAAAAATTTAGCAAAAAGGCTTGACATTTCCTTATAAATAATATATTATATTCAAGCGTCAAATACGCGGTATGATTCACTAGCTCAGTTGGCAGAGCACTTGACTTTTAATCAAGGTGTCCGGGGTTCGAATCCCCGGTGAGTCACCAGTATTCTTTAAATTCGAACATATCACTTATTTTGTTTTAAGAGATGTGTTCGGAATGATTATCCACCGGGAGTCATAAGATTCCCGGTTTAATTTTTATCTATATAAACAAAAAACAGCCCCTCACCTATTACAGATGAGGGGCGTTACTGTTACCTGCACTTTTCGGGAAAAAATGCAGGTTATTCAATTTTATGAGGGTTATCTCCTAAATCCGTGCTTTTTGAGCTCGGCGAGGGTCAGCGGACCGATATATCCGTCAACCTCGAGTCCCTTTCTTCTCTGAAACTCCATTGTCCAGGCGCGTGTGTTTTCACCGAACAGCTCGCCCTTGACATCCTTCTTGTTTCTCTTGAGTGCCTTCGCGTAGCCCGGGAAGGCGTTGTAATAGAAATTGTTGATTTTCCTTACATTATCGCCCTTATCTCCCTTTTTGAAGTAGCCTCTCTCCGGGAAGAAGCTGTCAGGCTCGGTGTATTCGTTCTTTGACCACAGCTCGGGGTCAATGTAATCTCCGCCCGAAAGTCGCTTGACACCGAGATGAAGATGCACGCCCGTTGCCTTGCCCGTCTTGCCTGTCTTGCCGAGAATCGTATCTCTGTTTACACTCTGACGGGCTTTGACCTTGATTGTGTCGAGGTGATAATGCAGCATCTTGACACCGAGGCGCGGATATTCCACCCACACATATTTTGCACCGTCCGAGGCCTTGCCGCAGCTGATGACCGTTCCGTTGTCAATCGCATACTGTGCGAGCTTCTTACCGTTCGTGCCGTAGTCCGTACCGCTGTGGAATGTGCTTGTAACGCCTCCGTCCGTTTTGATTGCTGAACGCTTACCGAATTTCGATGTTATGTAGTGATATTCCTTATGAAAAATCAGTTCAGAAACCTTCGACATCTTCTGTTACCTCCGTGTCAATAGTATTTGTTTTGTCCTCTTCGATCTGTGTATCGAATTGAGGGTTGTCCGTTTCGCCGTTCTTGAGCTTTTTCAGAAATTCATCGGCTTTGATTGCCGCCTTGGAAAAGCTGTTGTTTTTCCAGAATGTTGTGATTATAACGGCAATTTCGAGGATAACCTCGAGCCAATAAAACAGCGTGCCTTCTTCAACATCAATCAGCGGCTTTCCGCAGGCCTTCAGAATAAGATTGATGATGAGGATAACAAGCATTATCGTTCTGACGATTGTACCTTTTGAAATGTTATACATAAGAATTCCTCCTACTGTTTTTCCATGTGATAGCCTTTCAGATGTGAAAGGTCTATTTTTATGTCTTTGATTTCCTGCTCCAGTACCGGCATACGCTCGGCGAAATGATTGTGCTTTCGCACTTCATTTGTAAGATTGTCTATCTTTACATCGGTTTTTGCCTGAGAAATCTGAAGCTTTGTTTCAATGCGTCTGTTTGAAGTAACGCAAGTAATAATAACTCCTGCCAGTGATGCACCGCCCATAATGAGTGCTACAATTATTTCGTCACTCACATCAGCACCTCCATAAGGCGCAGGATGTATTCTGCGACGATTCGGATGATATCCTTATATAACGGCTCCCACGCCGAAATCGGTGCTTCACCAAAAATAGTCAATAAAATCGCTGATAATGTAAGTATAATCGGATTTGTCATTGTTGGTCCTCCTTAATACTCAACACCGAAGCGGTCAAACAACTCCTTGACTTTTTCACTTTTCAGGAGCTTTTTCTGCTGCCCGTTGTTGAGTTCGTCGTATACTGTCTGCAAGGCTGTTTTTGTTTCGCTCTTGCAGGTTTCAACACCTTTTTTCAATGTTTCTTTATTCATTGAAGTTTACCCCCAATTCTTCAAGAGCTTTGATGTAGTCCGTTTCGGTTGCTTCGGTGTCGGTTGGTGTTTCGGTGTTCTGCAAGCGTTCAGCCTCTTCCTCGGTGATTTCGTACCAATTATCAATGCTATCATTCTTGCCGAGATAAACTATAACTCCAAATGCTGTGCCGTTTGTGAGGTTCATACCTTCATCGGCTTGTATTGTTTTTTCATTTATAACTGTCATAAAATCACCCCTTTAGTTAAGTGTAATAGTCCAATTAGGTTTACTTGCAACTAAAGCATTCCAAGTTTCGGAAGTGTCGCCGTCATTAGCACCTTCGCTTGTTTCAAAGGCTTTCTTGACTGCAACTTGTCTCAATGTAAGTGTGTTTCCTGTCGCTTCGGTGTTAAGTCCACCAAATATACTTTGTATACTTTCGCCAGAAAGTACCCTCGAGCCGAATTGTATTGATACCTTAATTGTCTCGAGTACAAATCTAATATCGACAAGATTCAGTGCATCTCTAAACGGGTGAAAGTATGCACCGCCCGTAGCTTTTGATATGTCGAACGGTTCTTGAATTGAAACGATACCACTACCGTAAAAAACCCTTGAAAATTCTGTACATTGTGATGTGTTGAGCCCAACCATTGTTTTTAAATTCGGCGTATAACTAAACATCTCGCTTGCATTGATAATCGGTTGAGCCAAATAAATGTCTATACTTTCAATTTCACTATCGCCATAAAAACTAAGTCTTTTTGTACGATTAAAGAGTTTAGTTATATAAGCTAAAGCCTTAACCGCTCCCGTAAAGTCCTCGTAACTCTCACCCGTTGCCGTTTCGATTGATTGCTTGAGACTTTCCATTCGCTTTTTGCTTTCAAGTTCAATCATTCAATCACCCCCGAGCCGATAATGGGTAAAAGAGCGGTGTCGATAATTTCAACCGCCTTTTCTGCGATTTCGGTTATTCTGCTTTCAGAGAGATAGACATTCTCCTTGAACTGATAACCGCCCTCATCAAAGGCTACATAGTCACTCGGCATATTCATTCCTTTGACAAGCATAAACGAAGAATTGAAGCTTTCAACGGTTGTCTCAAAATCGGTTGATTTCGTAAGCACAAAGCGGATATATGCCGTATTTGGCTTTGTCATTCCGTAATGATATGTCGGCTCATCACCTGTTGAAAGTACAGGGCCAACGAGAGTATAACCACAGAATTCTCCGTTTTCCTTATAGCAGAAAAGCATCATATTTTTCGGTTCAACGGATAAAGAATATGTAGTATTCTGCAAGACAGGAATAAGCGGAGTTACACAAAAGTCGGAATATTGTTCATCTGTACTGATTTCACCCGTTGTCGGTGCGACTGTTGAGCTGTCGTGCCAGCCTTCCGACATCGGCTCATATACATTAACGGTGCCAGACAGCTTCTCAACAACATCATCAACATTGACCTTCGGCATTTCAGATTTCTTGACATAGTCCGCGAGCACAGACTCATCAATGCCGCCCTGACCGCCGTTTTCATAGATTTCATTGATAGCTTCAACAAGGTTTTCCTTATTTTTTGTCAGGAGCTTATCGAGTTCACCGACAAGCGGATGCTTTTTCTGCACGCCCGGAGGGACAATGTCGGAATCTGCAAAGGTGAAAAGCTTCGGCTCGGTCTTGAATATGACATCCTCGTCCTTCTTCAGGTCAACGCGGATGAGCAGCTCGGGGCTTTCTGTCAGTTCGGACGGAATTTCAAACTCGTTGCTGTCGTCTATCGGATAGCTTTTTTCGCCCTCCACGAACAGCACGACGAGATACTTTTGGAAATCGCTTACGAATTTGCCGTTAAGCTCCTCGAAAAACGAAAACCTCAACGCCGTCGCATTGTGCTCACCTACACGGCCGAGGGTAGAATCAGACGAAATCCCGTCATTATTGTCAAGGAAAATGTTTCCGTTTTCAGTGATTTTAAGATTTATCCGCATTATTCTCACCTTCTTCGGTGCTTTCAGCACAAAGCTTCAACATTCTTTCGTAGCCAGCACGCTCGCCGAGTAAACGCTGATGAGCAACAGATGCCTCATCAAGCATCTGTGAGAGCTGTGTTATCTGACTTGCAGAAGTGTTAATTCTTGCTTCGACATCAGATATAAGCTTTTTAATTTCATCTGTCATAAAATCATCCTCCTGTCTGTCGTTTTAATTCTGAGATTTCATTCTGTGCTGTTTTGAGCTGTGCATAAAGCTCCTGGATTGCTTTCCAGTTAAGGGCTGCTATTGAGTATATATTTACATGCTTGCCGTCAGCTGTGAGAATTTCTGAGGGTGTTTTGTAGTTTTCGCCGATAACAAATCCATACGAAATCGCATCATCAATTACAATACTCTCAGTTACTGAGCCTTGTGTTGTGAAGTCACCGCTTTCATCTATGACATAATCATCGATAATCTTTTCGGTGCGCATTCTGTTGTATGAGAATATTTCTGAGTTTTCAGTTTCAAACAGTGAAAGCACCGAGTCAGTTGACTGTATGTTTGTTTTAACTGATTCTGTGGAGGATGCTTCAATGTCGTCACAGACGATGTTACCGTTAAACCACAGCTTTTTACCTAATTCTAAAATATTTGATGTTGTTGAATCTTTCTGACCGACTATGCAAACCATAGCTTCACCTGCACTACGATAAACATCTAATCGTGCAAGAATGTCTGACGAGCCAGCATATTTCATTTCAAGTGCAAGGCTTGAGCGCTTTTCTCTGACTCCACAACCAAAGGTTACGGCAACGCTTTGTTTTGATGTTCCGTCGAATTGATATCCACGATAATGAGTAAGACCCGCAAAAAGATTGTTGTATTCAGCGTTTGTTTTTATCGTACCGTATGTTTCAACGGGTTTTCTTAACTGAATCGCATCTTTAAGAAACAATGCAATCGTATTCATTATTGCAGTTGTAGTTTCCTCAAGCAGAACGATACCTGATACATTGCTGTCGTTTGAGCAATATAAGCCCTGTAAGGCTGTTCCGTCAGACAGCAGATATGGTGTAATACCACCCGTAACCTTACCGCTAAACATATCAGTTTGAGATATAATTCCGTCATCAATAACTGTCTTGAAATTCTCGTTTGCAACCTGGATGCGGCCGCTGTCAAGATTGAAGAATGAATTACCGTCAGCTGATGTGAGCATACCTGTGCGGATGAGGCTCGCTGATATCGTGTGTGCTGTCAGACTGTTGATAACAAGCTTGCCGTCAGCAAGCAAGGATGTTCCGTAAGGACCTTTATATCCGCTTGAACTGTATGCGAGACCTGCGCTATTGAAGCGCCACAGCTTTTTTGCAGTTGACAGAACCGGTGAATCACAAAGTATAAGAAGCTCGCTCGGATTTTTAGGCGGATTTAAAACAACATATCCGCCCGAGGCTCCCGTGATTGCTTTTGTTGCTTCATCGATAGCCTGCTTATATTCTTTAATCAGCTTCGATTCGGATTTTGACACACTCTCCTTAGCCTTCTGAGCTGTGCTCTCGAGCTGCTTTATAGTGTCTGCAAAATCCGCTTTTGCTGTGCCCAAATTAAGGGTTTTATACTTTTCAGCAAGAACATCAAACACTGTTTTAATGACCTTCATTCTGACCGTCACATTGAGATTCTGATGCTCTACCTTAACCGTATCGCAAAGTGAGACAGTTTCAAGCATAGAGAGATTTTTATAATTGACCGACTTTGACAAATCAATCATCGAAACCGACATAGAGCCTTCGATAGCATTGATATCGTTTCGCTCAAGATACTCATTCGCGTGCTGTTTAAGGTTTGTTTTATTCTTTTCTTCACCGTCAGCAAACATCGATGAGCAGTCAAGCAACAATACACGCTCGGCAATTCCGCTATCGTTCTGAATATGAATACTGCCCTCGTCAAGCATAATCAGCTCATCGTTATCACCGGTGCAATATGGGAAAATGCCGGTGTATGAGTTTTCAAGCGTGAGATCAAGCTTCATTTCCGTCATATTCTTACGATATGCGATTTTGACACCTTTGTCCGTTCCTCTGTTTTTCCACAGATTAACAGTGAAGTTATCGAACTCGTATTCACCGCCGAATCTGTCGAGCACCGAGCCCTCGATACCTCCCAGTGCCGCACGGGCAGAACAGGCAGAAGCATTGAAATCCGACAAGGTTTCTATGTCACAGGTTCCGACCTTGAATTTATGCGGCTGACTGAGGTTGTTTGAGCTCTCAGACAAAACTCCGTTAATGGCCGCCAGTCCCGTTGTTGTGCCTAACGCAACCGTTTTTATCGGATAGTGTGCCAAGGCATAAGAGATATGCTCACCTTTAGCGGTAACAATGCCGTTGATAGGCTTTGAAATCCAGTAAATTTTAAAATACTGATTTTCAGCGTTCTGATTCGGTTTTGCTTTGATGATGCAATCAAGGGCGAGGTCTGAGAAATACTCACCTGTTACGGGATATTCAAGGACAAGCTCGTAGCAGCCGTTGCGCTCTTCTGTCACTTCAGCTCTGATACTGTCCTTGAGAAATCCGATTTTTGTCGTATCGTTCTTACAAAGAATAGGAATCATATTTTTCTCCACCTCGGTTGCATCAGAACTGTATACGGATTCGCGGCGGTTGAAGTGCTTGTGAAGGATATAGTGTTCTCACCGGGCGTTAATACAGGGAATTCATCAAACAATGCAACTGAATTGCAGTTGTTTCTACCTTTGTATATTTTCAGTGCCTCACAGTCCACATAATACAATCCGCTGAGATCTTCAAAGGTGTAACTCTTAGAATTCAGGTGTATCGTAAACTGTCCCGAGGTTGATATAATAATCAGGGGTAACGCATCGAACTCTGTCGGGTTTGTGATAACACCTTCAGCAAGCTGCATCGTTGTGTCACCTTCAGCAAGGTAACGGAACGGATCACAGATGAATTCGATTGTCGCGTGGCCGAAATTAAGTAAATCCTCGGTGAACTCCATTGAATTGATGCACATAGCCTTTCGATAAACTGTGTTGTCATAGGAATCGCTCAATTTAAGCATACCCGGCTGACAAAGCATCTCATTGATTTTGTCGATATATCGGTCGATGTTACTGCAACCGACCTGATATCTTTGCGGAACGCTTTCCCATCGGCCGTTATCGATATATACATCTCCATCCCTGCCGGGAATCTGATGAGCCGTTACATCACGCCTCGGCTTGATGCGTGCCGGTCTTTTTTCGATGTAAAGACCGCAATCCTTCAGGGACTGATAGCCCCCGAAGGTGAAGTAATTAAGAGCCATTATGCAAACGCCTCCATTTTTCTTTTGATTTTGATGTAAAGCTTTTCAGAAATTGTATCGATAAGCTCGTCAATATCACTCTCGGCAGAATTGATAAACTTATCAATATGAAGTGTTACATACAGCTTGATTCTTTCATAAGAAAGTGCAGACCTGCCGCCCGAAGTCGGAACAGGCTCTGAAAGCTCGTTGCGGACATTGTTGATTGAAGCCTTAACCTTTACGCCGACATCACTGTCAATGCTTGTCGGAATTGATGCCTTCATCTGCTCCTTAACGCGCTTCATAGAATTGATAAAGCCGTTTCCGTAACCCTGTCCCGAGAAATCACCGAGGGCAAAGAACTCTGTTGACGGTGAATGGATACCGAGAATATCCTTTGCTGTGCTTATAATCGTCGTGCCGAGAGAACGGATTTTCTCTTTGAGCCAGCCCTTGACATTTTCGATGCCGTTGACAAGGCCCTGGATAAGGTTTTTACCAAAGCCTTCAAAGATAGTTGACGGACTATGTATGCCGAGAGCGGATTTAAAGGTGTTCAGCAGGGCTTTAACGACATTTTTCAGTGTTGTGAAAATCTTGTCTCTGTTATCCCAAATGCCTTTCACAAGACCTGCAATCAGCTGAAAACCGCATTGTATAAGCTCTGGAACAAGCTCGAGCAAGGCCTCAGACAGCTTCATAATGATAGTGAAGGCGGCATCAATGACCTTTTTCATATTGCCGTCCTCGGTCAAGGCCGTGGTTAATGCGGTAATTATCGTGATACAGGCATCGATGATTAAATCGATGTTTTCGACCATACTCGAAACGAGCTGTGTAATAAGGCTGACAGCCGCCTTTATAATGGTGTTCAGATTTCCTTCCTCAAGAAGGCTCGATGCCAACGAGGAAACAATGCTGACCGCCGCTGATACTAATGGCTCAAGGTTTTCAACAAGACCGTTTACCAGGCTACCGATAACCTGTGGAGCTATTGCCGCAACAGATGTAACAAGGGTACCGAACACGCTCGAAATCTGTGAAAATACAGTTTTTAACGAGCTTGACATTTCTGAAACTCCGTTGACTATATCTTCCTTCGCGTTCTTCGTGCCCATCAGCAATCCTGTCATACCTACAACAGCCTGATTAAGACCGGGTAAGAGATTGCTCATAATTCCGTTCTTAACGCCTGTGAAGGTGCTTTTCAGCGTTGTCAGGTTATCGTTAAGCTCACCGCCTGCTTTTACGGCTTTGTCGGACATTACAAGACCTAATTCATCAGCCTTGTTCATCATCTCCTCAAGACCTTTGCTGCCGCCATTAAGCATAGGAATAAGCTCCTGTGCGCACCTCGAGCCGAACATCTCAACAGCTGTTGAAGCAACATCAGAGGAATCTGCACATTTCTTGAGAGCTTCAACCAGGCCGAGATCACTTCCCGATGTCAGAAGATTCTTCTGCGCCATCTGTAAGGTTTTCATATTGGTACCGCTTACATCGGCGGCGTATGCCAACTCCTGATACTGCTTAGCGGAAAGCGACATCTTCTGTGACTGTTCATCAATGTTATCGGCAGCCTCGGCCGTCTGAAGAGACATTTCCAAAAGCTTCTTACCTGCCACACCTGCAGCTGTTCCGATAGCGGCAACGCCTGCCGCAACAGCCTTAAATGAAACCTTAGCCACGCTCGAGGCGGCAGAGCCGATTTTTTTGAGACCGTCAGTTACCGGTGATAACTTGTCTTTTATCTCAGCAAGACTGGTCTTCAGCTCTGCAAACACGGTTTTTATCTTACCGATGCCCGAAGTCTGCTTTTTAAGGTCATCAAGCTTGTTGACCATTTTCGATAAGTCAGCCTCAGCATTGTTGAGTGAGATTGCCCACTTTCTTGCTTCGTCAGAGTTTTTTCCGTACTCATTCTCCGCTTTTTCCAATGCTCCGGCTAAGGTGCGGACCTTTTTCTCCTGCAGCTCAACCTTGTCATTGTATTGCTGTGTTTCGGTTTTCAAAGCCTTGAGGCTTTGACTGTTACCCGAAAACTCGGCAGCGACCTTTTTCATTTCGGAGTTCATCAATTTCATAGCGGAATTGATGTCCGATACGGCTTTTTTATATTCCTTCTCACCGTCAAGGACGATTTTAGGTCCTATGTTAAACTTTTTAGCCACGCTTTTCCTCCTCCCCTGTTAAACCGTGGAACAGACAATATTCATTGAATAAAGCGTTGATTTGCCTGATTGTCATGTGCCACGCTTCAAATGTTGAAAAGCCGAGTAAGACCTTCGCACGGAAAAACCATGTGTTCAGGTTAATTACTCGGCTTTCAAGTTTTTTGTCGGCTCAGGATCATCGGGCATATCTGCAAGCGCCTCGATCATTTCGTCCGTGACAATGGTTTCGTTGCCTTCATCATCGAGCGCAGGCTCATCCTCGCTTTCGGGCATCGAATAACCCATCGACTGTAAGATGCAATCGCTATAATAACTCAGATTATTAAAACCGATACACTGACCGATTCTTGTTGCTGAAATATCGAGGAACACCTCATTCTCAGACAGTTTCGGTGTGAAATCATCACGCTCGATTGCATCGTTGATGAACATATATATAAGCTCCTTGATTACAGGGACCGACATATCTGTCAGCTTGTCCATTGCATCCTCAAGAGAGCCGAATTTGTCCTGTATTCTTTCAATGACATTAAGCGTAAGCGCGATATTATATGTTCGGTTGTCAAACATCATCGGAACCGTCTTGAGCTTGATGTCGTCATATCTTATATGTGCCTTCATAACTGCAAAAAAGGCACAGCTTCTCACTGTGCCTTATCCTCCTTATTTATTCTGTACCGTCCGGGCTGTCGCTCTGCTCTTCCGGTTCTGTCGGAATCGTTTCACCTTCACCGGATTCGGTGGTGTTGAATGATGTAAATTTCGATTTAAGACCTTCTATCGCAGCCTTCATCGTCTCATACGGTGTCTTGATTCGCCAGTCACCGTCTTTGTTCGCATAAGCCTTGCCGTTGATTGTCGGTGTGTTAAAAACAATGTTTTCGCCCTTTGTTTCGAATTTTTCCTCAGGGATATCAAACAGAACTCTCGGAAGAAAACAGCAGATGTAGGTTGTAACCTTGTTGACAACCTGTCCGTAAATGTAGCCGAATGCGCCGTAATTCGGTTCGTCCGATACATTATCAACAGTGTCCTTCCCTATCTCGTCGCTGCTTGTTTTTCTGCCGAGCATCTCAGAAGCGACAACTAAAGGAAGCGTTGATGTGTTGAGGATAACATCAGCGTAGTTAAATTCTTTCTTTTCTTCTGCAATAGAATCATCCGCATAGAGTGTGCCTGACTTGAACTGAGGCTTGACCTCAACGCCGATCATCTTGCCGACGGCCTTCGGCTCACCATACGGTGTATCGTTTTCAATGTCGTTTGTTTTGCACTTGCCATACATAGGCTTTGCGGCTGAAATAAATGACATATTATTCTCCTCCTTCCGGGTCAAAAAGCTCGACCTCGAATGTATAATGGGTATAACCCGTTTCTTTTTCGTGTTGCTCGATAATGTCACCTAAACAAAAGCCTGCCGAGCTCAGCAGGCTTTTAACGGTATTTTTCTTTTTGATTCGGTCGTTAAGTACGAAAATGTGGACTCTGAGGCTCGTTACGCTCAATTCAAGAACATCGTCACAGTAAAGCTCTCCGCTGTCGGTGATGTTGTCATACACTCCGTACTCTGCTCCGTTGCCCTTGTATTCTCCCGGGTAAAATGTAAAGCCCACAGGCTTCAAAACCTCATCAAGCTTTTCAATTAAAGTCATTTGTTAACCTCCCGTTCATATACCTCCGACATCTTCTCGAGGACAGCGTTTTCACATTTAGATGTAATTTTCTCCATAACAGGTGTTGCAGGCTGATCCGAATTACCGTATTCGATAGATATGAGCTTATCCATATTGCGCACCTTCGTGTTACGCTTTCGGCGTTTTCCCGTGCCGTCTATGTATTCCCTCGAGTGTCCTCTCGGGTAGACAGTTATGAAGTGACCGCCGTGCTTTTTAGAAAGCTTAGGCTTGTCAGCCTTGACAGCATCTACCATTTCCGCCGTTCTGTTATGCTTTGACAGCTCTGATTTCATTGCTTTGACAAGAATCGGTGCAGCCTCATTGAGCATTTTAGGGGCAACTCGCTCAACATCGGCAAGCCTGCCCAGCTGTTCTATGAAGCCCTGCGGAATCTCAAAATCAAATCGCGCCACGATTACACCTCGTATCGGAGCAGGTCAGCTCAAGATACTGAGCATCAAGCTTATAGGTTTCTTTGATTTCGTACAAATGATTGTTATGGCGGAGATAGTTTTCTCCGTCATATTCAATCAGGTTTACCTTTGCTTTTAAGGTTGCCTGATATCCGCTGCGCATCGCTGAATCCCTCTGAGCCCGTTTAGGATCGCCAACTTCTCCGAAAACCTCGTTTTCACGGATGATGTTAAGCTTCAGATAGCCCTCTTCATCCTTGCCCGGCTCGGCAACAATAAGAATGATGCTTTCATCCATCTGACACACCGCCTTTGCTGTCAAGTGATAATGCCTTAACCTTCAAATCATAAGCTATGTGCCAACTGTCACCCTTGTTGTTGTAATCGAAGATCCATTTACAATAGAGCTTGATTGCCATAAGCACGCTCGCAGGCGAAACTATGTTAAAGTCTACGCCTGCGAGCTCCAGGTCGGACAAGCAGTCCTTGATTGTGTCCTCAATTTCCGAATCTAATTTGTTGTGGCTATATCGCAGACTTTTGCGAACAGCTATCACACTCTGTTGTGAATAAAACTTTTCTTTCATCTGCGCTCACCTTCCTTGATTATTCGTCGGGAGTTTCGTCCTCGTCGATTGCGGCCGCTGCGGCAGAAGGCATAATATATGAGAATGCCTTTGAAGTTTTCGGAGCACCGTCAGCAATCATATAACCGACATAATTCGTCTTTCGCTGTGAAGGCTTATCTTCGATTGTGATCGACATTTCATCAGCAATATTTGCTTCGTAGCCCTTTACTGCATCACCAAGCAAGATGCAGCCCTTCGGAATTGCAGCTTCCTCTTTAACAATCGAGCCCAAAATTGAGCCAACACCCTTGCCCGTCGGGTCAGTGACAAAAATAGGTCTGCCGATTTTGTCAAGAGTATTGGCAAGCTTACCCCAAATGGTTTCGGAGTTTGCATAAACTGACGGTGTATAACCACTCTTGATTCTACCCCTTACATCGGTCAAAAGTGAATAAGTAAGGTCTTCACCCTCGATATAGAAAACAATCTGAGGAGTGCCTTCTTCCTTAGTAAGTTCGGTCACAATACCCCTGGGCTGCGGCTTGAAGGTTTCACCTTCACCAGGTTTACCGAGACCCAGGATATAACCTTTAGCGAGAGCGTTACCCATTTTTTCAGCAATGCCTTTAACAAGCCAGTTGTTGAATTCCTTAACAGACATCTTTTTAAGCTTCCATGAAATCGTAATGGTCTTTGAAAGCTCGCAACCTGTAAGACTTACAATACCTGTATTGAATTCGCTTTCATCAACAGTTTCTGTCTCGTCATACCAGTCATCATCAGTGTCCTTGATTTCGCCCTTAGTAAATTCAAAGGTGCCTGCAAAATGCTTGGGAAGAATGTCCTCGAGAATAGGATGAGCTTCGCGCATCTCACTCCAGATTTCCTCTGCACGCTGTACGGGAATTACAGCAGGGTTGTTTGCGGCTGTGCCGACATCATTTGAAAATGACGGGTTAAACTTTGCGAAGGCGGTTGTTTCTGCCGCGTTCATCGGAATACCCATCATCATTTTTGCAAATGCGTTCTCATAGTGAACCGCATCATCATTTACGGGTGCATTGCCGCCGACATTGGCTGAGGCAACAACTGAGCCGACAATAACTGCACTGTCCTCGAAGTCTGCAACAACTGCATTATCTGCGAGTGCGTTCATATTCGCCATTCTTGTGGCCTGTGTCTTGTAATTATTGTCAAGGGTTTCGACCTCATCCTTGACAGCCTGAATCTCATCGTCAGAAGCGTTTTTCTCGATAAGATCCTTCATCTTTGCGAGAAGTGTATTTCTCTTGTTCAAATATTCTGCTTTGTTCATATAGATTTCTCCTTCAATTCGATATAGTTTTTATAATATGAATTTTGCTTTTTAAGCGCTTCGTTCTCCTTTGCGACAGCTTTCATTTTTTCAAGCGTATCAAGAGAAAGAACACGGGAATCAGCCGCAACCAGTCTGACCTTGCTTGTGTCGATAAGCTTATCGACAAAGCCCAGGCTTATAGCCTCATCCGCTGTAAACCAAGTTTCACGATTCATTAAATCGAGAAGCTCCTCATCCGTCTTGCCGGTCTTTGCCCGGTAAGCGGCTGAAATCGTTTTGTTTGCCTTTTTCAGCATTTCTGCCGAGTGTTCCATAACATTGAAATCGCCACGGCTCTGACCTGAAACATTGTGAATCATAATCATCGCGGTAGGTGAAATTTCAGAAACACCGGCACAGGCTATTACACTTGCCGCCGATGCTGCAAGACCAACAATGTGAATCACCACTTCACCCTCGTATTCAATCAACGCTGAATAGATTTCAGAAGCAGCGAAAATGTCACCACCGCCCGAATTGATATAAATATCAACACGCTCGTTATTGTTTTTCCGAGCCTCTTCGAGTGTTGCAAGCGCTTTTTTAGGCGTTACGCAATCAATTCCGTACCACCTGTAAATCCACGCTTCATCGTTGCTGACAATATCACCTTTGATGTCAATCCTCATTCTTTTCACCTCCCTTCGTTGCTGTTACGGTTGCCGTATCAAGACGGCGGATAGGCTTATCGCCGCCCTCGATAGGACCTTTATTAAACATTTCACGCCATTCATTAACAAGCCAGGCACCGCGGTCAACCATCTGAACAAAGTCAAGCTTTGTCTTAATGCTTGCACAGGCAAGGTTTGTAGCTTCAGCGTAAATTGAGTTACCACAGGCAATTTCGCGGCGAGAGAAGAGCTTCCAGGTAAATTCATTCTGAATATCAAGTGACTCAGGCTCAACCTCGGCCTCAAAATATGAGTTCCACTCATCTTCAGTCCAGTCGGACTGTACTATTTTTTTATTTGTGTTCAGATACGAATAGATTCTGTCCTCCGAAATCTTCATCTGTGAAGCGTTCGGAACAAAATCCTTAGGCTCGATCTGCTTGATCTCTTCAACGGTGCCGTCTATTGCGGCAACACCGGCAACATCATCTGAAAAGTTGAGGAAATTCTGAACGAATTGCTTTACATTGTTTCTCAGCTTTTTTTCGTCAAGCACCTTGCCGTACCTCAAAAGCCAACGGATAATATTTGAATTCTTAATCGCATTGACAACACCCTGGTCGGTTGTGGTGACAATTTCCATAAGAGGCTTCAGACATTCATAGTTCGGCTCACCGAAAATGTCGCTAGAATACAGGTCCTTACGCAGATGAATGATGTCTGAATACCTGAAGGTAAGAAGCTGACCGGTGTTATTCATCGTGAAACGCAGATATAAAATACCGTGCTTGTCCTTAATCGCATCAACATGGGTTGCATAAATCGGATAAATTTCACGTGCGAGCCCGTTATCATCACGGACGATGAGCGCAAATGCATTGTTGTTGATAGCCTTGCAGGCGGTCAGCTTTTCGAGCATCTTCTGCATTGACATATACGGGTTTGGCCGCATCAGAATCATACGCAGGTACGGCTCCGGGTTCGTGGCAATATCCACCTTATCGTCCTTCACCGTTTTTCTGATGTGCTCGAGCTTTAATTTTCCGACAGCGTTCACCTTCGGTCTTATCGCCGCACGGATGATATCTGACTCGTATACATTGCCGTTCCACGCGAAAAAGCCATTGGCGGTCGTTGTAATCAAATCAACGCCTTTAGTAACCTCAACCTTGTTATTAAATCGTCTTTTTATGTTTCTCACCTGCCTTTATGCAATCAAATCGAGATATTCCTCAAGATTGTTTTCGTACATAACATACGCATCCAAAAGAGCCGCAAATCCGTCGATTCGCCTTGTAGCCTTCGAGGTCTTGCACGGCTGAATGTTTCCGTTTTTATCCTCTTCATAAGCGGTGTTATTAAAGCACCATTTGAGAATCGGATTGTTGTTATAAACAATCTTTTTGGCAATTAAATCCGCGCCAAGGCTCTTCATCGGGCTTGAGAGTGTTTTCTTGCCCTGGTGAACTGCCTCAGGCACCTTCTTTGAAAATGTGCGCTTTAAATCGTCAACGAAATACGGTGACGACCAAGCATCATAACCGATGTACGAAATAATGAGATTGTGCTCCTCTTCCATTTCCGCGAACCACGAGACAACATCCTTGTAATTGACTCGGTTGCCCTCGCAGGTTCGCAATAGCCCTTGTTCGTGCCAGATGTCATAACGGATTTTATCCTCTCTGACTCTCTGCTCGAGCAGGTCGGCAGGCAGCCAGAACATCATTTCAACAAAAATCTTGTCACAATCGGGAATTCTGAAAATGAGCGCCGCTGCTGTCAGGTCGGTTGTGGATGAAAGGTCAACGCCGCCGATAGCGTAAATCGGCTTGAGGACACGGATATCGAATATTTCTTCATTGTTGTATTCCTCCCATTCAAGCCAAGCCTGACGGCTGTTTGTTCTGTAATTAAACTCCTTGCAAAGAAGATTGCGCAGCAGCTTAGGATCTTCCTGCGCCCTCTTAACCTTGTCGGAGAGCTGTGTAATGCTCTTGATTGTGCCGAGACCGGGGTTTGCTTTCTGCCAGCATTCGGGTTTTTCCCATTCGTCACGGCTGTCAATTTCATAGACAAAAGCCAAGAGACGAGGATTTTTATATCCCTCCTTCGAGGAATAGCCGTCAATCAGCCTCTTAGCTTCGTCGTATTTATCGTCGTAAATATCCTCACGGACATAACCGGCAGTCGATGTAATGAAAATAAGCGACTGTGAACGCGCGGTCGTACCGTCAGCGATAATGTCATAAAGAGCGGCGCCATTTTTCCACTGATGAATTTCATCCATAAGGCCGCAATGAACATTAAGACCGTCAAGCGTATCGCTGTCTGATGAAAGCGGCTTGAAAACACCGTCATTGATGTCGGATGCAAGCTCGGAAACATAGGGCTTGATGTATTTGCGGAGTGCCGGTGACTTTTTGACCATTCGTTTGGCTTCGCCCCAGATGATTTTCGCCTGATCTTTTTTCGTTGCAACGGCATAAACCTCGGGACCGCCTTCACCGTCGGCAAACATCATATACAAGCCTATGGCGGATGCAAGCAAGGACTTGCCGTTCTTTTTACCGACAATCAGAATTACCTCTCTGTACTGTCTGTTACCGTCACTGTCAATAAATCCGAATGTGGCGGCTATGAGAGCTTTTTCCCATAGCTCGAGCTTAACCGCCTGTCCGCTCCACTTACCTTTTGAGTGCTTGCAGAACAGCTCAATAAAATCAATAGCGTGGTTCGCGCGCTTCCAGGAATAAAAAAACTCACCGGGGTTGTTTACATCCTCGACGAGCTTTTGATATGTTTTTTCAATTTTCTTTGATACCGTTACTTCTTTGTGCTGAATAGCGTTCCAATAGGAAACAATAGGATTTT
The DNA here is from genome assembly GCA_045540195.1 of Acutalibacteraceae bacterium. Classification (GTDB taxonomy): domain Bacteria; phylum Bacillota; class Clostridia; order Oscillospirales; family Acutalibacteraceae; genus CAG-488. The sequence continues at coordinate 19,179 of JAZQGS010000011.1, forward strand.
CTATGCAAATTGTACTCATACATTCTCACGGCCGCTGATGAATTTCAAAACAGCTTCCTCCTCAGGATCTTTCGGTGCTTTTTTAGGAATTGAACGCAGAGCAGAGGCAACGGTCATCAGGTTTTCTTTTTCGATATCAAACATCATTTTTCGCTTGTTCTGAATCTGCTTATCAATGTCAATGACATTGCGCTGAATCGAGTTAATCAATCGCAGATATTCCTTTGTTTCGATTTCGCCGTCATCAGCCGCTTTCTCGGCCCGTTCCAGGTCCTTGTAGAATCGTTCCCTCTTCACCTCAAACTCGTTGCATTCAGCCTTCAGCAAGCAATAACGGTTGATAATATTGCTGTATAAATCATCGTTTTTTTTGAGAGCTTCGAGCAGTTTTTTCACTCGATTGAACTCTTGATTCGCAATATCATTAGCCTTGACTTCGGAAAACTTTCTGATTTTTTGACCCGTCAGAAGTGACTTTTCAGCCTTTTCGCGCTCCTCGAGCTCCTCTTGCGTTCTGTGCGATTTTCCTTCATTTTTCAATACTTCTACGGATTTTGGCGGTCTTCCCAAAGTCCGTCACCTCCTTCGCGCGTGCGTGCGCACGTGGGTGCACGTCACGTGAGGGTTTTGGGAATTTTTTTTACTCCGAGGTAGGGCGAACGGTGGTCTTTTTTCAAAAACCGCCTTTTTTGACAGGGGGAGGTATCGGCTGACCGTTTTCATCGAATAACATTATCCTTTCATCGGAATGAAGGATGCCGTGACAGTCTCTGCACACAAGCTCGAGGTTATCATCACCGTATACGATATCAGGGTCATCAATATTTGAAGGATCAAGCGGTGTAATGTGGTGAACAATCTCTCCCGGCTCTCCGCACTTAACGCAGAGACCGCCGTCACGCTCGAATATCTTTTTGCGCCGCCTTTTCCACCGTTTGCCCTCGTATATTGCTTTTGAAAAGTCTCTTGCCATTACTTGTAATAATCCCTCAATGTTTTATAGATGTGCATTACTTCCCGATACATATCCTCGTAGACCTCAATCGTTCTGTGAATTGCGGCAGGGTTTGTGCCGGGATCGCTTTGCTTTAACTCATCGATTTTCTTTTTCAGGTCCTCGGCGGTCTGCCTGTACTCCTCCGCCAGCTCCTCTAAAGTCTTCATATAATCACCAAAACAAAAGCCGCCCGGTTATCCCGAACGGCTGTGTTTATTCAGTTCCCGTGCCACACGCTCGGTTGCTGTTTTGTAATATCCTTCATCAATTTCAAAGCCTGTATAGTTTCTGCCACTTCTTATTGCGGCAACCGCTGTTGTGCCACTACCCATACAGTTATCGAGAACAATATCACCCTCGTTTGTGTATGTTCTGATAAGATATTCGAATAGTTCGACAGGCTTTTGTGTTGGATGAAGCCCACGCTCGCACTTAACATCAAGAATATTTCTCGGGTAATTACTGAAATATTGCTTTGTATCTTTTGTCAGCGTGTCTGTATGATATATGCAATCAGCTCTCTCTTTCTTTGCTCGTGATATAATCGGCTTCTCGTGATAGATAATGCCTTGCGGATTGTATGTAGGTGCTTTTTTATAAAAGACACATATATCTTCCATACAACGCAACGGCTGAAACTTTGCAAACGTGAAACCCGTTGTCATATTCTTACGCCAATACCAGCAATAACGGAACAGCTTGCGGTTACTGTTAATCAAGTCGGTAGTAAACGGCTGTGCCGCCGTGAGAACAATTGCTCCGTTATCCTTGATTATTCGTTCATACTGTCGCCACATATACGGCAAAGAAAAAGCCGACTTGTCCCATTTGCAGTCTGTCATTCCGTAAGGCATATCGCAAAGAATTAAATCTATGCTTTTGTCCGGGTAGACATCCATTCCTGTAAGACCGTCGGCATTAAAAATTTTGTTTAAGTATTCCAAATTAACACTTCCTCCAAACTAGATTTGAGTTAAATTTTATTGAAGCGCTTCATTTAGAGTACTCTATGTTATATATTATAGACCCTTTTTTCGTTCCACTCTGCAATGTTTTATAAAAAATTAAGTTTTTTTGCAACCATATACAAGAATTCTGACCTCTTATAATAAAACATTCTTTCGCTCACCCCCTCTAACCCCTCATAACGAAAGACAAACCTTTTTCCCAGAACGCACGACAACATAATCTTTTCCCTTACCTTTTCGGCAAGTTTGGGATTGTAGCCATTCAGAGGAAGTGCGGCGAGAGCTTTATCTATTGCATCGTTACACCTATAATCAAAAGAATTATGTAAACTCATCAATCGCATTGCCTGATTCTCGACGGCCGAAGATTTTCCGCCCTTGCCCGAGGGCATAAATGCACGCTCGGTTTCTTTGCCCTTATCATCCTGCACGGTCTCAAACTTACCGCTGCCGAGTGAAAGGATATTCTCTTCATCGCGGCGCAGTTCAATCTTGCGCCGTTCGTAGCCCTTCACTATGCCGATTACCGTCGACCGCACATCAGGCGGCATTTTATATTTATTCTGCACGCTCGGTCACCTCTTTTCTCTGTTAATCAACCATTTCACACGCCTCACATCGTTCCATTTCTCTGACACTCACAGTCATAGGATACTCATTGAAATATTCTTCAAATAAGGCTCTTACAAGAATTGTTGCCGTCCTTATATCCATCCTTGTTGCAACAACTTCTTTATTAAATAAAACTTCATAACTTTTTTCTGACATTGTTTCCACTCCTTTTTATTTATAGAACTTACCAATAGATATTGAATATCTGTAAAAATTAGCGTAGATATAGGTTTCATCATCAAAATGTGATAAGCAAATACCGAAAGACCACATACCTCTCACATTTTTTGTAATATCAATACCAAACTTCAACTTTTCTTCATTCATTGTTGTCACTCCTTTTCGGTACTCGGTCTTTGCATTTTGCACAATGATTTTCGTCTGTGATTTCTTTGTGCAATTTACATTCAAGCCAACAAGTGCAACTATCACCGCCGCCATTACTCCAAGTGACATATTTACAATTAACTTTTCGGCATATATCGTTCATTGTCATTCCGTATCACTCCAATCTATTTTCTGACCGCAACCACAACAATTTTTCATTTCGTCCAACGGCATTCTGCAATTCGGACAGATCGGGCAATCCGGGTCACCGTCACGGTATTCGGGTTTCTTTGGAATATGTCTTTCAAGGTGATTTCTGATTATTTCAATAGATTTTTCAATCAAGACTCTCACATTCCCCCACCTCACAATCTCATTTTCATTTGCTCTGTTTTTACCTCTTCGACGGTCACATTCCTGACATCGCCGTACTTTTCGCAATAGGTTGCGAAATCCTCTTTAATTCCGATGAGCTCCGCGCCCGGCGCAGGCTCGACCGTTATTGTGATTTTATACTTCATCCTTATCCTCCTTCAGGTTCAGATACCATACAAGTGCGTTTTTCGCATCCTCCCAGCCTTTGTCGGCTGTATAACAGCAGTAGCCGTTATTCTTCAATCCGTCCAACCATCTTTTCTGGTCATCCGTCAGCTTTTCACCGATGCGCTTCATCTCGATATACATACCGTGGTATTTCCCACGCGGAACGGGCAGGCAGAGGTCAGGCACACCCTTTTTCAGACCTTGTCTGACGAGGTCCGCACCGTGCGCCTTGCTCCGCTTGCCTTCATTCGTTATATGAAAGAGCCATTGCAAATCGGGATATTTCCTGAGGCTCAATTCCGCCCACGCGAAAAGAGCCTTCTGCTCCTCGCCCTCGAGCGGAGGTGTTTTGTAAATCAATAAAATCACTCCTTTTTATGTGACTTTGTATCCCTCCACCGCTCACGCGGTCCCCCTCCCTTTAGGGCAAGGGAGGCAACAGAGGTGTTATAGCCTGTCCTTGTCACGCAGTATGTAGCGGCTGTCCCGTCGGAACATCCGTATCGTTATATGCGGAATAGCGATTTTTTCCGCTTCGCCGTTCTCGTCTATGCCGTATAAATCCCACAGCGGGTCAGCATCAACAAACTCATACCCGGGATAAAGCTTTTCAAATTCCTCTGCGTTGCGGCAGTCTGCACGCAGCTCCTGAAGCTTCTTACCGCTTATTCTTCCGTCACGCTTCTTAGGCTCGGGACGGCGCAGATTCTTACTGCAATTATATGAACGGTAAGCAAGAGACGGGTCCTTGCAGGTATAGATTGCGATGCCGGCAAGACCTGTTCTTGTAAACTGCAAGTGTCTAAAGTGTGAAAAGCTCGTTGTCGGCTTTGTCTTGTATGCCTCGAACTGCTTGTCCCAATCCTCACAGAGGATTTTTGCATCCAGCTCACCCGAGCATATAACGTGATGATGCGGACGGTGCTTCTTATTACCGATTTCTGTCGTTGTGATATATTTAAAATCAAATCCTGCCTTCTGAAACTTACGCTTATTCCTGCGAATCCAATTTTTGAGAAGCTTATCAGCTGTCGCATTGTCAACATCGTAACCGGCAGGAAAGTTGAGTCCGATATAATAATCATTTGTTCCGAAGTTTTCCTGGATAAGCCAGGTAAGACGGCGTGCAGCATTCTTCTGATTGAGCTTTTTCTGTGTCTCTGAGCTCGGCTTCGCTTTTGCATTGCGTGATTTTGAAGGCTTGAGTGCAGGAAAGATATCAATCTCTCTGTAATCCCCCGAATCGTGGATAACTTCTCTCATTAAGCATCTCATACGGCTTATCCTTTCTTAATTCTTCTTTTGAAGTTGGTCAATAACTTAATACCCCATACTTCCTCTTAACGGACTCTGCCGTCCGTTTGATTTTGTTACAGTATTGCTGATTTTTCAGGCTCCCTTGAGTAAAGGGAGCTGTCCGAAGGACTGAGGGATTGTCAACAACAATCCTCCCGTCACGACTATGTCGTGCCACCCTCCTTTGCACAAGGAGGGCTTTAACGAAGAATCTGAAAGTCCTTGCTGTTTCTTATGGCTTGAGGGACAAGTGCTGAACTTGCCCCTCTTTTTTCTGTTTGGATATTGGAAATCGCTTGCAAATTTCGTTATTATTTCTCGTTTGCTTCGAGCTGTTGAGAAAATCCGACATTTCTTCTAACCTTGATTGAGCCTTTACTGCCTGCGCTGATTTTAACAGTTCCGCCGCCCGAGACCTTCACGGAAAGCTCGTGGATTACACCCTTGGAAACAAGCTCGACGGCTTTGTTTAAGATGTTATGTACATCCTCGCTTTCTATCGGTGCCATTGAGTTTTCCTCGGCACCCTCACCGCAAAGCATAATGATGTTATCCTGAGCCTCGGCAATCTGTGCCTGCTTGGCTCTGACCTTGCGCCCCATCGGGCAGGAACACACAGACAGCGCGTGCTCTTTGTATTCGTTTTCTGTGTAATTGTTATCGTCAGGCACATTGCAGATAACAAGCTGTCCGCAAGACGGACACGGTACTTCTCGGGTCATATACATTCCTCACTTTTCAAATAATTAACTATTGCTTTTATACAATCGGATTCATCCGGGTTGTGCGCTGTGCAGTTGTGGAATTTCTTGCAGTAATCTGCGTGACAGAACGGAAGATAAAGAGCGACTGTTTTTTCGTGCAGAAACCTCGCGAGGGCTTCCTCGTTCTTTGTGACGGCTTCGAATACAGTGCTCATCCGTACACCTCCGTGATTTTCTTTGCGCGGTTAAGCTGATTCGCCGCATCGGCAAGGCTGTCGTCATTGAGAAGTGCCTGCATATTTCTGTATGCGGCAACATCGAGCTCCTCCTGTGATTTGCCTGCATTGAAGGGTGCGAGCTGTTGACGGCACATTGCAAACAGTGCGACCTCGTGTTCGTTTATGTATTGCATTGGTGAGCCTCCTAATATACAATTTTGCAAATATTGTCTTCGCAGTAACAATCCTCTGCCGGTTTAACGGTGTCAAATAATCCTGTTTCGATTTCGCTGCACTGTGCCAAATCCTGCAAATTTATGCATCCGCCGACCAGCACATCCGCACCGGCAGGCATTTCTGACAGCATTTGCATTAACTCGTAGACTTTTATCATAATTCAATCTCCATTTCTTTTAACACCTCAGCGATATCGCGCTCGAGAATGATTATTTCCTGCGTATCCGCACAGCGGAGAGTTGACTTTTCTTTCAGTTTTCTAATAAATTCGGTAAGAGTTAATTTTTGAAATAATAATTCACCCTTATCCAGCCCCTCCCGATATGATAAACTTGCAACTTCCTGTAACATATCGTTTGCTTCCATTAAAGTATTGTTTTCCTCTCTCAACCGTGCATTTTCAACGAGTGTTTTTAATAAAATTTCTTTCATAATTCTTCCTCCCGAATCCTGTTCTCCTCCACCCACTTGAGGTAATCGTCCCTTTTGCGGAGCTTCTTGCAGATTGCTTCACACAAGGTTCCGCAATAGCTGACAACCGCTTGTATTTCGGGGAGTACGGTCGTTGATATATCGAAAACCATCTCATCTTCAAAAAGCTGTTTGCTTTCATTCCAATCTGACTTAACTACATAAGCATTGTCGCGCTTTACTACTATTCCATATTTCCACATTTTTGAAAATGGAAATAATCTTTGTTCCTGTGATTTCATTGGCATTCTTCCACTCCTTAAATTCTTTTAGGTATTTATTCATCATCCTGCAATCAAACTCGTGGCGTTCGGACTTATCAAGAGGTGCATAATATGGTTTCTTTAGTTCTTTTCTGAAGTTACTGTACTCTTCAGCTATTACCGGGTGCTGTGGGTTAGTGAAAAATCCCCACTCATCAGGTAATTTGAACATTAACAGGTTTTCTTCGGTTGTTTTTCTTCTTTCGCTCACATTTCACACCTCACTTCTTCACTATTACCTCTTACTTATTACTTCAGAGTCTCCGCTCCGTTCGCAAACACCGGTCAGAAACTAACGGAAGGAAAATTCACTCCTTTCTTTTTAGCATTATTTCAGTTAAAAAATATTAAATTGTAATTGTCTAAAAATGAACTTTAAAAATGTCAATAGGTATTAACTTTTACATATAATCGTAACCGGTGCTTGAGGTCGGAGCGGAGATACTTTTATTCAACAGGCTTGCTACAGCTGAGTAGCTCTCTGAGTGCCGTATTGGTGCGAGCATAAGAGAGGTTGTCCCGTCTGAGGTCGGCAATCTCTTTTTTCTGCTGTCTGTATCGCTCGGTCAGCATCAGAACACCGAGAAATGCGCCGTAGATAAGTGCGCCGACAGTACCTGCGGTCAAAAATATTGCGATAAATTCCATAATGCTCACTCCTTGATTTTTGAATGATATAAGTCCTGAATGGCCTGAGAGAAATTCGCGGCAAGCTCAGGATCAGATTCCTTAAGCTTGTTGAGGGCGTTCTCCATATTGATGATGTCGCCCTGAACGAGGACAAAAAGCCTCTCGAATTCCGTCGCATCGGGATTCTGCATACGAAGCTTCTTTTCAAGCTCCTGCACACGCTCGACAGCCTTCTGCTTTTCACGCTCGGCGGCATCCTTTTCAGCCTGAGCGTTTTTCAGCAGCTCGTTTGCTTCTGCGGTTTTATCCTCGAGCTCCTTTGCGCTCTTCTGCGCGGCTTCAGCCTCTGCCTCAGCCTTGAGCTTATCGAGCACCTCCTGAGGCACGGTCGGATTATTCTTCAATTCCTTGAGCTTTGCTTTTGATTTTTTATCGGCTTCTTTTGCTTTTTCAAGCTTTGAATTAAGGTCGGTAATACGCTCGTTGAGCTCGCGCTGATTCTCTCGGGCTATGGCCGCCTCACGCTCACAGCGTTCAGCCTTAGCCTTTTCGGAATCAATGACCTCGCGGAGCTTGTCCGCTTCCTTCGCACGCTCGAGAGCCTCATTGCGTTCCTTGATGAGCTTTTCAAGCTCACGGGTTGAAATGTTTTCAACATCGTTTTCCTCGATAAACTCCTCTCGCTCCTCGCGCGGAACAGCAAGCAGAGCAAGGACCTTTGTGTAATCCAAATTGGAAATCGCCTGCAAATTTGAGCCGCCGTGAAGTGAAAACTGATCCATTCCGAATTCCTCGTAGATCTTCATCCAGTTGTTTGCGGTTTTCTGTGAGAAATTAACGCGGTTTTTCAGCCAGTCACCCCACTCGCCGTGCGGAAGGAGTGCCTTCGCCTCAACAAGTCTCTTACCGATTTCGATTATGTAGCCAACCGCCACGCGACTCGCCTGCTCACGAAGGATAACTATTTCATTTGTAACAGTTTCGATGTTACGGTCAAAGGTCATTGCATTTTCACTCATGCCGATTTACTCTCCTTTTTCTTTTGCTTTGCCATTTCTCTGTAATAGAAAGGCATTAAAACCTCTTTTTTCCAACGGTCAACAAAATCGCGTACCTTTTTAGGTATCGAATGTCTGTATTGCTTATACTCTCCGTGATGCTCGTTACCGTAGCCGTGGAGCTGCACCTCACGGGGCTCACCGTCATTCATACAGATATCGAGTGTGTAATAGCTTCGTTCAGGTCTGCGGTATTTACGAACAAAGAAAATAACATCGCTTTCTTTGAGGTGGCTCGTTCCGTAGCTTCCGACACAGTGTCTCAGAACCTTTCCCTCTTCGGTCAGCTCCTTACTGCTTCGGGCTACTCTGATGCACAGCTCACCGTCGTTAAATTCAAGAGCTTTATATTTTTTAGATATGCGGTTAAAATTCTTAACGGATTTAGGATCAGACAGCTCCTGCGCCGTTCGCATAATGCGGTCGTGTGCTATCAGCAGATTTCTCGGCCACCGCTGCTCATCCGTAATGTTGCCACCGTTCTGACGGTACAGCTCCTCGCGGTAGTCAATGAGATACTGCACACCTTCACAAACCTGTATACCGTGCTTTTCTTCTTGCTTGAAAAGGTATTTCGTGACCTCAGGCAGATAGAAATAATCCGCACCTTCTATCATTTCACCATCAAGCATTGAGACAGCACTTTCACCGAGTATGGCTATGTATTCATCAAAATCCGATGCACTCATATCAGCTATGTAATAATCGTGAAGAAGCCACGCATACGCTGTTTCCCAGGTCCATTCGTTGAGCATACCGTTCTTGAATTCGCCTTTTGTGAAGTGGAGCATTTTATGCGGCTTGACCTCCGATAAATCGAGGCACTTTAAATCTTCTATCTTTTCAATTCCTGTGCCGTAATAATTTATTGAAGCGTTTATTTCGTACTCAAGCTCACTTTCGAGAATATAAAAGAATTGTGATTTCACGATATTTTCAAGCTGCGGATATTTCTTCTGCAATCTTGTATAAATCGCAGGATAACATCCTTCTTTTTCGATATAGGTCTGAAGACCTGTCTTTTCACCTGTTGTCCCTGTCAGGTCGGCAGGCTTGCTCCATATAAATCCGCCGATTTTTGTGTGACATATTGCTTCATAGCTGTAATACTTTTTGAACTGAGGATCATCGTAACCCTTTATGGGCTTCCACTCTGATGTCGGTGTATCGTTAAAGAAATGTATATCCGTATGTCTGAAACAACGGATTTTCCCCTTTTCAACGATAACAACCGCGTTGCGAGGTATGATTTTCAATTCATCCCAAAAGCCGTAAGAATTTAGCTGTCTTTGCAGTAACCAGGTTACAATCGCAGCGTAGTTTCCGACCCTTTCCACGCTCGTAACAAGCACCTGATGCTTTTTACCGTTGCCGAGCTTACTCTTTGCCTTGACAGTTACTTTTGCGTTACAGTAAGGACAGAAGGCTTGCGTTCCTGAGTTAAGATATGTGACATCATAATTGTCATAGTCAGGTGAAACATAGCCGGGATAAAGCTGTCCGTCCTCGCCTTGAAAAATCTTGATGCCCGTCTGTCCGTATTTGTTTTCGTAGCCTGTGATAAATTCTTCACCGCAGGCCGTGCATCTGCATATTGCTCCCCATCGGTATTCCGTATTTTTACGGAACTCTTCGAAATCCTCGTCTGTCATTGTGCGGTGCAGCTCGGGCTCGACCTCTATCGATTCGCGTTTGTATATGAGGTATTCACCGCCGAGGTCGGTATAATGGTTATATCTGAAAGCATCCTCAACCATACCCGGGCGCGGCTCTTCGGGCAGAAGCTTTGCAATTTCATTGACATCCATACCGCCACCTCACTTGATATATTCATCAAGGCTGATAATTTTCTGCTTCGGTGCGGCAGGTGCTTCACCCTTAGGCGGCAGACCGTAAAAGTCGCGGAGGATCTTATCCGCTATGTAAAGAGTTATGCAAACCTCTTTACTCTTGTTTTGCTTATGACGCTCATCCGCCTTCGCGTGGATCTTCGCTTCCGCCTTTTTAATTGACATTTCAGGGTTGTCGAGGTCCTGATATACAAGCTCGGCAATCTCCGCACTCTCGCGGCAGATATCCTTCAGCTGCTCTCCGACACCGAATGCTCGGCTTTCCTCTGACAGCCCCTGCTGTTGCTCCGTGATACGGGCAATCGCTTTTTCAATCATAATTTCAACTCCTATTTGACAAAATTGTTTTTCTGATGTAAAATAAGAGTACAATTTCCGTTTGACAAAATTGAAAATTGTACCCAACCGTTCGAAGTTGCCGCTTCGGACGGTTATTTTTTTGCGTTCAAAGTTTGTTGTGCCATAAAAGAACTGCAAAAATGATAAGTGCAATAATTATCGTGCTGCAAATAATCAACCATATCTGCACTCCCGGTGTCATTCCTTCACCTCCAGCTTTTTGTAATACTCGTTCAGGATGCGCTGTCTGTTCTTCTTTCTGACTCTTGCCTTTTTTGCGTGTAAAGCAAGATGCTTTATCCTGCGGTTCGGGTATTGATTGATGATTTCGTCTGCAAGCTTAATTCCTGCTGAATAGGCGTTTATGACCTTGCTTACATTCTCTTTGATATTTTCAAATATCATTCTGAACGCCTCGCCCACATTAGCTAAGCCTTTACTTATAGCAGCGCTTATTTCTTCTTGAGAATACATCACTTAACCTCCTCGCTTTCAAACTGGTCGATAAAACCGCAATGACCGCTCATTCCGTAATCATAATCATCTGCCCACACCTCAAATGGCGTTTTTGACAGATTTTCATAGTCAGAACGAATGTGAAGAATCGGTGAATACGGCAATCTATGTATTGCTCTCAGCTTGTCTCTCTGAATGCCTGCTGTTGCCCCGTATCTCCAAAAGAGCGCAATTTTGTTTAAAACTGAAGACGGTCTTATAATTCCGAGCTTGGATCTCAGCCTACACATCAAGGTTGAATCCAAGCTCTTCAGCTTTTTGTGCGTTGATACGGGCAAAGAGTGCTTCCCTTTCCTTACGCCTCTGCTCAATCGAATGCTTTTCCTCAAGATACGCGACAATGTGATTGACAAATAAGTTGTCAACATTTTCTTTGAATCTCTCTGTTTCTGCATCAGGCTCCACCTCCTTGTATATAGGTCTCGGATTTTTAAACCTACCGGCAGAGTCACGATCTGCAATTATTCCGACTTGTATACGAGCCATTCCTCTGCCCTCCTTGTTGATTTCTTACGCTGTGCGGTTTTTGATAATTGTTTCGATTGCTTCACAAATTTTTGTTTCTGCGGAATAAGAAACTTTTTTACCATTAAAAATCATCGAAATCCACTGTTCACTAAAACCAGTCTTCTTAGAAAGCTCTTTTTGCGTGATTTTATATGTTTTCATTTTCACAAGAGCAACAGCAAGTTTTTCTCTCATCAATTCAACTCCTTTAATTATTTTAAAAAATCAGTTGAAATTATTAAACTAATGTGTTATACTCAAATTGCAGTTCAAAGTTAACACGAAATTTTACGCTCTCTTTTGGAGGGTGCGTGTTTTTGTTGAGTTTAATAACTTCAACCGACATATTCATTTTAGTTTATGTACTTAAATTTGTCAACAAAAATAATTTAATTTCTTAAACTTTGTAACAAGTAAACAAATATTTGAGGTGTAAATTTATGTTTTATGACAAATTTTTATCCTTATGTGAGGATGTGAATAAAAAACCGTCCGTTGTTGCTGATGAAGTTGGTATCAATCGCGCTACCGTCACTGCTTGGAAAAAGAATGGTTATGCTCCCCGTCAGCAGATTCTTGAGCAGCTTGCAACATACTTTGATGTGTCACTCGACTATCTGCTTGATAAGACTAATGAAAAAAATCCCACACGGGCAGTAGTTACAGATGATGACCTCAAGTTTGCACTTTTCGGCGGTGACGGAATTGTCACTGATGCAATGTTTGAGGAAGTAAAGCGCTATGCTAAGTATGTCAAGGAAAGAGAAAATGAAAAATAAATTATCAGAGCTTTATGTTTTGGCTCAGAATGAAAATATTGATATATCTTGTTTTGATTTGCCTGAATGCCGTTCACTTTCACTTCTTATGGATGATAAATGCTACATCGCTATCGATCCGTTTGCTTTAGAAACAACTGCCGATGAAGCTTGCATCCTGGCTCACGAGCTCGGTCATTGTGTAACAGGCAGTTTTTATAACCGTTATTCTGATATCGATATCAGAGCAAAGCACGAACGCAGAGCGGATAAATGGGCAATAAAAAAGCTCGTCCCGAAGGACGAGCTGAACGATGCTTTTGAACACGGCATTGTTGAGCCGTGGGATTTAGCAGAATATTTTAATGTTACAGAAGATTTTATAGTAAAAGCAGTTGAATTCTATAAGGATGTGGCATAATGCATTTTATTACTTTCGATTTTGAAACTACCGGCGGCAAATCTCAACGACCTTGCTCAATCGGAATTACAGTTGTCGAGGACAAGAAAGTTGTAGATGAATTTTACTCTTTAATCAACCCGGAAATTAAAATCTCACAGTATGCAACGAAAATTCACGGCATTAAGAATAGTGATGTTAAGGATGCTCCCCTTTTTCCTGATGTTTGGAAAGATGTGATTTCTCTTTTCAATAAATATGGAATCGCATTTGCTCATAATGTATCTTTTGATAAAAAGATACTTTTCGATACCTTATTGCATTATAATCTCGATTTTCCTCAATGCTTGTTTTTATGCTCTTTACGATATAGTCAGGACAGCTATCCAGATTTACCGAAGCACAGTTTAGATTATTTGTGTGAATGTTTTGGTTTGAGTTCAAAGTGCACTCACAATGCCCTTGACGACTCTGGAGCCGTTGCTGAATTGATTTTAAAAATGCTTGACAATGAAAGTATTGTCAACTCAAAACTTTGTGATTGTGTTTGTGATATAGAGGAAAATGAGCAAGGTAACGGTTTTATCCTCCCCACGCTCGAATATCAAAAATGTGAGCATATCGAATTTTTAGATAAGAGTTTTGTAATCACAGGTGATTTGGTTGAAATGAGCCGTAGTGATTTACAGCAGTTTATTGTGTCACAAGGTGGAAAAATCAAGGGCTCAGTAAGTTCGAAAACAGATTATTTGATTGTAGGTTTAGAGGATTTAACCGCAGTTAAGGACAAACAAGCAGCGAAAAGCAATAAAATAAAAGATGCCGAAGATTTGATTGCTAAAGGAAAGCCCATAAAAATCATAAAAGGCAGTGACTTTTTATCAATAATTAAGAGGTGTGTTCCCGATGAATGATTCAGAAATTACCATTTTTGATATTGCCGAAGTTAATAAACAATTTATCGATGAAGAAATACTTAATTGTTTTGTCAGTTTGATAAAACCCGAATATTTAACGGATTGTAAGATTAAGCTGCAAAAAAACAGCGCCGCTTCTTATAACAGTATCATAGCAGTACCTCAAAATACAGTTTATCGTCAGAATAACGCTGAATCCATTGTGTTGGCTCGCGTGAAAACGGGCGGTAAATCACCATATATTTCTTTTGCTCATATCAATTACCAGCTTTTTGATGCAGATAATATTCCTTACCTCAAGGTTAAATCTGATGATTATTTGAGAATAGACCTTTCTCTGTTTGTTTCATTGTGTGAAGACAAAAGAGAAATTTTATCAAATATCATTACAACGATATTGGCAAAAGCCTTTAATTTCCCCAGTTTTGGATGTTGCAGCCGATATAAAGAATGTAGCAAAGCCGGAAAGTGCATTCACCCTGATATCTTATATGCAACAGCTTGTATGTATAAGAAAAACCTTGATGAAGGTAAAGTTTTTTATAAATAAACGGAGTTGATTTTATGAAAAAGATTATTGCAGCCGCAATGTCAATTTTACTCGGTGCTTTTGGTTTTACGATTACTGATAAGAAAACCGAGGAACGCCTGGACGACCTCGAGGCAAGTGTTTCAAGTATGCAGGAAGAACTAAGCAATTACCATACGCACAAAACAGCCGAACCGACAACCACTACAACAACACAGCCTGATGTCGGAACAGATTTGCCTGATGATTCCTGGGATGATTATTTTGTGACACAATCGTAGTTTTTAATGTTACCTCGATAAGGATGTGATTATGTGTCCGCTAACGCTGTTATTTATGCCCGTTACTCCTCTGACAAGCAGAACGAGCAGAGTATTGACGGACAGATCCGTTTCTGTCAGCAATACGCAGAGCTGAACGGTTACAATTTAATCGGTACTTATATCGACCGTGCAATCAGCGGCCGTACTGACGAGCGCCCCGAATTTCAAAGGATGATTGAGGACAGCTCAAAAAAGCAGTTTAAATATGTCATCGTATGGAAGCTCGACCGCTTCTCCCGAAACAGATACGATTCCGCTATCTATAAAAATAAGCTGAAAAAGAACGGCGTTAAGGTGCTTTCAGCCACTGAGGGTATCGGTGAAGGCGACGAATCTATTATTCTTGAGGCCGTGCTCGAGGCTATGGCTGAGACTTATTCCCGACAGCTTGCTCAGAATGTCCGCCGTGGTCTGAGGGAATCCGCAATGAAATGTGCAAGCACAGGCGGCTCAATTCCGCTCGGTTATAAGCTTGTTGACGGTAGGCTTGCCATTGATGAGAATACTGCTCCCCTCGTTAAGTTTGCTTTTGAGCAATATGCTGACGGTGTCGGTAAGGCTGAAATAGCAAAGACTTTGAATGAAAGCGGTGTTCGTACTCAGCGCGGCTCTCAATTCACGGCGAGTTCTTTTAAAACACTTTTCTATAATAAGAAATATATCGGCATTTACTGCTACGATGGTATCGAAATCGAGGATGGATGTCCTGCAATCGTTTCAAAAGAGGTTTTTGAAAAGTGCAAACGGCGCGCCGAGCTGAACCGCCGTGCCCCTGCGAAGGCTAAGGCAAAAGAAGATTACTTGTTGCAGGGTAAGCTTTTCTGCGGACATTGCGGTGCTCAGATGGTCGGTGACTGCGGAACAGGCAGGCACGGCACCCGATATTATTACTATGCTTGTAACAACATAAAGAAAAAGCTCGCTCCTTGTGACAAGAAGCGAGAAAAGAAGGACTATATCGAATGGTATGTTTGTGAGCAAACAGTTGAATATGTGCTCGACGAGGAACGGCTGAGATATATTTCTGAAAGAGTTGTTGATATCTATAACAAGGGTATCGGTGCGGATGAAATCGCCCGTCTCGAGCGAAAATTATTAAAGTTGCAGAACGATATTGAGAAAACCGCCGATTCATTGATAAATGCTACCTCACAACGCGTTATTGATGCAATCAATAAGAAGGCGGAGGCAATCGAAGCAGAAATGAATGAAATCGAGGACACGCTCGCTGATTTAAGGATATCAACAAAAGCAAAGCTCGATGTCGATGATATAGAAAAATGGCTTCGCGGATTCTGCACAGGCGACCTTATGGATATGAATTTCCGTCGGCGCATTATTGATGTGTTGGTCAATGCGGTATACCTCTTTGATGATAAGATGCTTATTTATTATAATATCAAAGACGGAAAACAAGTCTCATATATCGAAGCAGCTGAGACTTTAGAAAATTACAATGAGGGTGAATGTTCGAATTTGCGGACGAATGGTTCACCAGACCGACAGGCTTCTTCGGAGCTTGTCGGTTTTCTTTTTTGTATACACTTTGAATAATTTGTGATATTGACAAAAAAATCATGAAATGATAAAATAAAATGAATAATTTTGAAAAGAGGTTGAGGTATGAAAAAGTTTATTTCTGTAATACTCACACTTTCACTGCTTATGTCTCTTGTTGCGGTCAGTGCGTACGCTCAGGATGACGATGTAATGAGCTTTGCGGTTGCATCAGACCTGCACTATGTTGAGCCGACCGAACCTGTTGAGCATTACTCAGACGACCCGATTTTCTATTATGCTAACCGTCGAGCACAGATGGAGCACGAAAGCGGTTTTATTATTGACGAATTTCTTCGTCAGTGTGCTGAAAATGACGATTGTGAATTTGTGCTCATCCCTGGTGACCTTGCTAATGACGGTAAGGTAATTCTTCAGCAGCACCTTGATGTTGCAGAAAAGCTCAGACGCTTTGAAGAAGAAACGGGCAAGCAGGTTTATGTTATCGACGGTAATCACGACCTTGGTTATGATTGCGAAACAACACCTGAGGTATTCAAGGAAGTATACTACGAGTTCGGCTACAAAGAGGCTCTCACGGTTGAAGAGGGCAACTGCTCATATACCGCAGACCTTGGTGATAAATATCGCCTTATAGCCCTTGACAGCTGTGACCCGAGCAAATCAACCGAGGACGGTATGTCAACAGAAAAGGTAACCTGGGTGCTCGATCAGGCAGACAAAGCCAAAGAGGACGGAAAGTATCCCATCGTTATGATGCATCATAACCTTCTTGATCACCTTCCCGTGCAGAGAATCATCAGCCGTAACTTTATTGTTCGTTGGCATTATTCTACTGCTGAGCTTTTTGCTGATCACGGAATCAAGCTTGTATTCACAGGCCACGAGCATTGTAGTGACGCTGCAACCTTCACAAGCCTTCTCGGTAATGTAATTTATGATTTTGCAACAACATCTCTGACAATGTATCCTCTTGAATACAGAATGTTCTACATAACCGATGACGAAATCCGATATGAGAACAAGTCTATCGACAGCATTGATACCAAGGCTCTTTCAGCAGCTGTTCCTGATTTGACAGATGAGCAGATTGCTCTGATGGCAGAGGATTTCACAGCTTATGCAAAGGGATTCTTCCACAACGGTATCAAGTACAGACTCGGCAGAGACCTCAATTTTGATAATATGGGCATCGGTGAAGATGAGGTTTATTACAACCTTGTGCGTGCCGCTGTGGTAACACTCACAGATATGCTTGACGCTCCTTTCTACGGTGAGGGCGGTATTCAGGAGCTTGCCGCAGAATACGGTCTTGAGATTCCTGACAGCGAATACGAAACTCCGTGGCATCTCGTAACATCTCTGCTCGGTATGCACTATGCAGGCTCAGAGTACTATGATCTCGAAAGTACAGAAGTCACAATGCTTCTGAGAACTCTTGTGCTTATTCTCAGAGTAGACTTTGCAAATATCGGAGATTCATTATTTCTTGTAAACCTTGCAAATAAGGTTCTTGCAAATCTCGGAATATCATCGATTTCACACGAACTCACTAAGCTCGGAATTGAAGTTTTCGGTTCAGTCAATGCACTCGAATACGCAATTCTCGGTCTTATCTCCCCTCTTCTTTATTCATTTGCTTATGACGATGACGGTGTAGATGACAACAACGGAACACTTCCCGGTTACGGAACAGTGGACACTATGAGCAACTTAACCAATCTTGCAGGCAAATTCTCTCATATCATCGACACTGTCGTTATATGGGCATCTATGATGATTAAATACACACTCAAAGGATTTAATTTCGTACCCGTGGCATAATAAATAAAGAATCGGATGGTGAAGCCTTTGAATTACAAATACAGACTTCGCAGTTTTGCAGTAAATTCGATCAGACGCATTTTCGGATGGGCAATACTCAAATATTGCAATGCTAAAATTGAGCCGTACAAGCCAAAGCACAACGCTTTTATTGTTATCGGCAATCACGCCGACGGTATGGACCCCGGATACGAGCTTATCGCCTTCAGGCGTTATATCCGCTTTGTTATAAGCGACCATCTCGCACGCAGTAAGTTTACCGATATCATTCTTGAAAAAATCGGCGGTGTTATCGTCAAGCACCGTGAGCTTCCGACAACTGAGCTTACAAAGCAGGTTATTGCAAGCATCAAGCAGGGAGTCCCTGTCAGTATCTACGCTGAGGGTGCTATGACTCCCAACGGTGAAACAGGCTTTTTCTCACCGAGAACAGGTCAGCTTATTAAGGACAGCGGTGCGGCACTCATCACATTCAAGCTTACGGGCGGATATATGCACGCACCAAAATGGGCAAGATTTATCCGTAAAGGCCCTGTACACGGCAAGGTTGTCAGAGAGTATTCTCCGCAGGAAATTAAAAATATGACTGTTGAAGAGGTCAACGAAGCCATTGCAAGAGACATCTATCACAACGACTACGACCATCAAAAGCAGCAGAAAAAGGAATACAAAGGCAAGCGACTCGCTGAATGCGTTGAGCGAATCCTTTATATGTGTCCTGAGTGCAAGCAGGTCGGCACTCTGCATTCAAGCGGTAACTACCTGACCTGTGATGACTGCGGATACAAGGTTGAACTACAATATGACGGATTTTTCCACGAAACAGGTACAGGATTGCATTTCGGTACAATACTTGACTGGGATAAATGGCAGAAGGCTGCCTGGAAGGAACTAATCCTCAACTCCCCTGATGACCTGATTTTTGAAGAAGGCGGTCAGATAGTTTCGACTATTATCAAGCACCGCAAGAAGCCGCTTTCAAACGATGCAAAGTTACGCCTTTTCAAAGACAGATTTGAAGTTGAGCTCGCTGAAAACTCAGTAATCACAATTCCGCATAAGGATATCAAGCTTGTTCTCAATGTTTCAATAGAAGCCCTGATTATTATTTGTCCTGACTATTATCTTTACATTCAGAGTCAGCGACCAAGAGCCGCGGCAAAATATGTAGCCGCCTGGAGATATCTCATCGGTAAAGAATACAAATAAAAACTAAAATCGCCTCGGTTTTCCGAGGCGATTATTTTATACCGTTATTTTCTTAGTCTGTCTGCCTTCATCCCAAATCAGTTCTACAGTTACAGGAACATCAGATTCAATCCTCACAACAGGTGTTTCAGCAGTATTTTCGCGTTTCTCACAAATAAGAGTAAGTTCACCGTCGTTTCCGAACGGATACTTTTCAACGCCGTGACGCTCACACAGATTGATGTGCCAGGTAATTTTGTTTTCAGCCGCATTCGGCTTTATACCGAACACATATTCAAACATAATCGATATAGGAGATAATCCCGTCCATCCGACAAAATCAGGTACCGAGGAGCTTCCCCTCTTAAATACACCGTCAATCTTTTCAGGTGCATAGTTTTCAAAAACAGTACCCGTATCCTTGAATACACTCACAACAGCATCAAGATGCACACGGGCGATATCGAAAGCAATCTGAGATTTATTATACTGATCAAGTCCCTTGAGAACCATATAGTTAGTCGGTGACCACACAGAGCCGCACCAATATCCGCCTGTGGGATTATACTCCTCATGATCTTTTGATAATGTCGGAACTCTGTGTTCGGTTTTAAACTCGTTTTCATTATTCAGGTGAGCAATGAACGCTTCACTTCTGTCATCAGGTACACATTTTGCAAGAAGAGACCAGAACGCACCTATATGCTTGACATAGTTAAATGTGTTGTCTTTACGCAAGTCATAATAAAACTTCGTTTCTTCGTCCCACAGCTTGTCATTTATGACTTTTTTAAGGGTGTCGCGTTCTTCCTCAAGCTCAGCAATAAATTCGCTTCTGCCGAGCATCTCGGACATTTTAAGCAGTATATTACAAGCGTTGAGCTCCTGCATACACGCATCTACCCATATCATATGTCCGTGGTCGTAGCACACATGATACTTTTCTTCAAGACGCGGACAGTTGTCCATTCCGCATCCGTATCCTGATGAAAAATATGTTCCGTCGCGCCATGTGAAATGCTCTCTCATCCACTGATGATAAGCAATAAGACACGGATAAACACGCGCAAGACGCTCTTTATCGCCAAAATTCAAAAAGTAATCCCATTCACACCAGGCAAGCACCTCAGGTCCTGTCGAAGAAGGATCGTGGCGCGCGAATACATCATTTCCGCTTTCTTCTTCAATCTGACGGCATATAAAGCCGTCAACATGCTGATGAGAATAAAAATTATCAAGTGTTCCCTGAAAATTAAAAATCCTTTTAGCATACTTACCGAACATAAGCATAAAAGCGGAATCCCACATAAAAATACAGCCGTTAAAAGCCGCATCAATATAATTGGAAACAAAACCTGTTCCTTCCTTAGGACGGCGTATATTTGAAAACGCAATTTCCCATGCCTTCCAATAACACTCGAGATAATCCTTGTGGCCTTCCCAGACAGGCTGCGGAAGCTTATTCTTTATCTCACAAAACTCAGGAAGCGGCGTAGGATCGACTTCAGCACCGATGAAGAAGTTTTCCTCCATCAGCTCTTTATCATCATAAGTAATTTCGTTGTTCTGTTTAAAGCTTATCATATATACTCCTTTATTGCTCTGTCAATAATCCGTATAAGGTCGGATTAACATTGAATTCATCGATAGCCCGCTTTGCTTCATCAAGATATTTATTTCTGACATTTGCTGACTGTCCCTGCTTTCTGACGGCACGGATAAGAATATTTTTAGGCGTATGAGCAAAGTCAATGAACTCCAGAAGCTGTGTTTTATAGCCTGCATACTCAAGAAGATTTGCACGGATTGAATCCGTCAGCAAAGCCGAAAAGCGTTCCTGAATAATTCCGTAGCGAGTTAAAATAGAAAGATTATCCGTTGAAATCTGTTTATTAAGCTCGTGCTGACAGCAAGGAACAGAAAAAATCATCTTTGCATTCCATTGAACAGCGTTATAGAGTGCATAATCCGTCGCCGTATCACACGCGTGAAGTGTTATTACCATATCGACATCAAACGGGCACTTAAAGCCGTTGATATCGCCGAGTTCAAAGCGAAGATTTTTGTATCCGTATTTTTCAGCCGCTTTATTACACTTTTCGATAACATCCTTTTTAAGATCAAGACCGATGATAGTTACATCGATTTTACGGATTTCGGTAAGATAATAATATACAATGAAAGTAAGATAAGATTTTCCGCAGCCGAAATCGATTATATTGAGTTTTTTATAATCATTCTGACGGACAGTGTCATCAATAATCTCAATAAAACGGTTTATCTGCTTATACTTATCATACATCGAATTGACAACCTTACCCTCTTTTGTAAAGATGCCCATATCGACAAGAGGCTCAACGACCTTACCCTCAGGGATTATATACTGCTTTTTTCTGTTGTGCGAAGCATTCTGACAGGGTAAATCGGTGGCAACATTCTTTTCTTTATAAAAAAGCTTTTTCTTTTTAGAAACCGTAAGGAACATCTCCTTATTATCAGACCAGGCATTAACCTGTAAAAAAGCTTCATCGGTCAACTCGAATACACGCTGTGCAATCGCATCACTTTTGACATTCTCGTGAAAAACCTGCTTTTCGGTAAACTTTGCAATCTGATAATAATCAGCCACGGCATTAACCGTAATTTTTTTATATTCAGATTGTTTCGACGCAGGCTTGCTGATGACAAGTTTAGTAGGATTATTTTCAAAAATCTTAAGTATACACTCTCTGAGCTCGGACATAATAACCTCCGAAAAAATTAGATAAAATACTGCTATATTATAACATACAGTTAAAATATAATCAATCGGATTATTAAAGATACTCCGATATAAAAATATCCGGCATCAGTCGATACCGGATTTTTTTGGTGCGAGAGACGGGACACGGCTTTGCTACGCAAATCCTGCGTCCTCGGCGACCGTTGCTCCGCAATGCTACGCAACAGTACCCGCCTCAGACTTCGTCGCTAAAAACAGTTCACTGAACTGTTTTCTTAACGCTCCTCACCCCCTTGGGGTTCAAGTCCCGTCTTCGAATATAAAAAATTGCTTAGTACCAGTCGGTACTAAGCAATTTTGGTGCGAGAGACGGGACTTGAACCCGTACGGGATTACCACACGCCCCTCAAACGTGCGCGTCTGCCGATTCCGCCACTCTCGCATATTCAGTTGTGTCCCTCACGGAACGATTGATATTATATCAAAGTAATATCGTTTTGTCAACACTTTTTTACTATATTTTTCAAAAAAATATCGGCAGAATAAAGTTGTCAGAACAACCTCTTCTGCCGTATGATTCAAGACGCTTTCATTTGCAATCTGAGCTTGTCTGCAATCATTGCAATAAACTCAGAATTTGTCGGTTTTCCCCTTGACGACTGTATCGTATAACCGAAATATGAGCTGAGAACATCAACATCTCCCCTGTCCCATGCAACCTCAATCGCATGTCGGATTGCTCGTTCAACCCTTGATGAGGTTGTTTTAAACTTTTTGGCAACCGTAGGATACAGAAGCTTCGTAACAGATCCCATCATTTCGGTATTATTCATTGAGAGTATTATAGCTTCGCGTAAGTACATATAGCCCTTAATATGTGCAGGTACACCGATCTGATGCATTATTTCAGAAACAATAACCTCGACATCTTTTTTAACCTCAGTCTTTTTATCGTTTTCTTTTATTTTCCAACCCGAAATCTGTGAAATGCGCTGTGCAAGAACAGCCACATCAACGGGCTTGAGAAAATAATAATCTGCACCGCTTGAAATGATTTCGTTTTCAAAATGAGGATTGTCCACACTCGAGAGCACAATAACAATCGGCTTTCTGATATCCTTCATCTCACCCATTCTCGCCATTACGCCGAGCGCGTCAACACGAAGCATAAAAGCATCCATAATTACAACATCCGGTTTTTCTTTTGCAAGCCTTGATATCAGCTGCTCTCCGTCTTTTTCAACAGTAACCGCGCTGTATCCCAAGCATGTGAGCGCAGTCACGCATTCCTGAGCAAAATCACTGTTTTCCGCCAACAGTATTTTAAGTTTAGTTTCCATAAAACTACCTCCGTGAATTATTTTCACACATATATTACCATATTTTGCCATTTCTGTCAACATTATATTTGACATTTTTTGGTAATTTAAAAGCAGGGCTGAACCCTGCTTTCAAGATACTTTCTGTTTTTTAACTGCACTTTCAATAGGCTTGGCGGTTTCAAGCATATTTTCAGCAAAAATACCGTAGCCTTCGGTGCAGTCATCAATAAACACATGAGTGACCGCACCTACCAGCATTCCGTTCTGTACAATCGGACTTCCGCTCATTCCCTGCACAATACCGCCCGTTTTTTCAATAAGCTTTTTATCTGTTATTCTGACGGTCATATTCCGCTGAGAAGATAAACTGCCTTTGAATATGCGTTTTATCTCAACATCGTAGTAAGCAGGGCCGTTTTCGTCGACCGTACAAATAATCTGAGCAGCTCCTTCTGTTACCTCCTGCCTGAGTGCAATCGGCAAAACATCAAGGTCAGAGGAGTATTTTTCAAGAACACCGAAAACGCCTGTTCCTGAATTGATATACAGCTCACCGATTGAGCCTGATGAAAAAACTCCGCACAACTCCCCTGCGCTGCCCGCAGTGCCCTTATAACAGCCTGTTACTCTTGCATTGACAACATCGCCGCCTGCAAGTGGCATTATTTCTCCCGTATCGATATCACAAACCGCGTGTCCCAGACCTGCAAAAACACCGCTGTCACGGTCATACCAGGTAACTGTTCCGATACCTGCTGTACTGTCTCTTATCCATAAACCGCCCTTATAGGTTGAATCGTCTGACAGAACCGGGGTAAAATCAATTTCTTTCAGATGACCGTCACGCTCTATCTGCATCGCAAGCGTTTTTCCGCCGCTTCCTGCAAAAATTGCCGATAATTCCTTGTTGCGTGTTATATCTACGCCCCCGACGGAAATTATCATATCTCCTTCTCTGAGTCCTGCTTTCCTACCCGGACTCACATTACCCGACGAGGTAGTTACCTCGTCCACACGGATAACCATTACGCCTTTTGTATACAGGCGTATTCCGAATACATTGCCTCCCGGTACAACATATTTCCTCTGCGTTACGGTGACTTTTGCATCCTTAACGGGAAAAATATTAAAGAGCTTAACAGAGGTCTTATATTCGCCGCCGGATGCTTTTCCGGAGGATGTGTTGACGAGCGCCTGGCAGACATATGCCTTACTGACATTCAGCTTGTCATAATCACTGACTGACATTTCGTCAGGTATCCTGACATAACCGATCATCAGCATCAACAGAATCGCACTGACAACAAAAAAACAGATTACACTGAAAATCCGAACGCATCTGAGCATAATATATACCTCCGATTTTAATGTAACCCGAAATTTATAATATATTTATTTTTCAAAAAAATAGATGCCGACCATTCGGTCGGCATCCTGAGTTAATTCAGTTTGTAACAGGAAGAGTCTCGATCATAGCAATCATATCAAGATAGAAGTCCATCGTTGCTTCTTCTGAAACACCGATGCCTATTGCACTGCCGTGATCGCCGATACTTGTCGGCATAACATTCCAGATTCCTGCTTCAATATTGTTTGAATCATAATCCTTATGAGCATCGTCAAACGGATACAGAGCTGATTTCACGCTTACGAGTCCGTCATTTGCAAGCCATGTATCGTCGATCGGGAAATCGCTGATTGTATTCTCGGGATAACTGCCGATCATAACAGCAAACGGCTGAAGAATAGCAAATGTACTGGGAATCGGATAATAGAAATTACCAAACGGGGCCTTCTTTGTTGCGTTAAACGCATAAGAAAAATAATAAGTGTGGGGATCCAGGTCAGACATATCATTCAGCTCCTTGACACCGTCGGGAGAAAGATCATACATCGCTGTATCCTCCCAGTGCTGAAGCATAATGAACATTGCATCAAACATATGCTTTTCGGCTGATTGCTCACCCGGAATATATGTCAGACCAAACTGTTCGAGATGAAAATCAACATATCCGTTAAGCGGAGAACGGCCAAGAATGCCTGCATAAGCGTAAGCACCGATTGTCAGCAGCATAGCAATATTCAGATGATCTGCAATATAGTAAAGCGTTGTTCCGTTATTCGGAGCACAAACAGTCACAAGAGCGTTGACATAATCAACCTTACCGCCGACAAATAACGGTGAAACATCATCGGGAGCCGCCGCTCTTTCTTCTGCACTGCCCTTTTCAAGGAGCGCCTGAAGTAATCTGATTGTGTTTCCGCCAAAGCTGTGTCCGATGAGATTAACCTTATTGATAAGTCCGTTTTCGTCCTTTTGACCCCAGTTTTCAATAAGCGGTTTTTCGTAGGTTCTGCCGTAACGGCTATGGTTATGAGCCTCAGCGTGCGCGGCACCGTAGTCAACAGTTGTTCCCATAAGCTGAGCATAAAGCTCACAGGCTCTGTCCCAGTTGCTCGACAGCGGTCCGACCGAGGCACTGTAGCATTCATAACCCGCTTCATTTATATTCTTGATAAGGTCGCAAGCAGTTGCTCCCCAATATGAAATATCGTCATCTATGCCTTCGTCTTCACCCCAGCCGAGAAAGCCGTGGACAAAAACATAAGGATATGTTTTTTCAGGCTCAACGCTTTCGGACGGAGAGACAAAGCCGGGAACAAAACTGACAAACATCATTGCAAAAGAAACCCAGATAGATATCAAAGCCTGCATAAAAACACCTCATTTGTTATTTTATAGTTACATTTTAATACAATTTCATTATTATGTCAAGGTTTCTTTGTTTGTTATCAACAAATTTAATAAACATTTATATTAAAAATGTCTATTAAATATCAAAAATATTCAGTCCTGTTTCTTCACTGACGCACCGAGAAATCTCACCTGAAAGCACAGTTACAAAAATTTCAGCGGTGATGCTTATTACAGCATAATTCAGATGTCCTGCTATCAGAGAATAATTTTCGTCAGAAAAAGCGGCATGAAGATGAAGATACGGTTCACCGTTTTTTATGCTGATATTTCCGTTAAGAGATATCATTTCAAACTGCTTGTTATATACCTTTGAATTATACTTTTTCTCTTCAAGTGAATAATAACCGATGCTTGTGTTATCTACAGCTCCGATACCCTGTACCGTTGCGGCAGTTATACCCTCACGGATACTCAACAGCTTCAGACAGTCGGTTATTTCATCTCCTACCTCAAGTCTAATCACATAAGTATTATCAATCTTTTTAACCTTCATATTTTTACCTCACATATAAAAAAGACGGCACAAAGCCGTCTTTTAATCATTATACATTTGCTTCGAGATATTCAACAACATCCTTGACTGTAACAAGTGTCGGAAGAACTCTGTCAGGAATTGTGATTTCGTACTTTTCTTCAATAAGACAAATCATATCAAAGAGTTCAAATGAGTTAAGACCAAGGTCTGATGTAAGAACATCGTCAGGGTTAACCTCTGTGATTCTGCCGTCTGTGTAGTCTCTGAGCATTTCGAGCATATCGTCTCTGATATCCATAATTATTATCCTTTCTTATTTAGAAGCAGCAAGTCGTTCTTCTTTACGCTTGCGCCAAATTTCGTTATAAATCTCTTCTGTTGCAAGTGAAATCTTTGTTACTGAAAACTCTTCAGCATGCGGATATATATACCATGTATCATCAAGAGTATTCAGGTCGATACAATCCTTATGCTGACCGAAACGATAATTGTACTCAACATGAACAGCATACTGTCCTGCTGAGTCGATTTTCATTTCAAACGGCTGACCGTCATAATCTCTGATTCCTTCAACATGGAAACCGTTCATATCGTGAACAACCTTACCGTTACCGAGACGGACATAACCCTTAGAGTTTGGAAGGTCATTTACATGACATTCACTTTCAAAACGATAAGTACCTGCGAGAACCTCTTTCTTAACCTGCTCGCGCTCCCACTTATACCAATCGCTGGCAAACTTAAACTCGGTTTCACCCTTGTCTGCAACAAGCTCACCGTATTCATTAAGAGTCCATGACTTACCGCAATGCTCGCAGAAAATCTTGGTTCCCTTTGAATTCATCTTATACTCTGTCATACAGTGAGGGCACTGATAAAGAACCTTGTGGAGACCTTCAGCACGCTTTCTGTAAGACATCTTAACGCGATTCTCACTCTGCCAACGGAAATCATCGTTATACATTGCCTCTCTGACCTTCTCTGTGATTTCGTCAGGAGTAAGCGATTTGATTTCATCAGGAGTAAGAACCTGCTCCATTGTTGTTTCAAGGCCTGTAACGAATCTCTTTTTATGATCACCCCAGAAGGGATCATAGATGTGATGACCTTTACAGTTAAGAACAACAACAGGAACCTTATGATGCTTGATAAGCTGACCGATAGCGTCAGGAATAACCTCTGTTACACCGCAAAGCGAATATCTTGCCTCAGCATAAATACCGAAAATCTGATTTTCCTTAAGTGCCTGTCTTGCAACTCTGAGCAAGCTGATATCTGCAGTATACTTTCTCTTGGGAACTGTACCAGCGATACGAAGCAGATACTCTCTGCCGATATAGTCATCAACTGCTGCGGGATGAATTGCTCTGTAAGGAGCAATAGCGCACATCATAACATAGAAATCATAGAATGAGTTGTGGTTGCACAACATAATATAAGGCGGCTTGAGGCCTTCCATTCTGATTTTGTTAATCTTTTCAAGATGGTGGAATCTTCTGATATTACAATAAGCCCAAACAAACGGGAGCAAATAAGCTCGTGTTTTTACAACAGGCTTATTAATGTCAAATTTTTTGGTTTCGGGAGCACCTCCGCGAACATATCTTCCATATTCTTTTGACACTACACATACACCTCCATTTTAACATTGCATCGATTATATCATAAAGACAAATAAAAAATCAACCGAAAATGCAAAAACCAATAAAATGGACAAAAAAATCTGTATACTCCAAAAACTTTATATAAATAAAAACCAATTCCACGGATAAGCCGTCGCTTCGGGTTCTGACAAAAATGTCATTTTATCTAAATTATAATAAAATGAAATCTCATTCGACCATAATGCAACCGTACAGCGGTTATCCTTACTGCCGTACTTTCCGTCACCGACAAGAGGCATTTTTCTTGACGCAAACTGTACTCTGATCTGATGTGTTCTTCCTGTATACAGAAGTATTCTGACAAGCGAAAGACCGTTATGAGAAGCCAACACCTCATACTCAAGCGAAGCTTTTTTGACGCCTTTTCGTTCACGCTTTACAACAAATGTCTTGTTTTTGGAAGAATCCTTAAAAAGCAGATCCTTGAGTATGCCTTGCTTATCGTCAGGCGCACCCGTAATAACAGCCAGATATCTCTTTTGAAAGCTTCCGTCGGCAATCTGCTTTGTCAGCTGCGCCGCCGTCCTTGAATTTTTAGCAAATACCATTGTTCCGCCGACTGCAGTATCAAGTCGGTGAACGGGATAAATGTCCGTGCCCGTTTGTTCCTTGAGCAGCTGCACCATATCGTCAGCTTTATCATTCTGAGAATACACTCCGACAGGCTTTACACACACGACAAGGTCATTGTTTTCAAAAAGAATTTCAATCATTTTCTAACTCACTCTTTGCTGAATCGGCAAGCTTTTTAAGCTTTGTCAGCGATTTAATAAAGGCAATGATTTCCATAGCATTG
The DNA here is from genome assembly GCA_045540195.1 of Acutalibacteraceae bacterium. GTDB lineage: Bacteria > Bacillota > Clostridia > Oscillospirales > Acutalibacteraceae > CAG-488. The sequence continues at coordinate 47,909 of JAZQGS010000011.1, forward strand.
GAGTTATGCTTGACTTCGTCATCAACTCCCGACATAAGAACCTTAACATCCTCAAGACGAAGCTTCATATCAGCCTTTTCTTCATCAGACATTGATCCGCCTTTTTTCTTATTCTTAACCGCCTTGTTGATAATGCTTTCGATTTCATCAATTTCTTTTGTTATATCCGAAAGACGCTCGATACCGATTGCTCTTCCGTTTTCGTCTCTTATAATCATATTTATCTCCTTAACTAAAAACAAAGCACAGACGAATCTGTGCTTTGAATTATTTTATTTTGCATTTTCCTGAAGGAATTTAAAGCTCAGAGCACTGTTCTCTTTCATTACCTCATCGACAGCCTTGTCGAGAGCTTCCTTCTTATAAACAATGTCTGTTACTTCCTTGCCGCTTGCATCAAGATAGATATAAGTCATATATGCACCCTTGAAGAAGCCAAGCTTAGAACGCATCATAACCATAATCTCGTCTGTAACACCGATGTAATCAGCTGCTTCTTCCTCTGTAAGATAAGCAGGAACATCAGATGCATTCTCAGTTTTGGGAGTGCATGATGCATAAGTGATACAAAGAGCAACAACACAAAGAATTGCTACTATGCATGAAATGAGTGTGTTTTTCATAAGATAAAACTCCTTATTTATAAATTAACGACAATATAATAACATAATAAAACATATATTGCAATCAGTTTTTTAAATTATTCCCAGTCTTTCCATACCTCGGGCTTGTAACCGACTGTTGCTTTTTTGCCGTTGCGTACAATCGGCGTTTTAAAAAGTGACTGATTTTCGAGAAGCTTTTCTTCTATTGCCTCTTTACTTGCAAGATACTTTATAAAGCAATCCTCGTATGCCTTTGATTTTTCATCAATAAGCTCATCCATACCGCCGACTGCACTTTTTATATTGCGGTACTCCCCTTCGCTCATTCCGTATTTAACAAGATCAACAAACTGATATTTGATTCGGCGTTCTTTAAAGTATCTTTCTGCCTTTTTTGTATCAAAGCACTTGGCTTTACCGTAAATCTGAATATTCATTTAATCACCTTTTGTATTTAGTCTTGATAATTATACTTTAATTACCAACAAATCGCAAGGTTTTGAAAGGTATATTTTCGCGTCAACTTCGTTAAAAATCTTTGAAATAACCTCGTATTACTGCAGATTTTTGCCTTGTTGAGACAAAAATCTCCTCTTTCAAAACTGCTTCGCATCTGAAATATCCGGATGTTTGCGACATTAATTGTATTTCGGACTTGCGTATTGTCGGGAATTAAAGTATACTTTAAAATGTTAAAATTGTAAAGGGTGATATAATGTTCATCAGATGTCCTGAATATGTTGAAACTGCACTCAGACTGCTTTCGGAAAGCGGTTTTGTCGCTTTTGTTGTCGGCGGCTGTGTGCGTGATTCAAATATGAACAAAACACCTGACGATTGGGATATCACAACATCCTCCTCACCCGAAGAAACGATGGAGGTTTTTAAGCATTATCGGGTTATACCGACAGGACTCAAGCACGGCACTGTTACAGTAATTATTGATGATGTCCACCTCGAGATTACGACAATGCGAATCGACGGCGAATATCACGACAACAGACGGCCCGAAACGGTAGAATTCACAACCGATATCATAGAAGACCTCAGCCGCCGAGATTTCACGGTAAATGCCATGGCATATAACCAAGCGAACGGTCTTATTGATCCGTTTGGCGGTATACGGGATATTGAATCAGGAATCATCCGCTGTGTCGGTAATCCTGACGCAAGATTCCGCGAGGATGCGTTACGGATTATCCGTGCACTCAGATTCGCAAGCGTTCTTGACTTCAATATAGAAAAAGAAACCGCTGACAGTATAAAGAGAAATGCGCATCTTCTCAACAATGTCGCAAATGAAAGAATCCGCGTTGAGCTTTTAAAGCTCTTATGCGGTGAGGGCGTTGAGCGGATACTCGACGAATACAGAGATGTGATTTTTACAGTCATACCCGAGCTCAAAGATTCTGACGGATTCCCGCAGAAAACACCTTTTCATATATATAATGTATGGGAGCACACAATCAAGGTTGTCGGCGGTGTCGAAAATACGGCTGAATTACGGATTGCTGCACTTCTGCACGATATTGCAAAGCCGCAGAAGTTTTACCTTGACGATGACGGCGTAGCTCATTTCAAAGGACACCCTGAGCTCAGCGCACAGATGGCATTTGATATTCTTAAAAGACTTCGTTTTTCAAATGCCGAAATTGAAAGCATCTGTAATATAATAAAGCTACACGATACAAGACCTGACGGCAGTAAGCAGCGCATCGCAAGGCTATGTTCAGAATATTCATGTGATATTGTACGAAAGGCGCTCCTGCTTATGAGAGGAGACGCGGCAGGCAAAAATCCCGTATATTATGAGGATGATATAAAGTCCTTCGCCCTTGCCGAAAAACAGCTTGATGAAATCGAGCAATCAGGACCTTGTCTCAGAATTTCCGACTTGGATGTCAACGGCAAGGAAATTGCGTCTCTCGGATTCAATGGAAAGGAAATCGGGGATGTCCTCAACACTCTGTTACAGCTTGTGATTGAAGAAAAAATTGAGAATCAAAAATCAGCTTTGCTGTCAACAGCAAAAAAATTAAAAAATAAATAAAAAAGTTTTAAAAAAGACTTGACATATTATTTGGTTTTTGCTATAATTTCACTCGTTCGCTGAGGACAAAACCAAATACGCGAGAGTGGCGGAATCGGCAGACGCGCACGTTTGAGGGGCGTGTGGTAATCCCGTACGGGTTCAAGTCCCGTCTCTCGCACCAGAAAAACTCAAGTCATACGGCTTGAGTTTTTTCTTTTATTCAAACTGATTATATTGAGGTAATTAAAATGAAAACATTTTTATTTCAGGGAGATTCGATAACAGATTCCAACAGAGATGACGAAAACAACGATAATTTCGGTCTCGGCTGCGGCTATGCCCTATTGTTTGCTTCTGACTTTGCAAAGAATCATAGGGATGAATTTACATTTATAAACCGCGGTGTCAGCGGAGACAGAATCACAGATGTTTACGCCCGTATAAAAGAGGATATCATAAACCTGAAGCCTGACTATATGTCAATTCTTATCGGAGTCAATGATGTTTCTCACGAGCTGACGCAGAACTGCGGAGTTCTTCCAGATAAATTCGAGAAAATTTATGAAATGTTGATTGAAGAAATTCAATCAGCCCTGCCCAACATCAAAATTATGATATTAGAGCCGTTTGTATTAAAGGGCTTGCATACAACCGAAAGATGGGATGAATTCAGTACCGAGGTCAGAAAGATGGCAATTAAAGCTCAAAGAGTTGCTGAAAAATTCGACCTGAAATTTATTCCGTTACAGGATATATTCAATAATCTGTCCTCGGACGGCAACACGCGTTATTGGAGTGTTGACGGTATTCACCCGACCGCCGCAGGACATCAGGTTATTAAAGAAGAGCTTGCAAAAGCGTTTATTGACATTATATAAATATACACTCTGAAAGGTTGTTCGGCATGAAAAATAAAACCTCTCTCGTCTTTACAGGTGATATCGGCTTTGACAGATATATGTATAAAAAATGGGAAGATGATGAACTTATTTCACAGGATATTCTTTCCTTTTTACACAGTTCTGACCATGTAATCGCCAATGTCGAGGGTCCCATTGCGCCCGCTGAGCAGAATACCACAACAAGCGGTGTTCAGCAGCTGCTTCACACAATCGACCCTGCGGCAGTTAAGGTACTTAACAATATGCACGCTGACATCTGGAACATCTGTAACAATCACATTATGGATGCTAAGGAATACGGTATCAGAAACACTCTTGACATTGCAAAAGAAAACTCAGTTCAGACAATCGGTGCAGGAATGAACATTGACGAAGCAAGAAAGCCCGTTATTCTCGACGAGGCTGGCGGAATCGGTATGTTCGGCGTTGGCTATCAGAGAGCCTGCCGTAAGGCTGATGTTGACAAGCCCGGCTGTTACAGCTGGAGTGACCTTGATGCGATTCAGAACACTATTAACGAAATCAAAGCAAAATGCCGTTGGTGCGTTGTTGTGGCACACGCGGGAGAAGAATTCACTCCGCTCCCCTCACCCTATACAAGAGAGCGTTATCACAAATATCTTGAAATGGGTGCGGATATTGTTGTCTCTCATCATCCCCACGTTCCGATGAATTACGAAACTGTCGGCGATAAGGTTATTTTCTATTCTTTGGGTAATTTTATTTTTGATACCGATTATCAGCGTTCGCAGTTCAATACAGAGCTCGGATTGCTTGTGAAAATCAACTTTACCGAGACTGAATTTACCTGGGAGCCTATGGGATTAAGAATAGACAGAAACACAGAACATATAGTAAGAGAAGAGCTTCCTAGAATTTTTACAGATGTTCAGGAGGATGAATACAAGCTACTCGCTCCGCTTTCGGCAAAGGTGCTTGTCGCGGCAACCAAAAGGCAGATGACATATCTTCATCCCGAAGAATTCAAGAACGCTACCGAAGAGCAATGGAAGGAGCATTTTTCTATTGAGCTGAGAACAGGTCGTGTTCCGGGTGAAACGCTCGATTTCTTTATTATATGTCCCCTCGCCGATGAGGCTGATAAGGGTGAATGGAAGAATAGTAAGCTTGAAAAAGTGAAAGAATATATGCTTGAGCAGCTATAATTTTTCAAAACGCTATTGCAATTTAAATCATTAAAGTATATAATTCTGTTATATTTCAAATGGAGAGGATTAGAAATATGGATATCATTAAAACTGCTGACAGAATGAAAAACGTTCACTCTGACATCAGAGGCCCTTTGTTCGTAGAAGCTATGGATATGCGTGCGAGAGGCATTGATGTTCTGAGACTTAATACAGGTAACCCCGCAACCTTCGGCTTCAAGCTCCCAAAAAGCCTTGAAGATGCTCTCAAGGGCAATGAGCAGAAGGGCGTTGCATACTGCGATTTTAAGGGTATGCCCGACGCAAGAGAAGCTATCTGCGAATATGAAAAAACAAAGGGTATTGAAGGCATTGTTCCCGACGATGTATTCATCGGCAACGGTGTCAGCGAGGTTGTAAACTTTGCTCTTATGCCCCTTCTTAACGACGGTGACGAGGTGCTTGTCCCCTCACCCAGCTATTCACTCTGGGG
>JAZQGS010000012.1:0-19843 GCA_045540195.1 Acutalibacteraceae bacterium
ACGGATAAATTTACATCCTTTGTTTCATTGATGTCACTGCCGAAAACAGTCCATTCGTATTTAATGTCATTTGATGAACCTGTGAATGTGGCGATAGCGTTCTCGTTTCTGATTTTATCTAAAACACTTTTCTCAACAATACCGTTTTCCGGAATAGCTATGGGTTCATTAAGGTTAACCTGTGTGAAATTACCACTGCAGGCTGTAGTTGTCATAAGAAGCACGAAGGCTAATATTAAACATATTATTCTTTTCATTTTAATCTCCTATAACAATTTTGCCGTTTCTGACATTAAGTGTACCGGTTGTCATTGCCAGACTTTGTGTTTCGTCTGATGCCGCAAAAACAGCATCTTCAAAAATCAGGTCATATACATCGTTTTTTCTTGCACTTCCGCGAAGTCGGAATTTTAACCTTAATACAACATTATCTTCATCACTGAGAAGCTCCTTACTGAAAGCATTTTTGCCACCTGTTGTGTCAAGATACATAATATTGATTTTTCCTGTTTTGTTGCACTGAGAAGGATTACAGCTCCATTCGGGAAGCTTCTGTGCTACATCACTCTCATCGTTACGGATAAAAACATTACCTTCCTCAACACCTATAAATTCAAGGCGGGAAGAATCAAATGCAATGCTCATGCTTGCCGCAGGGTATATAGTATCACCAAAAGCGGAAATGGTAACATCCACCGTGAATTCATCTGTTTCTGATATGCTTATTTTCTGTGGAGTCTCAATAGTTAAAACAGGGGCTCCGAAGGGAGTTTTATCCCAATTTATAAAAAGAAAAACAAGTATCAGCAAAAGCAGAAAAACACCGATACCTGTACCGATTATCAGTTTCTTTTTATTTTCAGGACTCATTGGTCTTTTGCTCATAATCATTCTCCTTAAAGATACGAGGTGGGAGTGTTAATCCCACCCCTTAATTTCAGTTAATTAGTTGTTGTAAGGGTTGCAGCCTTTGTAACAACAATATATTCACTGCCGTCAACATAAGCTTCAACAATACCGAGAGCATCAAACGTGTTGATTCGGCTGTCACTGTTAACGTTGAGTGCAAGAATTTCATCATCTGAAGGAGCATCAGTTTTACGAAGCCATGTGTCAACTGCTGAAAGGGCATCCTGTGCATTGACAACACCGTCACCGTTTGCATCACCGAATGTGAGTTCTTCAGTATTGTCACCCTCAAGGGTGAAGTTTGCTTTGTTCACAAACTGTGCCATATCAACAGAAGAATCTACCAATGCAACATATGTTGCAACCCCTGTATTTTCAGAAATTTCAGCACTGTACTTAAATTCGTAAGTCTTTGTGCCGTCATTGTATGTAAGCTTTGCCTTGCTTTCCACACCTGTTACAGATACAGCAACTGCCTTTTTGCTTGACGGGATAAGGTCAATATCATCACCTGTGTAAAGGCAAACTGCACTGTAAGAAATGCCTTTGACAACTGAAACAGAACCGTTAGCCTTTGCTGTGTCAACAACAATCATTGAACCGTCGTCAGTTGAATCGGAATTCAGCTTTATTGACATACCGCCGATACTGATATCAAATTTATTACCTGCATTTGCTGAGTCAACACGGAAGGTTACCGTGAAAAGCTGTACAGGAAATGCAGTACCGGTTACCGTAATATCGCTATGATTATTTGCATCAAAGTAAACTACACGGAGTTTGCCTGTTTCATCAAGATGATAGTTTACTGTTCCGCCTGCAAGACGTTTTTCTGCTGTTACTGATGTAACGCTGAGACCTTCAGGAATATTCATAACAAGGTCAATGAGCTTATATGCACCGTTGTTATTCCATTGGTCGATACTTATTGTTGCATTAAAGGTTTTTCCAGCATCATCTGTAATTTCAGCGGGAAGGCCGAGTGTTGCTTTAGGCTTACCTTCAACTACTTCTTCTCTGTCACCGAAGCTGACATCTGACATATCGAAAAGTGATGCCTTTCCGTTTACAAAGCGGTTGTAAGCAACAAGGGCATAACAGGATTGGTCAGTAGCCATACCGTTTGCACCTGCGCCTGCAATATGTTCAAACTGTGCCTTATCTTCAAGATAATGAAGAAGCAGTCCGTCAACAACAGATTTTCCGTTCTTTACAAAACGGATGTCTGTATCGGGATTGATACCCCATGTTGTGCAGGCAACAATTACCCACGCACAGCTTTCAGAGCATTCACTTCCGCCCGATGCAAATGTGCCGTTTTCATGCTGCATTTCAGAAAGACAATCAAATGCTTTTTCACAAGCTTCAGCTACAGCTGTCTGATTGCGGTAGGGATACAAAGCCTGAAGTGCCATGCCCGTAACATCAGGGTCAGATGCGTAAGTCTTGTTTGCCTGTAATGCCCAACCGCCATCATCATGCTGAAGTGAGAGAATGGAATCAATACACTGCTGACGGATGGTTTCGTCGCTTGTTTCATAGTTGCCCGAATCCAGCGCGATAAGTGCCCATATCGTACCGTTAAGACCCTGCTTTTTAATCCAATCAAAACCGTTCAGGCTGTATGCTTCAACAAGATTCCAATTACCCACAGAAGTTGCATCCTTACCGATGGATGAAAGAGCAACAATCAGACGGGAATTTTCAGTTGATTTGTTTTTGTGGAGTGCACCGTTCATATTGACTGAAGAAGCAGTTTCATTCACAGTGGTCACAATGCGATTATAATAATCTGTAAAGTATGCATTATCTGTATTGTAATATTCGCCACGCGCAAGACTGAGAACAGTCCATTCACCTGCATTTGTACCGAAAGCAGGTTCTTTTACTGTGTCAGCAAGTTTAGCCATTGTAGCGTTAAGTACAGCGCTTACATCCTGAGGCTCACGGGGAGCATCCTTTGATGTAACTGTTACCTCTGCATAGCCGGGAGCAGAAACGATTGAATCGGGATATTCGTTACCGTAACCGCCGTCGACCCATAAATACCATTTTCCTGCAGAGGGGAAAGTGATTGATGCACAGCCGTTGTCATCAGTTGTAACAGTTCCTGTTTCGTTATAGAGTGCTTTACCGTAATGCACTTCGTAATCAGGAATTTCAAGGAAAACAGAATTGTATTCGTAATCCTTAGTGCCCTTAATAAGCTTGATGTCACAAGTCTTACCCTTTTCTGCAGTATAGGAATGTGTTACATTACCATCAGCATCAGCAAAATAATGGAAGCCGTATGCCGAGTCCTGATAAAAATCCCAGCTTGTGAAACCTGCAAGGTCAATAAAGTCGCCTGCTTCAAGAACAATCTGGTCAGAAGTTGCACCCCAACCCGCACTTGCAAGAGGATACTGACCGTTCAGATAATAGTTGAGATTTTCATCTCTGCCGAAAAGACCACCTGCAAAATATGAGCTTCCGGGACTACCTGTAAAAGTTATCTCGCTCCAATCACCGCCGTAAAGCTCTTCGTGAGCATAAATGATAAGCTGTAAGGCAGTAATATCATATTTACCGTCACCGTCTTCATCATAGAGATATTCAGAAAGACCGTATTCATTCAAATCAACAGATTTAAGTGTTTCAAAGGATACGGGAATATAAGCAATAGGTGTACCATTTTTGTCATTTATATATTTATCATCATAGCTTACAGACATATAAACATATTCGCTTTTTGATGCAACAGACATAAGCGGTATTGCTGTTATCAGCATTGCAATGGCGAGAATAACGCTTAAAATTCGCTTTTTCATTATTGAATCTCCTTTTTGATATTTTTCATTTTGTTTTCATCGAAAGTATCCTGTTCTTTCGATTTGGTTCTGTGCCTCTCCAACTTCTGTCGCGCAGAAATGGTTTAATTTTTTGATTTTATAGTTGCCTTTTTTCTTTTTTTAGATTTTTCGGGAACAGGCTTTGCTTCCTTTAATCCGGCAGCTTCCAATGCTCTTGGCCAAGGACCTAAGAAGGCTTTGATTCGTGACCTTGTCGGTTCATCAAAATCATCCTTTTTGGGCAGTCTTCCAAGTTCCGTAGCTTTTCTTTTCAAAAGTTCTTCCGCCCAGGACTTTTTCTCATCTGATGTCACTTATCAACCCTCCTTTACAAACAAAAAAATACTCTTTCAACCAAATAGGTCAAAAGAGTACAACAGATTTAAAACACGGCATAGCGAAGAAAGGCTTTGGCTCTACAAAATTAAAAAAGAATGCAAACCCAAAGCCGCAATGCGGCGATAAATCGGTTGCACTCTTCTCACGAAAGTTGTGTTGAACCTAAAAAGACACGGCAGGTATCCTGACTTATGATGCAGTGGATATGCCCACTTCAGGAACACTCCTTCTCAGGATAGAATATCCCAATGGCTAATATGCTCCTGTCTTGTCAAATACAGTAATGGCGGTTGTTCAGGATTCGAACCTGATTCCCTTTTACATCTACTCAGCTTACAACTTTTCAAACCGTATCTTCTCATATCAGTATTAAATTTTTATATATTGTAGCATAGTTGACAAGTTTTTTCAATATATTAGCTTAATAATTTTTTAACGAACTTTTGCAAAGCCGTAAAAAGCAATAAGACGGCAAGGAAAACCACCAAGCCGTCTTGTTATAATTAATTACATATTAAGTTGTTTGTGACAATCTCTCTTGCCCTTGCCTCTATATTTTGCACACGGTACACCCATTCCATCTGATTCTCTTCTTTCAGCTTCTCAGTTACACCTTCAGACTCTTTCATCTGCTTTACGAGAGTATCAAACATCTCACGAACCTGATTTTCTATCTCGGCACAGTGCTGATACAGTTTGCCTTGCGCAAGTAATACATTGAAAAATACACGATTATGTTTTTCAAGATACTCCTTATGTAACATCCCCCATTTATCGAGCTTGACAGTTGCCTCTTTAGATGGGAGTTTAAGGTTCGGGATTTTAAAATCTCCGACCTGTCTGTATGTTCCGCCGTTCTGTTCAAATGATGATTTCATAATTTTTACCCCCTTAATGTTCACTTTTATCAATGATTTTCAGTAACAGCTCATCAACATCCTCGGTGGGTAAATCCTCCGCCAAAAGCATATTGCGAAACTCATTCATACCGTTGATAAGCAGATTGCACTCAAAATCCGTAAACTTAATTTTAGTTTTTCTTTCCATAACAAAAACCTCCTGTTATTTGGTAATTACATTTTACCTTATAACAAGAGGTTAGTCGAATGTGCGGATTCATTTTCGGTAGCCGCTACCGAAATTACTATTTTTCCACAAAAGTTTCGTATGTAAATTTTGCTCCAAGCCTGAAGCCTGATATAAAGCTGTCAGCATTACTCGTCGTTGAAAATTCAATATAAGCACTTACATAGTTTTGAAACAGCTCCTTATCCTCACCATTAAGCCTTGCTGTGAGCTGTTCTTCTTTTTCAGCAAGATTGCTCAGTTTCTTTTTGAGTTTGCTTGTAAGTTCAGAATTCAATTCCTGCGGCTCAATGTTGCCGTAATAAAAGTCTTCAATAAATGTTGACATTATTTCATCTCCTCATTTATACTATGAAGAGGTGCTTTTGGTATGAAAAGAATGTGTATGATGATGCCGTGAAAAATATGTTTTAGGTAATCCGTTATAATCATTCATACCAGAAACGGATAATCCGAACATTTTACCGATTGGTAAGACGTTCGGATTCTTTGTTTTGTCTGTGACAAAGTCAACCCCCTGTTCTACAGGGGGAATAAAAATAGCTTATAGCGAGGAGTAAAGTAGACAACAAAAAAGCTCCTTGATATAGTAGAAGTGGTTTGCCGACCACACAACTAAAATATCAAGGAGGTCTTTAACATGAAAGAAAAAGACATAAATAGTTTAGAGCATACAAGCTGGAGATGTCAATACCATGTTGTATTTGCACCCAAATATCGAAGAATGGCAATATACAAAGATATAAAAGTAGATATAGGAAAAATATTAAGACAGTTATGCCAACAAAAGGGAGTAGAAATAATAGAAGCAGAACTGTGTCCTGACCATGTGCACATGTTGTTGAGTATACCACCTAAGTATAGTGTATCACAGATAATGGGATATTTGAAAGGAAAAAGTAGTCTGATGATATTTGATAGGCACGCAAACTTAAAATACAAATACGGAAAAAGAAGTTTTTGGTGCAGAGGATACTATGTCGATACGGTAGGAAGAAACAAAAAGGTAATAGCAGAATACATCAAGAATCAGCTTGAAGAAGATTTTGCAACAGACCAGATAAGTTTCAAAGAATACATAGACCCGTTCACGGGTGCCAAGAATAAGTAAGCAAAAATAAACAGCCGCACGTGAGCGGCTGCTGAAAATGTAATGCGTTGCTAAATATCAGAAGCCCCTTTCAGGGGCAAAGCCAGTATTAACCCCTTATAGGGGTGGATCAAACCACCGGTTGAACCGGTGGTTTTGATTATAATAATGATATTTGCGTGAATTCGCTTTCTTCTTGTTCAGATCGTATCTCTATTTTGCTATCAGGAATTTCCAAACCCCAGTTGTCCCAACCCCAATAATTATTTCTTGCAAATAATTCGATTTTTGATTGTTGGGGAAACATTTTTGTAATTCCATCGATAACTATTTCAGGCTTTTCACTATGTCTACCTCTATGCACAGAAACTAATTGTCGAATATTTCTTGCTCCGCGTGGCGTTGGAATTTTTCCTTTCTTAAAAGCTAACACAAATTCTGTTTGTGAAAGGGTATATCTTCCGGGGTTGTGAACTTGTTTATCCCAAACAAAAGCTACCGTTTTATATTCAAAACCCCAACTTTCTCCTAATTCGATTGAATTTGCGAATTGCGGACCGGTTGTCCACATGAATAAAATGCAATCATCTGCGGCTATCGATGCAACATCTAACTCTTTTAACTCTTTTAGTTTGAGCGTGGGATATTTAAAGCTTGCTGAACTAATAAATACAGATTTCTCAAAACCTACATTTTCGGTTTTTATGCAAGATTTATCATATTGCATTTTTCCGCCATAATCCCACGGAGGATCAGCATATATCACATCATATTTTTTCGTAGGAAGCATTGGATATAGTTCTTCGAGCGGATTAATCTTTTTTCTCCTTTTTGCTTCTGGGTTATATTTTGAATAACCGCTGATTGAATTTAACTCTATGTTATTCATAATTAATTCTCCATATACTATTTTTCTTATTATAAACGATAACACAACTTTTGTCAACAAGATTGTTACTTATAATCCGTTGACTTAAATGCCGTACACGCTATAAAATTATGTCAAAAGTGGAGGTGTTTTGAATGATCAAGTCGTGTTTTGGAAAACGAGTTCAAGCGTTGAGAAAGAACAGTGGATTAAGCCAAGAGAAATTTGCTTTACTAATTAATATGGACAGAACATATTTTGCTTCAGTTGAATCTGGAAAACGGAATATTTCGATTGAAAATATAGCGAAAATAGCAAATGGCTTAAATGTTACATTGGAAGAATTGTTTAGGGGGTTATAAAATGGGAAAGAAAGCATTAAGCGGAAGAGAAAATTGGCAAACAGAAGCGGGTATTAAAGCTGCAAAAGCTGAAAGAAATTTATATACTGCATTTGAACAACATTTTGAAAACACAGAATATGTTTTACATAAAAAACCAAAACACCTAAAAAATTTATATGGAAAAGTTGTTTTACCTAAAGAGGTTTTGGATCAAATATATAATCCTCCCATAGATTTTAAAAAAACAAAATGGGGAGTTTCTCCTGATTTTGCTATCGAGAATACACGCACAAACAAAGTGCTGTTTGGAGAAATCAAACGACAAGATGGTTGGGTTGAAGGCAAGAAATCTAACGCAGGAAGAGGCAATGTGCATGAAAGGTTATGCAAGTTGTTTACTCCTGGTCTAATAAAGGCATATAGAAAAATTGGCGGTATAGATAGTAAAAAGATTTTGCCTTTTTGGGTTGTTTTTGAGGGTGATATTACGAGAGATCCAAAGCGAAATAGAGAAGTAGCTTTTTGGTTTGATAAATATACCAGCAATTACTTTATGTGGAGACCAAATATGACCGAAAAAGAATTAATAGAGCATTTTGAGAAGAAACTTAAAAATTACTTAGAATAATCCTCTGGACTTTTAAAGCTTTTCGGATATAATTGATGTTACTAAAAAGAAAGGTGGCGGTGTCGAATTTATAAAATTTTGCAAAGATAATATTTATTCAAAAAAATTCCGTTTTTATATTGACTTTTGATTTTTATAGGAATATAATTTATAAAAATTCAAGGCAAGGTAATATTTATGCATTCAATTCTCTCAAAGCTCAATAAGTTTTTCTTTAGCTTTAGCGTAGTCTTTTATTTTGGCTATGCTTATTTTGCTATGGGAAAGTTACCGGTGAGAGCTCAGAAGAGTTTCTGAAAATTACTTGAATTATATTGATAGTATTTTAAGGCCTCACTTGTAACTTAACAAGCGGGGCTTTTCTTTTTTGAAGGGGTTGTCGGATATGTCAAGCAAGCTGGAACAGGCAAGAGAAATCATAAACCGTGTTGATGCTCAGATGGCTGAATTGTTCACACAAAGAATGAAGGCTGTCGAGACGGTATTTGAATATAAAAAAGAATACGGGCTTCCGATATCTGATCCTAAAAGAGAAGAGGCGGTTATCGCAAAGAATGCTGCGCTGATAGACGATGCCGTTATCAAGGATTATTATATTGAATACATAAGAAATCTAATGTCGGTTTCCTGCGCATACCAGTACCGTATGCAGAGCGGTCTGAAGGTGGCATACAGCGGAACCGAGGGCGCGTTTGCACACATTGCCGCAGGAAGGATTTTTCCTGACAGCAACCGAATTTCCTTCAGTAACTTCAAAGCCGCATACAATGCCGTTGTGAACGGTGAGGCGGATGTTGCGGTGCTTCCGATTGAAAACAGCTATGCGGGTGAGGTCGGACAGACCATTGACCTGATTTTTTCAGGCGGACTTTATATAAACGGAATTTATGAGCTTGAAATTCATCAGAATCTGCTCGGAGTTCCGGGTGCAACGGTTGACGACATCAGAACGGTAACAAGCCATTCGCAGGCGCTCGGTCAGTGTCACGATTATATCAAGCTTCGCGGCTTCAGCGCTGAAGAGGCAAACAACACTGCGGTTGCCGCAAGGACGGTGGCTGAAAAGAATGACAAGTCACTCGGCGCGATAGCGAGTGCTGAGACAGCTGAGATTTACGGTCTTAAAATCATTGAAGCGAACATCAACAAAAGCGGAGAAAACACAACCCGATTTGCAGTGCTTTCAAAGGTCGGCGCGGTCACACCGACATTCACAAGCTCAGTTCTGATGTTTACGGTCAAGAACGAGGCGGGTTCTCTTGCAAACGCAATAAGCGTTATAGGAAAATACGGCTACAATATGACTGCTTTGAGAAGCAGACCGCTTAAAAAGCATTCGTGGCAGTATTATTTCTATATCGAAATCGACGGCACAACCGACAACGAAGAGGGCCGTAGGATGATAGAGGAACTTAGCAAGATCTGCGACAAGCTTAAAATCGCAGGAACCTTTGCACCGCACAGTGAAATATAGGAGCTTCCGATATGAATATACATTTGAATTTAAAAGAAAACAGCTACGATATTATAGTTGAAAGAGGGCTTCTCGCGAGGGCGGGTAAACATCTGAAGCTTGACAGACGCGTTCTGGTTGTCACCGATTCAGGCGTTCCTGAGGCTTATGCAAAAACACTTGCGGCTCAGTGCAAGTCGCCTGTTATATGCACGGTACAGATGGGTGAAGCCTCAAAAAGTATGGAATGCTTTGAAATGCTTCTTCGAACAATGCTCGAAAACGATTTTTCGAGAAAGGACTGTGTTGTTGCCGTCGGCGGCGGAGTTGTCGGTGACCTTTGCGGATTTGCGGCATCGGCATATATGAGAGGCATTGATTTTTACAACATCCCGACAACACTTCTTTCACAGATTGATTCTTCTGTCGGAGGAAAAACGGCAATCAATTTCTGCGGTATAAAAAATATTGTCGGCGCATTTTATCAGCCGAAAAGAGTGCTGATTGATCCCGAGCTTCTTAAGACGCTTCCTGACAGACAGATTTCAAACGGACTTGCCGAGGCAATAAAAATGGCTCTTACATCAGATAAGGAGCTTTTTGAAATACTTGAAAATAAGGATATAAATAAAAATATGGATGAAATCATCATCCGTTGCATTAACATCAAAAGATCGGTTGTTGAGCAGGACGAAAAGGAATCGGGACTCAGAAAAATCCTTAACTTCGGTCATACAATCGGCCACGGAATCGAAAGCGGCGGAAATGACGCAGGTCTTTATCACGGTGAATGTGTTGCACTCGGACTTATTCCGATGTGCGGTGAAAAAATCAGAGCGAGAGTTATTGAGGTTCTGAAAAAATGCAGCTTGTATAAGCAAATCGATTTTGACTGGAACAAAATCAGAGAAACAGCATTTCACGATAAAAAGGCTGACGGAGATTCGGTTACCGTAACTACGGTAAACGAGATAGGGAAGTTTGAACTCAAGGAGCTGAGGCTCGGTCAGGTTATGGATATGGCTGAGAGCTGTCTGAAAGGATGATACAGATGAAAAATACATTCGGCAACAGTGTTGCGATCACTCTCTTCGGTGAAAGCCACGGAGAATATATCGGTGCGGTCATTGACGGACTTGCACCGGGAACGCTGATTGACAGAGAATATATAAAACAGATGCTTTGTCTCAGACGGCCCCAAGGAAAAATTTCAACTCCCAGACAGGAAAAGGATGAATTTCGTATTGTCAGCGGAATCGTCAATGACAGGGCAACAGGAACTCCGTTGACGATACTTATTCTGAACGAAAACACACAGAGCGCAGATTACGCTCAGATGAAAACCGTAGCGCGTCCGTCTCACGCCGATTATACGGCTGAGTGCAAATACCACGGCTATCAGGATTCAAGAGGCGGCGGACATTTCAGCGGCAGAATTACGGCGGCGCTTGTTGCCGCAGGCGCAATCTGCAAATCGGCTCTTGAGCGCAAGGGTATTTTTATCGGAACTCACATAAAGAGCTGCGGCGGAGTGGCCGACAGAGACTTTAACGATTATTCGTCAGATATCAGATCTCTCGGTCAGAAGACCTTTGCCGTTCTTGATGAAAGCTGCGAGGAAAAAATGAAGGAGAAAATCCTTCAGGCGGCTCAGGACGGTGACAGCGTCGGCGGAATTCTTGAAACTGCGGTAACAGGTGTTCCCGAGGGTGTCGGAGAGCCGTGGTTTGATACTGTCGAAGGTCTTATTTCACATATGATGTTTTCTGTTCCTGCCGTTAAGGGTATTGAGTTCGGTGCAGGCTTCGCCCTTGCAGATATGAGGGGAAGCGCCGCGAATGATCCTATGGCGGTTGAGAACGGAAAAATAATTACTCAAACAAACAATAACGGCGGAATCAACGGCGGAATTACAAACGGAATGCCGATAGTTTTCAGAACGGTTATCAAGCCCACCCCCACAATTTTCAAGCCGCAGAAAACAGTTGATTTCAGAGATATGACCGAAACGGTTATCGAGCCAAAGGGCAGACACGATCCCGCGATTGTCCACAGAGCAAGAGTCGTTCAGGATGCGGCGGCGGCAATCGTTATCTGCGATATGCTCGCAGCGAGATTCGGTACAGATTGGCTTAACGGAAGTGAATGAGCTATGAATAAATATGGTTGTATAGGCAAAAAGCTGACACACAGCTTTTCAAAGGATATCCACGCAAGGCTTGCTGATTACAGCTATGAGCTGATTGAGCTCACAGAGAAGGAGCTCGGGGACTTCTTCCAAAAAAAAGATTTTAATGCAATAAATGTAACAATTCCGTATAAACAGACGGTGATACCTTATCTTGATTCGATGAGCGATGTTGCAAGGCGGATCGGAGCCGTCAACACGATTGTGAACAGAGACGGCAAGCTTTACGGCTACAACACCGATTATTACGGTATGAAGGCGCTTATCGAAAGACTCGGCATCGACATCAGGGGCAAAAAGGTTCTCATTCTCGGAACAGGCGGAACGAGCAAAACCGCACGCGCCTTAACCGAGGATATGGGTGCTGACAAAGTATTCACCGTCAGCAGAAGAGAGTCTGAGGACTACATAACCTATGACGAGGCTGTCAGAGCTCATCACGATGCTGATGTGATTATCAACACAACACCGTCGGGAATGTATCCTGACTGTGACAGCACACCCATTGATCTTTCAGCATTTGATAATCCCGAGGGCGTTGTTGATGCGGTCTACAATCCTCTTTGCACAGACCTTGTGCTCAGCGCACGCAAAAGGGGAATAAGGTCAGGCGGCGGACTGTATATGCTTGTTATGCAGGCGGTTGTTGCGGTTGAGAAATTTCTTGATACACAAATTCCGAAAAAGACTGCCGACAGCGTGTTTGCCGAGATTTTTGCATCAAAAGAGAACATCGTCCTGACGGGGATGCCCGGCAGCGGCAAGAGCACGGTCGGAAGACTTCTCAGAATTGACGGCTTCAGCTTTGTTGACACCGATGAGGAAATCGAAAAAAGGTGCGGCTGTGCGATAAGCGAGCTGATAAAAAGAAAGGGAGAAAAGTATTTCCGCGACCTTGAAACTCAGGTGATTAAGGATGTTTCTGCCAAGGGCTGTCAGATAATATCCACGGGCGGCGGAGCCGTTCTGCGCGACGAAAATGTCAACGCACTTAAACGAAACGGCAAGCTTTTCTTTATAAACGCAAGTCCCGACAGACTGACTCCGACAGACAACAGACCGCTGTCAGACACGGCAGAAAAGCTTAAAAAGCTCTACGAGGACAGAATAGACATCTACAAATCGACGGCAGATGTGATTGTTCCCGATATGTCGGCACCCGAGGATGAAGCAGAATTTGTCATTAAAGCAAGAACGGAGCTGATAATATGAAAATTCTTGTTATAAACGGACCTAATATCAATATGCTCGGCATCAGAGAGCCTGAGCATTACGGCAAGGAAACCTATGCCGATCTTGTTGAAAAAATCAAGAAGCATTGCGAAAACAAAAATATTGAAGTTAAGATTTTTCAGTCCAACCACGAGGGCGACCTTGTTGATGAAATTCAGAAGGCTTATCCCGATGTTGACGGAATCGTTATAAATCCGGGTGCATACACTCACACAAGCATTGCTATTCTTGATGCGGTGAAGTCGGTGAGCATACCGACGGTTGAGGTACACATTTCAAAGGTCGAGGAAAGAGAAGATTTCAGACAGATAAGCTTTGTCCGCCTTGCCTGTGTGAAAACAATCACGGGTCACGGCACACAGGGCTATATCGAGGCTATTGATTATCTGACAGAAGGTAAATGATATGAAAGCGATTTTTAAGCCCTGCCGTCTCAGCGGCAGTATAAACGCACCGCCGTCAAAAAGTATGGCACACAGATACCTTATCGGTGCGGCGCTGACAAAAGAAAAATGTGTTATTTCGGGCGTTGATTACAGTGAGGATATCCTCGCAACAATCGATTGTCTGAGGGCTCTCGGTGTCAGAATATCAGTTCAGGACGACACGGTGATTACCGATGCCGCCGACTTTATGTCGGATGTTCAGACGCTTATGAATTGCAGAGAAAGCGGAAGCACGCTCAGATTTTTTATTCCGCTTGCGCTGTGTACGGGAAAGCGGATTACCCTGCAGGGAAGCACACGGCTTTTTGAAAGACCGCTTGATGTCTACGAAAAGCTTTGCAAGGACAATGGCTTTGAATTTATCAGGGATGAGTCATCAGTCACTGTGTGCGGCAGTCTTGAAGGCGGAAATTACGAAATCAGGGGCGACATAAGCAGTCAGTTTATAACAGGTCTTATTTTTGCACTTGTGTATAAGAACGAGGCTTCGTCAATAAAAATTATTCCGCCCTTTGAAAGCAGGTCGTATATCGACCTGACACTCTCGGCGCTCAGAGCGTTCGGAGCAGAAGTAGAGCTTAAGGATGAGCTGAATATCGTTATAAACCGTTCAGAGCTTCATTCCTTCTCGGGCAGGGTAGAGGGCGACTACTCAAACGCCGCTTTCCTTGACGCGTTTAACTATATCGGCTCTGATGTTAAAATCGGCAATCTTAAAGCCGACAGCCTTCAGGGCGATAAGGTGTATAAAAAATATTTCGATGCGATTTCACAGGGCTGTCCGACGCTTGATATTTCTGACTGTCCCGACCTCGGACCCGTGCTGATTGCCCTTGCGTCACTTAAAAACGGCGCAGTCCTGACAGGTACAGACAGATTAAAGGCCAAAGAGAGCGACAGGGGACAGGCGATGCACGATGAGCTTGTAAAGCTTGGCGGCGGATTGATTTTCGGTAAAAACACAATCACCGTTCCGAAGCAGAGTCTGCACGAGGCTGGTGAGACACTCAGCTCTCATAACGACCATCGAATTGTTATGGCGCTTTCGCTGATTCTTTCAGAATACGGCGGAGCTATTGACGGCGCACAGGCAGTAAGAAAAAGTTATCCCGGATTTTTTGATGACATTAAAAATCTCGGAGCAAAGGTGAATACTCAATGATAGTCAATGTAAATAAAAAAATACTTATAGTCGGACTAGGACTTCTCGGAGGAAGCTACGCCAAGGCGCTCAAAAGATTCGGCTTTCACATAAGTGCAATAACAAAGGAGCAAAGCTCAATCGATTATGCGCTCAAGGAGGGACTGATTGACGAGGGCTCAACACAGCCTGATGCAAGGCTTGTCGGTGAAGCGGATATCGTCATATTTGCGTTATACCCTCACATTTTTATAGAGTGGATAGAACAGTATCAGAGCCTTTTTAAAAGCGGAACGCTCATCACCGATGTTACGGGTGTCAAGTGCAGCGTGGTTTATAAGGTCCAGTCAATGCTCAGAGATGATGTTGAGTTTATTGCGGCTCATCCTATGGCAGGCCGCGAGGCTTCGGGTGTCGAAAACAGTACAGATAAGATGTTTGCGGGTGCAAACTACATCGTTACTCCCACCGACAAAAACACTCCCGAGGCAATCAATACCTGTATGGAGCTCGGACGCCTTCTCGGCTTTGCGAATGTCACAACGCTTTCACCCGAGGAGCACGACGAAATGATAGGTTTTCTGTCACAGCTGACTCACTGTATTGCGATAACGCTGATGACCTGTAACGATAAAGAGAATATGGAAAAATTTACGGGTGACTCCTTCCGTGACCTTACGAGGATTGCCCGCATAAACGACCTGATGTGGAGTGAGCTTTTTATAGAAAACAAAAAAGCCCTGCTCGAACAGATGAATAATTTTATAGACAAATTTAACGAGCTTAAATCAATGCTTGAAAATGAGGATGTTGATTCAATGAGAGCGATGATGCGTCATTCGACACAACGCAGAGCATTGTTTGATAAAAAATAATACTTGAGAGGCGCAGAAAAATGAATATGAATTTCAAAAGAAAATTACCCATTCCTATGGATATCAAGGAGCAGTATCCGCTTACAGCCGAGCTTGAGGCAATGAAGCTTGAGCGCGATAAAGAAATAAAGGATGTTTTTGAGAGCAAGGATGACAGATTTATTTTAATCATCGGACCCTGCTCTGCAGATAACGATGACAGCGTAATAGATTACATAAGCCGACTCAGAGGAGTTCAGGAAAAGGTATCAGACAAAATCCTCATCATTCCGAGAATTTATACCAACAAGCCCAGAACAACAGGTGACGGCTACAAGGGAATGCTTCATCAGCCCGACCCGCACAAGGGTGAGGATATGCTCAAGGGCGTTGTTGCAATCAGAAGCCTTCACATCAGAGCTATGCAGGAGACAGGCTTCACCTGTGCTGACGAAATGCTTTACCCTGAAAATTACAGATACCTTTCTGATGTTCTGTCTTATGTTGCCATCGGCGCAAGATCCGTTGAAAATCAGCAGCACCGCCTGACATCAAGCGGCTTCGATATCCCCGTCGGAATGAAGAATCCCACATCAGGTGATATTTCCGTTATGATGAATTCAATAACAGCCGCACAGCATCCCCACACCTTCATATACAGAGGCTGGGAGGTTGAAAGCAGCGGCAATCCGCTTGCTCACGCAATTTTAAGAGGCTATGTAAATAAGCACGGACAGTCACTTCCCAACTACCATTACGAGGATCTTGTTCACCTTGCAGAAACCTATGATAAATCAGGACTTCAGAATCCTGCGGTTATCATCGACACAAACCACGCAAATTCAGGAAAAAAATGGATGGAGCAGCCGCGAATCGCAAAGGAAGTTCTTCACAGCTGCCGCCACTCTGACGATGTCAGGAAGATAGTCAAGGGACTTATGATCGAAAGCTATATCGAGGACGGAGCGCAGAAGCCCGAGGAATGCATCTACGGCAAGTCGATTACTGACCCGTGCCTCGGCTGGGAGAAAACCGAGAAGCTCATTCTTGATCTTGCAGAGCTCCTTTGATAAAACGCATAAAAAGCTCCGAAGAAGCTTGACTTCCTCGGAGCTTTGTTGTTTGTATATTATATTGAATCCTTGCTTTGTAACACGAGCAGAATTATTTCAGGACGGTTGTTTACACGGAACGGAAACAGACTGTTGCCGATGCCGCGGCTGACGAGCATACCCGTGTTACCCTCGGTGTAAAGTCCCGAATCGTATTCGGGGAAAAAACCCTGCGACGGTGCGAATACACCGCCGACAAAGGGCAGCCTGAACTGACCGCCGTGTGCGTGACCGCTGAGAACAACATTCACGCCGCTGTCTGCGTATATGTCAAACATCTCGGGCCTGTGAGATAAAAGCACCGTGAAGCCGTTGCTGTCATCTGTCAGCTCTGACAGAGAGTCCCTTATTACCGACCTCTCGTCGTTTGATATGTAATCAGCCTTAAAGCTCGGATCGTTCACGCCGATCAGAGTGATTTTTTCATCCTGCCTGACTATCTGTGTGCACTCATCGTCAAGTATGTCAACGCCGAGTGCGGACAGCTCCTCACGGAACTGTGTATATTCGGGTATACGCGCCTCGTGATTTCCCGTCACATAATAGCAGGGTGCGATTTTTAGAGCCTCCCCGACAAAATGCAGAGCTGTCTCAAAATCGGTGTTGCGTGCATCTATGAGGTCACCCGTAATTGCAATTATGTCGGGCTCCGATTCTTTAAGCAAAGAAAGAAGCTTTTTGTTGTCCTTGCTGAGCGTGGCGTTGTGAAGGTCTGAAATATGTGCGATTCTGTATCCTGAAAATTCCTCAGACAGCATAGCCGAGGTTAGGGTATATGTGCTGAGTTCGACCTCATAATTGCACCATACGGTGTGAAGAATAAAGGATACCGACAACGCAGCAATAACAGTTAAAGCGATAACGGCTCTTTTCTTTTTTGCGGTCATTTCAATCACCTCCGTGGCATTAAGTTCGATACGCTTAATTGATTTTAGTGAATTATATCATACGATTATGAACATTTCTACAAAAACATAAAATCAGTCAGAGAAATTGTCTGGCAAGGTCGGTGCTCTTAGCAATTATGCTTAAAAATAATTCAAAAAAAGGATTGCATTTTACTATATAAAATATTGATATTCAAAAATTGATGTGATATAATTTTTTACATTAAAAAATAAAACCGAGATTTTTTCGGGGAACGATATATCTTAGGAGGTCAGTATTATGGATCAGAACAAAAGACCGGACAGTATGGAGAGAATCACCACTCCCGAGCTTGCGCAGGCTTTCATCGATGAGCAGGTTAAGGCAGTGCGTGATCAGGTTGGCGACAAGAAGGTTCTTCTTGCACTTTCAGGCGGCGTTGACTCGTCAGTCGTTGCGGCATTGCTTATAAAGGCAATCGGCAAGCAGCTTGTATGTGTTCATGTCAATCACGGACTCATGCGTAAGGGCGAGAGTGAAAATGTTATCGAGGTTTTCCGAAATCAGCTCGACGCAAACCTTATTTATGTTGATGCAACAGACCGTTTCCTTGACCTTCTTGCAGGTGTAAGCGATCCCGAATCAAAGCGTAAGATTATCGGCGCAGAATTCATCAAGGTTTTCGACGAAGAATCAGCAAAGCTTGACGGAATTTCATTCCTTGCACAGGGCACAATTTATCCCGACATCCTTGAGAGCATCAAGCAGGCAGAGGGCAAGAAGGCTGTTAAGTCTCACCACAATGTCGGCGGACTTCCCGAGGAAATGGAAATGCAGCTTGTTGAGCCGATTAAGCTCCTCTTCAAGGATGAGGTTCGTGTCGTTGGTGAAGCACTCGGACTTCCGCACGCTATGGTATACCGTCACCCGTTCCCGGGTCCGGGACTCGGTGTAAGATGCCTTGGCGCAATCACACGCGACAGACTTCACGCTCTGCGCGAGGCAGATGCAATTCTCCGCGAGGAATTTGACCTCAACGGTCTTGCAGAGAAGGTATGGCAGTATTTCATTGCAGTGCCCGATATCAAGAGCGTCGGCGTTAAGGACGAAAGCCGTTACGAGGGCTGGCCGGCAATTATCCGCGCAGTCAACACAAAGGATGCGATGACAGCAACAATCGAAGAGATTCCCTACGCCGTGCTTCACAAAATCACAGCAAGAATCACAAACGAAGTTGAAGGCATCAACCGCGTCCTCTTCGACCTCACCCCGAAGCCGACAGGCACGATAGAGTGGGAATAATAACCGAAGCGAAAAATCCTTATTTATCAAGGGTTTCAAGACTTCGGAAAAGCCGTCTGATACTCAAATGATACTGAATACGGCTTATTCACAATAAAATCATACAGAGATAACCTCTCTCGTTTGAACACTTAGTTCATCCGAGAGGGGTATTTTTTATGCCCAAAATCAGGTGAGTGATACTGTAAATCCGATCGTATTTTTCCTCTGAAATAAATTTTTAAAGTTTTAGTTATAAATTTTCAAAACAGTCAGCAACAGATAAGTAGATAGGTAAAATAAAAGTATTTTTCAGCAAAATCAAATTTTTGGTTATAAATTCCGAAAAAAGTCAGCAATAAGTAAATAGAGGGGTTTTTCAAGGACTTTTTTGAATTTTTTGTGAACTTTTTGGAAAATGATGCCGAATTTGGTCACTCCCAGTGCGTACATAATAGAGGGTATTTTTTAGTGCTTTCTTATCGGCAAGCCGATTTGAAATAAAAACCAACCGAAAGGAGGAAAAGCTTATGCCAAGCGTTCTTATGACAGCAAAGCAGGTAAGCGAAGAGCTCGGTATCTCCCTGACTCTTGCTTATCAGCTTATCGAGCAGTTCAACAAGGAACTTGAAGCCAAGGGATACTATGTATTCAAGGGCAAGGTAAGCCGCCGTTATCTTTCAGAGCAGATTTACGGTATGTCGGCAAATTAAAAGGAAGGAGAAATCAAATGCCTGCTTACAAAGACAAAAACGGTACGTGGTATGTTTCGGTCTACTTCACGAACTGGAAGGGCGAAAATGACCGAAAGCTCAAACGCGGTTTCAAAACACGCCGTGATGCAATCGCGTGGGAGACAACATTCATCAACAAGCACACAGGCGATCTGACAATGACCTTTGCAGAGTTTTATGACGTCTACAAAAGTGACCTTGAGATTAAGCTCAGGGAAAGCACGTGGATTATGAAAGCAAATGTTATTGAAACAAAAATACTCCCCTACTTCCGTCTGAAGAGGATGTGTGAAATCAAGGTTGCCGATGTCATCGCGTGGCAGAAGGAGCTTATGTGCTACCGCGATGAAAATGACCAACCGTATTCGCCCGGTTATCTTAAAACAATTCACAATCAGCTCAGTGCAATTTTCAATCACGCAGTAAGATACTACGACTT
>JAZQGS010000013.1:0-6656 GCA_045540195.1 Acutalibacteraceae bacterium
CGAAAGGGGACGGCTGCTTCTGTCGCAAGTGCCGTTACATACGGCAAGCCTCTGCCCGTTTTCACCCTCAATAACCGTCAGCGGGCTTTCCTCACCGGGAAAAAGAAGCATACCCGTTTTGCTGTCACCCTTACAGCACGCTCCGCCGCAAAGCTGACCGCAATCAACCTTCAGAGGTGTCAGATTTCCCATAATTTTAAAAATTTTGTCATAATCGGCACATTTCATACACTCATCTCCAAAAATAGTATAACATACAACTGTTTTATCGGCAACATTTACGATTGAATTGTTTACTGTAATATGTTACAATTAGTTGAAAATGTAAAAAGGATGTTGAATATGAAAATTGCGGTTATCAATGGCAGCCCCAAAGGCAAATACAGCGTTACCCTGCAAACTTCTCTTTATCTTGAAAAGAAATATCCTGATCACGAATTTACCGTGTTTAATGCGGGACAGAAAATAAAGTCTCTTGAAAAAGATTTTTCAAAGGCTAAGGAGCTTCTCGAGAGCTCTGATGCGGTTTTGTTTTCTTATCCCGTTTATACCTTCCTCGCGCCGTCACAGCTTCACCGTTTTATTGAGCTTATAAAGCAGAACGGCGTGAATTTAAAAGACAAATACGCAACACAGATTTCTACCTCAAAGCATTTTTATGATATGACCGCTCACAAGTATATCGAAGAAAATGCGCTTGATATGGGAATGAGATATATCCGCGGTCTCTCTGCCGATATGGAGGATTTGCTCAGTGAAAAGGGCAGGGACGAGGCCGAGAAATTCTTTGACCGATTCCTCTGGTCTGTAAGGGAGAATGTTTATATTTCCTCGCCGTCAGAGGTGATTTCTTACATTCCAGTACCTGCAAGCCCTGCTCAACGGAATCCTTCTCAGAAGACTGATAAGGATGTTGTTATTCTGACAGATGAAACTGACCGAAAGTCGTCACTTTCGTCAATGATAGACCGCTTTTGCGCCGTGTCGGATTACAAGGTCAGAATTGTAAACATCTCCGAATATCCTCTTGCGGGCGGATGCCTCGGATGCCTTCGTTGCGCCGTGAGTGAGAAATGTGTCTATAAGGATAATTTTGACACCTTCCTTCGTGAAAAGATTCAGACGGCTGATGCACTTGTCTATGCTTTTACGATTTCCGATCATTCGATGGGTTCAAGATTCAAGATGTATGATGACAGAAACTTCTGTAACGGCCACCGTTCTATGACGGTCGGAATGCCTGTCGGATATCTTGTTTCAGGCAATTACAGTGCTGAGAATAATGTCCGTACGGTTGTTGAAGCAAGAAGTGAAACGGGCGGCAACTTCCTCGCAGGCGTTGCAACGGATGAGGCTGATACCGACAAACAGATTGATACGCTTGCAAAGACGCTTGCCTTTGCGCTTGAAACACATCATACGGCCCCTGCAAATTTCTGGGGAGTCGGCGGAACAAAAATCTTCCGTGACCTTATCTATCAGATGCGCGGTATGATGAAGGCTGACCACAAGTTCTACAAAAAGCAGGGCATCTATGATTTCCCGCACAAGAATAAGGGAAAAACTATGCTTATGTACGCCGTCGGCGCAATGCTTTCCAGTGAGAAAATTCTCTCAAAAATGGGCAACAAGATGAATGAGGGTATGCTTATGCCCTATGAGCAGATTTTAAAGAAGATTGACAGCGCAGGCATACAAAAAGAAAGCCCGACCCCCGAAAAGGAAGCCGTGACCAAATAAAATGTGAAACCCACGACCGAGTGTCGTGGGTTTATTTTTATAACAACGCCTTTAATTCTTCCATCCGTGCCTTTGTCGGCTCGGGTGTGTCTGATAACGGAAAATCAATTCCGAGATTCTGATACTTTGTCTGACACATCTTGCGAAAAGCGAGCAGCTCAATCGAATCAACACATTTGTGTGTGTCGCGTATTGCCTTGAGCTTTCCGATGCTTTCATCAGTGTCATTGAGGGTAGGAATTATAACCTGCCTCAAGGTTGTCGGTATTTGCTTTTCATCAAGATAATCAAGAAATTCAAGCACAGGGGTGAGTGAACAGCCGACATTTTCTCGGTAGTCGCTGTCATTGGTATATTTGATGTCGAGCAGGACTCTGTCTGTGACTGAAAGAAGCCTTCTGACATCATCATTCATAACTGAGCCCGAGGTGTCAAGACAGGTGTTGATGCCGTTTTTATGGCACATTTCAAACAGGTCCGAGGCCTCCTTAGCCTGTAAAAGCGGTTCTCCGCCCGAGAGGGTAATTCCGCCGTCTTTGCCGAAATATTCCTTGTATCTCGCGGCACGGCCGGCAAGCTCTTCGGGAGAAAAATTCTTGCCCTCGGCCATATTCCAGGTATCGGGATTATGACAGCATTTGCATCTTAAATGACACCCTTGAGTAAACACCACAAAACGCACACCGGGACCGTCAAGTGTTCCGAGAGACTGTATTGAATGAACCTTCATTTACATCGCCTCGTGGAAGGTACGGCTGATAACCTCTCTCTGCTGCTCTCTTGAGAGCTTGTTGAAGTTAACGGCATAGCCCGAAACACGGATTGTAAGGTTGGGATACTCCTCAGGATTCTCATAAGCCTTAAGAAGTGTCTCGCGGTTCATAACATTAACATTGATGTGATGAGCCTTCTTTGAAAAATATCCGTCAAGGATTGATACAAGATTTCCGCATCTTTCTTCAGCATCTGCGCCGAGGGTTTCCGGAGTTATTGAGAATGTGTTTGAAACACCGTCGCGGCAATCATCATAGCTTATCTTTGCAACAGAGTTAAGTGATGCAAGTGCGCCGTTTTCCTCACGGTTGTGCATCGGGTTTGCACCGGGAGCAAAGGGCTCACCGTCACCTCTGCCGTCGGGAGTAGCAGCTGTGTTCTTGCCGTACATAACATTGGATGTGATTGTAAGCACAGAAAGCGTGTGGACAGCGTTTCTGTATGTCGGTGTCTTGCGAAGCTCTGTGATAACCTTGTGGGTCATATCCTTTGCGATAAGGTCAACTCTGTCGTCATCATTACCGAATTTCGGAAAATCTCCGACAGTTTCAAAGCCTTCAATATAACCGTTTGTGTTTCTTATCGGACGCACCTTGGCATACTTGATTGCAGAAAGTGAGTCGGCAACAACCGAAAGACCTGCGACACCGAAAGCCATAAAGCGCTCAACATCAGTATCGTGAAGAGCCATCTGTGTCTTTTCATAAGCGTACTTGTCGTGCATATAGTGGATAACATTCATCGTATTGACATAAAGATGCATAAGCCACTCAATATACTTATCAAAACGCTTCATAACCGTATCAAAATCAAGGCTTGTTCCCTCAATTACGCTCATCTGCGGACCGATATGCATTTCACTTGATGTGTCATAAGCGCCGTTAAGAGCGATAAGAAGAAGCTTTGATAAGTTACAGCGTGCGCCGAAGAACTGCATCTGCTTGCCGATTTTCATTGCTGAAACACAGCACGCGATTGCATAATCGTCACCGTAAATCGGACGCATAACATCATCATTTTCATACTGGATTGAATCAGTATCAACCGAAACCTTAGCGCAGAAGCGCTTGAAGCCCTCGGGAAGAGCTGTTGACCAGAGGATAGTGATGTTCGGCTCAGGTGATGAGCCGAGGGTGTAGAGTGTGTTGAGAAGTCGGAAGCTGTTCTTTGTAACAAGGCTTCTGCCGTCCTCACCCATACCGCCGACAGCCTCAGTAATCCACATCGGATCGCCGCCGAAAAGCTCGTTGTATTCCTGAGTTCTCAGATGACGGGCAATGCGAAGCTTGATGACGAAATCGTCCATAAGCTCCTGTGCCTGTTCTTCTGTGAGGGTGCCGTTTGCGATATCGCGCTCGATATAAATATCAAAGAAGGTGCTCACTCTGCCGAGCGACATAGCCGCACCGTTCTGCTCCTTGATTGATGCAAGATAAGCAAAATAAGTCCACTGAATAGCCTCGCGTGCATTTTTTGCAGGCTCTGAAATGTCAAAGCCGTACATAGCCGCCATTTCCTTTAAAAAGCCGAGGAAGGTAATTTGCTGGAAAAGCTCTTCAGTCTGACGCGTTGTTTCTTGGTTAAAGTTACCGTTTGCCATATTTGCCTTATCTGCTTTTTTAGCGGCAATAAGTCGGTCAACGCCGTAAAGTGCAACTCGTCTGTAGTCACCGATGATTCTGCCTCTGCCGTAAGCATCGGGAAGACCTGTGATAACATGAGAGCGTCTTGCGGCACGCATTTCATCAGTGTATGCGCGGAAAACACCGTCATTGTGAGTTGTACGGAACATAAATTCCTGCTCAACCTTGTCGCTGAGCTTATAGCCGTATGCGGCACAGGCCTGACGCGCCATACGGATTCCGCCAAAGGGATTTACACCTCTTTTAAGAGGACTGTCCGTTTGCATACCGACAATGATTTCATTTTCTTTATCAATATAACCGGGAGCGTAGCTGGTAAGTGAGGATACGGTTTCGGTATCAATATCAAGAACGCCGCCTTTGGCTCTTTCCTTACGGAAGAGCTCCTGCACCTGAGCCATAAGCTTGTCTGTACGCTCGGTCGATTTTGCGAGGAAAGCCTCGTCACCGCAGTATTCCCTGTAATTCTTCTGGATAAAGTCGCGGACATTTATCTCGTCCTGCCATACTCCGCCGTTAAATCCGTTCCAGTTTTCGTGTATCATATTTATCACTCCTTATAATCAACAACCACTTAATCGTCCCTGAAAGGGGAGATGTCACCAAGTGACAGAGGGTTTTAAAAAACAAAAAAGGACAAATCAGTATAAACTGACTTGCCCAGACGGTCGGCTTTTCTGCCTTTTGCATTCCCTTGCGGTTATCCGCTGATCCGTCAGTCATGCAAAGGTTTAATTTGTAAGTTTATTTTATAACAATTTTTAATTTTTGTCAACCGTAGAAGAGGTGTAAAGTTTGACAAGAAATCAAAATAAAAACAAAAATAAATATGCAGTTTTCATATTCAGGGTTGCCATAGATATTTTTTAAGATCGATATGACCGTCAGCCTCAAAGACAATACCTTCTTTTTCGAGCATCTGACGCTGAATGTCACCGCCGCCGAAGGCAAAGCTTTCAGCTGTTCTTCCCTCGCGGTTTACGACTCTGTGGCAGGGGATAACACCAAATGCAGGATTCTGATGCAAGGCATAGCCTACAACCCTTGCCCAGCGCGGATTGCCTGCGAGCATTGCCACCTGACCGTAGGTTGCGACTTTACCTTGCGGTATATTACAAACAACCTCGTAGATCTTTCCGAAAACTGTCACAAAATCACCTCGTAGGTATTATTGGAGTTTTGAATCAAAACATTCAAATTCATTGATTGATATAAATTCCCAATCATTAAAGCTGTTATCTTTTAGGTTGAGAAGCTGTGCGAGCTCATTACAGTATGTTTTTACATAGTAATTTTTAATCCTGATATATATTTTGCAACAATCTTTTTTTATTTTACATTCAAGTTTTCTGTTCATAAACGGGAAAGTCGCAGTAAGTATTTCTGACACAATATCTTCAGCTTTTTGATACTCGTTACTATTTATAAGCTTTTGAATGTTCTTCTTTTTCTTTGAAAGCATTTTCCAAAAATTTTCAAGGTAAGCTTTATCTTGCTCGATAACAAAATAGTGTGGGTCCTCTTCTTTTTTTATAGATAAAACCATATTTCTGCATCTGTTTCTTAAAAGCGGGGACATATTGCTGATTAAAGACTCCGATTCCTCATCTTTTTTGCAAAATGAATAAAGCAAAACTGCAACATAATCTCTTTGTTCGTTTGGCTGTGAGTCGTATTTGTAGGACATATCCAGTGCGTCGTTTGCCTTGTCAAATTCGTGCATATATGTATAGACGGTCGCAATGTCATAATAAACCTGACTTAAAACTTTTTTTGCTTTGAAATTAACTGTGTCACTGCCGTAAAAAGATGCGGTTTGATTGTAGTAGAACAGAGCCTTGGTACATTCAGACTGCTTTTGTGCCAGCTTTGCTGTTCGGTAGTATGGTTGGAAAGCCACATTGAAAGAAAACTCGAGATTACAGTCCAACATACGATTGTAATGCTGCTTCATTTTTTCTTCATTACCGATGAACTCATAATTAAGACCGGTAAAATAGCTGAGTGCAGCCGTGTCGAAATCGTTAAAGCAGAAATTATTAAGCAATTCGAGCTGCGGTATGGCCTCATTGAATCTGCGCTGTGAAATCTTGATAAGTGCCGCGGTCAGATGAATCTGAGCTTCATCGTTTTCTTCAAAAGCGTTAAGAAAAATCTCACCGAAGGCCCTGCCGTGAATAATTCTCCACTGCTTATAGTTTTCGTTATCCAACGCCTGTCCCTTTAAAAGAAAACAGAATTCGTTTATATCCATAATATCACCTGTTCAAAGCGTTTTCTTCAATTTCACCGAGCATCGATTTTTCAAGAGTCAGCGTTTTTCTGAAAACTCCCTTTAAACTGTACGGAGTGTAGAATGAAACGGCGTCTCCCTGAGAAGTGAAAATAACGGTTTTTATTGCAACGGAAATACCGCCCGTGGCAAGACCTACCTGAGTGCTGTAAGAGAACAGAGCGTATGTAAACGGTAAATCCCTCAGCATTTGCAATACGAAGCAG
>JAZQGS010000014.1:0-30307 GCA_045540195.1 Acutalibacteraceae bacterium
GATTTGTTAATCTATGAAAACTCCGACCACGGTCTGGACAAGGACCCTGAAGCGGCAACACAGAGCCGTAATATCATTAAAGCTTATGCCGAAATGTATTTTTGAGATAAAGCCTCCGAAAAGCTGACTGCTCGGAGGCTAGGCACACCGGCGTCACCCTAACAGTACAGATATCAACAAAAATTCACTTTCGTGGTGCTTGATCTGTTTTGTTTGATTCAGTTTTTGAGAATCTGTAAGAGAATTCTTTTCCGCAACATCAGAGCAAGTTGCTGATGAAGGCGAAAAATATAGTCCTGAAATAAAAATCGGCAGAGAGTTTTCGCTCTCTGCCGTTACTTTTTATGTGATTTTGTCAGGTGACCTGCAAATTTATTTGCTCTTTTTATCGCCCTTCTTCTCGTAGCCGAAGGTTGAAGCGAAAAGGTCAATCTTGAATGCCTTGATTACAGAGCTAAAAAGTCTTGAGCCCTGAACAGGCATCAGACGGTTGAATCTGCCCATTGCGTTACCGTCAAAGCCGACAACGATGTATGACTTCTTGCCGAGAATTCCCTTGAGAATCTTGTTTACAGCCTTGTCGCAGGGAGTTGAAACCATATTGATAAGGTCCATACCGTTTGTTTCGCCCTGATTTCTGAAAATATCTGTCTTTGTAAAGCCGGGGCAGACAAGACCTATGTAAGCTTCGCCTCTGAGCTCTTCTCTCATAGCCTCGGTCAGACCCTTGACAGCGGCTTTACTTGCAGAATACATTGATGTTCCGCCCAGAGCCATAAGAGCAGCAGATGATGCAACATTGATGATTGCGGGTGTCTCACTCTTGAGAAGAAGAGGAAGCATAATTTTTGAAGAATATGCCGCTGAATAGAAGTCGATGTTGATTGATTCATCGATTTCTTCCTTTGTATAGTTCATAAGTCTGTCAAAACGGGGAAGAACGCCCGCGTTGTTGATAAGAACATCAGGCTTGATGTTGTTTTCAACAAGCCAATCGTGGAAACTCTGCCAGTTATCATAGCTCGAAACATCAAAAAGCTTATATGAAAACAGCTTTGCATATTCACCAAGCTCTTCAACGAAGTTAATCATTTTCTTTTCGCTTCTTGCGACACCGATTACCTTACAGTTATGCTCCTTCATAAGTCTTTCAGCGAGCATTTTGCCGATACCGCTTGATGCGCCTGTGATGATTACGGTTTTGTTATCAATCCACTTTGCCATATAAATACACCCCAAAATAAAAATTAAGTCGAAAGAAGTATAACACAGATGTTTTATTTTTTCAACAGTTTGAATTGTTTTTGTGATTTATACTGTAATGTATTTAAGCGTTTGTTGCTTACAGAACTGTTGAAATCCTTTTTTGTTTCTGTTATACTGTTACGGTAAAATGTCAGAAGCAATAACTCAGAAAACAAAGGAGACTCACCAATGCAGAAAAACGAAATACTCCGCAGTAAAAAGCTTTACCTTTTTGATATGGACGGTACATTGTATTTAGGCAGTCAGCTCTATGATTTCACTCTCGAGCTGTTGGATACTCTCAGAAAAACAGGACGCAGATACCTTTTTATGACCAACAATTCCTCAAAGAGCGTTGATGATTATGTTAAAAAGCTGAGCACGCTCGGCATTTCTGCTTGTCGAGAGGATTTTATGACATCATCACAGGCAACGGCATATTATCTTCATAAAAACCACGAGGGCAAAAAGCTCTATGTCTGCGGAACAGAATCCCTTAAAGAGGAGCTTCACCGCGAGGGCTTTACAGTGACAACAGATGTTAACGAAACCGAATGCATCGTTATGGGCTTCGATACCGAGCTTACCTTCCAAAAGCTTCACGATGTAAGCTATATGCTTCTTACCCGTCCCGAGCTGCCATATATTGCGACAAACCCCGATTATGTATGTCCGACAGAGTTCGGCTCCGTTCCCGACTGCGGAAGTGTGTGCGATATGATATATAATGCGACAAAAAAGCGTCCCGTAGTTATCGGAAAGCCGTCACCGCTGATGCCTCGTCTTGCGATGGAGGCACTCGGCATATCCGATGATGAGGCCTGCGTGGTGGGCGACCGTATCTATACGGATGTTAAATCAGGTCTTAATGCAGGCATAACCTCAATCCTTGTTATGAGCGGAGAAACCACACAGGAAATACTTGATGAAAGCGAAGACAAGCCCCATATCGTGTTACAGGATGCAGGGGAGATTCTGTCAGCACTCAAGGAAGAGAATTAAATCAGAACAGCGAATATCAGACAAAGGATGGACTTATCCGTCCTTTGTCAATTTTTTGCAACATTTTTTGGTAATAATTTTCGGCAACATTATGATTCGTTTCATTGACAAAAATGTTGTTTTGTGATAAAATCCGTACAGGTATAACTAAGAATGCGGGTATTTTTCTTTTTTGACAATTTAGAGGTGTTTTTATAATGGAGCAGTCAAAATTCAATTCAAAGGAATATTTTGTAATTGACCTTACACATATCATTAAAACTCTTTTACAAAGAGCGTGGATGATAATCATTGCAAGCTTTCTCGGTGCCGCAATCGGATTTTCCATTGCCGCCTTTGCCATTGCACCCACATATTCATCATCAATTATGCTTTATGTAAATAACAGCTCGTTCACAGTCGGTGATATCGGCTTCAGTATCAGCTCATCCGAAATCAGTGCCGCACAGAGCCTTGTCAAGACCTATACGGTACTTCTTAAAAATCGTACAACGCTCGAAGAGATCATTAAGACAACAGGCGTTGAATATGAATGGAAAGAGCTTTACAATATGATCGAGGCCGCACCCGTAAACGAAACCGAAATAATGGGTGTTACCGTAACCTGTGAGGACCCCTACGAGGCTGAGAAGATTGCAAACGGTATCGCAAAGGTTCTTCCGAGAAGAATTTCCGAGGTCGTTGAGGGAAGCTCAATGGAGGTTGTTGACTCTGCTATCGCCAACAACGAAAAGGTTGCCCCGAGTATAACGGGCTTCACAGCGGTCGGATTTGTGCTCGGCGCAGTGCTTTCATGTCTGTTCGTCGCAGTTCTTGCACTTATGGATAATACCGTTCACGATGAAGAATATATTCTTAACACATACAATTATCCGATACTTGCCAAGATTCCCGATTTGTTGGAAACACCGACAAAGAGATACGGATATTATCAGCGTTATTACTACAAAAAGAACTAAGGGGGTGTGAATATGGGATTTAAAAAGAATTCAGCGGGTAAGCCTGTTATAAAAGAAAACGAAAAAACACTGCACAAAAATCTCAAATTCACAGCCACTGAGCAGTATAAGCTTCTGAGAACGAATCTTACCTTTACTTTGCCTGAAGAAGAGGGCTGTGCAATTATCGGCATCACCAGTGCTATGAGAGGTGAGGGTAAGAGTACAACAGCGGTTAATCTTTCCTATGTTCTCGCCGAGAGCGGAAAGAAGGTTCTTCTCATCGACGGCGACCTGAGACTTCCCAGCGTTGCAAAGAAAATGAGAATTCCGAATTCACCGGGTCTTACTGATTTGCTCAAGGGTGATGATTCCGTTCAGATGAGCAACTTCAAATCCGAGCTTTTCAATAACTGGTATATCCTTCCGTCAGGCGATCTGCCTCCCAATCCTTCAGAGCTTCTCGGTTCAAAGAGAATGGAGAATCTTTTCAAGGTTTTTGCAAAGAGCTTTGACTATATTGTTTTCGACCTGCCTCCCGTCAACATCGTTTCCGATGCTCTTACGGTTTCAAAGTTTATCTCAGGTATGGTTGTCGTAATCCGTGAGGATTATACCGAAAAGAAGGAGCTTGAAACCTGCTTCCGTCAGCTCAGGCTTTCAGATGTCAAGGTTCTCGGTTGTGTTATAAACGAGGCTAAGAACGGCAGAGGCTCATACGGAAAGTATAAATACAAGAGATATTATAAGTATTACAAGACCTACGGAAACTACGATTCAAAGGACAGCGAATAAGGAGAAGCGGTTGTGATTGATTTTCATTCGCACATTTTGCCTGCGATAGATGACGGCAGTAAAAATACGCAGGAAAGTATTGCGATGCTCAGCTCTCTGAAGTCACAGGGAATCAGCCGTGTCGTTGCAACTCCTCATTTTTATGCAAATGACTGCTCGGTCGATTCGTTTCTTGAACGAAGACAGAAATCGTTTGAAAAACTCAGTGCTGAGCTTGGGGACGGATATCCCGAAATCCTGCTCGGCGCAGAGGTCAGATATTATGAAGGCATCAGCAAGCTCGATAAGCTTTCGGAGCTTTGTATTCAGGGAACAAAAATGCTTCTTATAGAGATGCCGGGTGCCCGTTGGACGGAATATGTGCTCAATGAGTTGTTGAATATTGCAGCTTATTCGGGCTGCACGCTCGTTCTGGCACATATTGAAAGATATATGAATTATCAGTCTGCTGATATTTTTGAAAAATTATTGGCAAATGATGTGCTTATGCAGGTGAATGCCGATTTTGTGACAGGTCTTTTTACAAAGCACAAAGCACTAAGACTCTTCAGTAAGGAAAAGCTGCATTTTATCGGCTCGGACTGTCACAATATGACAACCCGTCCGCCCGAGATTGCCAAGGCCTATGAGCTCATAGAAAGAAAGCTCGGCAAGCAATTCCTTAACGATTTAATTGAATACGAAAACGAAATGTTTTTGTTATAAATGCGACCCATTTATTTTGAAAGGATGATAGATTATGAAAAAGTTTTTAGCATGCTGCCTTGCACTTATTATGGTATTTGTGCTTGGAGTAACATCATTCGCAGCACCCGGTAACTTTGTTCAGAGCCCGTCAAGAAACGAAGGTCCTGAACTTGTTGAGGGTGAAAATGAGAACGAAGACTGTACGGCAGAGATTATCATAACTCCGTATAAGGAGCGCGATACTCTTCCCGAAAAAGCATTAACTGAAATTGAAAAGGTTTATAAGATTATTGCCAGCGGAACAGATATCACATCATTGAATGCTGCTTTCACAGCTTTCGTTACAGGCAAGGGCCTGCGTGAGGTCAACCTTGCAGTAAGTGATCTGTTCGATGTCAGCTGCTACGGCTGTGACAATCACGACCACCACGGTGCTTTCCGCATTAAGCTCAATGCAGAAACGCTTAACAGATTTGTCGGCTTGCTTCACTATAACGATGGCGTATGGGAGTTCGTTGAGAATGCACATGTTCTCGCTGACGGTGAAACACTCGAGTTCAGCGTTAAGGACCTTTCTCCGTTTGCAATCGTTGTTGAGCGCGAGGCAGGTAATGTGAATCTTCCTGACACAGGTGATGTAAGCTTTATTCTTCCCATCATTATGTTCGTCAGCTCAGTCGCACTTGTAGTTGTCTGCGTAAGTCTTAAAAAGAGAAAAGTATGAGCAGAAAACATCATTCGAGAAGAAAAAGAAAAAGCGACCTGCTTCTTAAAATAATTGCAGTCATCCTTGCGATTATTATTGTAATGAGCGGCGTGTTATATGCCATCAACCTGTGGGAGAAGCACACGGGCAGCTACGCTGAGCCCGATAACGCAGTTACAGTCAGCCAAAGTATCGAATTTGAAGGCGAAAAATATGAGCTCAATGAGAATCTTGAAACAGTTCTCATCCTGGGTCTTGATAAGTTTGACCGTGACTATGAAGAGTCATACAGCAATTCTATGCAGGCAGACTTTCTTTTGCTTCTCGTTATTGATAACGAAAAAGAAGAATGCATATCACTTCATATCAACCGTGATACCGTAACAGAGATGAATGTGCTCGGCGTTGCAGGCGACAGAATTGACACAGTCAGACAGCAGCTTGCACTTGCGCACACATACGGTAACGGTAAGGAGATAAGCTGCAGAAATACTGCCGAGGCGGTGTCTGCATTGCTTATGAATATCGACATTGATCACTATGTGTCCGTAACAATGGATGCAGTGTCAAAATACAATGATCTTGTCGGCGGAGTCGAGGTCCGTGTTCTTGATGATTTCAGCGGTATCGATGATACACTGGTCATGGGCAGGGAAGTGACTCTCAGGGGCGAGCATGCCCTGAATTATGTAAGATCAAGACAGGGACTTGACGACAGCACGAACAACCGTCGTATGGAGCGTCAGCGCCAGTATCTTGATGCACTTTACAGAAAGACAGTTGAGTGTCTTGAGAATGATGAGGATTTTATTGTAGAGTCAGCTTCAAAGCTCACAACTGACCTTGTTTCAGACTGTTCTGCAAACCGTCTGCAGTCACTTGCAGAAAAGATTGCAAATTATAAGTTTATCGGCATCCGTGATATCAAAGGCAAAACCGTAATGGGTGATGAGTATGTTGAGTTCCATCCCGATGCGGATGCAATCAAAAAAACAGTTGTAGAATTATTCTATATTCAGGAGGACTAAATAGAGGTTCACTGAATATGACGAAATATCAACCAATCGGCTGATTGATTAAAAACAGCTGAAACGGTTATTTCTGATTGTTGTAAGGTTTTGCGCAGAAGTTAAAGTCTGTTAAGATGTCGTGAAAATATTTTGACAGTAAAAAAGCAGAATTTTACAAAAAAGATTTAGCCGGGTATGAGAAATCATTACTCGGCTTTATTTGAAGTATTAAAAAGTGGTTGTTTAATTTTTGAGTGGGGTATATATGGCAAAGCACAAAAAAGGTTTTTATGAAAAGTTCATAAAAGTACCGCAGGATGTAATTCTTGCGGCAGCTGCGCTTGTAGTGGTCAGTCCTGTTTTGCTTATTTTGACCATTATGATCCGCATAAAGCTCGGCGCACCGGTTATTTTCAAACAGGAGCGCGCAGGAAAAGACGGAAAACCGTTTTATATGTATAAGTTCAGAACAATGTCTGACGAAAGAGATGCTGACGGAGACCTGCTCCCCGATGAACAGCGCCTGGACAAGTTCGGCAGCTTCCTCAGAAGCACATCGCTCGATGAATTACCGTCGTTGATAAATGTTGTCAATATGACCTGCTCTCTGTGCGGCCCGAGAGCACTGTATGTGAAATACATCAGCAGATATTCCGAAACACAGGCAAGACGCCTTGAGGTACGCCCGGGAATAACAGGCCTTGCCCAGGTAAACGGCAGAAATGCAATCAGCTGGGAAAAGCGATTTGAATATGATGTTGAGTATATCGACAACATTACATTCGTAGATGACTGGAAAATTATGCTCCGCACAGTCGGCAAAGTCCTCAAACGCGAGGGTATCAGCTCCGCTACCGCAGTCACGATGGAAGAATTTATGGGTAGCGAGGTAAATAATGTAACTCATCATTAACAATGTGAAATATTTTTACCGGGTAATAACGAAATGAAGATTTTATATATCACAACCATATCTTTGACGATAAACACTTTCTTCAGACCTCATATTGAAATGCTTGTCGGTGAAGGTAACAGTGTTGATCTTGCGTGCAACTGCAATGAATTGGAGTTAGACAGTTGTTACAGTGATATGGGTTGCAGGCAATATCAGGTAGATTTTTCCCGTTCTCCCGTGAGCTCGGGCAATCTGAAAGCTTATTATCAACTTAAAAAGATACTTCAGCAAGGTAATTACGATATAGTTCATTGTCACACCCCCAATGCTTCTATAATAACCAGATTGGTTTGCAGAAAATATAGAAAAAGTGGGTTAAAGGTTTTTTATACTGCCCACGGTTTTCATTTCTACAAAGGAGCACCGGAACTTAACTGGATGCTTTTTTATCCGATCGAGAAGTTTTGTTCTCGATTCACAGACAAGTTGATAACCATAAATAAAGAAGATTATGATTTAGCAAAAACAAGATTTAAAGCCAAAGAGGTTTATTATGTTCCCGGTGTTGGTGTCGATTTGACCGAGTTCGAAAAAGTTCAAGGTGACGCGGCTTGTAAGAGAAGAGAATTGGGCATTCCCGAAAAAGCCTTCTTATTGTTTTCTGTCGGTGAGCTTAATAATAATAAAAATCATCAGATAATAATAAAGGCTCTAGCAAAGTTAAATAATCCCGATGTTCATTATGCCATAGCAGGATTAGGTGAGCAAAGAGATTCTTTGCTTGCTTTATCAAAAAGTCTGGGCGTTGAAAAGCAAGTTCATTTGTTAGGATACAGAACGGATATATCTGAACTGAACCATACTGCAGATGTGTTTTGTTTTCCTTCTTTTAGAGAAGGCTTATCAGTATCTTTGATGGAAGCTATGGCTTGCGGATGTACTTGTGTTGTAAGCAAAATACGCGGCAATGTTGATTTGATTGATGAATTCGGAGGATTAACCTTTAACCCGAATGATATAGACGCTTGTGTCGAGGCTGTTGATAAGGTTATAAAAAGTGATAACAGTAGTTTTGGCAAATACAATATTGAAAAAATTAAAGATTTTGAAATATCGGTTGTAATTGAAATGATGAGGAAAATTTATTTTGAAAATGTGTGAGAATGAAATTTTACTTAGTTTTATAATTCCTGTGTATAATGTCGAAATGTATTTGCAGGACTGTCTTGATAGTTTATTACCTCAAACAACCGATGAGTGTGAGATTATACTTATAAATGACGGTTCAACTGATTCATCGGGTGAGATTTGCCGTGGTTATGAAGAAAAAAATAAGATAATAAAGGTAATAGAACAAAAAAACGGAGGTCTTTCATCTGCACGAAATGCAGGTATAGCGGCATCGAAGGGGAGATATATCACTTTTATCGATTCTGACGATAAGATATACCCTGATAGCATATCTGCCGTTTTAAGTTGGATAAAGTCTGAAGATTCTGACTTGTGTTTTTTGAATGCTTTTAAGTTTTTTTCTGACGGAAGCACGGAATCTCTTGGCGAAGGAATCGAAAGAGACTATCTGAGATTACAGCATCGTGAGAATGCAGTCAGATATTTAGCTTCTCGTGCTAAGTTTCCGGGTAGTGCGTGGGCAAAGCTGTATAAAAAAGATTTTATTCTGAATAATAATTTGCACTTTCCCTATGATCGCAGATATTCAGAAGATCTCGGTTTTATGCTTGATTGTATATTAAAAGCCGATAGCTTTGATGCGTTAGATGTTCCGTATTATCTGTACCGACAAAACAGAGAAGGTTCAATTACCAATAAAATTACATCTAAGAATTTTTACGACCTTATGTTATTTGTTGCTGAAGCAACAGAAAAACTTACGGTTAATGAAGAACCTGTTGATACAGTCAGCGGGTTTGCTATGAGCTTTGTCGCTTACGAATACTCTATTTTATTATTTCATTATAGTTTTTTTCAAAAGGATGAAAGAAAAGACGCACTGGTCATGTTGAAAAAGTACAAATGGGTATTAAAATATGCGACTGATATCAAAGTTAAAGTGATTTCATTGTTTTGCAGGGTTTTGGGTATAAGATTAACATCGGCTGTTGTACATCAATACAGAAAGGCTATCGAAAGATGAACATTTTGATTGTATCATATGAGTCGTGGAAAGATACGAATAATGGCGGCAATGTTCTTTCAAACATATTCTCTGCCTTTCCTGATGCAAAACTGGCTCAGATATACTGTTGCGGTGAACAGCCGCAAAACTCATTGTGTCAGAATTATTATCAGATATCTGATTCAATGCTGTTGAAAAAAACAAAGGGATGTCATTTAGAAGTGAGAGATTACGGTATGAATGATGTCGATCAGTCAGATGAAGTTATAGAGAATACAATCAAAAATAAAATACCCGGAATATTCAAAGAATTGTCACTGCTATTAAGAGAAGTATTGTGGGATGTTTTCAATTGGAAAACAAGCGAGTTGCAAGATTTTATTAGGAAATTTAAACCTGATGTGATTTTTGCACCGTGTTATTCATATTATCATGTTTCAAAATTAGCATTATATGTTAAAAGCATCGCTAAATGTCCTATGATTTCATACATATCGGATGATAATTATTCACTCAAAAAATTCAGTTTATCCTTGTGCTTTTTTATCAACAGATTGAAAACCCGAAAATGGATTCGCAAACTTTTCTCGGAGTGTTCTTTGGTATATACAATGACTGAAATGCAACAAAAAGAGTATGAGACCCTGATGAGTTGCCCGATGAAAGTGTTGTGCAAATCTGCTGAGTTTGTTGAGCGAAAAAAAGAAGTATCCGTACCCGTACAGATGATATATGCAGGCGGATTGTATTTAAATCGGTGGAAAGTGTTAAGAAGGCTGTCGGAAGAGCTGTCTGCTATCAATGAAGCCGAAATAAAAGCTCAGCTTCATATATATTCAGGTTCACAATTGAGCTCTCGTAAAGAGCGGAAATTAAATGATAACAAGACTTCTTTTTTGCATAAACAAATATCATACAATGCTTTAATTAAAAAGTATTCAGAGGCGGATGTGGCCATCCATGTAGAATCCTTTGACATTAAAAACCGTTTATTAACAAGACTTTCATTTTCAACTAAAATTATTGATTGTCTGAGCAGCGGCTGTGCTGTTCTGGCAATAGGACCAAGCACTCAGGCAGGAATTGGTTATTTAAAGAAAAACGATGCAGCAATTTGTGTTGATGATATAGATAAATTGGGTGAAACTGTCAGTCAAATGCTTAACCATACAGACCTGATAGAGAAGTATTCTGTCAAAGCATATAATCTGGGAATGAAAAATCATCAGAAGACAGACATTGAGGAGCTCTTGAATAAAGATTTTTGTGATGTTGTTGCCGGTAATTTACTGCAATAAATTTGATTTTAATAATATTGAGGTTATAAGATGATACCGTTTTTCGTTTTATTGCTGGGTCCGATGTTAATCCAGCATACAGCTTTTGGTACAAAATATAATATTGAAAAGAAAAAGAATAATGCAATGCTGTTTTTCTTTTCGGTATTGACGGTATTGGTTATGTTCAGACATAAAACTGTCGGAACAGATACGGAAAATTACATTTACTTTTTTAATGACTATGCATTGAAGGATTGGATTTCTGTCGGTAAAAAATCGATTGAGTTTGGATTTTCTTATCTTAATAAAGTGATTTCACTCTTTTCAGAGCAACCACAATTCTTTTTAGCTGTGACAGCGGTATTAACCTCGGCAATGATTTATCCCACTTATAAGAGATTGTGTACCGATCCATCTCTTTCGATTGCGCTTTTTTGCATACTGTCGACATTCCTGATGTACTTTTCCGGAATCAGACAGATGTTAGCAATCGGAATAGGTTTTATAGCGTATGAGTGTACAAGAAATAAAAAACTTATCCCTTTTATACTTATAGTAGTTTTTGCAATGACATTTCACACAAGTGCTTTTATGCTGGCATTTATGTACCCGTTGTACCATGCGAAAATAACTAAAAAATGGTTATTTGCCGTTGTTCCGGGATTGTTAATTGTCTTTATTTTTAACAAACCGATATTTTCTTTTTTGTCAGCAATTATCGAAAGATATACCGTGTATGAGGGTGGCATATCATCAACGGGTGCGTATACTATGTTGATTTTATTTGCTGCTTTTACCGTGTTTTCCTTTCTTATTCCGGATGAGAAAAGTCTTGATAGTGAAACAATAGGTTTGCGTAATTTCTTGTTGTTATCATTATCCGTACAGTTGTTTGCTCCGTTACATGTATTGGCAATGAGAATGAATTATTACTATATTATGTTTATCCCGCTGTTGCTTCCTAAAATTATAGCTAACAGAAGTAAAGCCTGGGATCAGGTTGCCATAATTGCCCGATATGTTATGGTTGCTTTCTTTGTAGTTTATTTCTTCTTTAGTGCATATACGAGTGATGTTAATCTTAATGTCTTCCCATATCACTTTTTCTGGGAGGATGTCTGATGAAAGTAGTCCAGATTAACGCCACTTGCGGAGTAGGAAGTACAGGAAAAATCTGTATTGGTATCAGCAGAATTCTCTCTTCAAAGGGAATAGAAAATTACATTTTGTATAGCAGTATTACTGATGGTTATCATTTAGGCATTGCCTGTTCAAACGATCGCTATATTAAATTACAGGCAATGAAATCCAGGGTATTTGGAAATTATGGCTTCAACTCTGTAAAAGCCACAAAAAAAATGATCAGTGAAATCGAGAGGATACAACCGGATATTGTTCATGTACACAATATTCACGGACATGATTGTGATATCGGAATGCTTGTCAGTTATCTTAAACAGAATAAGATAAAAACTGTTTGGACATTTCATGATTGTTGGGCTTTTACGGGTTATTGTACGCACTTTGAAATGATAGGATGCAGCAAATGGCAAAGCGGATGTTATGATTGCCCGCAAAGAGGTGATTACAGCTTTTTC
The DNA here is from genome assembly GCA_045540195.1 of Acutalibacteraceae bacterium. Taxonomy (GTDB): domain Bacteria; phylum Bacillota; class Clostridia; order Oscillospirales; family Acutalibacteraceae; genus CAG-488. Next base: position 12,294 of record JAZQGS010000014.1, read on the forward strand.
TTTGATAAAAGCAGAGCTAATTTTGAAAAAAAGCGTAATCTGCTGAAAAATTTTGATTTTACCATTGTTACGCCATCTGCGTGGTTAGCAGATATGGTCAGCAAATCCTTTTTAGATCAGCCGGTAAAAGTGATATATAACGGTATCGATCTTTCAATCTTTAAGCCTAAAATATCGGATTTCCGTCAATTACATAATATTACCCCTGGAAAAAAAGTCGTTTTAGGTGTAGCATTTGATTGGGGAATTCGCAAGGGCCTGGATGTGTTTTTGGAGCTTGAGCAACAGCTTGACAGAGAAAAATATCAGATTGTGCTTGTTGGAGCAAATAAAACCATTCAGAAGCAATTACCGCCCGGTATTATTTCAATTCCCAGAACAGACAGTCAATCAGAATTGGCTGAAATTTATACTGCAGCAGATGTGTTTGTAAACCCTACCCGCGAAGAGGTGTTGGGCTTGACAAATATTGAGGCTAATGCTTGCGGAACTCCGGTGATAACATTTCGATCTGGTGGCAGCCCGGAGTGTATTGACCGTTTGTCCGGCGTGGTAGTAGAAAAAAATGATGTTTCTGCCCTGAAGGAAAAAATAGAAGAGCTTTGTCAAATGAAACCGATCAGTTCAGTTGACTGTCGGGTTAATGCGGAAAGATTTGATAAAGACGAGAAATTTATGGAGTATATCAGATTATATGAGACAGTTATCGGTGGATGAAATTAAAAAGTATGAGTTGGATATTCTGATTCACTTCAGAGATTTTTGCGAAAGCAATCAGATAAGATATTTTTTATCAAACGGAACACTTTTAGGTGCTGTCAAATATAAAGGCTTTATCCCGTGGGATGATGATGTTGATGTGTTGGTTCCGAGAGAGGATTATAACAGACTTATAAAGTGCTTTACGGATGATGATAGATACCGGCTGTTCGCATATGAAAAGAATCCTGATTACAAATATTCATTTGCCAAGCTGTGTAATATGCAGACACGGAAAGAAGAGACGGATATCAATAACGGTGTTACCTTGGGAATTGATATCGATATTTTTCCGTTGGATGCGTGGGACTCGGATATTAAAAAGGCCAATAAAGAGATGAAATCTATAAATCGTAATATGTTTTGTCTTGGCTTGTCAAAGTTAAATAAGCCGGATTCTGTTAATCCTGCTAAAAAGCTTATAAAGTTAATCTTAATGGTTGTGTGTAAAGCTTTTGGAAGTGACTTTTTTTTACAGCGAATTATCAAAAAAAGCTGCAACCTAAGTTGCCGACAAAGTAAATATAGTGGATGTAAATCCTGGTGTATTTATAAAGAGCGTGAAATAATTCCTACAGAAGTTTTTAAAGAAGCTGTTGTAGTGGATTTTGAGGGTGAAAAGTTTTTTGCACCGAAAGGGTATGATGAATATCTGCGCAGTCTTTATGGTGACTACAAGAGTGATCCTCCGTTAGATGAGCAGAAAACTCATCATAGCTTTAACGCATATGTTTTGTAGTAGTAACATAGACGATATATGTGTATAAATACTGATATAGAGGCAGAAGTGCTTTTATATAAATAAAAAAAAGGAGTGGAAAATCGATGAAACGTTTTTGCGCAATAACATTGGCTTTGTTGATGCTTGTGTCAATTTTGCCGATGTCTGTCTTTGCTTCAAACATTGATGAGTTACTATCTAAAGCAAACTTCACTGTTGTTGATAAAGACAAGTCGACTCTGGCTCCCGGAGTTGAAATGGATGAACTGGTACTGTATAACAGCAGTAACCAGCGTGTCGAGATGTATGTTACTACGGTAGACACTACTGTCGACACTGTACAGGTTAAGGCAAATTACCTGAATAATCAGAATGATGTATTTGGTATGCAGACTCTGAGTGATCAGGTAGCAGCTATGGAGGCAAATTACGAAGAGCCCTTTAAAATTGTTGCAGGTATCAATGCCTCATATTACAATACAACCACAGGTCAGCCGACAGGTGCGTTTGTAATGGAAGGCAAGGATGCTTCTGCAGGCGGTGACAACTATGCCTTCTTTGCTGTTCTTAAAGACGGCACCTATATGATTGGTGCTAAGGGTGAGTATTCCAAGTATAAGGACCAGCTTCAGGAGGCTATCGGCGGTTGGCAGCACATTGTTATAGGTGGCGTAGTAGCAAGCGGACTTGACAAAACTACGCTGTATCCTCGACAGACGCTTGGCTTAACTGCTGACGGAAAGCTTATTCTTATGACAGCTGACGGTAGTCAGGCTCCTGCAACGGTAGGTTTAACAATTCAGGAACAGGCAGAGGTTATGCTTGCTCTCGGTTGTGTTGATGCAATCCACCTTGATGGTGGTAACTCAGCAACATTCGGCGTAATCCCCGAGGGATCTGATAAGTTTGTTACAAAGAATTCACCGTCAGGCGGTGCTGAGAGAGCTGTTTCAAACACATTGATGATTATTTCAACTGCTGTGCCTGATGGCACTTTTGATCATGCAGTTATCAACAGCGAGTATAATTATTTTGTTCCTAATTCTGAGTATACCTTCTCTGCTTTTGGTGTTGACGCAACAAATGCTGCGGCAGATATTCCGGAAACAGCTGTGTGGACATTGTCTGATGATAGTTTTGGTACTATTTCAAATGGCAAATTTGTTTCAAACGGCAAATTAGGTCAGGTTGATATTCAGATGTCAGACAACGGAAAGGTTGTCGGATCAAAAACTATCGAAATTGTGCATCCTACAAGTGTTGCATTTACTGCTGATGAGGCAACAGTTCCTTACGGTAAAACTGCAGCGCTCAGCATAGATGCGTCATATGGTAATTTTGCTTTGTTTGCAGATGCAGATGCGTATGATTTTACAATTGATCCGGTTGCAGCGGGCACATTAAATGGTTTCCAGTTTACTGCAAAAAATGATGAAACTATAAAGAATGCTACAGTTACTGCAACATATAAGTATGATAGTTCTTTGAGTGCAACTTCAGTTAATGTTAAGTTCGGTAAGGGTTCAGAAGTTCTTTTCGATTTTGAGGACGGAGATATCAGCGATTGGAGAGGTATTGATACCATTCATGAATGGGTAGCCGAAGAAAACACAAAATATCCGAATGCTAAATATCCTATTCTTACTCCCGAAGCTTTTGGTAATGGTATTGAAAATACAAGTACAGGTGTTTTCCTTTCATCTAAGGAAAATGGCGGAGTTGTAAAGAGCGGTGATTATGCCCTTGGATTTAATATCAATCGTCTTAATGCTGAGGGTGTTGGCGGTTGGATTTACAACTACCTGTTCTATACCGGAGATCCGATGATATGGCGTGATGTAGCTAACGGTAAGAGTGCTGTTCGTGTCGGTATGTGGGTTAATATGCCTCAGAACGCAACAAATACAGCATTCCGAATTTGCCGTACATTTACAAAAGACAGCACAGGTAAATTGTATACAAACTATGACTATATGATGTCTGATTACGACGGCAAGAAGGTTAGCTATAATACTAATTATGGTGTTCCTGAATCCGGTTGGATGTATATTTATTTCGATTTGACTGCGTACGATTTCCAGTCTTCGTTGCTTTATAATCCCGACGAGAATTATGCAGTAAACAATGGTAAAGGCGCAGACGGTAACTATTATCCTGCGTTTATTCAGTTTATCAATGGTACATCCGCTGATGATGATACAATGGAAGAACTTGTTCTTTACATTGATGATATCACCTTAGACTATAGTGAGGTTACAGAAGACAGAGATGCACCTACAATTTCAGATGTAACTGTATGCTCGGATACAGCTAACTTTGTTGCACTGAACGGACAGGAAGTTTCAAGCAATCTCTTATCTTTTGCAGCAAAGGTTTCTGATGTTTCAGGCAACAGCAACGCAACGGGTTTGGATTACACAACAGCTAAAATTTATGTTGACGGAATTGATGTGTCCGGTAAGACATCCTTTAAGGCAGCTTCAGGTAATATCACACTCAATGATGTTTATCTTACTGATGGTGAGCACACGGTTGCATTTGTAATATGTGACAATCAGGGTAATGAAACTCGTGTTACCAAGAGTTTAACGGTAAACGGTGACGCTGATAACGCTTTGGTTACAATTGCTGGACACAATGACGGTAATCACACACCGAAGGCGGGCTCTGTTTATTACATTGACATTACTGCTTCTGATGCCTCTCAGATCAATAAGGTAGTTGCAACATTAGCTTTAAATACAGCTAATACTTTTGAGCATGAGCATATTATTTGTGCTGATGGTGTAACTGTTGAAGCAACTAAAGATACGATTTACAATGAATTAACTCTTGTGATTGATCACGACGGTTCTTTGAGCGGTGAAACAGTTTTGGCATCGATTCCTGTTCGCGTATGGGCTTGGGATGAAGCGAAAACCGGCGTAACAGCGTCTGCACAGTTCGCAAGCGGATCAATTCCCGTAATTGATATTGAGTGTAAGACATTGAATGGCGAGATTACATATAATACATCTGATTATGATAGTTATGTATGTGGTTTCTATAGTGATATTGATGTTGCTACAGAGCTTGATAACAAGACAGCATGGCATGCTCATACCGCAGAAGCTGTAGCAGATCTGGCAGCAACATGTACAGAGGATGGTTATACAGGTCGAACATATTGTGATGTTTGCGATTCTGTTGTTCATTGGGGTACTGCTGTTGAAGCAACAGGTCATAGCTATAAAGTAAACGGCGATAAGCTCGTTTGTGATTGCGGTGAGCAGCATACAACTAATGGTCTTGCAGAAATCAACGGTAAGCTGTATTATGTTCTTGGTGGTTCACTTGTTTCCGGATGGAACTATGTAGATACAAAGGATGAAGCAACTACCGGTTATTACTACTTCTCAACTGCAGATTATGCTGCTGTTGACGGTGAGCAGAAAATCGACGGATATTCATACAAGTTTGTTGACAATCTTCTTGTTAGAGGTACGCTTGAGAAAACAGACGCAATGATCCGTTATATGTGGGCCGGTGAGTGGGTGAAGAACTCATGGGCTACAATTGACGGTGAAAAGTATTATTTCACAAGTAATGGTGCAGCTAAGAAGGGTCCGGGTACTATTCGCGGCGAGAACGGTGTGTTCGCGTTCAGCGAGGACGGTATTTGGATGGAAGGCCGTACAGGTATAATGACTGTTTACGGCAGAATGTACTATTATGTTAATGGTATGTGTAAGTCAGCAGGTCTTGTTAAGGTTGGCGATTATTATTACTACATCAATGCTAACTATCAGCCTGTAACAGGAAAATGCTATGTTGGTAAGCCCAACACTGCAACTACCGGATTTACCGAAGGTGAATACGAATTTGGTGAAGATGGCAAGCTTATCAGAAAAATTGAGAAAAACGGTCCGGTGGGCAGTCATTTCTATGTTGATGGAGTAATGCAGAAGGCATATCAGATAGTTGAGTATGAAGGTTATTACTATTTCATCAATGATGGTCATATGCTTGCTAAGAACTGCACTCTCTACTTGGGTGAGCAGTTTGTAGCAGGAACATCCTTAAAGGCAGGCAAATACACTTTTGATGCTGACGGTAAGATCATTATTAAGAATGGTCCGGTAGGAGATTACTTCTATGCAAATGATGTAATGCAGAAGGCATATCAGGTAGTTGAATATGACGGTGACTACTACTTTATTAGTGACGGTCATAAGCTTGCAAAGAATTGTACAATTTATATAAGTGAGCAGTTCGTAGCAGGAACAGAACTTAACGCCGGTAAGTATACTTTTGACGAGACCGGTAAGATGAAGGTTTTAGATGGTCCCGTTGGTGATAATTTCTATGAAAACGGAACTATGCTGAAGGCGTATCAGTTGGTCGAGCATGAAGGTTATTATTATTTCATCAGTGATGGTCATAAGATCGTTAAAAATAAAAAAATATATTTGATTGAGAGCTATTTGCATAAAGCTGGTCTTCCTGCTGGTGACTACTATTTTGATTCTGAGGGTAAGATGGTTCTCAAAAATGGCCCCGAAGGTGACAGGTTCTATATTGACGGTATTATGCAGAATGCTTATCAGCTTCTTGAATTTGGTGGAGATTACTACTTTGTGGGTGATGGACATCGAATCGTAAGAAACAGTAAGATTTATCTTTCTGATGAGTATGTATACGGTACCGATCTTAAGAAGGGCTATTATAGCTTTGGCGCCGATGGCAAATTAATTCTTAACTAATAATTTATAATTCAGGGAGACTTCTTCGGAAGTCTTCCTGAGTGGTATTTAGAAGGGAAATTATAGCGTTATATCGGGAGGTTAATATGAAATTATTAAGTTTTATAGTGCCTATTTACAACTCACAGAAATGGTTGTCCGACTGTTTGTCGAGTTTGTTGTGCCAGGATATTGACTATGAAGAATATGAAATAATTTGTGTTGATGATGGTTCGACAGATAATTCATTGCTAATAATTTCTGATTTTAAAGAAAAACATCCGAATGTAAAAGTGATTAAGAAATCAAACAGCGGAGTTTCGGAGTCCCGAAATATTGGGTTGGCAAACGCGAACGGAAAATATATATGGTTTGTTGACAGCGATGATTTAATACGGGAAAATTGCTTAGGCTTTATAAAAAAATTACTTATGGAGTATGAACCTGAGACCGTTTCTTTTAATGTTGAAACTGTTCCGGAAGGATATAAATCTATATCAAAAAAAAATGAAGAGTTTAAATATTTGAAGGACAAGTCACTAAAGTCTTATAATAATGTTTGGTCTTCAATTATTAGTCAGAAATTGATTAAAGACAATAATATACATTTTTTGCACGGATTAAAATATGGAGAAGATACTCTTTTTCAATACTATATATACATATATAGGAAGGGTGAAAACTGTTCTCTTACAATTAAAAACTCTTTGTATTATTATAGGCAACAAAGTGAGTCAGCTATGCATCATAAAACCGAAGGTTCTTATGATAAGCATGTTAATGATTTAATAGAAATGGCACGAATTTATTCTAAAGATTATAACAAAAGGATTGTTGATGATTCCAAAAAGTTAAATGAAGTGAAAATGAGACAGTATATGGCTATTGAGGGTGCATTAGCAATTCTGCCTAAAAGCAGTTTTTCTTGTGGTTCTGTGTTAAAAGATTTAACTGAAGAGGGATTATATCCTTTTCCTAAGATGTTTTGGAAAGTGAAAAAAGCAAAAGGGTTAAAAAATAAATTAAATGCATTTTTAAGAATGTTTTTTGGAGTTAGACCTTTTTATGAAGTTTATTTTTGTTTATGTAAATTATTCAAGGTTTAATACTTGATTTTCTTGGGTGATTTTATGGTTTATTATGTAGGGTATTATAATTGTGATTTAATTCGAAACGAGGAAAGAGTTGTTGCTGCTGCCTCTGAGAATAAAATGAATTATATATCAGCCTCGTTATCTGAAGCTATTGATGGACAAGTTGAAATTATATCTCCAGCAGAAACAAAGCTTAATAAGATTGTTAGAGGGAAAAAGCATACCATTAGTGAATGTCTTACATTAAAGACTTTTATGTCTTTTAGTAGTGAATATAAAATATTCAGAGCTCTAGGACATATATGCACAAGAATTTTATTTGTTTTTTATGTACTGATAAATGTCAAACCGGATGATACCGTAGTAGTATATCATTCTCTTGCTTATATGAATACTTTTATGATTCTCAAAAGAATCAAGAAGTTTCAGTTAATAATTGAAGTAGAAGAATTGTATGCTGATGTTACAGATAGCGAACGGTTGCTTAGAAAAGAAATTAAATATCTTCAAATTGCTGATAAGTATATCTTTATTACTGAATTGGTGAGAAATAGAGTAAATATGGATAAAGAATATGTTGTTTCGCATGGTACATATAAATCTGTATCAGATTTTGGTTTCAAATTTGAAGATAATTATATACATGTTGTATACGCCGGCACCTTTCGAAAGGCCAAAGGCGGTGTTTATACAGCCATTGAAGCTGCAGAGTTTCTTGATGATAATTATGTATTAGAGGTGCTGGGGAGTGGTTCGGAAGAAGAAAATGCTGCCGTTCGCGACTTGATTTTCCAGGTATCTCAAAAAACAGAGTGTAAGCTTAATTATGTTGGATTTAAAACGGGTGAGGATTTTAATAAATATATACAGGCCTGCCATATCGGATTGAGCACTCAACCTATTGATGCGAAATTTAATGAAACATCTTTTCCGTCAAAGGTATTGATGTATATGTCAAATGGATTAAAAGTCGTAAGTGTTCGTATTCCAGCAGTAGAAACTTCAGTAATAGGAAAATATGTTTATTATTATGATTGTCAAAATGCTGAAAGTGTTGCATATGCAATCAAAATGGCATCGGCTAATAAGAATTATAACTACAGGGTTATTTTAGACGAAATTCATAATAAATTTGTTTCTGAATTAAGAGTGATTTTAGACAGGTGAAGATATGAATCGTAAAATTGGTGCAGTATTGTCATATATATATATGATTATTGAAGTGTTATCAACCATACTGTTGACACCGATGATTATAAGTTCTTTTGGTGATGCCGAATATGGTGTATATAAATTGGTGTCATCTTTAACGGCGTATTTGCTTTTGCTTGAATTAGGAATGGGCAATTCGGTTATTCGGTATGTTGCTAAGTATAAGGAAAACAGAGATACTCGTAGTTGTTGTAATTTTGTCGGTGTCTGTATAATTTTTTATGTCGCAGTTGCTTTAATTGCGTTTATGTTAGGTGTTGCTTTGACAGAAAGTTTTGGTGCTGTTTTTGCTAAGGGCCTTTCTAAAGATGAGATATTATTAAGTGAAAAGTTATTGCGCCTTACAATATTGAATGTGGTAATAACACTCGGCACATCAGTTTTTTATAATGTTATTATTGCTTATTCTAAATTTAGTGTCTCTAAGGGTTCATTGATAATTCAGATTATTTTCAGATTTATTCTGACTATTTTGGCGTTGAAGCTTGGATACAGAAGTATAGCTGTTGTGGGAATCAACTTAATACTGACAATTGTTTTCAGAGGTTTTTACATTGTTTATGTTTTATTTGTAATAAAACTCAGACCAAAATTCAAGGGAATCGATTTTTCGTTTATAAAAGATATCGTTGGATATTCGTTCTTTATTCTCCTTCAGATGGTGGCAACACAAATAAATTGTTATGTCGATCAGGCGTTGCTCGGAATGCTTGTTCCGGCAGCATCTGTAATTATTGCTGTTTACGGTGTCGGAACTCAGATTGTTCAATATTTTCAAAGCATCGGACAGGCGCTGGGTGGTATTTTAATGCCGGGTGTTGTCAAAATGGTAGAAGGCGGAGCGACACCTCAAAAGCTGCAAAATGAGATGATTCGTATCGGAAGATACTCGTTTGCAATACTTGGTATGATATTTGCCGGATTCCTGATAAACGGAGAAACATTTTTGTCGATTTGGATTGGTGAGGGATACAACCAAAGCTATTTTGTTGCGCTTATGCTGATGTTTGCTCATTTGTTTATTTTGACTGAAAATATCGGCACTCAGATTTTGTGGGCCAAAAACAAACATAAACGGCAGTCAGTTATAAAGTTTGCAGTTGTATTAGTTAATATAGTTTTAACTGTTTTTCTTATTAAATGGAAGCCGTTAATCGGAGCCACAATCGGTACCTTTATCTCCCTTATATTCGGAGATGTTGTTTGTATGAATATTGTGTTCAAAAAGGAAGTAGGCATTTCACTCAAAGAGTATTATTCGGGACTTTTTCATGGGATTGTGCCATGTTTGGTTGCTTCGGGTCTCTGCGGTTTTTTAGTGTCACGGCTGAACATTTCAGGCTTGGTTGGCTTTATTGTAAATGTTCTCGCGATGCTTATTGTTTATGCTATAACAATGTGGATATATGGATTCAACAAAGATGAAAAGGCTATGATAAGTAGCTTGTATCGCAAAGTCCTGAGGCTAAACAAGTGAATTTGTTGCATTTTGTTTTAAGGGTGGTGGAATTATGAGAAAATTACTGAAAAGCAGTATAGCTGTTTTAATAGTGATAGCTTTAAATATTTTATGTGTTAGTTGTAGCCGTGTCAATAAAACAGAATATACCTGGGAAGAGTTTGAGGCTTTGAATATAGAGCAGCAACTCGAGTTTCAAAACAGCTTTGAAAGTGATGATGCTTTTGAAGAGTGGGTGAACAGTGTTAAGCCTGATGATACGGTAAGTATTACAATGGATCTTAACTTGCCTTGGGAAAACGGTGGCAAGTCACCCGATGAATACACTTGGAATGAATTTGAAGCCTTAGACAGCGGATTACAGATTGCTTTCCAGAGCTGGTTTGATAGCTATAGTGAGTTTGAGACTTGGATGCAAAAAGTGAAAATTCCTGATATTGAGGAAGAAACCAAACCGAGTCTTCCTTGGGAAAACGGCGGTAAGTCACCTGATGAATACACTTGGGATGAGTTCAATAAGCTTTCAGGAGTCGAACAGATTTTTTTTCAAAAAAGCTTTGATAAATTCGAAGATTTTGAAAAATGGATGGATGCCGCTCAAGCTGAGAATTGATTCATATTGTATTAAAAATCTAAAAAACACCCGTCGGGAGAATCCCGGCGGGTGTTGAAGTTTGCAGAGTATATATTTTGTATTGAGTTAATAAAAGCTTTGTTATTAAAAACTTTTATTAACTCATTCCTCCACCACAACGATTCCTGTTGTTTTTTCTCTGCCGCAGGGGAGGATGGCAGGTGAGGAGAGTGAGAAAACATCCGTACACATATCCTCGAGCAGGAAAACCTGTCTTCCGTATTCGTTGAGCTCGTCAAAATCCGATGCCTTTGTTACGATAGGAAGCGTTGCTTTTTCCTTTGCTTCTTTAAGGATTTCCTTGCCCTTACCGTTCATCGCAAGCACGCGGATATACGGCGGGTTTCCCTTATAGTCGTCAGCGACAAATCCCATAAATGCGTGAAGCACGATTCTGCGGATTCTTGCGTGCGAATATCTCTTTGTCTTTGCGAGAGCGTAAAGCTCGTCGAGTGTTCTTGCCTTGAGTGCCGCATCGTGGATACGGAATTCGATTCCCTCGCTTACATCGGGAGACTTGCCGATCGTCTCAGCGGTAAGCTGGCGCATACAGCAGAGAATGCTGAACTCGAGCTTCTCGTTAAGACAGGGGGCTTTACCGTCAAACAGCTCGCGGTTATAGATATCGGCGGCCGTTTCGGGCATAAACTTTTCCCAATCGCGGTTATTCTCTTTCATCATTCTGCGGATTTCAGAAGCGGATGCGAAGCTTGCACTTGTAATATCGGAATCGTGTGAAGCACCCTTACGACGAACAGTCATCGGAATCATCTGTGAGCCGAGCTTATCGAGTGCATTGAGATATTCGATACCGAGCGTATTCTTTGCGCCTACAAGAATATTAAAAAACCTGTTGCCGCAAACCGAACGCATAGCCTCTGCTCGTGCGCTTGCAAAGCCGAGACCGACCTCAAGGTTTTCCTTGAGCTTCTCGTTGACAGCCTCGCTGTTGATTGCATCCTTGCAGGCGATAAGCTCGTCAATATTTCCGCACTCACTGCCGAAGCTGAGCATCTCGACACAGCCGAGTGCATCAAGAAGTGAAACCGCACCCTCTGCGAATCTCTGAGCGTAGGATGTGCTCCAGAGCGTCGGAAGCTCGATAACGAGGTCAACACCGTTCTTTACAGCCATTTCAGCTCTTGCCCATTTGGAAAGAATTGCCGTTTCACCGCGCTGCACATAGTTAGAGCTCATTACCGCAACGGTGTGAGTCAGCTCACCGAGCTCCTTACTGACTTCAAGCTGATACTTGTGTCCGTTGTGAAAAGGGTTGTATTCTGCAACAATTCCGCCGATTTTCATATATTATCCTCCAAAATGTAAAATTTGACTTGAAAAACACAATCTATATGATTATAATATAACAGAAATCAATTTGATACAATATCTTGGAGGGAAAAATATGAAAATTCTTGTTATCAATGCAGGTAGTTCATCTCTTAAGTATCAGCTTATCGATATGGAGAATGAGTCAGTTCTTGCAAAGGGTATCTGTGAGCAGATCGGTAACGACAACAGCGCCTTTACACATAAGGTTCCTGCTGATGAGAGTAAGGTTATTAAGGACAAGCCTGTTGCAATGCCCGACCACGCAACTGCAATTCAGGTTGTTATTGATGCACTCACAAGTGAGGCAAACGGCGTTATCTCATCAATGAGCGAGATTGACGCAGTCGGCCACCGTGTTCTTCACGGCGCAGAAAAGTTCAGCGGCTCTGTTCTTGTAACAGACGAGGTTGAAGAGACAATCAAGGAATGCTTCGAGTGGGGCCCGCTTCACAATCCTGCAAACCTTACAGGCATCAAGGCTTGCCAGGCTATTATGAAGGATGTTCCTCAGGTTGCAGTTTTTGATACAGGCTTCCATCAGACAATGCCCGACTATGCTTATATGTATGCTCTTCCGTATGAGTACTATGAGAAGTACGGCATCCGCCGTTACGGCTTCCACGGTACATCACACCGTTTTGTAAGCGCAAAGGCAATCGAGCTTCTCGGCAATCCTGAGCACAGCAAGGTTATTACCTGCCACCTCGGTAACGGCTCATCAATCTCAGCTGTTGTTGACGGCAAGTGCTTTGACACAACAATGGGTGTAACTCCTCTTGAGGGTATTATGATGGGTACTCGCTGCGGTTCAATCGACCCCGCTATCGTTCCTATCATTATGAAGAAGGAAGGCCTCACACCTGACCAGATGGATGCAGTTATGAACAAGAAGTCAGGTATGCTCGGCATCTGCGGCACAAGCGACAACAGAACAATCGAAGCAAGAGCAAAGGAAGGCGACGAGAGAGCGAAGCTTGTTGAGTCAATGCTCTGTCACCAGCTCACAAAGTATATCGGCAGCTATGCAGCAGCAATGGGCGGTGTTGATGCAATTATCTTCACAGGCGGTATCGGCGAAAACAACCCGCAGTACAGAGACCGCGTTTGCGACAAGCTCAAGTTTATGGGTGTTGAAATTGACTATGCCGTTAACGATCAGATGAGAAGAGGCCCCGAGGGCGAAATCTCAACTCCGGACTCAAAGGTTAAGGTTTTTGTTGTCTGCACAAACGAAGAGCTCATGATTGCAAGAGATACAAAGGAAATCGTAGAAGCTCTTTAATTCTCATATATGAAAATTTTTATCGATGCTGACGGCTGTCCCGTGGTTGATATAACCGTCAGGATAGCAAAAAAGCATTCACTCGGGTGCTACATAATCTGTGACACGGCGCACGAATTCCAAAAAGACGGAGCAACCACGGTTGTTGTCGAAAAAGGCGCCGACAGTGTGGATTTCAAGCTTGTGAATCTTGTTGAAGCAGGGGATATAGTGGTAACTCAGGATTACGGACTTGCCGCAATGTGCCTTGCGCGAAAGGCTGTTCCGCTGAGTCAGAACGGACTTGTATTTACCGATACAAACATAGATGAGCTTCTTTTCTCACGCTATGTTTCTAAAAAAATCCGCAACGCAGGCGGCAGGCTGAAAGGCCCGTCAAAGCGCACGCCTGAACAGGACGATCGTTTTTTGCAGGCACTTGAAGATTTAATAAACTGAATATCTGAAAGCAGAAAGTTCAAGGACTTTCTGCTTTTTCTCTTGTATTTATACCGTAAAAACGCTATAATACAAATAATAACCGAAAGGAGTAATAATATGGGAGTTTTTATTCGTATTCTTACCATTGTTATGACCGTTTTTTCTCTTATAGGCTCTTGGCTGTCACCCTTCAGCGTCTATAAGCAGATTGAAACAGAATTTTCCGATTCAACAAAGGCTTCGTATTCTGAGCTTTTCTATGAGTTGAGCGAAACATCAAATAACCAGGAAACCTGGCGTGAGGGTATGGTTTCGGGTAACGGAATGCAGGGCGTTATCACAAGCGGTGCGCCGTATAACGATACCTTGATTTATCAGAATATGCACTTTAACCTGCCCAACCAAAACATCCGCTACACTCCCGTGTCAAAGGATGAGCTTGAATATGTCAAGCAGAGCATCACGGCAGGCGAGGATATTGTCGATAAACTTACCTATGACTTTGTTTATTCATATCATCCGGGCGGAATTCTTCGTATTAAGCAGAACAAGCTTCTGCGCACGGGCTACGCAAGATATACCGATTACGAGACAGCACAGGTCGGCGTGAGATATTCCGATATCTGCGGCACATGGCAGAGAGAGACCTTCACCTCCAAGGCTGACGGTGTAACAATTACAAAAATCGGTTCATCCTCAACCGGCAGTAAGGTTGATATCACGCTTTCAATGGACAACATCTCCGCAATAGCAAAATTCGGCGGCGGTGACGAGGTCAATCTCAAGTATAAGAAGCTCGTTGGTGAGGATTGCGATTACATTTCATTTGTAGCTCATTATCCGAATTATGAAAACAGCGAGCTTAAGGAGGGCGGCTACTCTACAACAGTTTATGTTGTGACAGAGGGCGGCACCAAGAGTGTTGTTGACGGCAAAAAGGTCAAGGACTCGCAGTACTGCGCTGACACAAATCCGCAGCTTAAAATCAAGAATGCGGATAATGTTTACCTCATTGCAGTGTCAGACAGAACTCACACAATGGGCGCTTATGCCGATTTTGACAATGCAGAAAGCTACGAGCTCGTTGACTCACTTGTTGCAAGGTTAAAGGCTGTTGCCGATAAGTATACAGTCGACGGCAAATTCAGCTATGACGATGCACTCAAGGCACATACAGACCTTTTCACTCCTGAATACAATAAGGTAACATTCAGGCTCGGTACGGATGATTGCACAAAGCCGAACGAACAGCTTGTGCTTTCACAGATTCTTAAAGACGAGCTCAACTCCGACCTTATGGAGAGATTCTATTATAATGCAAGATATGCGTACCTTTGCTGTGCGGGCTATGCAACACCGCGTCTTGGCGGTATCTGGTGCGGCGAGTGGAATACGCAGTGGGGCTGCCGCTTTACACAGGATGCCAATGTTAATCTTCAGGTTTCCTCAATGAATACAAGCAATCTCGACAGCGCATACCTCGGCTTTGCGACCTTCATTCTTCGTCAGGTACCCGATTGGGAGGAGAATGCTTACGCAACCCACGGCTACACGGATGCAATCCAGGCTCCCGTTCATTCTGTCAGTGACAAGGCTATCCTTACCGAGAGCAACTACGGCTATCCGTTCAGATATTGGAATGCAGGTACAAACTGGATGCTTCAGCCTCTTCATGAGACTCTTATGTGCTACGGTGATGTTCAGATTCCTCTGAGCGACGAATTTGATCTTGAAAGACTCAAGTCAGTTCTTTCAATGACTCAGGAGGATCTTACGGATGCAGACATTGAGGCAATCGAAGCAAAGGGCTACCTTGACCTGAGAAGCGAGGTTCTTCTTCCGCTTCTTTTGAAGGCGGCGAACTATTGGGAGCAGATGTTCTCACCCGAATACTACACGGCGGCTGACGGCACAATCCATTACGAAAAGGGTAAGACCGAGCTTAACGAGGGTGAGACCTATACGATTCTCCCGAGCTATTCACCCGAGAATAATCCCGCAAACTATCCGAACCCCTCAACCGCAAATACAGCTATTGATATTTCCGCTTGTAACAACACCTTCACAATGCTTATAGAGATTATGAAGAGCGTTGATGAGAATGCAGATACAAGCAAATGGGAGGAGCTTCTCACTAAGGTACCGCCGTATCTCTACGACGAGACAGGCGCGCTCAAGGAGTGGGCAACGGTTGATTTTGAAGAGAATAATCTCCACCGTCACATCAGCCATCTCTACTGCGCTTGGCCGATGTTTGAGACACAGGAAAATCCCGACCTTTACAAGGCTTGTGTTCAGGCTATTGAAAACAGAGCGAGTGAAAACGAAGCAAGCCACGCATTCGTTCACAGAGCGCTTATTGCGGCAAGACTCAAGGATTCCGAAAATGTAACGGGCGCACTTGTTGACCTTGTAAGCCGCGGAATTTTCTATGATTCACTTATGACAAACCACCACTATAACCGAAGCAGTGCATACTGCACAGACTTTGCAATCGGCTATCTCGGCGTTGTCAACGAAAGCCTTCTTTATTCATATACGGGCAAAATCGAGTTTCTTCCTGCAGTACCTCAGTCAGGCTTTGATATCGGTCAGATAAAGGGACTCAAGGTGAGAACTCAGGCAACAGTTGATGAGATGAGCTGGGATCTCGGAAAGGGTACGGCAACAGCAACAATCACATCAGATATCGCACAGACAATCACAGTCTCCTGCGGTATTTCCGATAAGGTACAGACAGTAACCTTTGCCGCAGGCGAAACAAAAACAGTTTCCTTCTGATAACAAAAAGCAACCGAATTTTTCGGTTGCTTTTTTTGCACAAAATGTAAAAATATCTCCGCGTTTTCAGCACAAGGTGTTATTTGGTTTTAAAGAAATGTGTGTTATGATTTATCCAAATAATAAGCATTGCAAAAATATACGGTTTATTTTATAATGACTGTATTGAAAAGAGGAGATTTAAAATGAACATTTTTTCACTTGAGGCATCGCGCGCAGCGGCAAAAGCCGTCAACGAACAACTCCACAAGCCAAGAAAGGGTGACGGCAATACCGTGCATCTGCCTAAGCTGATGCTGATAATCGGTATAATCTGTACGACGGTGTTTCTTATCCCTGCGGTCTGGATTGTTTTCTTTGAAAAGGATATTATGGGACTTGCCTTTTTCGGAGGGTCGTTGCTGTCATCATCCCTGATTATTGCATACATAAATCAGCGCATTTATTACGACAGCGAGGGATTTACCGCAAAATCGTTCTTCGGTATAAAGCACCGTTATTCCTATTCGGATATTGAATACAGTATCGGTAATATTCCCCACGATCTCGACCTTGTCATAGATGACGAGGATTTTGATGACCTTGACTATGTTCTCGACCTTATGACTGAGGATATAAGACTTATGGTAAAGGGTAAGAAAATACTTATCGATCAGATTGCGGTCGGCAGAATTGAATTTCTTGCCTTTGCCCAGAAGCAGTATAAGCTCAGAAACGGCGGACGGCCGATTCCCGATACTGACAAAAAATCAAAATTAGATGCCGTGTTCAACGGAAATGTGAAAAATCCCGGTGCGCAGATTTTTGTTGATGTCCTGGTTTATTTGCTGGCGGGATTTGTGATTGTGGTTGGCTTTGTTTCCAATGTGCCTACAAAAATGGATGAGCTTGAGTTCCGCGACATAACGGCACAAAGCTATGAGGCATCCGACGAAGACATATATTTCGATATTGACGGCTTTGAAACTCAGCCTTACATCAGCGGCTACAAGGAGATTGTGGAGGACTATACCGTCTTCCTTGAAAGATTCAGTAGCGGAGAAAGCTTTAAAATCGGCTATAACGAAATCGTCGATGACGGTGTTACTGAATACAGAATAGAATATATAGAGGATAATCAGGGTAGGGTATATACCACGCCCGAGGCTTTTCACGAGTATTATCAGAAGGATTTCAGAAAGATTATGCTGGTTATGCTTTTGTGTGTAGCCGCCTGGACAGGCTATGTTGCTTTCTCAATCTATGTCGGCAGAAATCCGCATAAATTCAGCGAAAAGCTTGTTCACAAAATATTCAAGCCGGGTACAATCAGATTATAAATAAAAGTCCGTGCGAAAATTCGCACGGACTGATTTTTTTATGTAATTCTTAATAAAGCTTAATTCCGCCGAACGGTCTGATTGAAAGCACGTGGCAGGTGCCTTCACCGTAAACGGCCTCGATTGTTGAACGGAACTGCTCAAGCATATCATTCGGAACGAATGCCTGAATTGTACCTGCAAATCGGCCGCCGTGAAATCTCCAAGCGCCCTTGCCCTTGAGCATCTCTTCACAAAGAAGAAGTGCAACTGAAAGTCCCTGCTCCTGCGGAGCCTTTGT
>JAZQGS010000015.1:0-9994 GCA_045540195.1 Acutalibacteraceae bacterium
CAAAATCAGCGTTTTGAGAACTTTTTTGGGAGAGAATTCTCTAAATCGAGAATAAAACTCTATTTCAAATCGTTAAAAGACAGATAATCGTTAAATTACAACCATAATCGTTGATTTAGTGGGGTAATCGTTGAATTACAGCCAATAATCGTTGAATTATTGAAAGTTCATTATGATTATGGTATAATAAAATTAATGTTATCACTTGGGAGGTGCGATTTGGTGAAGCATGTTCGATTTAATATTTTCAGAAAAGCTGCATTTGCAGGAGCACTTTTGCCATACAACATCTATATCAACGGCGAGTTTGTGGGCACCATTAAAAATGGCAAGACACTTAATGTTGATGTTCCCGAAACAGATATTTATTATCTTGAAGACAATAATTATTTTGAAAGAAATGCTGTAATTATCAATAGCAACACAATTGATTATAATATCTTGATAAAAAGAGCAGGTGGATGGCGTACTGATTCATATAATGAATTCTATATTGATAATAATGATACATCTGACCAACTTCCTTCTTTTCATTTCGATCGTTTTATGAATGCTGTTTTTAATGATAGCATTGATCAGTTGTCCCCGGATGAGCAAGTTCTTGCTCTGTGTTTGAATTTCAGTTATAGCATTATGGATGACATTCAAGAGGTTCTTGCATCAAGCAATCTTTCATACACAATAGAAGCATTAAAAACAATTGGTGCAAATCGATATGTCGATCTTCTTACCCAAGTTATCGACGAGTATTTTCATAATGTGTCGCTTCCTTTGAATGATGAGCAAATAGAGCAAATGTACGATGGCATCAACAAAGCAAATCAACTGATTTGGAAAAACGAAGGTCCTGCATACGACGAGCTTCACAAAGCAATCGTGCGTCATATAACAGAAAAACTTAATAATCCCAATAACATATACTAATTAGCTTGAATGCTTTATAAATTCGAAATTCTTTGCACCCCCTTACCTCAAAAGGGGGTGCATTTGTATTAAAATTAGGGTTAGTCTTCAAGAAATAACGGTGCCCATAAGGGTGCCGTTATTTTTTTGTTAGAAAAAGCAAGGGATTCGAAGCCCGAGGGAGTGAGAGAATCACTCTCAGTAAAAACGCAGACACACGATTTCCAATCGTGTGTCTGCCTGATGCATTACATATTTTTCGTTATCATTTCTTTTATAAAGCTATCAATCTCAAGCATATTTTCTGCTCCGCGCGGATACGCTCTGAATGTGATTTCACCGAATTTTTCGGTAAGGGCTTTTGCTACAGCTTCCTTTCCGATAAGGCTTTCAAGAAGCTGTAACGCGCGCATATCCTGAAGTGCATTAAAAAATGTCTCTGCCCGTACGGACATAATCGCGGTGTTTTCATAAGGATAAACAAAGAACGAGTCACCCGACGGGAATGCACAGTCGGCATCAGTCACCTCGTAGGGGCTGATGTGGCGCAGGGAATGTGCGGAATTATAGAAATTAAAGCCCCACTGCAAAAAGCCCTTTATATCGTGAAGATACAGCTGTGTGCCGATGATTCTTGTCGCTGAAAGCGGCATCGAAAAGAATCGGTTGCTCAATTCCTCGCCCTGTCCGCAGCAATAGTATGTCCATCGGTTGTCGAAGCCCTTTTCTATAAATTCTTCGATACTTGATGTTGAAGGAATCGGCTGTCTGATGATTCCGTTTTCATAGAATTCATAATCGGAGAGTGCATCAATTATCGGGAAATCCTTCAGAATATCGGCAACAACAGCCTTCGCCTTTTTATATGACTCAGCCTGCTCCTGACTCGGCTCATCCGAAATGTGAAAATAAGTAGTATTTTCAATATTCAGTTCTTTTATAACTGAAATCAGCTCGGGCAGGAAGGCGTGGAGAAATTCGGAATACTCCTCCCCTGCCGCCTCGGTTTCCCATCCGAAGATGCGCTTTACTTCGCCGTCAACCTCTGCCATAACCTTGGGTGCGGCAAAGGCACCCCACTGCGAAAACAGGTGTGAAATCTCAAAATATTTTATTCCGCACTCACGGGCAAGCTTTACCCAACGGCGGAATTTATCGAAATTAAACGAATATTCGCCGCTCTTCTTTATGACATCTGTCAGCTGTACGGTTGTCCGCTCTCCGCCGACCTTAGTATCAAGCGGAGGTGTAAAAACGGGAGTTAAAATCATATTGTTACCGCATCTGACAAAGGCCTTCATAAATTCCTTTATAAGAGCCCAGTGCTCCTCAGAGAAAACGGGAGTATTATAATAATCTGCGATACAATCTGTGTGAAACCACTGTGTATTTATAAATGTCTGCTCGGGCAGAACGGCATCAATTACCGTCAGCGTAAAGGTTTCGCTTGCGATTACGGTGCCTTCTTCGTCCGATATTTTTACGGTAACAGCGTATTCCCCTGCCTTGGTATCGGTCGGAATGTCTGCTGTTATCCAGAGTGAATACCAGTTGTCGGGCTTTATAAAATGGGTGTCACCGACAGGAAAAAGCACATCGGGGAACAATCCCGGCTCTGTTCTTTCGCAGAACGCCTTTCTGTCGGGGTAGCACGGCAATTCGGACGGCACATTGCCGACCGCACGGACGCTTATCGCATCACCGAGTTCGCTTTCAACCGAAATGCGTGAGGTAAATCTCGAGTCTGACTTATACGCAAGCTGATAAGAAAATCTCTCACCTCTGAGAGCCCTTGCGCCTGTCACCTGTGTAAATTCACAGTCACCGTCAAGAAAAATTCTGTTAAGAGCAGAAACCTGTCTGAGTTGAAAATCCATTTTGTCCGCCTCCGTTATGTTTTTTATATTCTAACACAAAGCGGACAGTTATTTCAATCTATTTGCGCTTATTGACAGCAATTATTCCTCCGATTGCTGCAAAAAGCATCTGTACGCCGAGCATAATCCATCCGACCGCACTGATTGAGCTTTTGGATATGAGCATTGATGCAATAAAAACCGCAAGAAACAACGGCAATGAGCTCAGCACTCCGAGCGCGAGTCCGTTTTTTCTTATCGGGCGCACCGAAGCAAAGCCCGTGAAGAAGGACGACAGCGCACCTATCGCTGGTGTTACAAATTTATATATACCGCTGTCAGCGTCAGTTTTCCACAGCACGAATGATGCCGCCGCCGAAAGTGCAAAGAAAAGCACAATTCCGATAAGCGCTCCAACCGCTAATCTGACAGCAACAGCTTTTATATCACCGCTTATCTGCGGTATTTTCGGTCTTTTTTCAGGCATAACAAAACCCTCCTCAATCAATCTTATGAGGAGGGCTTTAACGCTATTACTGATTTCGTTTAATTTTTGCGGTGGTGGTTTTTTCAAATTCCTTTTCCACAATTTCAACGGCCTTGATTGCCTTATAGCTGACAACCTGTTCGTTGACTTTTCTGACCGCCGCATTGACCATATCACTTATCTCTTTTTCAGAAAGGATTCTGTTTCCGTTTTCCTGAGAAAGAGCCTGTGCATCAGGGAAAATCCTTGCCTTGACAACGGTGTTATCCTTATCGTCCTTAGCCTCAACAACCATACATTCCTTGACCGCAGATTCCTTCATAAGAAGTGCCTCAAGCTCTTCGGGATAGACATTCTTGCCGTTGCGGGTAACGATAACATTCTTGCTTCTTCCGCAGATATAATAGAAGCCGTCCTTATCCACGCTCGCAAGGTCGCCTGTGTGGAACCAGCCGTCATAGTCAAAGACCGCTTTGGTTGCCTCTTCGTTCTTATAGTAGCCGAGCATTACCATCGGTCCTTTGATGCAAAGCTCACCGATTCCGTTCTCGTCACAGTTTATAAGCTTTGCTTCAACACCGGGAATAGGTCTGCCGATAGAAGCGTGCTTCATATCCTTATCCGAGTTGCAGATAACGATGGGTGAGCACTCTGTAAGACCGTAGCCCTGGAAGGTCCGGATGCCGTATTTATTCATATTTTCAATAATCGTCGGATCAATGCCTGCCGCACCTGAGATAAGCAGACGAATTTCACCGCCGAACGCCTCTTTGATTTTGCTGAAAAAGAGGTCGCTTGTATCAATGCCGAGCTTTTTGGTTGCCTTTGTGATTTTGCTTGCAATGCCGATTTTCAGCTTTGCTCCCTTTTCTTTTTCAAGAGCCTTCTGAATTCTCGAATAAAAAAGCTCGATAATTCGCGGAACAACTATAATGATATTCGGCTTGTATTCCTGAAGATTTTTTGTGATATATCTGAGACCCTCACAAAAACAGATTGAAACACCGCCGTAAATACAGCAAAGGAAGGTAACCGTGCATTCATAGGTGTGATGAATGGGTAAAACAGAAAAAATCCGCTCGCCCTTATTGATTTTGACAACACCCATAATAGACATAATGTCAGAGCAGATATTTCTTGCGCTGAGCATAACCGCCTTTGACATTCCCGTTGTGCCTGATGTGAAAAGAAGAACGGAAAGCTTGTCGGAATCGGGAGTAAGGTTGATGTAATCCTCATTACCCTCTTTTATGAGCCTTTCGCCATCAAGCACAAGTCTGTCAAACGAAAGTATGTCACCGTCATCCTCAGCGTTATCCATTGAGATGAAAATCATTCCCTCGGGAAGCTCGTCACGGTGTGCAAGAAGCTTCTTTCCGAACTTTTTGTCAAAGATAATTGCCTTTGACTCAGATACCTCAAGTATGCTTTTTATATCCTCAAACGGGAGCTCCTTATCTGTCGGAACAACAACACCTGCGCCACAGACAACAGCCATATAGCTCATACACCACTTATAGCTGTTTGCGCCCGCAACCGCAATTCTTTCGCCCTCAAGTCCGAGTGAGAGAAGTGCCGTGCCGAGAGAGTAAACATCATCATGAAACTTATCGTAGCTGACATCCTCAATCTGGCCGACTGCATTTTTAACCTTGAAAGCAGGGCTGTTGCCGTAAATCGCCATACTCTGAGTCAGAAGCTCACGGAAATTATTGAATTCTCTAACCTTATATAATGGTCGGGTCATTATTTTTACCTCGTCAGAAGTTTTTCAACCGCCGCAAGCTTGACGCATACTGCGAGAAGCTCGACAGCTTTTTTAAGCTCATCAACATCGGGGAAGGACGGTGCAATACGGATATTGCTGTCATCGGGATCGATGCCGTAGGGATAGGTTGCGCCGACCGTTGTGAGAGTCAGACCTGCATTCTTGCAAAGCTCACCGACTCTTTTTGCACAGCCGTTCATAACATAGAGGCTTACGAAATATCCGCCGTTTGGATTCTTCCAGCGGGCAATGCCTGTTCCGTCAAACTCTCTGTGGAAACCCTCTGTTACAGCATCGAACTTCGGCTTGAGAATTGCCGCATGCTTTTTCATATGAGCCTTGATGCCGTCAAGATTTTTGAAATATCTTGCGTGGCGCAGCTGATTCATCTTATCGTGTGAAATAACCTGAACTGTCAGTCTTTCAAGGATAGCCTTGACATTGTTATCAGAAGCGGCAAGAGCAGAAACGCCTGCACCCGCAAAGCTGATTTTAGATGTTGAGCAAACCTCGATAAACATATCCTCACTGCCGTATTCCTTGGCAACATCGAAAATATTGAGAAGCTCGTCGGGAGTGTCGTTGATATCGTGTACGATGTAAGCGTTATCCCAGATGATACGGAAATCCTTTGCCGCGGGCTTGAGAGCCGCAAAGCGTCTGACAACCTCGTC
Source organism: Acutalibacteraceae bacterium (assembly GCA_045540195.1). Taxonomy (GTDB): domain Bacteria; phylum Bacillota; class Clostridia; order Oscillospirales; family Acutalibacteraceae; genus CAG-488. Next base: position 5,689 of record JAZQGS010000015.1, read on the forward strand.
AGAGAATGTGATTCCGTCGGGATTCGAATACTTGGGAACGCAGAATGCGCCCTTGACAGTGCTGTCCTTGATAAGCTCTTCGATAGCGTCCATATCGGGGCCATCCTCGTTCATTCTGACAGGAATCATTTCGATTCCGAAATGATCGAGAATCGAGAAGTGTCTGTCATAGCCCGGTGCGGGACAAAGGAACTTGATCTTATCCTGCTTCACCCACGGCTTATCGCCGCAACCGAAGAACATACACTGAGCAATATAGTCATACATAATTGTCAGGCTTGCCGTACCGAAAATGATTGTGTTCTTTGCAGGCACGCCCATAAGCTCACCGAAAAGCTCCTTTGCCTCGGGAATACCTGTGAGAACACCGTAGTTTCTCGTATCTGTTCCGTCAACTGACTTTACATCGCTTGTTGAATTGAAAACATCAAGAATCTCACTCGAAAGATCAAGCTGTGCCTTATTCGGCTTGCCTCTCGACATATCCAGCTGAAGTCCGAGTGACTTGAACTCCTCATATTTCTTTTCAAGCTCAGCTTTGAGTGAAAGTAACTCTTCGGTTGATAAATTTTTAAACTCTGCCATATATATCTCCAAATTTAAAGGGCACATTCAGTGCCCCGTTTATTATGCCTTTACTGTTTCTTTTTTATCCATATGCTTTGCTATGAATTCCTTGATTTTGCTTTCATACTCTTCCTTGGCGTTATAATAGCTGAATGCGTGAGCGGTTTCAGGCACCCACAGGCAATCCTTTTCTACCTTACAAGCCTCATAAAGCTTTTTGCCGTGCTCAAACGGAACAAAGGTATCCTCCATACCGTGAACAAAGAGAATCGGATTCTTAGCCTTATACATATTCTTGAGCGGATTACTCTCCTCAAAGAAGTAGCCTGCCTTGAGCTTGGCAAAAACACTGCCGAGGTGAACAAGCGGCTCACAGCGGAAGCCCGCTCTGTCTTTTAGAGTATTATTCATAATCTCGACCGCAGATGTAAAGCCGCAGTCCTCAATGATAAGCTTAACCTGGTCGGGCGGTGACATCTCGTTACAGTTCATAACTGTTGCGGCGCCCATTGAAATTCCGTGAAGGATAATTTCGATATCCTCACCGAAGCGGTTTATAAGATAGTCTACCCACAAAAGAATGTTTTTTGCATCAGGTGCGCCGAAGCCTATGTAATCACCCTCACTTCTGCCGTGACCCGTAAGGTCGGGAAGAAGGTAGTTGTAGCCGAGATCATTATGATAAAACGGTGCAAAATGGCTGAACTCGTCAGGACCGTTACACTTATAGCCGTGAACACAGATGACGAAGCGCTTTGTTGCCTTCTTTGCAGGAAGGAACCACGCTCTCATATTATGGCCGTTCACGCTTGTAAGTGAGAGGTCTTCGGGCTCACAGTTGAAGAAATTGCGGTTATTTCTCTGTCTTACCTCTGCGCGCTTTTTGTAAACCTCGCGCGTCTCAGGTGCTTTCTCTGCAAGAGGGTCGGGACGCTTGATAGCGTAATCACAGGCAAGATTACCTGCAACTGCGGCAACAGCAGTAACTCCGAGAGCAATTTTGGCGACTGTACCTTTCTTTTTCATAATATCATCTCACTTAATTTATTTTTTCTCACCGAGAAGCTTTGCAAGCTCATCCATAAAGGTGTTGATATCCTTGAACTGGCGGTAAACCGATGCAAAGCGGACATAAGCAACCTCATCGGTATCCTTGAGCTTATCCATTGCAAGCTCACCGATACGGGTTGCGGTAACCTCACGGTCAAGTGAATTCTGGAGTGTAAGCTCGATTTCGTCAACCATCTTCTCGATTGTATCGATAGAAACAGGACGCTTTTCACAAGCTCTGAGAAGACCGTTGAAAAGCTTTGCGCGATCAAAGGACTCTCTTGACTTATCCTTTTTGACAACGATAATCGGCACACTTTCGATTACCTCATAGGTTGTAAAACGCTTTGCACAGCTTGTGCATTCTCTGCGGCGGCGGATGCGCTCGCCTTCATCTGTGGGGCGTGAGTCGATAACCTTGCTTTCTGAGAATCCGCAAAACGGACACTTCATAATAAGTCACTTCCTTACTTATCGTAGTACTAATTGCATTATTAGTTGTATTATATCATACATCTATATACAATTTCAATATTTTATTTGATATTTTCCAAATAAGCCTTTGCTGCCGACAATTCGGATATTTCACCGAAATTCTGACGGTAAAGCTCGATGAGTACACTTTCGTTGTATCCGACACCGGCAAGCGCATCAAAAAGCCTTCTGAAATCATATTCACCCGCTCCGGGCGCAAGGCATTTTTCGTCACCGAGACAGTCACTCAGGTGTACCTGATAAATCCTGTCACCGAGCTCGTTTATAAAATCAAACTCGTTCTCACCGCATCGGCGGCACTGCTTGATGTCAAGCACCATACGGAAGCCGTCACCGACAAAATCCGCGATTTTTTTCATATAATCCACCCTTGAGCAAAGGTGGGTGTTGACATTCTCATGAGCAATGTGAAGCCCGGCCTCGCGCGCGGCATTATTCAGAAGAATATAATTGTGAGCGTATCTCTCGGGCTCGATAGCGGCAACGCTGTGTCCGCCGTGAAGCACAACCATTTTTGCGCCAAGGGCATTCGCCGCTTCAAAATACCGCTTATAGAATTCTATGCCGTCGAGTGTACGGCGATGATAGCCACTGAAAAGGAGATATGTCTCATATGCCGAGGTGAACGGATGCACGGAGCGCACATCAATACCGTAATAATTCCTGATTGCGACGAGCTCCGTGAGGATCGGGCCCCCAAGCTCTGACGGGGAATTGAAGAATATTTCTGCTGTTTTTGCGCCAAGCTCACCGACTGTGCGGAAAGCCTCTTCGGTCTGCATCGGATAGAGACAGGATGAAGAAAAACCTATGTTCATATAAATCACCGCCTATATAATATCATTATTTTATGATGTAGTAAAGTGAGTATTTCGGGCATAATTATTATAAAATTGTTAATTTTTTCAAAAGGGGTTGATTTTTTCAGAAAAGGGGGCTAAAATAGATTTAGCACTCGACAAAAGAGAGTGCCAAAACTAATTTAAAACATATTTTTATAGGAGGCAATCACTATGAACATTAAACCGCTTGCAGACCGCGTTGTGGTTAAAATGACAGAGCTTGAAGAAACAACCCAGAGCGGTATCATCCTTGCAGCAGCTGCAAAGGAAAAGCCCCAGGTTGCAGAGGTTCTCGCTGTCGGCCCCGGCGGCATCGTTGACGGCAAGGAAGTCGAAATGTATGTCAAGGTCGGCGACAAGGTTATCACAAGCAAGTACGCAGGTACTGAAGTCAAGCTTAACAAGGAAGAATACATCATCGTTCGTCAGAACGACATTCTTGCTATTGTTGAATAAGGGAGGAGAATATCACTATGGCAAAGCAGATTATTTACGGCGAGGAAGCTCGTAAGGCGTTACAGAACGGTATCGACAAGCTCGCTAACACAGTTAAAATCACACTCGGCCCCAAGGGCAGAAATGTAGTTCTCGATAAGAAATACGGCGCACCGCTCATCACAAACGACGGTGTTACAATCGCAAAGGATGTTGAGCTCGAGGATCCGTTTGAAAATATGGGCGCACAGCTCGTTAAGGAAGTTGCAACAAAGACAAACGATGTTGCAGGTGACGGTACAACAACAGCTACTCTTCTTGCACAGGCTCTTGTCCGCGAAGGTATGAAGAATGTTGCCGCAGGCGCAAACCCGATGGTAGTCAAGAAGGGCATCAAGCTTGCAGTTGATACTGCTGTTGAGGCTGTAAAGGCTAACTCAAAGCCCGTAACCTCAACAAACGACATTGCCCGTGTTGCTACAATCTCTGCCGCTGATGAGGAAATCGGCAACATCATTGCAGAGGCTATGGAAAAGGTAAGCGCAGACGGCGTTATCACAGTTGAGGAGTCAAAAACTGCTGTTACAGATTCAGACATTGTTGAAGGTATGCAGTTTGACCGCGGCTACATTTCACCCTATATGGTTACAGACACAGACAAGATGGAAGCTGTCATCGACGACGCTCTCATCCTTATCACAGACAAGAAAATTTCTAACATTCAGGAAATCCTTCCCCTTCTTGAGCAGGTTCTCAAGGGAGGCAAGAAGCTCGTTATCGTTGCTGAGGATGTTGAGGGCGAGGCTCTTTCAACAATCCTTGTCAACAAGCTCCGCGGTACATTCACCTGCGTAGCAGTCAAGGCTCCCGGCTTCGGCGACAGAAGAAAGGATATGCTCCGCGATATCGCTATTCTT
>JAZQGS010000016.1:0-1968 GCA_045540195.1 Acutalibacteraceae bacterium
TCGTGTCTGCCCTTGACCTGCACAAGGTCGATTTCACCGTAGTTTTTGACCTTTTTCTGTGTCAGGTAATCAGGCGTATATTCCTTGTGATAAGTGATGATACCGCAGTAAAACGAGTTTTTCAGAACATTGGATATGACCGTTTCATACCACCTGCTTTTACCCGTTGCGGTTTTGTAGCCTCTGCGTTCAAGCTCGTTTTTTATCTGCATAAGTCCGTGACCTGCAAGATACATTTCATAAATCAGCTTTACCGTTTCAGCCTGCACGGGGTCGATAAAAAAGTCCACGTGCTTTTTGTTGTTCTCAAGAAGCTTTTCAACTCGCCTGTAGCCGAGAATAGTGCCGTTACCGTAGAATACACCGTTCTCCATTGATGTCTGCTGACCGCTTTTAACTCTCACCGATGTTTTTCGGCTTTCGTCCTGCGCAAGGGTCGCCATAATCGTCAGTCGCAATTCGCCGTCACCGTCAAAGGTTTTGATATTATCGTTTATGAAGAAAACCTCAACGCCCATCGCCTTGAGTTCACGGGTGTACTGCAGGGTGTCAACCGTGTTACGGGCAAAACGGGAAACCTCACGGGTGATAATCAAATCGAACTTCTTTTTCTTGGCATCCCTTATCATTTTCATAAACTGCGGTCTTTTCTCGGCAGATGTGCCCGTGATACCCTCGTCAATATACCTGTCAACAAGCTCCCATTCGGGTCTTGCTTTGAGAATCGGCTCATACCAATCCAGCTGATTTTCGAGAGCCGAAATCTGTGCCTCGTGCTCCGTAGAAACACGGGCATAGATTACAACTCTGCGTTTTCTGAAATCAGAATTTATCATGCACATTCCTCCTTTATCTGATTGTGGTTTCCTTTTACAAATTCGGTTTCATCAACAATGTCCGCATACTCGCTTAAAATGTTGCGGAACATATACTCGGGAATCTTCCCGTCCCTGAACAACTGCTCAATCAGCTTCAACGCCGCAAAGCAGTAATCAGGATTTTTGCTTAAATCATTTATATCAATTTTACTCATATAATTCCTCCTATACAAATGTGTGGATTACCGTGCATCACGGCCACGGCTTCGCTGTCGCTGAAGATACTTGTAGTAATGCTCGCAAGCCTTCAGCACAAAATCTTCAAAGTCTTTATCCTTAACCTTAGGTGCAATTTTCTGCAGCTTTTCAATGGGCACCTTGCACATAGGCTTCTGATTCGGTTTTTCTGATGCAAGTGTGTTTTCCATACTTTCAATAGTGAGTGTACCTTCATTGAAATCCCTGTGCATATGCCACGCCTGAGAATACGACGGTGTGCAGTCATATTTCTCAATGACACGAAGCAGATCATACTGCATCTGCTCATCAAGGAACGAAAGCTCAACACCGACTGATAAAGCAATTTTATCTTCATTCATCATTTCAAGCAGTTCGGGAATGAGATAAGTCAGACGGATATATCTTTGAATTTGTCTTGCACTATCAGTAGAGTTTTCAGCAATAATTTCATCCGTTCTTAACTTCGTGCCAAGTTGGCACGAAATTAAATCAGACCTATATCCCTGACGGCTCATTGCTTCCATTTTCAACCTATAAGCAAATGCCTTTTCACTCGGCAAGATATGCTCTCTGTGAAGATTGCTGTCAACAAGCATAATTGCCGCCTCATCTCTGCTGACGGCATAAATTAAAGCAGGTACTGTTTCCAGCCCTGCTTTTACTGATGCTCTGAGTCTGCGATGACCTGAGATTATCTCGTACTCATCGTCTGTGTTTTCGAGTGGTCTTACAACAATCGGTGAAATAACGCCCTTCTGCTGAATACTGTCAATCAGAGTGTTCATCTCTTCATTGTCTAAGACCTTGTACGGGTGTCCCTCAAAGGGACGGATTTTTTCTACCGGGATATTTACCGGTGATTTTAAGTTATTATTCATTTATTTTCCTCCATAATAATATAATCTTTTAC
>JAZQGS010000017.1:0-92532 GCA_045540195.1 Acutalibacteraceae bacterium
TGTAATGAGCAACAACTACGAGACCTGTTGTATCGAATTCGTCATCACCGACAAAGTATTCTGTGATTTTAGGAAGCTTTGTTACTTCGATTGAAGTGACTGCAAGCTCAATAACTGTGATTCTGAAGGTTGCTGTCTTACTTTCGTATGTGACTCTTACAGTCTTTGTGCCTGCGTAGGTTGTATTGACTGTATTAAGAGTATAGCCTGTATCTACAACTGCTGTTGTTCCGTTGTTGTATGTTACAAGAAGCTTGAGTCCTGTCGGATCAAATGTATCGCCTGTATAATATGTTGTCTTATCAGGCATTGTATCAACTGCAATAGCTGTTACTTCAACGGGATTAACCTTTACTGTTGTTGATGCGGAATATGTTCTGCCGTCATAGGTAATTGTACCTGTAATTGTTGCAGTACCTTCCTTGACACCTGTTACAACGCCGTTCTGGTCAACTGTTGCGATCTTATCGTTGTTTGATGACCATGTTACTGCGCTGATTCCGTCTTCGTTCGGGTTGAAGGTTGCGGATACTGTTGTTGTAGCACCTGCAAAGATTTCTGCATCTGCTGCTGTTACTGTTACTGCGATGTCCTTTTCCTCAAATACAGGTTCAATGATGAGGTTCTTTGTGACTGCACTGTAATCTGTATCCCAGCCTGCAAATGTGTGACCGAACATTGTCGGTGTTTCTGTCGGTGTTGTTGCTGCCTGACCGTAGATGACTTCCTGCTCGGAAATCACGGTACCGTCATAGTTACGGAAGATAACATCAAGTGAAGCAGCTTCCCAGTCAGCATCAATGATATCTATTGCAGTTCCAAAAGTATATGAATATACCTGCTTGTCATAAAGAGCCTCAAGTCGACCGTGTGCTGAACCGCCGTTATTTGATTTTGCAGACCAGCCGCAGAACTTATAACCTTCTTTAACGGGAATACCGAGGTCACGGGATTCATTATAAAGGCCTGAGATTGTTGTCTTTGAATCTGCATTGACTATTTTAAGATTCTTGATTGTAACCTTAGCACCTGCCGATACTGACGGTTCAGAAGCGAATTTAATTCTGAGCTGACCGATCGCATCGTCGCTTGAGCCGGTAGTAAAGGTTGTTCCGCTGCCTGTAAGCTTGTAATAATGAAGTGATGAACCGTTACCGGAAACATAATCTTCATTATAAAGCTCAAATATTACCTGTTCACTGCTGAGACCTGAAATCTCATAAGTAAATTCATAGGTTGAATTCGGTTGAATATCAATATAATAAGGAAGAAGCTGATGCTGATCATAAACAAGTGTACTGTAATTTGATGTTGCAACAAGACTTTCAACACCGTTTGCAGTATAGTTGATAGCAGTTTTTATGCTCGAAGGAGCTGAATAAACCGCAGGATAGCCCTGTGTTGTATCAAGATAAAGCTCATTTTCATCAGCTTTTGAAAGACAGATGTTGCTGATTCTGAGTGTTTTACCGTTTCTTGCATCACCAAGCAACTCAAGCTTGAGATATACTACGCCCGAGTCAACCGAATTGGTTGTAATGCAATCACCTGAAGAATCAAAGGTATAGGTTGAGGAGTCAACACCGTTGCCGCCCGTAAACTTACCGTTATACAATGAGAACTGAACATTTTCGGGAGCGGTACCTGTTACATCATATGTAAGCTTATACTCGGTAGCTGCATTGATTTCAGCATAGAACGGTAAGAACTGATATTGAACCGCTGTTGTCTTTTCCGTACTCCACGCGATAACATCATTGCCTTCGATGGAGTAGTTGAAATCGGTATCGGAATCTGCATGCTCTGTGTAAGTGGGATATGTGATACTTCCCAGCTCAACGGGCATATCGGACAATTTAGCCTTGAGGTAATTGTAAACACCGTCGTTTGTGTCAACGATGGATGTAACCTCAGCAGGAATGTAGAAGAAGGTATATGCGATATTGCTGTCAGCAACTCTGTTCTTTGTGATTGTTGGCGCATCACTCTCAATAAGTGAAGAGTAATCATTACCTACCACCTGACCGACAGCAGCCTTGCTTCCTGAAGCCGAGCCGACAAAGGTATATCCTGAGAAAGAAGGTGCGGTGAAGGTAATATCATTACCGAAGAGATACTGCTTTACATATATGGTTGCAATATCAGAAATCGATGAATCGAAAATACTCTTGATTACATAATCGCCGTCGGCATTCTTTTCAAATGAAGCAACAGAAACCGTTGCCTGAGAGCTGTAACGGAGGCTTTCAAGATCGCTGATTGCATTTGTAAGAGCAGCTGCAAGCTCTTCAGCAGTATAAGTGCTGCCGCTTACAGTTATTGTTGACATTGTGTCAAGATTTGCAAGGAAGCGGCCCGCAGCCTTGAAAAGATCAAGAAACTTTGTCCACTTAGCTGAACTTGTATCATAATACGGCGAGTCGGAGCCGTTAAGTCCGATTCCTGCAGCCGCGCCGATTGCATCATTGAATGCATCACGGAGTGTCAGCTTATTGTTTGCAGTGACTTTAAGTCTGAGGATACTGATATTGAAGCCTGTATCCTGACCCTGCTCGTTGTACAAGCTTGCCTGAATATTACAATCTGTTGCAGAGGTAAGGCTTGAAATATCCTTTTTGATTCTGCCGTTATACTTGATGCCCTCGGTTGAGCCCTCACCTGTCGGATTATACGGGTCCTCACCGCTTGCAATAAGAGTGTTGTAATTATACCAACGGGCTTCACCCTCTGAGGTTGTGTTAAGCTGAGAGGTATAGTGATCGTTTCCGAATGAATTCTTGACATCAGAAACAATCCAGGCACCTGTTACTTCGCCGCTTTCACTCCAGTTAGATGTAGCCATAAGACCTACGGTAAGGTTGGGAATCTGTTCAAGATTGCTGTAACGGCTGGTATCAACATTAAGCAATGTCTGAGGAGATACACCGTAGTTGAGGTATGTAACATCACCGCCGGTCGGGCCGGCATTTCTGTTTTCAATAAGATTAAAGGACTCAATTGAGAAAATCGAATTATCCATATTATCTGTTACAAAATAATTGGCATCGATATTATCAAGCTGATCTCCGTCCCATGCAAAATAACCGTTTGTCATCGGGAAGGCAGCCCACTGTGCATAAAGATCAGTATCCTTATTATATGAGTTACTCTGAACCTTGTAGCCCTCGGGGTTTGTTGATGAGAACGGAAGAACAGATCTGTTATTGCCGTGACCGACAACAGGATAAACATTACCAACATTGTAATAATCTAATGTGTGATAACCTGAAATCCATGAGAGTGCACTGTTATCGTGGTCATAGCCGCGGTCATTCTTGATAAACATAGCATTACCTGCGGGCATGATATTCGGCTTGTATACATAAGTATACGCTACTACTGTCTTTGTAAGACCGTCAAGTGAGTCAACATAGGTAGCTGTCCACTCAATATAACAGCCTGATTCGGTTGAGAGCAGATAAGGTGAAAAGCTCTCATTTGTAATAGTACAATCAATTAAATTTGAATTGAGGAAATAACGGGTTCTTGATGAGTCAGTACGGGTATTGACAGCACTGATTGCTGACGAATAAGTTGAGAACTTAATTGTACTGTTCATATTTACATAGTTGGATGTTGTGGAGCTTGAGGCAGTAGAAGTATATGCCAGCATCTCCGAAAAATCAGCATTAAGATATTTGAAGGTTATCGAAACGCTGGTTGCATTCTCATAATAGAAATAGAAATTACCTGAGGATTTTTCACCTGTATTAAGCTTGGCAATTTCGTGAGTTGATTTGTCGATTTCAGCATCAACAAACCACTGAAAATTAGACCTTTCCTGAGTTTTGTGAGCAGACAGTGAAGGCTTGAGATAAACCTGCTCAGGTACATAGAAATATACCTTATCCTTCGTATTGTCGCCGTTGACGGTAATAACTGATGATTCATCAGCAGCCAAAGCACCGACATTGAAAAAAACAAGTGTTGTAACAGAAAGCGCAATCGCGAGCATAACAGAAATAACGCGCTTCATTACATTAGCTGATTTTTTCATAAAGAGACCTCCTTATCATTTTTCACAGCACACACTATGATTAGTAACATTCTATCATAAAAAACAAAACAGGTCAATAATTTTGTAAAAATTGACCTGTTTTTTGTGCATTTTTAACTTTCTGTATCTTAATTCTCAACAAAATCAACACATAATTGCTGGTTTTTCAGTATTTTCTCACGATGTTTGTAATCGGGCATAACCGATTTAATGAAACTATAAAAATCTCTGCTGTGGTTATGATGTCGGATGTGTGCAAGCTCATGCACCACGACATAATCAATAGCCTCATCAGGATAAAGCATCAGCATATATGAAAAGCACAGTGCGTTTTCACCGCTGCAGCTACCGAAGCGCTTCTGTGCAGAGGTTACTTTGAATCCGTTAGGTACAACTCCCATAACCGAAGAATAGTATTCAATTTTTACGGACAGTACCTCTTTAGCCTTTGCTTTTAAATATTTTATCTGTTCGCTTGTAAGTTCAGGCTTTGATTCGTTTCTTCGCTTCTGCTCGTAAAGCTTTTCAATTATCCAATCCTTATGCTCGCTTACAAAATCACGGATTTTTCTTTCAGGATATCTGATAGGAGCACGGACGATTACCTCACATTTTTCACTGACTTGTAATGATACAGTTTTCCTGTTGCTTCTGATGATTCTGATTTCTGTCACACAATCACCTTCCTTATATTAAATATTACATCAAAATTTGTATAATAACAAGTTATTTTAATTGATTTTGCATCTTTGTTGTGTTATAATATTTAGAAATTTTGTAGAAATTCTTCATTTACAGGAGGAAATTATGAAATATCTTTTATCAGGTAACGAGGCTGCCGCACGAGGCGCTTATGAAGCAGGCGTAAAAGTGTGTTCAGCTTATCCGGGTACTCCGAGTACCGAAATCTTTGAAAACCTTCCGCAATATAAGGACAGCCTTTACTGTGAATGGGCTCCGAACGAAAAGGTTGCCGCTGAGGTTGCATACGGTGCATCAATCGCAGGTGTCCGTGCTCTTTGCGCAATGAAGCATGTCGGTCTCAATGTTGCGGCTGACCCGATTTTCACAGCAACCTATAACGGTGTCGGCAAAGGCTTTGTCATTATCAGTGCCGATGACCCCGATATGCATTCTTCTCAGAATGAGCAGGACAACAGATACTATGCCAAGGCTGCAAAAATGGCTATGATTGAGCCGTCAGACAGCCAGGAAAGCAAGGACTTCCTCAAGGCAGCTTTTGAGATTTCTGAAAAGTTTGACATACCTGTTCTTTTCAGAACAACAACAAGAGTATGTCATTCAAAGAGCCTGGTTGAGCTCGGCGATGTTGTAGAGACTGAGCCTTACGAATACAAGAGAAATGTGTTCAAGTATGTCAGCGCTCCCGCTAACGCAAAGGCACATCACCCCGTGCTTGAGCAAAAGCTTCTCGACATGGCTGAATATGCTTGCACCTCTCCGCTTAATAAGCTTGAGATGAACGGCACAAAAATCGGTGTTGTCACAGCTTCGGTCGCATATCAGTATGCAAAAGAAGTTTTCCCTGAGGATACCTCCTTCCTCAAGCTCGGCTTTACATATCCCCTTCCGATGAAGCTTATCAAGGATTTCGCTTCAAAGGTTGAAAAGCTTTATGTTATTGAAGAACTCGAACCCTTTATGGAAGAGCAGATCAAGGCTGCCGGAATCGACTGTATCGGTAAAGAGGTTATTCCCAACATTTATGAGCTTAATCCCGAAATCGTAGCAAAAGCTGTTTTCGGAACTGAGCCTCAGACAAAGGAGCTTGCGGTCAAGGCTGTCGGCAGACCTCCCGTTCTCTGCCCCGGCTGTCCGCACAGAGGCTTCTTCTATACAATGAGCAAAAACAAGAGCTTTGTTATTTCGGGCGATATCGGCTGTTACACCCTCGGCAGCGCAAAGCCCCTTAGTGCAATGGATTCAGTTGTATGTATGGGCGGCGGTTTCTCTGTCGGTATGGGTATGTCAAAGGCATTCGACATGATCGGCGACACAAGCAAAAAGGTTTTCGGTATCGTCGGTGACTCGACCTTCTTCCATAGCGGAATGACAGGTGCGGCTGAAATCCTTTATAATAAGGGTAATATTATTCCTGTTGTTCTTGACAACAGTATAACAGGAATGACAGGTCAGCAGGAAAATCCCGGCAGCGGTGAAAACCTTATGGGTGAGCCCGCTCCGTCAATTTCCATCGAAAAGGTGCTTGAGGCATTCGGCTATCAGAATGTTATCATTGTTGATCCTCAGGACCTCACAGCGATGCAGAAGGCTGTTGACGATGCTCTTGCAAGCGAGGTTCCCGCGGCAATCATTACAAGAAGACCTTGTCTGCTTATCAAGAGAATCAAGCACGATATCGGCAAATGCAATGTTAATGCAGATAAATGCCGTTCTTGTAAGAAGTGTCTGAAGGTAGGCTGTCCCGCAATCTTTATGAAGGACGGTAAGGCAACTATCGACGCTACACTCTGTGTCGGCTGCACAGTCTGCAATCAGGTATGCCCGTTCGGCGCTATTGAAAAGGAGGGTGAATAATATGTCTGATGTAAAGAGTATTGTACTTGTAGGTGTCGGCGGTCAGGGAGCAATCCTTGTCAGCAAGGTGCTCACAAAAGGACTTATCAAGGCCGGCTACGATGTCAAGATGAGTGAGGTTCACGGTATGTCTCAGCGCGGCGGAAGTGTTTCAACTCAGGTACGCTTCGGCACTAAGGTGTTTTCACCTATCATCGGTAAGGGACAGGCTGATATCCTTGTTTCATTTGAAAAAATGGAAGCTGTCAGATATGCTGATTTTCTCAAGCCCGACGGAACCGCAGTAATCAACGATTACGAAATTGTTCCTATGAATGTTGCCGCAGGTGAAGAAAAATATCCTGAAGGCATTATTGACGAAATGCAGAAAAACTTTAAAACTGTCGTTCTTGATGCCGCTGAAATTGCACTCGGACTCGGTAATTCAAAGTGTATGAATATCGTTCTTTTCGGTGCAATGGTCAAGTCACTCGGTCTTGATAATATCGACTGGGAAGAGGTACTCAGAGAAACTCTTCCTGCAAAGATTCTTGATATAAATCTCAAAGCATATAATGCAGGCTACAATGCCTGAGGAGGAATAACCATGGTTTCAGAAAAAATGCTCGCTCTCGGCAGTAACCGTTCAACAATACGCGAGCTTTTTGAATACGGCAAGAAAAGAGCAGCTGAGGTAGGTGCTGAAAACATCTATGATTACAGTCTCGGCAATCCGAGCGTTCCTGCACCTCAGGCTGTCAACGATGCGTTGGTTGAAATCATCCGTAACGAAGCATCAATTTCTGTTCACGGATATACAAGTGCAGTCGGTGATAATGCAACAAGAGATGCTGTTGCAGATAACCTCAACCGCCGCTTCGGCACAAATTATACAAGAGACAACCTTTATATGACCTGCGGTGCTGCAGCTTCATTGCTTTGCGCTTACAGAGCGGTTATTGTTGACAGCAGCAGTGAAATCATCGGTATTGCACCTTACTTCCCCGAATACGAAGCATTCGTAAATTCAAACGGCGGCGTATTCACTGTAATTCCTGCGGATGAGGAGCACTTCCAGATTAAATTCGATTTACTCGAAAAAGCTATAAACAAGAATACTCAGGCAATAATAATCAACACACCCAACAATCCGTCAGGTGTTGTATATTCAGAGGACACGATCAAAGAATTAGCCGAGCTTCTTACAAGAAAAAGTGAAGAAGTCAGTCATGCTATCTATCTTATTTCCGATGAGCCTTACAGAGAGCTTGTTTATACCGACGAGGGTGTCCCCTTCACAGCAAATTATTATAAGAATACCATTGTCTGCTATTCATACAGCAAGTCTCTTTCTCTCCCCGGCGAGAGAATCGGCTATGTACTGATCCCGTCAGAAGCTGACAACTTCACGGAGCTTTACAATGCAATCGCAGGTGCAGGCCGTTCCTGCGGATATGTCTGCGCACCTTCGCTTATGCAGAAAATGATTGCACAGTGTGCAGATGTTATGCCTGACATATCATCATACAAAAAGAACAGAGACTATCTTTACAACGCTCTTACCGAAATCGGCTACGAGTGTGCTGACCCGTCCGGTGCCTTCTATCTGTTCGTAAAAGCACCGAACGGTAATGCAGACGAATTCAGCGAAATCGCTAAGAAGTATGATCTTCTTCTCGTTTCAGGCTCAGCCTTCGGCTGTTCGACATTCTTCCGTGCGTCATACTGTGTTGACTACGATATGATCGTGCGCTCAATTCCCGCTTTCAAAAAAGCTTATGAGGATGCTGTAAAATGATTAAAACTGTCCGAATTTATGACAACGATGCTTATATCAGTGAATTTGCCGCAACCGTAATCAGCTGTGAACAATCGGGAGATTTCTATGAAATTATTCTCGATAAAACCGCTTTCTTTCCCGAGGGTGGCGGACAGCTGGCTGATACAGGTCTGATCGGTAATGCTGAGGTTTCTGATGTTCAGATAAAAGACGATATTATCGTGCACCTGACAAAATCCCCTGTTAACACAGGTGAAGAGGTCAGCTGTAAGCTCGATTGGGACAAAAGATACCGCAGAATGCAGAATCACACAGGTGAGCATATTCTTTCAGGTATCGCAAACAGACTTTTCGGCTGTACAAATGTCGGCTTTCATATGGGCAGTGAAATCACGGTTGATTTTGACATTGAGCTCACAGATGAGCAGGTCAGTGAAATCGAAAAGCTTTCAAACGAAGCAATTTATAAGAATGTTTGCGTAATTGCCGAATATCCTGATAAAGAGACATTAAAATCTCTTGAATACAGAAGCAAGCTTGACCTTGAGGATGATGTCAGAATCGTCACAATCGACGGATACGACAAATGTGCGTGCTGTGCACCTCATGTGAGCCGAAGCGGTGAAATCGGAATCATCAAGATTCTCGGCACAATGCGCCACAGAGGCGGTATCCGCCTTACAATTATCTGCGGTGCTGACGCATTTGACGACTATTGTATAAAAACAAAGAATCTTTATGAAATTGCCGTTGCTCTTTGCGCAAAGCACAACGAAGAGCTTAATGCCTTTCGGAAGCTGTGTATGGATAATTCCGAGCTCAAGCAGAAGTGTGCGGCTCTTTCAAAGGAGCTGACCAAGCTCAAATCATCGAGCAACGAGGCCGTTAACGGTGTTTCGATTTTCTTTGAAAGTGATGCCGATATGCAGGCAATCAGAAGTCTTGCTCTCGAAACCGCAAAAAGCCGTGAAGGTATTGCGGCAGTTTTCGCGGGAAGTGATTCAATCTACAGATATGCTATAGCTTCAATGGACACAGGTGTGCGTGATATTGCGCAAAAAATCAATGCCTGTTTCTCAGGCAGAGGCGGCGGCTCGGATGAGCTTGTTCAGGGCAACATAAATGCCACTGAAGATCAGATCAGAAATTTCTTTAATCAATTATAAGGTGCGGTTATATGAAATTATGTGTTTACGGTGCTTCAAGCACAACTATTGACAATTCATTTATCAAGGACGGCGAAAAGCTCGGCAGAGTTATGGGCCAAAGAGGCCATTCTCTTGTTTTCGGCGGCGGCGCAAACGGACTTATGGGTGCAGTCGCACGAGGCGTACACTCTGTCAACAAGACTGAAATAATCGGTATTGCTCCTTCATTCTTTAATGTTGACGGTGTTCTCTTTGAAAACTGCACAGAGTTTATTTATCCCGAAACAATGCGTGAAAGAAAAAAGCTGATGGATGATTTGTCAGATGCTTTTATTGTTACCCCCGGCGGAATCGGTACATTTGATGAATTTTTTGAAATTCTGACACTCAAGCAGCTGGGCCGTCATAACAAGCCGATTGCAATTCTTAACACAAACGGATACTACAATCATCTCACCTCGTTCCTTCAGAACGGTATAGATGAAAAATTTCTGTCAGAGGAATGTAACAAGCTCTTCTTTATCTCTGATGACGCCGAAAGTATCTGTGATTATATTGAGAATTATAATCCTGAAGACACTCCCGTCACTAAATTCAAAGCAATCAAATAAACAATAAGCCCTGCGATCAGTTAAAATCGCAGGGCATTTTTTATTGCAGAGTATTATTAGGATTGTCGAAACGGTAAATCTCTCTGTTTTCAATATCAAAATCAGGCAGTATAATAGGTCTGATACCTGCATTCGCGGTAACAGTTGTGATAATTGCACGAGCGTACGGGAACAACTCCTTATATGTCTGAACATGAATTGTTTCGCGTTCAAGCTCATCGGGAAAAGTAAATATACCGCTTAAAACCAGCTTAACAGAAAAGCTGTCGGGATTCTCTTTATCGGCAATAGTGACCGATAATTTACCCTCACAAATATTCTGATTGGTATAACGGACATTATATCCGTAGCTGTTTTTTAATTCAATCTTGGTCGTTGCCGTAATTTTATTGACAAGATTAAGCTCTTCAATTTTATAACCCTTGAATTTAATTTTTGACATCTGTATCACCCGTTGGTATTTTAACATACTTCCTGAAAAATTACAATATCATATTAAAAGCGGCTGAAGCTGTCTGCCCTTGAGTGCCGCGTTGAGTGCATCGGGAATCAGAGAAAAATCAGCAACAAGTGAATTCTCTTTTTTTACACAATCGTCCTGTCTGAACGGTACGAAATATATGTTTTTGTAATTGAGCAGCTGACCGATGTTTTTGGCAGAATTTCCGAGTCCGTCATTGGTAGAAACTGCGATAAGCAACGGCTTTTTATTACGAAGATGTGCTTTTGCTGCCATCGTTACCGAGGTATCGGTTATTCCGTATGCAAGCTTTGCGAGTGTATTTCCCGTACACGGTGCTATAATCAACAAATCAAGAAGGCTCTTCGGCCCGATCGGCTCTGCCCCCTGAACGGTATGAATAACCTTATTTGAACAGATATTCTCAATTCTTTCAACAAGCTCCTCTGCCCTGCCGAACCTTGTATTGGTCGAATATGAAACCTCTGACATTATCGGAATTATATCATAATTAAGCTTTTTTAAAGCGGATATTTCTTCAATCACCTCTGACAATGTGCAGAAAGATCCGCACATTGCGAAGCCTATCACCTTATTCATTTTTCGCCTCCTTTAATAAACCGATTATTGTTTTTGCAATATTTCTGCCTGCAGCTTTTGGTGTGAATCTGCCCGGCAGTCCTGATGCAAGAATGTATCTGAAGCTATAATTGTCAATAAGCGTTGCATCGAAGCCGTAAGGCTTTGACGCAACCTCAATATAAATATTTTTGTTTGTGAGTTTTTTAAGTCCGATTTCTTTAATGATATTATACGGTACTGTGTTGATAATTATATCAAACCGTTGAACGAGCTTATCGATATCCGCTGTGTTTTCACATATTATCTGACCATTGCTGCTGAATATCAGAGGCTCAGTTCTTCGGGAAAATACTGTAACTCCAGCTCCGATTCCATTTAGCATTGAACAGATTGCTTTTCCGCATCTTCCGTAACCGATAACTGCAATTTTTAAACCGCAAATATCCGTGTCAGTATTTTCAGGAATCAGCCTTAACACGCCCTGAGCTGTCAGGCGTGAGTTTTCTGTAAGAAAAGTCTCGTCAGAATAATAACAGATGCCCTGATTGCCGAATGGATTGTCATTCAAATTTCCGTAAAACACCCTGTGAAACGGCATAAGCTTTTCTGCAAGTGACTCAACTGTTTCGTTTGTTCCTGAGATACAGCCGTTGACAACCGTCGGTAAGGCAAGGACAATATTATTGAATTTACTGAGATTCTGACTGAATTCATCATCGTAAGACAGACACGCATCAAACCCGCAGTCAATCAGATAATTTTTACATTCAAGCATTTTTATGTCATTGCCTGCTATCAAAAAATTATCAGCCTTCATTTTAAAACCTCCACGGTATTATATGAAAAATTTTTTCTGACTGTGTATATTTATTTGATTTTACTATTTATTTTTCTTTCATTTTGAATTATAATATAATGTAATTTTACAGCCATCATAAGGAGATGAGAATATGTATGAAATTGACAGACTTCTCAAAGAAGTAAAACGGGTTCATTTTATCGGCATCGGCGGCTCAGGTATGTGTCCGCTGGCTGAAATACTTTATAACGAGGGCTACTCACTCTCGGGTTCGGATAATAACGAAACCGATACGCTTGCCCGTATCAGAAATATGGGTATTCCCGTAACGCTCGGTCAAAAAGCCGAAAACATTGAAGGCGCCGAAATGATTGTATATACGGCGGCACTTCTTCCAGATAACCCTGAGCTTGTTGCCGCTAAAAATTCAGGTATTCCCACATTTGAACGCGCTGAGCTTCTCGGTGCTGTTACAAGGATGTATGATGATTGTTACTGCGTATGCGGCACTCACGGAAAGACAACCGTTTCATCAATGCTTACTCAGATTATGATTCAGTGCGGCAAGGATCCCTCGGCAGTAATCGGTGGCAAGCTTCCGCTCATTCAGGCAAACGGCAGAGTCGGTAAAACAGAGAATATGGTCTGTGAGGCCTGCGAATTCAAAGATACCTTCCTTCGTCTCTCGCCAGATGTTGCAATAATTCTTAATGTTGACGCCGATCATCTTGAATATTTCAAGACACTCGACAACATTATTCTTTCATTCAATAAATTCTCAAAAATGGCAACCAAGGCTCTGATCATCAACGGAGATGACAACAACACTCTCAAGGCTGTTGCCGACATCAACGATAAAAAGATTATAAAATTCGGTAAGGATAAATCAAACGATTACTATGCCGACAACATAGAAATCGAGCGTGCCTTCGCACGATACGACTTCTATGCACACGGTGTTAAAATCGGAAGAGTCAAGCTCAAGGTACCCGGTGAACATAACATCTACAATTCACTTGCAGCTCTTGCCGCGGCAGATTATAACGGTATCGATCTGACAGATGCTATAAGCTCTCTCGAGCAGTTTGGCGGCGCATGCAGACGCTTTGAGGTGCTCGCTGAGGTCAACGGAATCACAATCGTTGACGACTATGCACATCATCCCGCCGAGCTCAAGGTAACTCTTGAAGCCGCAATGCAGATGGAATTCAATAATGTCTGGGCAGTTTTCCAGCCCTTCACATATTCCAGAACCAAAAAACTGATGGATGATTTTGCCGAGGTTCTTCAGATTCCCGACAAATGCGTTATGACTGAAATTATGGGCTCCCGTGAAGTCAACACCGAGGGTGTTTACACCTCACAGCTTGCCGAAAAAATACCCGGCAGTGTGTGGTTCAACACCTTTGACGAGGTAAGTGATTATGTTCTCGCTCACGCAAAGCCCGGGGATATGATTATCACACTCGGTTGCGGTGATATATATAAGGCGGCTAAAATTATGATCAGCCGTCTCAACGATAAATAACAGGAAGTATAAGGAGAACCCCATGGAAAAATATCTTAAAACCAAACAGATACGATTGGGTAAGAAAAGCTTCACCCTCCCCTCCGAGGCGCTTTCTTACGGAATCGGACTTTTCGGAATGGCACTTCTTTCAGGCTGGGTGCCTGAATATGTAAAAACATATTTCGCAGATTTTGCTTTTAAGGGACAGGGCTTTGATCCTGAAAAAATTGCAGGCTCAATTACGACACTTTTCCTTGTTGCAGGTATTGTCGGCGCTGTCGCAGAAATTACTATAGGCATTCTCGTTGACAAAACAAAATCAAAACGGGGCAAAATCCATCCGTGGCTTCTTTACGGTATGGTACCGCTCGGAATTATTTCAGTTCTTGCATTTATTGCTCCTAAGGTAAACAGCTATACGCTCTCAATGGTATGGATGTTCATCGTGTATTCGTTATATGTAATTCTTCTCGTTGCCGTTGAAAGTCCGAGCAACTGCTTTGGTGCTGTATGTACACCTAACCCTGATGAACGAAGCGATGCGATTTCTATTGCCGGAATTCTGCGTTCTATCGGTCAATCAGGCGGTATGGTTGTTCTCATTGTTGTCGGCGCAATTATGAAGGCAATTATGGGCAAGGACGGCTTCGAAGCCGCTGAAGGACGCGGTCTCGATCTTCAGATTTCAACACTTGTTGTAGTTGTCGGATTCATACTTTTCCTTTCAATTATGCTCAGAAATACAAAGGAGCGCGTTCCCTATACGACAGAAAAGGTTAATCTCTGGAAAAGCTTCAAATTTGTATTCACAAATAAGAATCTTCTTATGGTATCACTTGCCAAGGTCGCAGGCTTCGGCCGAGGCGTTTACGGTGCTGTAAGTCTTTACATAGCTGTCTACCTTCTCGGTGACAAGGGACTCAAGCTCGGCTTGTTGCTGCCTATGGGTATCGGTACAGCTGTAAGCATGCTTGTTGTCAAAAAGCTTATCAAGGCTATCGGAACAAAATGGACATTCATTTCCTGCAGCATTTACGGCGTTGCTTCTTTTGTTCTTTTATTTGCGGTTTCAATGATAATCGGTTTTCAGAAGGAGCTTATTATCCCCTTCCTTATCATCAATTTCCTTGTCGGCTTACAGAACGGCAACACCAATCTTACCCCGAATGTTATGATTGCAGACTGTGTTGACGAAATCGAATGGAAGACAGGAAAAAGACAGGAGGGTCTGTGCTATGCAGGTTACGGACTTTTCTCAAAAATAGCATCAGCCTTCACAAGCTCACTCGGTGCATTCCTTGTTTTCACCTGGTCAGGCTATCTGCCGTCTGATGATCCGAATGTAGCTTACATCGCCCAGGATGATTCAACACTCATCCGATTCCTTGTCATTTACACAATCATCCCTGCTTGCTTTGTTCTTCTTCAGCTTGTTCCTATTCTCTTCTACGATCTTAATGCAAAGAAGAAAGAAAAGATTTCACTCGAGCTCATCGAGCGCCGCGGCGTAATTCAGAAATAAAGAGGTAAGTTATGGATAATAACAAACTTGAGCTTATAGTTTTTACCGACGCTCATCATTATTCAAAAAAGCTTGGAGTTGACACTCCGTCATACAAGCAGTATGATGCAAAAAATCAAAAAATGGTTAAGGACAGCGGTGAGGTTATCACCGCCGCCCTGGCTCAGATAGCAAAAAGTGACTGTAAGAATGTTATCTTCTGCGGTGATGCTACCTGTGACGGTGATCCCGACAGTCACGCTGAATTTATTGCATTTCTCTATGCGCTTAAAAAATGCGGCAAAAGAGTTCTTGCAATAACTTCCACCCACGATTTTCAGAATAACGGAATCACCTATAAGTATACGGGTGATGAAAAAGAGGAAATCCGTGCCATAAGGCGTGAGGAGCTCTCTGAAATGTATCGCGGATTAGGTCCTGACGAGGCGGTTTGCGTCTACAAGGACGGCTTATCCTATTATTCTGAGCTTAATGAGAATTACGGCGTTTTTGCGCTTAATTCCGACACTGACGGAATGGGCCGTAGCGGCTTCAGCGAGGATATGCGTGCCTGGATAAAAGAAACCGCACAGAAAGCAACCGCTGAGGGCAAGACGCTTCTTGCATTCTCTCATCATCCGCTTATTTCCCCCTCACCCTTCTATTCACTTATCGGCAAAAACGATATGATGGGCGGTCACAAGGAGATAAGGGAAATTCTTGCAGACTGCGGAATCAGTCTTGTTTTCACAGGTCATTCACATGTTCACGATATTTCATACATTTTCTCTGAAAAGGGCAATGTGTTATATGATGTTTCAACCTCTGCGCTTGCAGGCTATCCTGCTTATATGCGTAAGGTAACAATAATCAACAACACCGCCGAAATCACAAGTGAGCATATTACAGAGCCCGTCAACATCAAATTTAACGGACACAATCTTCAGGAGCATTTCTATAATAAATTTTTCGGTACAATCAGACTGACACTTCAGGCCGCTGCAAAGGATATTCCGACCTTTGCCGACTGTGCTGTCGGAATCAGTATTCCGAAAAAGACCTCATATAAGCTCGGCTGGATTATCAAGCCCGTTGCAAAGCTTCTTAACAAGCTGACAATCGGAAATGTTGCCGCCTGGACAAAAAAGGAAACCGGTCTTTCGGAATATGACTATATCGATATCAGAAACGACAAGGTTGTTGATTTTATAATTGACCTTGTTATGCACTTATATGAGGGTGATGCTCCGTACACACCTGACACTCCCGAATACAAAATCACGGTCGGTCTTCTGAATATTGTTGACAGCTTTCTGAATACAATCAGATTGCCTTTCTCAAAAATACTCAAGGGCTATAACAGTCCGTCAGAGCTGGTTATACCCTTGCTTTATAACAGCGGTGTCTGTGACAAGGAAGCGAGCTTACCTCTCACGGCAACAAAGCAAGAGGTTGAAGCATTATGCAATAACGACTATAACGATACTGTGAAAGAGAGTAAAAAAGGACCGTACATTTTAGCAGCTCTCATTCTTCTGATAATTATACTTATCCCCTTCCTGCCGCTTGCCGCAGTATTGATTCTCGCGGCTTATCTGACAAACAGAATTAAATACGACAAAGAAATACGAGGTATCCTATAATGAGTAATCCCCTTAAAACCGTTATTGTCGGAGGCGGTCACCGTTCTCTGATTTATGCAGGGCTCAGTGACATCAAGCCCGATATGATGGAGATTGTCGGTGTTGTTGACCCGAATGAATTCAGACGCAGGTCAATCGCCGAAAAATATTCTATTCCCGAAGAAAATATATTTGAATCAGTCGAGGAATTTACCGCACGACCGAAATTTGCAGATGCGGTCATCAACGGAACTATGGATCATATCCATGTTTCAACATCGATTCCCATTCTGAAGGCAGGCTATGACATACTTCTCGAAAAGCCTTTCGCGGTAAACGAGCCTGAAATGCGTGAGCTTGTGAAATGTGCAAAGGATTACGGCAGAAAGATTATGGTATGCTTCGTGCTCAGATACGCACCCTTCTACCGAAAAATCAAAGAGACTCTTCTCACGGGTGAAATCGGTCAGATTGTGAATATTCAGACCGTTGAGCATGTCAGCTATCATCATATGTCAACAAGCCATATCCGCGGCAAGTGGCGTAACGAAGAGGAATGTCACGCTTCGATGCTTCTTGCAAAATGCTGTCACGACATTGATATTATGATGTGGCTTATGGGTGATGATGCACCTGTTAATGTTTCTAGCTTCGGCGGACTTATGCAGTTCAGAAAAGAAAACGCACCCGAAAATTCAGGCACCCGTTGTCTTGTTGACTGTCCGTTGGTTGACACCTGTCTTTACTCTGCAAAAAGAATTTATCTCGATCATCCTGACCGATGGTCCTTCTATGTATGGGACAAGCTCGAGGACAAAGAAAACGCAACACTTGAGGACAAAAGAGAGCTTCTCAAAACAAGTCCTTACGGAATCTGTGCATACAAGAGTGACAACAATGTTGTTGATCATCAGTCACTATCGGTTCAGTTCGCAAGCGGTGCAACAGGAACACACAATATGATCGGCGGAACAGCAATTCCTCAGCGCAAAATCCACATAATCGGTACAAAGGGTGAGATTTTCGGAACACTTGAAAGCGGAAAATTCACTGTGTCACTCATTGATCCGCGCCCCGGCTGTGAGCATTGTGACCGCGAGGTGGATGTTAATGTCACCGACGATTCACACGGCGGCGGAGACCTTCGTCTGACCAAGGATTTCGTCAATTATGTCCGAGATGACAAACAGTCAGTTTCATGTACCTCTATTGAAGAATCCGTAAAGGGGCATCTCACAGTTTTCAAGGCTGACGAAAGTATGAAAAACGGCGGCAGAGTTGAAAAAATAATTTTATAATGAATAAAAGCCACACCCGTGAGTATAAATATACTGAAGGGTGTGGTTTTTTTGACAATAACATCTAATATCAAATGGAAGTCATTACTTATAAGCATTGCCGTTCCGTTGGCGGTCGGAGGAATCGCCTCGCTGATAACGATGGACGGCTTCAAAAGCTACGCGGATGTTACCAAGCCTCCGCTGTCACCTCCGTCATGGGTTTTCCCCGTTGTGTGGACAATACTTTACATTCTTATGGGTATCGCTTCATATCTGGTTTATGAAAGTAAGGATGAAGCCAATAAAAAAGCTCTGACATTCTATCTGATTCAGCTAGCTTTGAATTTTATATGGCCGATATTCTTTTTTGGCTTTGATGCTTACCTGTTTTCTTTTATTCTTCTTATAATTCTGATTGTTTTCGTTGTGCTGACCACGGTCAGCTTTTACAGAATAAATACAAGCGCAGGGTTGATAATGCTTCCTTATCTAATCTGGCTTTGCTTTGCCGCTTATCTCAATCTCGGGGTTTATATTCTTAATTAACGCTTAAGGCTGCTTCAAATGAAGCAGCCTTAATTTATCGTCTTACTTTTTGATATGTTGTTGAAATGTTTTCAAAATTCTTTTGAGTAAGAGTCAGAATGTCATCAGCAATCGTTACAAAATATGAATTGCTGACAGTGACACCCGCAACGCTGATATAGTTTATTTTAACAACACATCTGTTTGTCGAAGGATCGATGCTGACAGAATAAGTTCCGTCATATCCGACACCGTAAATCTTCAGATAAACGCTTGAATCCTCACGGAATTCGTATCCCGAGTTGGACACATCGTCCGACAGCCATTCACCGAGCAATTCTTTTTTATATACATCAATTCCCGGATTATAGAGCTTTGTTGTCTCATCCTGTGTCTGAGTATTATCGGAAGAAGATAACCTTTTATAAATCATTTTTACGCTGTCAAACTGAGAATCAATGAGTGAAAGCGTATCATCCTTGAGTTCAGCCGTAAAGAAGCGTTCAACCGAAAGCCCTAATGAGGATTTATACTTAACTCTCAATGTGTGCTTCTGAGTCTGAAGATCAAAGGAATCGGAATATTCACCGTTGATGGCAATGCCGAGCATTGTAAGGGTTGTTGTTCCGTCCTGATTGAAAGTAATTTTTGAAATAGAATGCTCACCAGTCCAGGTGCCGATTATATCCTGAGTGAAGGTATCGGCAACCTTTTCGGCCTTATTACCGATTTTGCCTGTGTTATAAGCATCAAGAACAAAGACTGCGGTAAAGATCAACAGCGCAAGCACAAGAACTCCGACCAGAACCTTTTGGATAATTTTCATCCAATCACCTCATCAGAAAGTTGTGATTTCGATTTTTTCAATAACAACATCATCAAAGGGCTTATCAAGCATATCAACACGGGTCTGAGCAATGGCATCAACTACATCCATTCCTTCAAAAACCTGACCGAAAACACTGTGCTTGAAATCGAGCCACGGTGTTCCGCCGACCTTTTTGTAATCTTCAATGCACTCAGCCGGGAACATCTTTTCACCGATTGACTCCATCTGTCCCATAAGGCTTGCATCAACCTCACCTGCCTGAACGATAAAGAACTGGCTTCCGTTAGTGTTCGGACCTGCATTTGCCATTGAGAGTGCGCCGCGCAGATTGTGAAGATTTATATCAAACTCATCAGGGAAATTTCTGCCCCAGATGCTTTCTCCGCCTCTGCCCGTACCGGTGGGATCACCGCCCTGAATCATAAAGTTATTTATAACACGGTGGAAAATAATTCCCTCATAATAACCGTTTTCAGCATGAGTAGTAAAGTTTTCAACAGTTTTGGGACACTCTTTTTCAAAAAGCTTAAACTTGATTGTACCTCTGTTAGTTGTCATAATTGCAATTTTGTCGCCTGAAACAGGCATTGAAAGCTGTGAAGCCATATAAATTTACCTCCAAATTTTATTAGGTAAATTATACCACTAATCATAGAAAATATCAAGACGGGACAGACAGCGTTTTTCTTATTGTGTTTGTTTTAAAAATATGATATAATTACTTAGAATAGTCAAGCTTGATTGTATCAAGGCTTTTGAAGGTGTATCCTTTTCCGACAGCATAGTCAATGATTCTTCCGAGTGCTTCAGCGTTATCAGACGAAACAGAGTGCAAAAGAATTATTGCTCCCGGATGAAGTCTTGAGGTCACCTTATCAAAGGCATAGTCTCCGCCCTTCTGGGCTGTGGTATCCCAATCGGCATACGCGAGCGACCAGAATACGCTTGTATATCCGATTGAATCAATCAGCTCGAGTGCAGACTGTGAATATTCACCCTTAGGAAACCTGAAAAATTTCGGCGCATATCCGAAGCTTTCGCGAAGATAATTTTCGCATTCTTCAAGCTCCTCAGCCATTTTCTGTCTGTCAATCTCGGCAAAAGACGGATGTGTGGATGAATGGTTGCCGACAATGTGCCCCTCATTTATCATTCTGGCAATTATATCAGGCGAAGATTTGATATCATCAAGTGTACAGAAAAATGCCGCTTTTACATTTTTCTGCTTTAAAGTATCAAGAATACTTGCGGTGTTTCCGTTTTCGTATCCGCAATCAAATGTCAGGTACAAAACCTTATCACCCGAGGTATCAAGCGTCACCGCGCGGTATCCCCATTTTTCGATTGTACTTTGTGAATCAACCGATATCTGATGCGGTGCTTCGTTTTTCGCAACACCGTAGGAATGTGCAATCTTTCTGACTGAAAGACCTGCGCTATTCTGAGGATCATTCACCTCAAAGCTGACTTCAGGCAAGGGCTTCCTGCCTGTGTAGGTCTGATATACTTTTTTCTCGGTTGTTGCGCCGACATTATCGGTTTTATCTTCCGATTCAACAATACCCGAGCGGACAAATGCGGTAACAGCAACCGCCAAAATCATTATTACAAAAATTATTTTTTTCAAAATACTCACCCGATATTATTTTACCCGAGGAAGTGCTTTTATGAAAATTAAAAAAGCTTTCAATTTAATTATTTGTGTTATTCTTGTTTTTACAAGCCTGCCCTTCTGTGCGAACGCGCAGGAGCTTGAAGTAATTGAATCGTTCCCCGTCAACGAATATGTACCGGGAGAAATTGTCATCACCACCTCAGGTGAGCTGGTTGATATTTCTGAGGATACATTCTCAACCGCGAGTGCCGACGATTGCACACCCATTGATTTTGAGGAAAAAGAAATCGAGGTTATCGATCAGGTTCAATGCTTCGATGAAGAGACAGAAGAAAGTATTTATGTTCTGAGTGCTGATGGTGATATTGAGGCAAAATGTGCAGAACTTAAAAAGCTTCCCGGAGTCATAAGTGCTGAGCCGAATGCAATTTTTCAGACCTCAGGCTTTTCAATGCCCGGTGAAATTACAAGCAGCTCAACATCAATTTATTCAACTCATATGAAATGGTATTTTGACCAGACACAGATTCCCGACGCCTGGCAGACCTTTGAGGTTACGGGTGAAAATGTTGTCGTAGCCGTAATTGATAACGGTTATTATATTGAGCACGCTGAATTCCCGAAAAACCTCTGGACAGATGCCAACGGAAACAAAGGCTGGAACACTAATAAGGATTCCGGAGATATTTCCCCGATTTATAAAAGCGACGGCACGGCATTCGGAAACACGGGACACGGCAGTAATGTCGCCAGCATCATCGGCGCTTTGGCTAACGGAAGCAACAATATCGGTGCGGCATACGGAGCAAAGCTGATGCTTATCAACGCCGCCCGTTATACAAGTGATTCAAAAAATCCTGACTTTACACTCGATGATCTTATTGAGGCTATCGATTTTGCCGTTGCTAACGGAGCGGATATAATCAATATGTCGCTCGGTGCGATAACGACATCATCCTCTCTCGAGGCGGCGGTCAACAGAGCTTATAATGCAGGCGTGGCTGTTATCGGTGCCGCAGGCAATGCCTCAACATCAACAGCTACCGGCAAGGCGATTCCCGCTTCATACAGCAATGTCATCGGTGTTATGGCAACCGATTCAACTGATACCACACAGTTGGCTAAATTTTCCAATTATGATCCCTACGGAACTTATTATGATGTTGCCGCACCAGGTACGAGTATAGTCGGATGCACCTATATGTCGGGAAAATTATCCACTATGAACGGTACTTCTCAGGCTTCGCCTCTCGTTGCATCCTTTGCCGCGCTGTATCTCTCGAAATATCCCGATGCAACCGTTGACGAGCTTTATGACGCTATTCGTAATTCACCAAAAACACAGGTAACATCCAACAAGGAGCTTGTAACAAGCACAACATATTATTTTAAATTTCTGAACGCTTACGAGCTTCTGGCTTACGGTAAAGTCAAGCCCGAAATCGAATTAAATCTTTCAACATCCGTTACCCACGATGTTACAACGGGATATTTATACGGACTCAGTGAGGGATATACCGATATTTCAGATTATATTACAGTGAAATCCGGCACGGGAACGACAGAATTTATTCCTTCCTTTCTCGGTAACGGAACAGGTGCCGTGCTTAATATCTACGATATCTACGGTGATCTTTACAAAACCTATCGTATAATAATTTTCGGTGACACAAACGGCGACGGCTACGCCGACGGACAGGATGCTGTTATTGATTCGTGCATAATCAATTCACCTGACAGCTATGAAAGCTATATTAAATATGCTGCCGATGTTGATTTTGACGGTGATGTTGATGAGCTTGACCGTCAGATAACTGCTGATTATGCCATCGGACTTGATTTTGTTTTTCAGACACGATAACTTTAGGGACTGATTTTCAGTCCCTTTTTTTCGGATATTTTTCTGAAACGGACATAGAATAATATTACTAACATCAAGGTGGTATTATTATGTGCGGTATTATGGGATATATCGGAAATGAAAATGCCGTTAATATTATTCTCTCAGGACTCGAAACACTCGAATACCGAGGATATGATTCTTCGGGAATTGCGTTTTATGAAAACAACCGAATAAATGTTATCCGTTCAGTCGGCGGTCCGGGAATATTGAAGGAAAAATGCAGTAATCATATTTCCGAGACAGGCATCGGACACACCCGATGGGCTACACACGGAGAAGCGAACGAAACAAACGCACATCCGCACGCGAGTCAGAACGGATTGTTTTTTGTTGTTCACAACGGAATCATCGAAAATTTCGCTGAATTGAAAACAGCTTTAATCCGCAAAGGTGTAAAATTTCAGAGTCAGACAGACACTGAGGTTATCGCACAGTTGCTCGAATCTGAGTATAACGGCGATCTTAAGGGAACTGTTACACGAGTTCTGCCGATGCTGACAGGAACTTACGCCTTAGGCATTATGTGCTCAGACTATCCCGGAACGATAATATGCGCCAAAAAGTCAAGTCCGCTGTTTGTCGGAACATCGTCCGACGGAAATATTCTTGCAAGCGATATTTCTGCTTTAGAGGGAAACGCGGATAGAATATTCAGATTGAATGATTCTGAAATCGGTATTATGACAAAGGATAATTTCAAGGTCTTTGACACGGACGGCTGCAGAATCCGTAAAACCGAAATCAAAATCAGAAGCAATGAACGAAAGGCTACAAAAAGTAATTTTGAGCATTATATGCTCAAGGAGATATTTGAACAACCGACCGCAGTTCGACAGACATTGGGTGAATTTATTGAGGGTAAAAAAATCAGATTCCGCTCAATTAAATGGTCGGTCAACGAAATAAGCCAGATAGACAATGTTTACTTTATAGGCTGCGGCTCAGCTTATCACGCAGGAATGGTCGGTGCTTACGCCTGCGAAGAGCTGTTCAGACGAAGCTCAAAGGCAGAAATTGCTTCTGAATTCAGATACAGAAATCCGCAAATAGACAAAAACACGCTTGTCGTCATAATAAGTCAGAGCGGTGAAACAGCCGACACGCTTGCCGCCTTGCGTATCGCAAAAGAAAAGGGAGCTAAAATTATATCCGTTGTTAATGTCGAAAACAGCACCATTGCAATGGAAAGTGACTGCGTAATCCTTACCCGTGCGGGCAAGGAGGTTGCGGTCGCTACCACCAAGGCTTATTCGGCACAGCTGGCTGTTATTTATTCACTTATTATTTATCTTTCAGTGCTTTCAGGTGAACTTTCAAAAAAAGAAGCATCCGGCTACATTGATGAGCTAAAAGCAATACCAACAAAAATTGAAGAATTGTTATCGTACAAGGAAAAGGCTTCTGAGCTTGCCGATACAATTCTGAAATATAAATACATTTGCTTTATTGGCAGAGGCTATGACTATTGCTCAGCTCTTGAGGCAGCTTTAAAGCTCAAAGAAATCAGTTATATCCCTTGTGAAGCATATCCTGCAGGTGAGCTCAAGCACGGCACAATATCACTGATTGATAACAAGAGTCTTTGTGTCGCTTTATGCTGCTCAGATCGACTCACAAGCAAGATTTCGAGCAATATCAAAGAAGTTGAAGCACGCGGCGGAAAAGTAATCACGGTGTCTTCAATACTCGAAAACGCGACACTTAAAATCCCGACAGCTTCAGAGCTTTTGTCTCCTTTAGTTGAGATCGTTCCACTTCAGCTTCTCGCGTATTATGTTGCGCTGAAAAAAGGCTGTGAGATAGATAAGCCGAGAAATCTTGCCAAAAGCGTTACTGTTGAATAAAAAAATGCGGACTTCATCTGAAGTCCGCATTTGAATTTATAATCAGTCGCGTCTTAATGCTTCAATAGGTGTCAGCTGAGCCGCACGCTTTGCAGGATAAATTCCGAAGAAGATACCGATTGCACTTGAGAAGCCGACTGCAATCGCGACAGTTGACGCTTTAACCGCGATCGGTATATTCAGATAAGCCGCTACGCCAAGTGCGCCCGAAACACCGAGCACCAGTCCGATAAATCCGCCTATAAGACAGAGTATAACCGATTCGGTGAGGAACTGGAACATAATTGTTGATGTCTTTGCACCGAGCGCCTTACGGATACCGATTTCTCTTGTTCTTTCTGTTACGGAAACGAGCATTATGTTCATAACGCCGATACCGCCGACAAGAAGAGAGATTGCACTGACAGCTGCAATGAAGGTTGTGAATATGTTGATAACTGAATCCAACAGATCAATAAAGGTCGCCATAATGCTCATTGTGTAGGTTGAGTCATCGAAGCTTCCGTGTCTTGTCTTGACGATGTTCAGAGCGGATTCACCTGTATTCTGCAAATCTGCACCATCTTCAGCCATCATAAAGACCTGTGTATATTGGTTGATTCTGTTATTAAGCTCAGCGTTAAGCGTTGCAGGAATGCCGATCATTCCCATACTTACGCCGCCCATCATCTGTGTCATATCCATTGATGCCATCTGATCCTCAGACATCTGCATAAGCTCCATCATATCAACAACACCGATTACCTTGAGAGGAATCGTCTTTTCGTTAACAGTATAATTGAGCGTTTCACCGACACAGTTTGTATGTCCGAATGCATCCTTGGCTGTAACAGCATCAACAACGCACACATATTTACTTTGCTTGTATTCCGCACGAGTCCAGCATCTGCCGTGCTTTGTAGGAATCTCGTTTATTCTGAAAAAGTCCTCGTTGCCTGCGATTGTAAAACAAAAGCTCTTGTAATCGCGTGTCTGTACCTCACCGAAGGAATATTCATAAGGTGAGCAATATTTGACATTATCGAGCTTTTTGATAGCTTCAACATCATCCTCGGTAAGATAATCGGAAGGATCAGCCGTAGTTGCATTAACCATAATCTGAATTGCATTTGAGCCGAGATCCTCAATCATACTGACAATATAATCGCGTCCGCCGTCACCGATAGTTATAATCGCGATAACGGAAGCAACGCCGATAATGATACCGAGCATCGTCAACAAGGAGCGCATCATATTTGTTTTGATGCTGAAAACAGCTATTCGAATATTCTCTCTGATATCCAAAGCTAATCCCCTCGCTTATTTAGTCTCTACCTTAACTCCGTCTTCAAGGCCTAAGGTGTTTTTGATAAGAACATCCTTTTCTGTAAGTCCTGAAAGAATCTGATAGTGTGTATCACTTGAAATGCCGAGCTCGACATTTGTCTTCTTTGCGACACCGTCATCAAGAACATATACAAAAACATCCTCACCGTCAATGCAGATAGCCTCAACGGGTACAACAAGTGCATTCTCAATAGTATCAGTTATAACCGAAACCTGAACATCGACACCGACAATAACAGAACGATCAGCCTCTTCGATTGTGACCTGTGCGGGAATTGTGCTTGAAACATTTGAGCTGCCCATAATTGAACCTATATTTAGTCCGTTTGATGATGTTGCCACAGTACTGATATAGGAGACCTTGCCGGCAAATTCCTTGCCGCTTGCGGATTCAATGATAACATCCTGATTCATATCAACATCAAGAATATCATATTTGCTCAGTGAAATATCAGCAACCAGAGGATAATAAAGAATTCTGACTGCAGCCTCGGCATTACCCATAAATGATGAAAGAAGTGATGTTACATCAGCGCCTGAAGTTACTGCTGAAAGAATTGAACTGATATCAAATTCCTGAGTCTGAGCATTTGCAGAGTCTTCACCGTCAAGGCTTACATTGACCTCACTGATAATACCCTTATCCTTGGCAATCCAACCGTTTCTCATTGAATCTACCTGTGCTTTGGTTGCAATATAGCTCTCTCTTGCTTTGTCGGCAATAGTCTTGAATGCTGAAATATAGGTGCTGTCAGACTGAAGCTCGAGTGTAGCAAGCTGAGACTTGAGCTGAATAAGACTCATCTCGGCACTCATAAGCTCGGATGAGCCTGTCATAGCCGAAAGTGATGAAAAATCAAATGAGCCTGTTCCGGCAAAAGAGCTGAGATTATCCATCATAGATGAAATATCAGACATACTGCTACCTGCAGAAAGCATATTCACGAGAACTTTTTCAGCCTCATCGTTTGTATATTCAACACCAAAAAGCTTTGCCAGCTTTACAAATCTTTTTACAAGTGAATCCGAAACCTTAACAGTCGGAGCATTTACAACAGGCTTCTGTACTGTTGAATCAGCCTTATCCTGAAGTCTTGCTATTTCAGCTTCAAGCTCAGCAATCTGCTTTTTAACCTGAGCAATCTTTGACTTTGAGTCTCCGGCAGCCTTGACCGCATCATTATATGCAGACTCAGCCTTTTTATAAGCATTCTCTTTATCACGAAGAGCATCATTCAGAGATGTAAGGTCAAATGTTGCGATGATATCACCCGCTTCAACGATATCACCCTCTTTGACATTCAGGGTAAGAAGCTTTGCGCCAGACGGAATGACAAAAGCATCCTGGCTTGCCGCCGAAACCTTACCTGTTGTATC
Organism: Acutalibacteraceae bacterium; assembly: GCA_045540195.1. Taxonomy (GTDB): domain Bacteria; phylum Bacillota; class Clostridia; order Oscillospirales; family Acutalibacteraceae; genus CAG-488. The sequence goes on from JAZQGS010000017.1 coordinate 27,287, forward strand.
AAGGGTTGCGCTGACAGACTGACAGCTGACATTGACTGTTTCAACCTTCAGTTTATCCTCAGGCTTAAATGCGACATAGCAAATGCCTGCAACAACAGCAACAGCAAGAACAACTGCAATAATTGCGTTACGCTGTTTTTTTGTAATTTTTTTCTTTTGCATAAACAAGACCTCTTTCGTGTTAAATTGCGAAAAAATGAATATATATAAATTAAAATAATTTACGAGGTTAAAAATGAAATATCTTAAACTTTTAGCTGTAATCAGTCTTTTAATAATTATGAACGGTTGTCAGAGTGATAATACACCTGACATCAATGAATTAGTAAGCTTACTGAATGAACGCGGTGCATTTATGATAAGCGACGATGATATAATCATCACAAAAACTCAAACGGTTGAATATAACTGTTTTATTGACAACACCGTACTGTTAAAAGCGTATGCAGATAACGAAAACAAAATAATCTGTTGCACTATTACCGAGGCAAAAAATAATATAAGCAATGCCCTGCTCAGGGAGCTGTGTGTGTGTCTGAATGTAGCAACCGATGATGAGTCAGATATTATAATCAAGAGTCTGAGCTCAACACCACAAAAAGTGAACGGATGGAACATTCTCAGAAATCACAATGATGCAGCAACATTCACCGTAATATGCCGTGAGACATTCGATCTCAAGCAAAATAACCTACCGACTCTCAAGGAAGCCTTAAAATAAGGGTGCCAAATATCCCAATAAAATAATATCACAAAAATTTGCGCTATTTGTTAAAAAACCATTAACAAAAAAAGAAAAGGTGACGAATAACCGTCACCTTGTATCTTTTAATAATCAGCCGTTGTAACCTGTGTCAGGAATTGTGGGCTCTTCAACCTCGGGCTCTACTGTGGGTTCTTCGGGAGCTGAGTAGTAAATGCCGAGAACAGCATTTGCGATTGTGCTCTCAGAGATAGCCTGGTTGAGCTCTTCTGAGTTAACGCCTGCATCCTCAAGGAAAGCATCGATAACATCACGAACTGCGCCTGCATCCTGAAGGTCAGATGTCTCAAAGCCTGCACCGTTGATATACTTCTCAAGAGCGCCGAGCAAAGAAACGATATCGTCACTTGCAGAGCCGTTAGCAATTGCATCAACAAGCTCTTCAGCCTTTTCCTGAGCAACAGTATCATTAGCGATCTGATCAGCCAAATCAGCAACAGGATTTGTTTCCTCAGAAACAACTACTGCATCTTCAGCGGGAGCCAAATCTTCAGCGCAAACTGAGTAAGCAACAGTAGCACAGAGAATTGCTGAAAGAAGGATTGCCAAAAACTTTTTCATTGTATTATCTTCCTTTCTAAAATAATCATACCTAGCGTGTCTATTATAACCCAGATATTGTATGTTGTCAAGCGTTTAATGAATATATTTTTACAACTTATGCGCCCTCATGGAATTTATCCTCATCGAAATAACGCCATACAATCGTAACCTTATTTTTCTTGGGATCAACAGAGTATCGTTCAACATCCTCGTATGATGATGTATTACCCTGTTTGAAGCCTCTTTCCTCAAGACCTTCAACAAAAAGTCCCATCATCTCAACTGTCGGGAATTCAATAGTGCCTCTCATAACAAGTGATGTTCTGTCACTATGCTTTTCAAGAACTCCGTTTTCAAACGCAGCTGCCCACCAGCAAAGGCGGCGGCCGAAATTGATTTTCTTTACGGGCTCTTCTTTTCCGTCAACATACTGCCAAAGCTCCATTGAAGCATACATAGCATCCTCATCATCAACCGCTTTGAAGTGCTTTTCTTCACCGACGCTCCAATCGAGTCTGCCGTTTTCAGCTGATGAGGGCTTATCATTGTAATAGAAGCCTATCTCACAGCCGACGGAAGCCATAGCATATTCGCCCTTCCAGAGCTCGATAAGCCAATCATAGCCGTTATATGTAAAATAAACTCTGATTGTGTCGAGATAGAAGTTTGCAAGACCTGCGAAATTATCGTAAGCCTTATTGAAGCCGAATCTTCGCTGAATCGCAAGCGCATTATAGACATTTCGTGTCGTTGTAGTGGTGGGTGTGGTTGTAGTAGTTGTTGTGGTCGTAGTTGTAGTGGTGGTTGTTGTGGTTGTTGATCCTGCTGTGGTCGTTGTAGTTGCATTGGGATCAATGTAAGCTGAGGTGGGATTATAAACTATTGAGTTACCCTCACCGTCAACAAGATATGACTGACCGTCAGAGCCGATAACTATCTGATAGTCATCGGGAATATCGCCGTAGCCGTCACCAATATTGATAATATCGTCTTTACCGTTATCAGGCTTTGATATTTTTTCAACCGAGCATCCGGAAAGGACAAGCGAAAAAACAAACATAAAGCAGACAAGCAAAGCCAGAAGTCTTGTTCTTGTGTAATTACCTTTCATTATAATTCTCCATCCGATATAAATATATGTTTTCCGTATTATAACATAGCAATAATAATTTTACAATAGACAATTACTGCAAAATATTACCTGCCTGTTCGAGCATCTCACGGGCACTCTGAAGCTGAAGCTCGGTTATTTCAATTCCGCCCATAATTCTTGCAATCTCGCTGATACGGTCATCAGCAATAAGAGATTTGATATTTGTGAATGTTTTTCCGTCTCTGACGGATTTACTGATATAAAGATGAACATCACCCTGAGATGCAATCTGTGCAAGATGAGTGACACATACGACCTGACGGCCCTTCGATGCCTCGCGGAGCTTGAGAGCAATTTTCTGAGCTGCTCTGCCGCTGACACCTGTATCAATTTCGTCAAAAATCATCGTTCCGACGCCGTCAACATCAGCAAGGACATTCTTTATTGCAAGCATAATTCTTGAAAGCTCACCGCCCGATGCAATTTTTGCAAGCGGCTTCGGCTCTTCGCCTGCATTAGCCGAGATAAGAAACTCAATTTCGTCCTTACCGTTTTCCGTAAGCTCAGTTTGCAGACATCTTGAAACGAATCGCACACTAGGCATATCAAGAAATGAAAGCTCTTCACAGATTTTTGAGCTGAGCTCCTCCCCTGCCCTGATTCTTGCACTTGTAAGCTTGTCAGCAAGCTCTGTTGTTTTTGCGAAAACGCTTTTTTCTTCAGCCTTCAGCTGAATAATTCTTTCTTCGGAAAAAGCTATGCTGTCAAGCTCTTTTTTTGCATTTTCAAGATATTCGAGCATATCCTCCTCTGTCTCACCGTATTTACGGGACAGCCTGTATAAAAGGTCGAGTCTTTCTTCGATTGTGTCGAGCTCCTGTTCGTCAAAATCAAAAGAATAGAGTGACTCTCTGACAACCTCGGCAATATCCTCAATTTCATAACGGATATTGTTAAGTCTTTCTGCCGTCTCGGAAAGTGAAGGATAATAAGCCTCGGCAGCCGATATTTCATCAGCGGCATCAGCAATACTGTCAATTCCCGCCGAGTCACCCTTCAACGCCTGATATGCACTGTTAAGTGAGTCGATAACCTTCTGAGAGTTATTGATAAGAGTCTTTCTTTCAGCCAAAGACTCGCGTTCACCCGGGACAATCTGAGCCATTTCAAGCTCATTTATCTGATATGAAAGCAGGTCGATTCTGTCAGACTTTGAGGATTCGGCTGATTCAAGTGTACGGATTTTCTTTCGTATTTCGCAAAGCTGATAAAATGACTCCTTATAGGAAGCTATCAGCTCACCGCACTGAGCGTATCCGTCAACGAAGCCGCAATGTCTGTCGGGTGAAAGCAACGCCTGATTATCGTGCTGACCGTGAATGTCGATAAGCTCTTTTCCGACAGACTTGAGCATTCCGACAGTTACCGGACAGCCGTTGATTCTGCAGGTATTCTTGCCGTCACGGTTAATGACTCGGTTGAGAATAAGCACATCATCCTCACAGTCAATTCCGTCCTCCGCAAGCATCGCCTTGATGTTCTCGGAAATATCCTCAAACACGGCATAAACCTTAGCACTGTCAGCACCTGTTCGGATAAGATCCTTTGAGGTCCTTTCACCCAAAATGGCATTGATTGAGTCAATGACAATGGATTTACCAGCGCCCGTTTCACCTGTGAGAACATTCAGTCCGCAGCCGAATTCAATGGCGGCACTCTCAATGATTGCAACATTTTCAATTTTTAAGCTTGTAAGCATCAAATCACATCCGCGCCGTTACTTTACTAATTTTTCAACTGAATTTTTAAGCTCCTGTGCAAGAGCTTCTGTTCTGCAGAGAGCAAAAATTGTGTCGTCACCTGCTATTGTTCCGACAAGTCCCTCCCACTGCATATTGTCAAAGGTGGCACAAGCGGCCTGAGCCATACCTGTATAGCACTTGATAACAACTGTATTGAGTGCGCAATCACAGGATACAACCGAATGTGAAAAAATAGCGTTGAATTTTGAAAGATACTCATCAGCCTCGCTCTTACCTTCAACATATCTGTAAGAGCCGCGCTTATTCATCTGTTTGACAAGGCGAAGCTCCTTGATGTCGCGTGAAACAGTTGCCTGAGTAGCATCAAATCCGTTTTCACGCAGTTTTTCCATCAGCTCCTCCTGAGTACCGATTTCAAACTTGCTGATAAGCTTTAATATCATACTGTGTCTTTTCTTTTTCATAGCAATTCTCCTCAATACAGAAATCAAAGTCTGCGTTGTGCTAATTTTGTGTTCAATATTTCAAGGAAGGTCTCATTCTTAATACGAATAAAATCAGCAGACATATCTGCTTTTGTAACATTGACATAGTGCTCTGATGGAACGATGATTGTATCCTCACCGTCACACGAAAGCCCAATCTGAGCACCGCCCGATGAGTATAATTTAAAGGAAGAATCAGGTTTAAAAATCAATGCCCTTGAAAAAAGTGAGTGTGTGCATATAGGAGTAAGTAATATACTTTCAATCTGAGGATCAACAACCGGACCGCCTGCCGAAAGATTATATGCCGTTGAACCCGTAGGAGTCGAAATGATAATTCCGTCCGCGGTATAGCTGTTAAGAGGTCTGCCGTTATGCTCAACGGTGAACTCCTCCATTTTAATCTGTGTGCCGCGTGCCACAACCGCGTCATTGACACAGTATCGGGTATCGATAACAGTACCGTCGGGCGCACAGATTTCGGCCCTCAGCATCATACGACGGTCAAGAGTATACTTATTGTCAATGAGATTTCTGAGCATATCGAGCTCAGTTTCCTCAAGACCTGCCATAAAAGCTATTCTGCCCGCATTGATACCGAGAATCGGCTTTCCGAATTTTGCGGCGTGTATGAATGTTCCGTCACCGCCGACCGAAATGATTATGTCAGCCACGGAAATAAGCTCATCCATATCGGCAAAAACAGCATTTGTCTGAGAAAAATATTCGCGCTGCTGCGAATTCACTATGTATTGAGCACCGAGAGCATCCAGCTGTCTGCAAACCTCGAGGGATACTCCCAGAGCTTTTTTTCTTGTTAGGTTAGGAAGCAATGCAAATTTCATTTTCATCACTCGCTTATTTATCTAAATTTTCGTGAGAAACTCTGACGAGGTCTGACGGCCGAACATCGCAGACAAAGGAATTTTCCTCAGTTTTTACGATATGCATCAGATATTCAATATTACCCTCAGGTCCCTTAATCGGTGAAAAGTCAAGGTTGATAACCGAAAAACCGTTTTCAACCGCAAAAGAAGTTATAGTCTCAACGACCTCAGTATGTACCTGAGGATCACGGACAACTCCCTTTTTGCCGATTTTTTCCTTACCTGCTTCAAACTGAGGCTTGATAAGACATACCGCTTCACCGTTATTTTTCAGTAGGCTGTGAAGCACGGGAAGAATGATTTTAAGAGAAATAAACGAAACATCAACACTCGCAAAATCAATTTCTTCAGGTATCTGCTCATGTGTAACATAACGGAAATTCGTTCTTTCCATATTAACAACACGGTCATCTGTTCTGAGCTTCCAGGCAAGCTGACCGTATCCGACATCGATTGCGTAAACCTTTTGTGCTCCGTAGGTAAGCATACAATCTGTAAAACCGCCCGTAGATGCGCCGATATCCATACAGATACAGCCGTTCAGGTCTATGCCGAACTTCTGCGCCGCCTTCTGAAGCTTGAGTCCGCCGCGGCTGACAAAGGGATTCTGACTTCCCCTGACCTCAATTTCATCATCGGGCTTGACATTTGCTCCTGCCTTGAGCTCCTTTTGTCCGTTAATATAAACCTGTCCTGCCATAATAAGTGCCTTAGCTTTTTCTCTTGATGCAACAAGACCGCGCTCAGTCAGAGCAACATCGAGCCTTAATTTTTCAGCCACAATTTCACCTCAGTTTGCTAATCTCATATACTTTGTCGGAAATACTTTGACTGTCAAATCCGAACTGCTTGTAAAGCTCATCAATCTTTGCCTGTTTAACAAAGCAATCGTCAACGGCATAAAGATTATATGTGCCTTTATATCCCTTTTGAAGAAGAGTTGCGGCAAATTTTTCGCCTATACCGCCCGAACGGACACCCTCTTCATAGAAAATAATTTTTTTTGCATTGATAACGCTTTCGTACGCACCCTCATCAACAGGCTTGATACGGTTAAGCTTGAGTACCTTGACTCTGACATTTTTCGTGAGCAGATCATTCGCAGCCTTAGCCGCCTCACCGAAAAGTCTTCCGTAAGTCACAATTACAAAGTCCGCATGGGCATAGCCGTATAAATCATAAGGACCGAAGGATGATTCAAAATCATCGGGCAGCTCAGGCTCTCCCCCACGCGGATATCTGACGGCAACAACATCGCTGTCACGGTAAAATGCATTACCGAAATCAATTTTCATTTCATCATAGGTTGTCGGAGAATACACGGTAACCTTAGGTATACCCTGAAGGAACGAAACATCGTAAAGTCCGTTATGTGTTTCTCCGTCATCACCGACAAAGCCTGCACGGTCAATGGCAAGCACAAGCTTCTGATCCTGCAACGCTCCGTCGTGGATAATCTCATCATAGCAACGCTGTAAGAAGGTTGAATAAACCGCAAAAACAGGCAGCATTCCGCCCTTTGAAAGGCCTGATGCAAATGTTACGGCGTGCTCCTCAGCGATACCGACATCAAAGAATCTGTCTGAGAATTCGTTGCTGAATTCCGTAAGTCCCGTTCCGAGTGACATTGCCGCGGTGATAAGGGAAATCCGTTTATCCTCACGAGCCATACGGCACATAAGATTGCCGAATTCATTGCAGAAGGTTGTACCTGAAGTTCTGTGTTCTCCCGTATCGATATCAAAATTGGATATTCCGTGAAATACGCTCGGATCCTTTTCTGCAAAATCATAGCCCTTGCCCTTTACGGTGCTGACATGAAGCACGACGGGTGAATCAAGGCTTTTTGCGGTATTAAGCGCCTCTGTGAGCATTTCAAAATCGTGTCCGTCAACAGGTCCCATATAACGGAAGCCGAGCTTTTCAAAAATCGTGCTTTCGTACATAAAGTTTTTGACAGAGGTTTTGATTTTATAAAGTCCGTTTGCAAGTCTTACACCAATAACGGGAATACGGCTTATAAAGCTCTCGAGATGATCCTTAAGGCTGACATATCTCTTTTTTGAACGGATTTTTGTAAGGTGCTTTGCAAGTGAGCCGACATTTTCAGAAATAGACATTTCATTGTCATTGAGAATTACGATCAGCTTCGACTTTGTTCTGCCCGCATTGTTGAGAGCCTCATAAACAAGACCTCCCGTAAACGAGCCGTCACCTATGACTGCAACAGTGTAATTATTCTTCTTTTTTATTTTATTAGCCTGAGCGATACCGTAGGCGGCGGAAACTGATGTTCCGCTGTGGCCGCTGTAAAAAGTATCGTGCTCACTCTCGTTCGGATGGCAGAAGCCCGAAAGTCCGTCCTTCTGACGGATTGTACCGAACTTTTCATATCGGCCTGTTATAAGCTTATGTGTATATGCCTGATGACCGACATCCCAAACAATTTTATCGTTGGGTGAATCAAAAACTCTGTGAATCGCAAGCGTCAGCTCGACCACGCCGAGATTTGATGCAAGATGACCGCCTGTTTTTGACACGGTCTCAATAAGCACCTCTCGTATCTCCTGCGCGAGCTCAGGCAGCTCAGACTCATCGAGCTTTTTTAGATCATCGGGCGAATTTATTCTGTTAAGGTATTTGATTTCCTTATCCATCAGATCACATCCAAAAGAAAAAGATTAGTTCTTTCTGCTTTGCATTACATCGGCAAAGTTCTTGAGAAAAGCGGTGTCCGCATCAAATCTGTCAAGCACCGACTTTGCCTCTTCGGTAAGCTGTGCAACAACCCTTCTTGATTCCTCAATGCCGATTATTGAAACATAGGTGCATTTTTCGTTATCCTCATCGCTTCCGACAGGCTTGCCGAGTGTCTCTTCATCACCAGTAAGGTCAAGAATATCATCAACTATCTGGAAGGAAAGTCCGATATTGTGAGCAAAAACGGTTGCGTAGGGAATCTTGGCAGGTGCTCCCGCCGCAATACATCCGATAACACAGGCCGCACGGATAAGCTCACCCGTTTTAAGATTATACATTCTGACGATGTCTTCTGCACCGACCTTTTTGCCCTCGTTCTGAAGGTCGATAACCTGTCCGCCGACCATACCTGCCCAGCCCGAAGCCCTTGCAAGCTCCGTTACCGCATCAACAACAATCGGAGCCGGAAGCTCGCTTTTAAGTGCAGTTTCAAACGCAAGCGTAAGAAGTGCATCACCGGCCAGTAAAGCATACTCATAACCGAACTTTATATGGCAAGACGGCTTTCCTCGTCGGAAATCATCGTCATCCATACACGGCAGATCATCGTGAATCAATGAGTATGTGTGTATCATTTCAAGTGCGCAGGCAAGCGGCAATGCCTTACGAACATCGCCTGAGCATATATCACAAAATGCAAGCAGCAGTGACGGGCGTATTCTTTTTCCGCCGTTTTCAACGCTGTAACGCATTGCCTGCGAAACAATATCATCACTTTTCGGAAGATACTCCGTCAGCGCTTCATTTATTAAATCAACATATCTGTTCATAATATAACTTCCTTATTAAGCCTGTGTAAGCTCCGTTACTCTGAGCTTTGCCTTGTCGAGATAATTGTTGCAGAAAAGTGCAAGCTTTGTGCTTTCTTCAAAAAGCTTGATTGATTCATCTAGCGGCAAACTGCCGTCATCGAGCTTGAGAAGAATTTCTTCAAGTCTCTTCATAGCATCCTCATAAGTCATTTTTACTGCCATTTCAAAGCACCTCACATTCTTTGTATCCGTCAGCGAATCTGACTGTGACCCGATCACCCGTATCAAGCTCAGCGGCGCTTGTAATAACCGAATCATTCTTTAATGTAATAGAATAACCTCTCGACATAACCTTCAGCGGACTGAGTGCATCCAGCTTGGCGGAGATTGTGGAAAATCTTGTGTTTTCAGTATTCAATCTGTTCTGAATTTTATTAAGAATCTCTGAATATACGGTACTGACCGTATTAAGCTTTTCATCAATAATATAAGACGGACTGCGTAGCTTTATCCGCTCACTCAGCAAATCAAGTCTGACCGACTCATCACCGATTCTCTGTAATAAAGCAGATTCAAGTGTATACACTATATTTTCAAGAAACCGTCTGTCATCACGGATATCGGGTACTGCAAGCTCAGCCGCCGCCGAGGGCGTGGGAGCTCTGAGATCTGCAACAAAATCACAGATTGTAAAATCGGTTTCGTGACCGACTGCAGAAATAACGGGAATTCTGCTTGCGAAAACTGCGCGGGCAACAATTTCTTCATTGAACGCCCACAGGTCCTCCATAGAGCCGCCGCCTCTGCCGACAATCAAAACATCCGCATCACTTATAGCGTTTAATTCAGCTATTGCCGCGGCAATCTGAGGCGCCGCATTAGGCCCCTGAACCTCAACCGGAGCAAGGACTATTTCAGCCAGCGGATACCGTCTTGATACAACATTTTTAATATCCTGTATTACCGCTCCCGTAGATGATGTTACAACACCGATCTTACGGCAACGCTGCGGTATTGGCTTTTTAAATTCATCACTGAAAAGTCCTTCGGCACCGAGCTTATTTTTCAGCTGTTCAAAGGCAAGGTTGAGTGCGCCGACTCCGTCAGGCTGCATATCCTCAATATAGAACTGATACTGACCGTCTCTTTCAAACAAAGAAACTCTGCCCCGCGCGATAACCCTCATTCCGTTCTCGGGAAGAAAACGCAGACGCTGATTGCTCATTCTGAACATTACAGCCTTAACGGCGGCGCTTTCATCCTTGAGCGTCAGGTAGTAATGACCCGTACGATAATGGTTGGTAAAATTTGAAATTTCTCCGACAACGAAAACATTGCGTAGTAAAATATCAGAATCAATTATTGATTTAACATAGGTATTTAATTGTGAAACGCTGAAAATCGTTGTTTCAAACATAATCACACTGATCCTTCTGATGCAAGTATGGCAATTCCTGCCGCATTATCCGACGAAAACTCAGGCTCGGCAAAAAATGCTCCGAGCTTTTCCGTCAAAGTTTTTCTTATAATACTGTTTGACATTACACCGCCCGAAAATACAATCGGCATCTCACCGTATTTTTCGCGTGCATAAAGTGCCATTTTATAAAGCACGATCATAATGTAATCGATGACAAAACGGCAGATATCCTCAGGCTTTTCGCCATCCTCATACATCTTTTTGAATTTATTTTCGACACCTGACAAGGAGCAATTTCCGTCCGTGAGCTTAACATTGATTTTGTAGACTTTATCGCTTTTTGTTGCAAGCTCATCAACATATCTGCCCGCAGGGAACCGATACCCCAGAAGCACGCCCAGGCGATCAATCGCCTGACCTGCTTTGAGGTCAAGTGAAGAAGCAACAAGCTGTGTTTCAAGCTTATCATTGACTAAAACGAGCTGAGTTGTTCCTCCCGAAACATGGAAAGCAAGAAATGGCTTGCCGAAAAGCTCCGTCTTATCCGAAGAAAACAACGCCGCCATCAGATGCCCCTGCTGATGTGAATATTTATACAAATCCACTCCGCAAGCCGCTGAAACAGCCGTTGCCGCACTGACACCCGCGAGAAAGCAAGGCATATACGAGCCTTCGGCACGAAGCGGCGCATCCGAAACACCGACAGCTGCAATTTCACCGCTGAAGCCGTCAAACAAATCCTTCAGAAGCTCCGGCAGCTGAACTGTATGATGAAAAACAGCATCACTCTGCCTGAGCCCCAACTGTCCCTGAGCAACAGGTAAAAGCTTTTTTCTCTGAATGACAGTACCGGTCTCGGAATCATAGATTGCACACGAGGTTGTATAGTTGCTCGTGTCGATACCAAGATAACAAGCCATTATGCTTTTTCTCCTCTTGCAACCGAGCCGAGAACACCGTTAATGAATGACTTATCCTCATCTGAGCCGTAAATCTTACAGATTTCAACAGCCTCGTTAATTGAAACACCGACAGGAATGTCATCAAAATATCTGATTTCACAAATCGCAAGTCTGAGAAGTGCAAGGCTGACCTTTGAAATTCTCGACTTGCTCCAGCCCTTAAGATTCTTTTCAATTTCCGAGTCAATGATTTCAATATTTTCGTCAGCGGTCATAACAAGCTTATTCATAAATTTATCTTCCTGAATAACCTCTGATTCAACGGCAATCGATACAATCTCATCGACTGACATATCTTCGTTAAAGGATTTTTCAAAAAGAATGATAAAAGCCTGCTCTCTTGACTTTCTTCTTTTTTCTGAAATAGTGCTCATTTTAAACAATCCTTTCAAAAAATAAACCCTCTGTAAGATACAGAGGGTGCACATTTATCGCTTTTTTCCTTGAATAAATTTGAATGATATAAGGTGCACACAATGTATATATTCATACTTTTATGCATATTATATCATATTTTTTGAATACTTCAACCTTTTAATTCAATAATTGTGATATTTTTTGACGGAATTTTCGTCTGATTTATTACAAGCTCTTTTATTTGTAAGGATACATTTTCATTTGCAACACCTTTGCCTACAATCACCTGGCACACATCTGAGTCAATAATCACCACACAGTCAGAAGAAATCTTTGCCGCAATGAGGTTTTCGAGGTCAGCCTCTGCTTTTATTTCCGATGTCAGCTGTGATAACGAATCCGTCGCTTTGCTGACAGCATCTGCCGAGGATTTTGAATCCTTTATTACATTATTCAGCGTTTCTTTAGCTTCGTCGCGTGCGGCATCGCGCTTTAACTTGAAATCAGCAAGGGTTTTAGCTGAATCGGGAGCCGTTGTTGCTGAGACATACTGCGCCTCACCGAGCGTTCCGTCATCAGCTAGAGTTGTCTTTTCTTTACCGTTGAGCGTTTCAAGCGCATCAGGCTTTGTGTAATACCAGTTAATAAATACCGCGGCACCGAGTGCCATTGCGAGTGTAGCGGTTACTATCTGCTTTTTCTTGATTATCATATTCATCCTCCGTTGTCAGATCTGATTTGTGCAATACTTATACGATTAGTGCTTATGTTAAGCACTGCCGAAACCGTGTTTATAATTTCCTGCCTTACCTGAGCAGAGGCTGCTCCCTCACAGACAACCGCGACTCCCCTGACCTCAGGCTCAGTCACCCTCAGAAGCAAGCCGACCTCATCACCTGCATCATCGACTATCACATACCTGCTTTCAGTATTTTTTTCACCGTGCTTTTCTTCTTTTGCATATATATTTTCATTTCCCGAATCGAGAGTAACCATAACGCTGATTTTTCCCGCGCCTTTTATTTGTGAAAGCAATTCTTTAAGTCTTTTTTCAAGACTCTCCTCATATTCGCGCACATCGCTTACACAATCTGTCTGTTCAAAAGCCTCATCCTTTTTATCAGGATAAATTTCAGAGAATGTCAGAAGCAGAATCCCCGTCAGGCCGACCGCTGAGATAAGTAGCACTCTCTTGTCGACTTTAAGACCTGATATGAGTTTTTTTAATCTGTCAATTATCCCTCACCTCTATTCCGACTATCAAGCCTGTTTTTTCTTCTATTTCCTTTATCAATATATCTGTATTTTTAATTTTCTCTTGAGTAACAACCGTAATTTTATCCGCTTTTATTTCGTTATCTGAAACAGATATGTCAACATTTATTTCGGTATATTGCACCGAATGACTGTCAAGCACCTCAGCAACAAGTCTTGTGACCTCATTCTTCATCATATCAGACATCAGCTCATTGCTGTCAAATTCAGGTGCAGTCTCAAACAAAGGCTGATTACCTTGTGTCAGCAGACCGACATTATTCTCTTTAATGAACGGCAGAAAAAACGAAACAAGTAAAAACAGCGATACCACCGTTCTGACTGTTTTTTCAGTTTCGCCTGACGGAGTAAGTGTCACGATAATCGAGCCGATTACCGCCGCCGTTACAATAGTCAGTGTCCACGATTTGATAAAATCCATATTATTCCGCCCTGATAACAAGAAGAAGTGCAGTTGCGATTATAAACAGAACCGCAACAAACAGAATTACGACATTTAATAAGATAATAGACGACGCCATCGCTTTTAAAAACGAGCTTATCATTTTCTGTTCAAACAGTTCCGCCACGGATGATGCAAGTCGCAATGTAAAAATCCAGAACAAAAGCTGTATTATTGACGGCAATGACACAAGTGCTATAAGACAGATTCCGATAATTCCGACTGTGCTTCTGACAAGCACAATGCTTCCCATAATTCCGTCATAAGCTTCACTGAGTGCACCACCCACGACGGGAACGGCTGAGCCTATGACGAGCTTTATTCCCTTTGCCGCAACGGTATCTGCAGCGTTTGACAGAGCGCCCTTGATTCCTAAAAAAGAAACGAAAACCGATGCGCCGAGTGACAAAACGGTGGTAATTGTTTTTTTGATAAATCCCGTCAGTCCCGATAACGAAAATACGGGCATCAGCGACGATGTTATATCAAGTGCGAGAATTGCGCCCACAACAGGAACAATCACATACTCCGCAACAAAGGTTATAACCTGTGCCGCCGCAAACGCTACCGCCTGAAAGCTTGTAGCAAGTGTCGGATTTCCCGAAACCGAGACAATAGCCGTAAGAATCGGTATGAGTGTCAGCATAAAGCCCTCAGATGCAGAAATCGAAGCTACGGCGGATGTCAGTGTAAATGAAAGCGGTGAAATGATGCTGAGTATGCACAGCAGATTTCCGATAATTTCGACTATCTGACGGTTGTGGTCATCAGGAATAAAGCTCTCTGAGAGCGCCAGAAGTACAATAATCGCAATCAGTCTTACAAGTGAACTCAGCGGTGACTCAAAGGCACCCGTGATCAGCTTTTTAAACAGATTAAAGAAATCCTTTATATCAACGCTAAAAACAGATTCAAAATCAATCTTGCTTATTCCGAGCTCATCAAGCAGGTCTGACGAATAATCCGGTACCGCTTCAAGCAAGCTGTCAGTGTTAAAGAATGAAAAGCTGTCCTCAGCGGCAAAGCAATCCTGACTAAACGCTGACATTATAAAAACGGCACTTATAATTGATATCAATGTTTTTAAATACCTTTTCATACCAATAATCCCTGTACAAGCTCAACGATAACCTCAATCATCGGAAACGCTATTGTAAGTACAATTATCTTGCCTGCCAGCTCCATATTTGACGCTATTGAAGAAAAGCCACAGTCACGGCAGAAATCAGCAGTAATCTTACTAAGTATTGCTATTGCGAGTATTTTTATAAGAAGTGTTATGTATCCGTCTTCAATCAGGGTGTTTTCGGATATAAGTGAATTTATTTTTCCGAGCACCTGAGAAAGCTGTGTCACAATAAGAGTGACAACTATGATAATCGACGCGATAACCGCAATCGGAGCAAGCTCGGGCTTGACCTGTTTTATAAATGCACAAAGAAGCACACATACAAGTGCAGATAAAACAATCCTTATAATCAACATAATCACATCCCGAAAACAGAGCCGAGTGTGTCATACAGCTCGCTTATCTCAGGGATAAGCATCGCAAGCACCGCCAGAATACCCGCAAGAACGGTTATCATCGCATATTCATCCCGTCCCGAACGGCTGAGCACCTGTTGAAGAACAGCAACAATTATGCCGACCGCTGCAATTTTAAATACAAGTTCCATAGCTACCTCAACCGAACACTATAATAAATCCGATACCCGTAAATAAGCCGAGCACAACCGAAAGCTTTGAATATTTGTCTCTGTTGTTTTTTGCCTCATCACAGGATGCCTGCAAAAGCTGATGATAGAGCTGACAATTTGAGCTTTGTCCCTCATCCGCAGTTACACCGAAAAGTTCAGAGAAAGAAATCAAATTTCCTACATCCTTCTCGTTAAGACAGCCGTAATTGTCATTCTTACCAAGAGCCTGTGTCCAAGCGGTTTTGAAGTCAAGCCCCTCTTGAATCAGTCGGTTGCATTCGGATAAAAACTTCAGCTCCCTGAGATCCTTTCTTGAACTTAGCACCGCAATAATCTCGTCGGACGGACGATGCAGGAATTCAATATCGGCGCGCATTGCATTTATCATCATCACACATTTTTCAAGAAGTGCGGCACGCCCTGTCAGACGGTATGCTATGAACAAACCGCTGAGCATAAAGGATGCCGCAATTATCATCAGTGCAATCAGTCTCATTGCATTTCTCCCGTATGTTGATAATTCTTTCGATTTTGGCTTTTTCTCTAAGAAACACACAATAGTCAATACAGTTATTCTCATAAAGAAGCCTGAACTGTTCTTTTTTAGTCAGCTCACACATGTCAAGACAATGCATACTCATCACAAACCTTACACCGCTGTTAAGGCCGCCGATAACACTTCTGACCTCCCGTGTATCACCCAGCTCGTCGCACACTATTATCTCAGGTGAAAGTGTTCTGACCGCTATTCCGATCCCCTCCGCCTTGGGATACAAGGAGAGAATGTCTGTATTATATCCGAGATATGTACCTGAGAATTCCGCCCGTTCATCAATAACCGACAGCTTGTATGAATAACCGTCCGACAGCTTACGGCACAGATCCTTGAGTATGGTTGTCTTACCCGATGAGGGCGGTCCGCAAATGAGCACATTTACGCTATGCTTCAAAAATAAATCAGCAATCGGATCTGATACTCCCCGTATATCCGTCGGTATTCTGATATTAAGTCCTCTGACATTACGAACGGCAGATATTTTTCCGTTTTTTATAACAGCCGTTCCGTAAACACCGACACGGCATCCCGAATCAAGAGTGACGAACCCTTCAGCAATATTCTCACTGTATGAGTAAACAGAGTAATTACACATCCTGTTAAAGGCTTCAGATACTTCACTCCGGCTCAGCACTGTGCAATCCTCTGAATAAAACTCCGTTACCCTGCCTGCTCCCGTAATAAAATATGTTTTATCAGTAAATATTAAGCATACGGGTAAATCTGCTCTGAGACGGATTTCACAAAGAAGCTCAAGCTTTTCGGCAGAAATTGTGTTTATTGCATCCGATATCTTCTTGGGAAGATATTTTCTGACCGAGCTCAGATAAAAGTCTTTTTTGGTATTCATTTAAATCACCATTACTTTTTATGAGTTCTTGTCCCGTTTTAGAACAAAAATTTTAAAAATAATATGAACTTTAACCACAAGATATTGAAAGAAAAGTATAAATGTGGTAATATGTTGTAAGAGTATGTGTTGAAAGGGTGAATTCGTTGAAAAGCGAAAATAAAACACTGAAAAACAAGAACAGCAGGCTTTCGAATTTCTTAGATAACAACATTTATATCCTGCTTGCATTTTTATGCTCATCTGTTCTGATGATTCTTGTTTATTACTGTTATGAGGTTATTCCCTTCGGCGGAAGAACTGTACTGAGAATGGATCTTTTCCACCAGTACGGACCGCTTTTTTCTGAGTTGTATGACAGGCTGACCGAATTTAAAAGTCTGTTTTATTCGTGGAATACGGGTGGCGGCGGCAGCTTTGTCGGCAATTATTTTAATTATCTTTCAAGTCCGGTCGGAGCTGTAATTGCCCTGATTGCAGGACACGAGAACATCCCCGAGGCAATAGGCGCAATGGTTCTTGTCAAAAATGCACTTGCCTCCTCCGCTTTCGCATACTATCTCAAGAAATCCACAGGCAAAAATGATTTTTCCATAACAGCCTTCGGTCTGCTTTATGCTTTCTGCGGCTTCTTCATCGCGTATTACTGGAATATAATGTGGATTGATGCGATGTATCTGCTTCCGCTGATTATTCTCGGTATTGAAAAAATTATAAATGACAGAAGCTGCAAGCTTTATGTAACGGCTCTTGCCTTCAGCTTCTTTGCAAATTATTATATGTCCTATATGATTTGCATATTCGCAATTCTGTATTTTCTTGTATACTTTATCAGCCGTTACTCAATCAAAGACACATACAATGACATCCCCTGTCGTATAAATTCTGAAGGTAATCAATACACAAGAAGCTTCGATAAGTTTTTATACAACCGTTTTCTCAGAGGCGGAACAACCTTTGCAATCAGCTCTGTCATCGCGGCAATGCTCGTGGCATTTATGCTCATTCCGACATACATGTGTCTCAAACAGTGCTCCGCAACCTCCGGAACCTTTCCGCAGGAGGAAAGCTTCTATAACACCGTTTTTGATTTTATAGCAAATCATCTTGCCGCACTTGAGCCGACAATCCGCAGCAGCGGCGACACCGTGCTTCCGAATGTCTACTGCGGAATCATCACGGTCATTCTTGTTCCGCTTTATGCTTTCTGCAATAAAATCAGCGTCAAGGAACGCGCGGCTCACATCGTTTTTCTGGCAATTTTCTTTGTCGGCTTCAATCTCAACTATGCAAACTATATTCTTCATGCAATGCATTTCCCGAACGATCTTCCGTTCCGCTTCTCATTCATCTACTCCTTTATCCTTTTAATAATGGCGTACAAGGTGGTTGTGAATATCAGAAGCATCCCTGCAAAGGGCGTTATCGGCTCAGGTCTCGGCGTAATGATTCTGACGATTCTCGTTCAGGAAATCGGAATGAAAAATGTCGATGAAAATACAGTTTATATTTCAATAGCCTTTACTGCAGCTTATACTGTTGTGCTCGGGCTTATGCGAAAGAAGGATTACGCTCAGTCAGCAGTTTCACTTCTGCTTCTGTGCTGTGTATTCGCCGAGGTTGCAGTGGCTGATATCGATCACATCAAAATCACACAGGAAAAGGTTAATTTCGTTAACGGATACAGTGATTTCACCGCACTCAAAGAAAAACTCGACAACGATGAAGGCACTGATATGTACCGTATGGAGCTTACAACAAGCAACACCATTATGGACCCGTCCTGGTTCAACTATAACGGAATCTCAGTCTTTTCATCGATGGCTTATGAAAAATCGGCTAACCTTCAGGATAAGCTCGGACTTGACAGTAACTATATAAACAGTTATATCTACTACTCACAGACACCTGTTTATAACGCGATGATGTCACTTAAATATCTCGTACGAAATGACAGCAGTACAGTCAATAACGAATTCTTCGATTTCATTGCAAGCTGCGGAAAATTCAATGCTTACAAAAACAACTATTATCTTCCCATTGCATACTGTGTCAATGAGAAGATGACGGATTTCAACTATGATTATTCAAATCCGTTTGATGTACAGAATGATTTCTGGTATTATGCAACAGGGCTGACAGGCGCACTCGAAGCGGTTTATCCGACAGACTACTCGTGTGAGAATGTCGCAGACAACGGCATTGATTTCTATTCCGAATCCTTTTCATATTCAAAGCTCAACTCTGATGCAGAGGGAAAAATAACTCTCAGATACGAGGTTGAAGAAAGCCGTAACCTGTATCTTTATGTAAAAGCAGGAACAATCAAAACTGTTGAGGTTTCCACAGAATCAGGCGATTTTGAGTTCTCACAGAACATCGACGAGCCTTATATTCTCGATTGCGGATACCGTGTTCAGGGTGATATCCTTAATGTTGATATAATCGTGCCCGTTGATGAGGACTCGGGCTATGTCGAATGTTATGTTGCAGGTCTTAACAATCAGGTGTTTGAATCAGGCTACAACATTCTTAAAGAAAACACCTTGGACATCGAAAAGTTTGAAGAAACTTATATCAAGGGAACCGTAAATGTACCCGATGGCAAAATGCTTTACACCTCAATTAACTTCGACGACGGTTGGACGGTTACGGTTGACGGTCAGAAAGCCGAAAAGGTAAAAATCGGTGATGCTCTTATCGGAATACAGCTTGACGAGGGTGAGCATACAGTCGAATTCAGCTATTATCCGCAGGGATTGAAGCTCGGTATGACAATTTCCGTATTCACATTTGCGGCAGTTATACTATTTATGATTTTCAGACGGGTTTTCTCAAAAAAAGAAAAGCCTGTACGCATTCAGAAGGTCAAGACTCCGAAAGCCTCCAAGCCCGAAAGGGCAAGCAAAAAGGAAACTGAGGAACCGACGGGTATTGAAAAAATGATGCTCGATGATTTCGGCGAAAACATCACCATTGAGCAGGCTGAGGCGCTTATCGCTCCCAAGGATGAATATGAGGATCAGCTCGAAAAGAACGCCCCTACCCTTTCAAAGGCCGACGAGTTATTGAGCACACAGAAGCTCGATCTTAAAGCAATTCTCGGAAACGCAGAAAACAATATTGATAATTTTGAGGAGAATGAATAATGAACAGAACTATTATCACCGTTATCGGTAAAGACAGAGTCGGAATCATCGCACGAGTCTGCACATTTCTTGCTGAGAATGACATCAACATTCTCGATATCAACCAGTCAATCGTTCAGGGCTTTTTCAATATGATGATGATTGTTGACGCTCAGCAGGCAAAAAAGGATTTCTCAATTCTTGTTGAAGAAATCGAAAAGGTCGGCGATGAGCTCGGTGTCAAAATCAAAATGCAGCACGAAGATATTTTTAATATCATGCACAGAATCTGAGGTGACACCATGACAAATATGTTTGAGGTCCGCGAGACCAATAAAATGATTGAGGAAAACAACCTCGATGTCAGAACCATTACAATGGGTATCAGTCTGCTTGACTGCTGCTCAGATAATGTTGATGTTACTTGTGAAAACATTTATAACAAAATCACAACAAAAGCCAAAGATCTCGTTAAAATCGGTAAGGAAATCGAGCTTGATTTCGGTGTACCCATTGTCAACAAACGAGTTTCCGTTACTCCGATTTCACTTGTCGGTGCTTCCTGCTGTAAGACAGTTGAGGATTATGTAAAAATCGCAAAGGCACTTGACAAGGCAGCAGACACCATCGGCGTCAATTTCATCGGCGGCTTCTCAGCCCTTGTATCCAAGGGAATGACACCCTCAGATAAGCTCCTTATTGAAGCTATACCTCAGGCATTATCTGTAACTCAAAGAGTCTGCAGCTCAGTCAATGTGGGTTCAACAAAAACAGGTATTGATATGGACGCTGTAAAGCTTGTCGGTGAGAAGATATGTGAAACCGCTTATCTTACCAGAGATAACGGCTCAATCGGATGTGCAAAGTTTGTTGTATTCTGTAACGCTCCCGACGACAATCCGTTTATGGCAGGCGCTTTTCACGGCGTAACAGAGGCTGACACCATCATCAATGTCGGTGTCAGCGGCCCCGGTGTTGTAAAAAGAGCAATCACCGAGGTAAGAGGCAAGGATTTCGGTGAGCTTTGCGAAACAATTAAAAAGACCGCATTCAAGGTTACACGAGTCGGTCAGCTTGTTGCTCAGGAGGCTTCTAAGCGTCTTAATGTGCCCTTCGGAATCATTGACCTTTCACTCGCACCAACACCTGCAATCGGTGACAGTGTTGCTGAAATTCTTGAGGAGATGGGACTTGAAAGAGTCGGTGCTCCCGGTACAACCGCCGCATTAGCACTGCTTAACGATCAGGTCAAGAAGGGCGGAATTATGGCATCATCCTATGTCGGAGGTCTTTCGGGTGCGTTCATTCCCGTTTCTGAGGATCAGGGAATGATTGACGCTGTCAATCAGGGAGCTCTTACTCTTGAAAAGCTTGAGGCAATGACCTGTGTCTGCTCTGTCGGTCTTGATATGATCGCCATCCCCGGCAACACCAAGGCTTCAACCATATCAGGAATCATTGCTGACGAAATGGCAATCGGTATGATAAATCAGAAAACAACCGCAGTGCGCCTTGTTCCTGTTTACGGCAAGGATATCGGCGATACGGTTGAGTTCGGCGGTCTTCTCGGCTATGCACCCGTTATGAAAACCAATACATTTGACTGCTCGGAATTCATTTCTCGAGGCGGAAGAATCCCCGCTCCGATTCACAGCTTTAAAAACTGATAATTATGAAAAGTTTTGAAATTAAACAGAATGATGCAAATCAGCGTCTTGATAAATTCATAAGAAAAAGCCTGCCGAATCTTCCGCAGGCGCTTATGTACAAATACATAAGAATCAAGCGTATCAAGGTCAACGGCAAGCGTGCTGAGATTTCTACAATTCTCAATGTCGGTGATAAGGTTGATATGTATATCAACGATGAGTTTTTTGTAAAGCCCGAAACGCGGTACGATTTCACAGGTGCTTCAAAGAATATTGATATTCTTTATGAAGACGAAAACATCGTGCTTCTCAACAAAAAGACGGGCTTACTTTGTCATCCCGACGACAAGGAATATGTCGACACTCTCATCTCACGGCTGAAGAGATATCTTTATGACAAGGGTGAATACCGCCCCGATGACGAAAATTCCTTTACACCGTCACTTGTCAACAGAATCGACCGCAACACGGGCGGTATTGTTATTGCAGCTAAGAATGCCGAAAGTCTTCGCATACTCAACGCTCAGATGAAAAAGCGGAATATGCGCAAATTCTATCTGTGTGTTGTTCACGGTATTCTCGAAAAGGACAGCGGTCTTCTCAGCGGATATCTTATAAAGGACGAAAAGAAAAACATAGTCAAGGTACTCCGTAACGAGGCAAATGGCGCAAAGGAAATCAAAACCAAATATAAGGTTATTGACACAGATCAGAAAAATAAGCTTTCACTCGTTGAGGTCGAGCTTCTTACGGGCCGTACTCATCAGATCCGCGCTCACTTCGCTTCAATCGGTCATCCGCTTCTCGGTGACGGAAAATACGGAACAAACAAGCTCAATAAAGACTGGGGATATAAAAAGCAGTTCCTTTATTCTTATAAGCTTATTTTCAATTTTGATGAGGATGCCGGAATGCTCGAATATCTCAACGGAAGATGCTTTGAGGTAAGAGATGTCTGGTTCGAAAGAGAATTCCGAAACAACAATCTGTAATCATAATATTCAAGTAAAGTCACCAAGTTTCGGCTTGGTGACTTTTTAATTAACTATACCTAAGCTTACAGATAAGGCTCTGTTCACTCTTGCCATATCAGGCTCATTGAGATTGCCCATTTTTTCTTTAAGGCGTCTTTTATCGATAGTCCTTACCTGCTCAAGCAAAACAATAGAATCCTTTGAAAGTCCGCAGCCCTGTGCATCAACCTGAATATGTGTCGGTAAATCTGTCTTATATCTCTGACTTGTGATAGCCGCTGCAATCACGGTGGGGCTGAATTTGTTTCCGATATCGTTCTGAACTATTAGAACCGGCCGTATTCCGCCCTGTTCAGAGCCGATTACAGGACTGAGATCAGCATAAAAAATATCTCCCCGTTTTATTATCATTTTATATCACTCCCGAGGTTTTGATTTT
Source organism: Acutalibacteraceae bacterium (assembly GCA_045540195.1). Taxonomy (GTDB): domain Bacteria; phylum Bacillota; class Clostridia; order Oscillospirales; family Acutalibacteraceae; genus CAG-488. Next base: position 50,082 of record JAZQGS010000017.1, read on the forward strand.
TCAGTATTATATTTGCCCATCATCTGCCTGAATAATCACTTTTAGGGGAGTTTTTGCAGTCGACATTATAATATATTCTCAAAACAATAAAGAGGTGTCATTCCGACACCTCTTTATAAAAAACCGTATTATTGATTTCAATTTTAACTACCGCTGAATCTGTCGGATTTATGTAAAGACTGCCGACCGATTCACCGACTTTGACATCTGATACAAGCAAATTATCACGACTCAGAAAAGATAACTCCTGATCTTCGACAGCTTTTATCAGCTTATAAAAGTCATCAAACGGAGTTGTTATTACATCATAATTGAGCTTTAGCTCAGAGCCGCTTATCGAAACCGCTTCCGAAGAAAATGTGAACTGATAATCATTCAGAAAATCAGGCTCGGTAAATTTAACGACAGCTCCTTTTTCATTCACCGATATTATGTCGAACGAAAAGTCATTGTCCTGCAGCTGTGTATGATAGCTTCCGCAAAAATTCAAAGGATAAGAAACGCTGTCCTCAGGACTCACAGAGCAGGAAGGAAGCAAAAGCATAATGCAAAAAATCAACAGAAGGCGTTTCATCGGTACACCGCATCAATTCTCAAAATTTGAAAGAACCTCAGCTAATTCGGCAATCATTTTAGTCGGTGTTACGCCGTGCATTGAATACTTTTTCATCGCAAGATCACCGCACAGACCGTGGACATAAACGCCTGCAATAGTCGCAGACTGAGGGCTCATACCCTGACACACGAATGAGGCGATAATACCTGCAAGAACATCTCCTGAGCCTCCCGTAGCCATACCTGCGTTACCGGTTCTGTTTATATAAACATTGCCTACCGGACCAGCAACAACGGTATTTGCGCCCTTCAGGACGACGATACAGCCGTATTCGGCGGCAAAATTCTTGGCAACTCTGACTCTGTTCTGTTGAATTTCTTCAACCGACAGATTGGTAAGGCGCGACATCTCACCCGGATGAGGAGTGAGAATGATCGGAACTGAAGTTTCTTTCAATATATTTATATTGGTTGAAACGGCATTTATGCCATCAGCATCAAGAATTATCGGGCAGGACGCAGATCTGACAATATCACTTACAATTTTCACCGTATCATCACAGAAGCCGAGTCCGCAGCCAAGAAGAATTGCAGTCGATTTTTCAGCCATTGTCATAATTTTATTGATATTGAGTGAGCTGAGATATCCGTCCGCGGTAGACCTCATCGGAACGGTTAACGGCTCTGTAAGCTTGGATGCAATCGGAGCATAAGCCGCATCGGGGAACACAGCAGTAACGAGTCCGACACCGCTGTTGACAGCAGCGTTAGCCGCCATAACCGCAGCACCCTGCATAGTCATTGATCCTGCAACCGACAATAGTCTGCCGTAATCACCCTTATGGGAATCTGACGAGCGTTTTTTAAAAAAGCGTTTGATTTCACTCATTTCAGCCGATACAATAACCTCTGAGCCGACCGCCTCATAGCATTCCTTATCGATGCCTATGTCAATAAGACTGATAATTCCGCATTCCTCGCACGCAGGCTTGAGAATGTGTACGGGCTTATAGCAGGTTATAGCAAGTGTATAATCTGTTTTAAAATGCTGAGAATTGATTTCTCCGCTATTGCCCTCAAGACCGCTCGGTATATCAACAGAAAATTTCTTAGCTCTCGATTTTGAAATATCATTGAAAAACTCAGCTATATTATCCTTGAGCTGACCGTGAAATCCTATTCCGTAAACGCAGTCGACAATCGCAGTGCCTGACATACACGCTGATACACAGGATGCATAATTCTGTTCGAGATCAGAAACCATGACAGGCTTTTCCTCAAGATATGAATACATCATTTTGGATTCATAAGCCTTGGGCATTCCGTCAACAAGAATCAGACGCACGCTGTATCCCCTGTCGCTGAGGTTACGGGCAATAACATATCCGTCACCGCCGTTTTTACCTGAGCCGCAAAGTATGCAAACAGACTTACTCAATCCGCCGAGTCCGTTGATTACGGAATGTATGCGATCAGCACAGGCGTTACCTGCATTCTCCATCATCTGTACATAAGACAGACCCTTGACATCGGCATTTTCTTCAATTACACGCATTTGTTCGCAAGTATATACGAGCATAAAATTACCCCACCAATTATATTAGCGTGATTATAACATATCTGTTAATTTTATGCAAGTTTGCCCCCAAAGGTACATTTTAAATATGAGTTGAAAATCTCTGTGATTGATGATAAAATATATAAAAATATCCTCGGAGACAAATTATGAAACAGGAAATTATCTTAAAAAAGAATATTTTCGGCGGATTCAGGCGGTCAGATGTAATCGACTGTCTTGTTAAGCTGAGCAATAATTCAGATAAAAGCTGCTCTGAGGATATCATAAAATTAAAGCGGAGAATTTCCGAGCTGGAGTCCCGACTCACCCAACAGCAGAAAACGATTAACGGATATAACAAGTCAATTACAGATATAAACTCACGCCGTTCAGCAGATGAACAGCTGACAAGAGCAAAAGAAATTGTCGTCACAATCAACAAAGAAACAGAACGATATATAAAACAAAAAGGACTTCGTGCCGAGTCTGTACTGAGTGATTTCCCTGCTATAAGAGAATTGATTGAAAGCATCGGAAATAATCTCAACGCGGTCAGCAGTCAGCTCGAGGACTTCTCATTTGAAAGCATACAAATAAATAAAGACGAGACAGAAGAAAGTATCACAACGGCAGTTGAAATTAGCGAAGAAGCTCAGGAAAGCGTTGTTGAGACTACACCTGTCAAAAACGAAATCGTGGAAACTTTGATTGAGGATGTTGTTGATGAGGCTGTGATTAAAAAAATCGAGTCTGAGATTCCGAAACCCGATATTACGCCTCAGCCCGAGGAAGCAGTATTTAATTCCATTGACAATTTCTTTGCAGAAATGGATAAGCTGATTGCATCAAAGAAGAATCCTGAGCCGTATCTTGCGGTAATTAACGAAAACCCCATTGAACATCTTGAATGAACAAAGCGGAAGGGCAATGCCCTTCCGCTTAACTTTTATAAAAGGTTTTTAAGATACTGTCCTGTATAGGATTCCTTAACCCTTGCGACCTCTTCGGGTGTGCCCTGAGCGACAATCGTGCCGCCCTTATCTCCGCCGTCAGGGCCTAAATCAAGAATGTAATCCGCTGTCTTAATAACATCAAGATTATGCTCGATTACAACAACGGTGTTGCCTTTATCAACAAGCCTGTGAAGAACCTCAATCAATCTGTGAACATCAGCCGTATGCAAGCCCGTTGTCGGCTCGTCAAGGATATATATGGTTTTACCTGTCGAAGGACGCGCAAGCTCTGTTGCAAGCTTGACTCTCTGGGCCTCACCGCCCGACAGCGTTGTTGCTGACTGACCGAGCTTTACATATCCGAGACCGACCTCAAACAAGGTGTTGAGCTTTTTGCGGATTTTCGGTATTGCTGAGAAAAAGTCAACCGCCTCTTCAATCGTCATTTCGAGAACATCGTAGATGTTCTTTCCTTTATATCTGACCTCAAGGGTTTCTCTGTTGTATCTTGTGCCTGAGCATACCTCACAGGGAACAAATATATCGGGAAGAAAGTGCATCTCGATTTTCACAATACCGTCACCCTGGCACGCCTCACAACGACCGCCCTTGACATTGAAGGAAAATCTGTTAGCTTTATATCCCCTCGCCTTAGCGTCAGCAGTCATCGCAAACAGTTCACGGATATCATTGAAAACACCCGTATAAGTTGCAGGGTTTGAGCGCGGTGTTCTGCCGATCGGAGATTGGTCGATATCAATAATCTTATCGAGATGTTCGATACCGAGAATTTCATCATGCTTGCCTGCAAATTTCTTTGCGTTATTAAGCTCATTGGCAAGCTTTTTATAGAGAATTTCATTAACAAGGGACGACTTGCCCGAGCCTGAAACACCCGTTACACAGACAAATTCACCCAATGGCAGACTTACATCAATATTTTTGAGATTGTTCTCGTGAGCGTTGACAATCTTGAGATATTTTCCGTTACCCTCTCTGCGCTTTTCAGGAACAGTTATTTTTTTCTTGCCGCTGAGATACTGTCCCGTAATTGATTTTTCACAGGCTTTGATTTCGTCCAAGGTGCCTGAGCACACAACCTCACCGCCGTGAATACCTGCGCCGGGACCGATATCAACAATATAATCAGCCGCGGCCATTGTTTCCTCATCGTGCTCAACAACAATAACGGTATTGCCGACATCTCTGAGGTGTCTGAGCGTTTCAAGAAGCTTTGCGTTATCCTTCTGATGCAGACCGATGCTCGGCTCATCAAGTATATAAAGAACGCCCATAAGAGACGAGCCAATCTGTGTCGCAAGGCGGATTCTCTGACTTTCACCGCCCGACAAGGTGCCAGACGAACGCGAAAGTGAAAGATATTCGAGGCCTACGCTTGAAAGGAATGTCATTCTGTCACGGATTTCCTTGAGAATCGGTCCTGCAATAAGCATATCCCTCTCACTGATAGTAAGACTGTCAAGAAAATCAAGCGCATCCTTTATCGATTTTTGGGAGAATTCATAGATATTTATTCCGCCGACAGTAACACAAAGGCTTTCAGGTTTAAGTCTCGCACCGCCGCATTCGGGACAATCCTCGACATTCATAAGCTGTTCGATTTCGTTGCGGGAATATTCACTTGAGGTTTCGTTATACCGCCTTTCGATATTATTGATAACGCCCTCAAAATCAGACATATAAGTCCCCTCACCGTATACGCTTTTACGGTGAAGCTTGATTTTTTTGCCTTGCGTGCCGTACATAAGAAGCTTTCTGACACTCTGCGGAAGTTCCTTATAAGGCACATCAAGTGAAAAGCCGTAATGCTCGGCAAGACCTTCAAAATACATCATCGCAATCGATCCGCCTTCAGCGACATTCCAGCCGCTCGCTTTGATTGCGCCTTGTCTGACTGTTAGCTTCTTATCGGGAACGACGAGCTCCTCACTAACCTTCATAAAGATTCCGAGTCCCGAGCATTTCGGACACGCTCCGAAAGGATTATTGAAGCTGAACATACGGGGTGACAATTCCTCAACGCTTACGCCGTGCTCGGGGCAGGCATAATTCTGTGAGAAAAGCAATTCTTCACCGCCGATAACATCGACAAGCAACAATCCGTCAGAGAGACTTGTGGCGGTTTCAACCGAATCTGTAAGTCTCGCTTTTATCTCTTCTTTGACAACAAGTCGGTCAACGATAATCTCAATATTATGCTTTTTATTTTTATCAATAGAGATTTTTTCTGATAAATCATAGGTTATTCCGTCAATTCTGACTCTTACAAATCCGCTTTTTTTAGCGTTTTCGAGCTCCTTGACATATTCACCCTTACGGCCGCTGACAATCGGAGACATAATCTGGATTTTTGTTCCTTCATCAAGCTCCAGAATTTTGTCAACTATAGTGTCAACGCTCTGTCGGCTGATTTCGCGTCCGCATACAGGACAGTGCGGAATTCCCACTCGGGCATACAAAAGCCTGAGATAATCATAAATTTCCGTCACCGTACCGACTGTTGAACGCGGATTTTTTGAGGTTGTTTTCTGATCAATCGATATTGCAGGAGACAAGCCCTCGATATAATCAACCTTTGGCTTTTCCATCTGTCCGAGGAACTGTCGGGCATAGGATGAAAGCGATTCAACATATCTGCGCTGGCCTTCAGCATAGATTGTATCAAAAGCAAGGGAGGATTTTCCCGAACCTGACAAGCCTGTAAAAACTATAAGCTTGTCGCGGGGAATAACGAGATCCACATTTTTGAGATTATGCTCGCATGCGCCCTTTACCACTATATTTTTAAGCTGCATTATTTTCCTCCCTCTTTTAATTTTTCTATCTTGTCACGAAGATAAGCCGCGTGCTCGAATTCAAGAATTTTCGCAGCCGCCTTCATCTCCGCCGTAAGCTGTCTGATAAGCTGTTCTCTCTGAGCGCGGGTCAGGTGCTTAGCGGATTTCGGCTGATTCGATGAAGATATTTCAAGCACATCGCGGACATCCTTTTTGATTGTCTGAGGAATTATTCCGTTTTCGGTATTATATTTTTCCTGCTTATCTCTTCGTCTTGCAGTTTCCTTGATTGCGCGCTCCATAGACGGTGTGACGCTGTCACCGTACATGATAACCGTTCCGTTTGCGTTTCGTGCGGCACGGCCAATTGTCTGTATAAGTGAGGTCTCACTTCTCAAAAAGCCTTCCTTATCGGCATCGAGAATCGCTACGAGCGAAACCTCAGGAATATCGAGACCCTCTCTGAGAAGATTGATTCCGACAAGAACATCAAACTCACCGAGTCGAAGATCACGAATTATTTTCATTCTTTCAATAGTATCGACATCATAGTGCATATAACGCACCGCTATACCAATATTTTCGATATACGCCGTCAGATCCTCTGCCATCTTCTTTGTAAGCGTGGTTACAAGCACCTTTTCGTTGCGTGAAATTCTGATATTGATTTCAGAAATAAGGTCATCTATCTGTCCCTCAGTAGGTCTGACGCTTATCTGAGGATCGAGAAGTCCTGTCGGTCTGATAACCTGCTCGGCAATGCGGGTGCTTTTACTCTTTTCGAGCTCACCCGGAGTTGCGCTGACAAAAATCTTCTGTCCTGTTTTTGAATAGAACTCGTCAAAGGTAAGCGGTCTGTTATCATAAGCTGACGGCAATCTGAAGCCGAAATTTATAAGACTTTCCTTTCGCGACCTGTCACCGCCGTACATACCTCTGACCTGAGGCAAGGTAACATGAGACTCGTCGACAAAAAGAAGATAATCGTCAGGGAAATAGTCAAGCAAGGTGAACGGAGGCTCACCCGGCTTTCGTCCTGACATAATTGCAGAATAGTTTTCAATACCCTTACAGAAGCCCGTTTCGCGCAGCATTTCGATATCGTTACGGGTGCGCTCCATTATTCTCTGAGCCTCAAGAAGCTTGCCCTCTGACTGAAAATAATTCACTCTGTCGAGCATTTCTTCATATATGGTCTTGATGCATTTTTCCATTTTATCAGGTGATACAACATAGTGAGACGCGGGATAAATGGCAACATGAGAAATTACATTTTTAACCTCACCCGTCAATGCATTGATTTCGCTGATACGGTCAATTTCATCACCGAAAAATTCAATTCTGAATGCATTCTCATTTGAATAAACAGGGAAAATCTCAACGACATCTCCCCTGACTCTGAACTTGTTTCGTGAAAATCCGATATCGTTTCTTTCATACTGAATTTCAACAAGCTTTTTTATAAGCTCGTCTCTGTTCTTTTCCATTCCTGTACGAAGTGAGATAACCATATTTCTGTAATCAATCGGGTCACCAAGGCTGTATATACAGGAAACACTCGCAACAATAATAACATCCCGTCTCTCAGAAAGCGCCGATGTCGCGGAATGGCGCAGCTTGTCGATTTCATCATTGATTGCGGAATCCTTTTCAATATAGGTATCGGTTGTCGCAATATATGCTTCGGGCTGATAATAATCATAATAGGAAACGAAATATTCAACCGCGTTTTCGGGGAAAAACTCCTTGAATTCCGAGCATAGCTGAGCCGCAAGAGTTTTGTTGTGTGCGAGAACAAGTGTCGGTCGGTTGACCTTGGCAATGATATTTGCCATTGTGAAGGTTTTTCCTGAACCCGTTACGCCAAGGAGTGTCTGCTCTGTGTAGCCTTTTTTCACACCATCGGCAAGCTCAGCTATCGCCTGAGGCTGATCGCCCATAGGCTCATAAGGTGAAACTAATTTAAACGAATCCATTATAAAACCTCCTTTCGTTTTTTCTTAAAAATCAGATGATATCAATCTGACACATCTGCATTGTCGTAAGTGCCGCCTGATGACTTTCAGGAGTAACGCCCGCACAGCAGGATGAATCAACGGTAATTTGTTTTTCGGGAAAATTTGCTTTTACAAGCAAAGCGTTCGATACAACGCAGATATCTGTACACAAGCCGACAAGCTCGACCGAAAAATCGTCGTCACCCGAAATTTCCCTTATTATTTCAGGCAAATCAACCGAGCCGAAGGTAAGCTTTTCGATATATCTGACATTATCCTTTGTGTCAAGTGAATTCTGAACATCGGAATTTATCTGCCAGCCGTGTGTATCCTTTATACAATGCTCGACAGGCAGCTTTTTGCCCTCTGCCGATTCTAAGTAGTTTTCAAAATGTGTGTCCTTTGTTACTATTATGTCGCCGCAGAAGGCTTTTATCTTTCTGATAACATTATCGACGATTTCAACGGCTTCCTTTGTTCCGAGTGCTTCGTCAATAAAGTCATTCTGCATATCAACTACAACAAGAATATTCTTCATTGTTATCACCCCAATGAGTTTATTATATATCAAAAAATTTTAAATGTAAACACAATCCGACTAAAAAATCGAACAAATGTTTGATAAAATAATGGCGGCAGTTTCCTGCCGCACAATTATTATTCTAATGCGTCAAGCTCGTCAATGTGAGCTCTGAGGTTTTTATCTGTTACAAGCCTTCCCTTGAAGCCGTTCTTATGACAGCCTGCAAAATAAATTGACTTGATTGTGTTGAAGCCTTGCTTCTTAGAAAGGAGCTCAGCAATCATCTCCTGCTTCGGAGGATTCTTTCTTACGCTGATACCGCTGAGCTTTACAACAAGCTTATCCTTGGGCTTGACTGAATCAACAATTACAGTAACGATACCGTCCGCTGATGAAACATCGAACTTCTTGGCTCTTGAATTCACAGTAACAGTAATTTCCTTAGCACCGGTAATATCCTTGAACGAAAGCTTGTATGTTCTCTTCTCGGGAATCACATCTGCATCGCCCTGAACTGCGTCAACGGTAAACTCAACACCTTCAGCGTTTTCGGTAACTGTATACTTGGTTGTTGCGAAATGACCGTCCTTGTATGCGTTTGTTTCACCGTCATCCTCATAAAGCTCATAAGAGCCGTTACCGCGGTAAATGCATATTTCGAGATCAGTCGGATTCTTCCAGTCATTTATGCCATAGTTATCTGCAAGCGGAATGATTGCACCTGCTTTTGCAAGAACAGGAATACTGCTCATATCGCGGGACATTGTAACCATTCTTCCGCCCTTATAAACTCTGCCTGTGAAGAAATCTGTATATCTTCCCTCGGGAAGCCATACCTTTGCAGTTGCGGTACGGGTTTTATCAGATGTCTTTTCAGTGATAGGAATAACAATAAGCTCTGAGCCGAACTTATACTCATTCTTGACATCATAAGCCTCAGCTCTTCGCGGATAATCATAGTACATCGGCTTCATCAAGGGAATGCCCTTGGTGTGAGTGAGGTGGTTAGCTGTATAAATATACGGGATGAGTCTGTGACGGAGTCTGAGGAAATCCTTGGTTGTTCTTTCTGTATCCTTGCTGAACTTCCACGGCTCTTTACCAAGATACTCATTCTGTGTTGAGTGAAGTCTGAGAATCGGGCTGAAAACGCCGAACTGTACCCAACGAAGATACAATTCATCATCACGAACGCCTGAAAGATGTCCGCCGATATCGTGGCTCCACCAGGAATAACCGATATTTGATGCGGTTGAGGTGAAGTACGGCTGGAACTCAAGCGCTGACCAGAGCACCGCAGTATCACCTGAGAAGCCGAGCGGATATCTGTGAGAGCCGTAGCCTGCAAAACGGGAAAGAATAAGCGGTCTCTTGCCGTCTCGTGCGCTGTCGAGGCTGTGGTAATGGTTAAGAGCCCAGAGCGGATCAAGACCTTCAACCTTAGTCTTATTGCCCTGCTGCCAGTCCATCCACCAGAAGTCAACGCCCTCCTCCTCATACTTATGATGAAGGAATCTGAAATAACCTTCGATAAACTTCTTATCGGTCATATCAAATTCGATTCTTTCTTTTGTTTCGGGATCAATACCCATATACTCAGCAAATTCCTCGTACATATCCTCAAAATGAGCAACGCCTGCCGCAGGATGAAGATTGAGTGTAACCTTGAGATTCATATCGTGAAGCTCATTGAGAAACTGTCTGTAATCAGGGAAAAGATCTGTGTTCCAGCTGTATCCTGTCCAACCCGGAATCATATAACTTCCGCGTATGTAACGGACAGGGTTTTTGGGCTTGTCGAAAACTGTTGTTTCCTTACCGAACTTATCGGCAATCTTAACCCAGTGCCAGTCCATATCGACTGTCGCAACCGTGATAGGAATATCCTCGTCTCTGAAGCGTCTCATAAGAGTGAGATACTCATCCTGAGTATATGCCTTGTATCTGCTCCACCAGTTACCGAGAACAAAACGAGGAATAAGCGGAGTCATACCTGTAAGTCTGTAATAATCAGCAACAGCGGTATTATAGTTATATCCGTATGCGAAGCAGTATGTATCGCTTCCGTTGGATACTCTGCCGAGAATCTCCTTTCGGGGCTTTACAGTTCCGTCTTCAAGAAGAAGCAGAGAATCACTGTCATCGATCAAAGCAACACCGTTTCTGGAGAGAACACCGTCACCGATTTTGACTTTTGTTGCAGTAAGATCAAGAGTTCTTCTTGTTCCCTTGAGGTTACCTGAACTGAAATCAGTAACAACTCTTCCGTCATCAAGAACAACCTTCATAAGCTTGCCTGACGGATAAGCGATAACAAAACGAACCTTTCCTGTTTCAATAGCAACACTGTCAGCTCTCTTATAAACAGAGAATTCAACCTTGTCAAGCTTTCTGTTAAGCACAGCCTGAGTGGGATAATCACAGAATGCTCTGTCCTTCTGTGTCTCGATACGGATAAGATAATCTGTCAGAACGCTGATTCGTAAGGTGCTGAAGGTTACGGACGCTCTGTCATAGCAGGCAGCATCCTCATTCACACCGAAGATTTTTTTGAAATCGTACATATAATCGCTCCTTTACATCGTGGTGTTAATTCGATCTTATAACTGCATAGTATGTACCTGTTATCCAGGTATTATTTTTATCCTTGAGAGTAACGGTTACGGGAACACGGGTACCCTTAGGTGAAACCGTTATGCCGTCAAGACTGATAACACCTGACAAATCTTTATCTGTCAGGGCATCAATTTTGTCAGCATCAGAACACACAACAACTCTGCCTGCGTTTTCGAGAGTAACATCGAAGGATGCGGTATCAGATGCACCCGTAAGCCTGACATTGTCGGGGCTTAAATTAAGTGTTTTTTCTTTATAGCCCGTCAAATCAAGTCTGACTCTGAAGGTTTTTGTTCCGTCAAGAATCTTGACATCAACAAGCTCTGAGGCTGAAAAATCAAAGCTCGTTTTTGTTGGTGATACCTCAGCAAAATCAATAGTTCCGACCTCAAGAGATTCGTCGTTATTAGAACCGTTCTGCATAACCGCAACCCTTACATTTGCAGGTGAACAGGTATATTCGAGCTGTCTGTTAAGAAAATCTGAGGGTGAATTTTTAAACGCTACCGTAACGGGAAGCACCTGAATTTTATAAACAGGCAAGGTTATCGGAACAGTAAGCGACTGTTCACCGTTGATATTCACATATTTAATTTCATCGGGTGTGCCGTTATCAAGTCTTATATTCGCATCAACCGTTGCGCTTTCGGTAAGCTTATCGTTGATTACAATTTCAGCGTAAGCACCAACGATTTTATCAACCTCGGTTTTCGCGCCCGATACTGTTACTGTCTTTGTGGTGAAGATAATTTCATCCTTATTGAACATATAATCAGAATCGGTAAGCTCAGTGAGCTCGGTAACGATTTCAGGTACAACCTGAATCTCCTTTTCTTCATATCGGTCAAAATACACCTCAATGTATTCTGAGGAAATCGAGATAATCTCATAATCGGCATCCGCCTGTTTGGGCGTTGCCTTGATTTTAAGGGTATGCTCACCCGAAGAATCAACATAAGCGGTCTGTGCAACAACATCAAAGTCATCCGCAGTAACGAGATCACCGCCGATATCGTATCTGTTGCCCTTAACCGTTATGTCAACCGTGTAATTGTTGTTGCCGAAAATCTGTAATCCGAGCTTATCGGGAACACTGTTCTCAACATCGATGCGGACAGGCACATTTTCGATAACATTTTCAATAACGGGAGCATACTGAATTGCTACAACAATCCAGAAAATAAAAGCAAGAATAATTGAAAAAACTACAAGAAATTTTGTGTTGGAAAAGAGCCGTCTGAGGCTTATTGTCGGCTTTCTCATTTTTTAGCTCTCTCCTTTATCTTTTTAATCAAGGACATAACCACTGAAGCGACTGAGCCTTTGACTGCATCCTCCTTTTTAGGAAGAATATAGCTCATCAGTCTTTCAAGCAGAACACCGTCCGTAACATCGCGCTCGAGATTTCCTTCACACGCAATAGAAATCATTCCGCTCTCCTCCGAAACCACAACTACAACAGCATCACTTTTTTCTGTGATACCGAGTGCGGCTCTGTGGCGTGTTCCGAGCTGATTGTTAAGAACAACATTTTCGGTAAGAGGAAGAATACAGCCTGCCGCATTGACTCTGCCGTCTCTGACAACAACACCGCCGTCGTGCAACGGAGAATTCGGGAAGAAGATGCTTCCGATGAGCTCACGCGTAAGCTTAGCGTCAACAGGCGTACCCGTTTTTATAACATCACCGAGCATTGTATTTCTTTCAAATACAATCAGTGCACCTATTTTCTTTTCGCTCATCTCGTTGCAGGCCTTACACACCTCGAGAATAGACCTTTTCTTTCTCTCATACATTGCATCACCCTGCTGAGCTCCGAAGAAGTTGAGAAAAGCAAAGTTTCTGCGTCCCATTGTTTCAAGCGCATGCCTGATTTCAGGTGTAAAAAGAATGATAAGCACAATAATAAAATCACCGAGAAGTGTTTTAAAAAGATATGTGCTCGCCTGCATATCAAGAAGATTTATTATAAAATAAATCACGCCGACAACCAACAGACCCTTGACAATCTGAATTCCTCGGGTTTCCTTGAGAAGCTTGATTGCGCTGAATATAATTACGGCAACAAGCGCAATATCAAGTGTATCCGTTATCCAATTATATGATGAAAACAATGCAATCAGCCTGTCCCATAACAAACTGATGTTGTCAAAAAATCCACTCATAAAATTCTCTCCGTTTATAATATTATTTGGTGCTGTAAAGACTTTATTCTTTATCTATAAGACAGACACAATGGGCTGAAATTCCCTCGCCTGAGCCCGTAAAGCCAAGCTTTTCTTCTGTGGTTGCCTTGACATTGACACAGTCTGTATCCACACCCAACGCAGCGGCAATATTCTGACGCATATTAAGGATATGAGGGCTCATTTTGGGCTTCTGAGCAATAATCGTAGCATCAATATTAACTGTTTTGTATCCTGCATCGGCAAGCCTTTCGACAACCTTTTTAAGAAGCACAAGACTGTCTGCATCCTTAAAGGCAGGATCGTTATCAGGGAACATTCCGCCTATATCACCCATTGCCGCCGCACCGAGCAGTGAGTCGCTCACAGCATGCAGAAGTACATCGGCATCAGAATGGCCGAGAAGACCTTTTTCATATTCAATTTCAACGCCGCCTATTATAAGCTTTCTGTTTTCACACAATCTGTGAACATCGTATCCGTGTCCTATTCTCATAAAACAACCTCCGCGCTCTTATTTACAGCATTTTTATAATCATCATAGGTCATAAACGAGTTTATAATATCCAACATTGCGTTGGTTGTAAGTCGCTCAGGCAAATCAAGATATCTGAGCAGTTTCAGACGGTTTTCCTTGCTCGAGGGTGAACCCGTCAGTCCGTCATCAAAAAAATCGAGCTTTGTTACAGTGCGTGTGTCCTTCTTATCGACAACCGAACACAGCACTCCCGCCTGTCTGAGCGAATTGATAATTATTTCCGGATCAACGCCCTCAACGCCGAGCTTGCCTTCCTTGGAAGGTGCATCCTTGCGCTTTTCTTTACCGCAGATATCGGGTATGTAGGCATTGACAATATATTCAGTCGGAACTATCGAAGATATAAACGAGCGGATAAGAAAACCCGCAGAATCGCTGTCGGTAAGAATGACAAGTCCTTTAACCTCGGCAAGCTTTCTGAGAAGCTTCTGTTTTTCTTTATCTTTGAAAATTCCGAATCCCTCTGTTTCAATAATGACTCCGTCAATAATGCCCGACAGCTTGATTTTATCGTATCTGCCCTCAACAACTATGATTCGTTCAACCTTAATCATATTTTTTCTCCGTTTGAAACAAGCAGAAGCTTTGTAATCGTCTGTTCAAGTACAAGGCGTCCGTCAACCGAGGTTGATTTGAGCAGAAGGTCGGCATCGAAAAGAACCTCCAAAAACTGCCTGAGCTGACCGACTGAATACTTTGACGCAGATTTAGCGGCATTGGTCAGCCTGAACTCCTTATTGCGATAGTTGAAATCCTTTGCTGCATCCTCAGCACGACACGAGCCAGAAACATAAACCTTTGCTCTGTACATATCAACATAAGGCGTGATGATAGCACCTAGAATGTTAATGGGCTCTTCCTTCATTGATATCAGTGTATCAAGAATATCCATAGCAAGATCACAATTTTTGGCGACAAGTGCTTTCGCAAGGTCGAACGCTCTCGCCTGCATACTTTTAACAACAACCGCATCAATATCCTGCTTTGTGACCGCACCCTCTTTTTTATAGGCACATATTTTTTCAAGCTCATTGAGAAGAAGTGACATATCGTCACCGACAATCGAAACAAGATATGAGCTTTCGGGATAAGCCATAGCGCATCCGCGGTCCTTTGCGCCCTTTTCTATAAGCTTGCAAAGCTGATTGACAGAAAATCGGTTGAATTCAACAACACTGCCGTTTTTCTCAAACGCCTGCAACACCTTCTTACCCTTGGCACTCTTCATATTAACAGTGAGCGTGGGCAAGGTAATAATTATTATCGTAGTTTCGGGAATATCCGAAACAATATCAATCAGCCTCTGAGCATCCTCGTTGTTGAGATTGTCAGCCGGCAAATCCTTGATAACAATGCAGGAATACTCACTCATCATCGGAAAAACCTCAGCCGCATTCGCAACATCATCAAAGTCGATTGATTTTCCGTCGTAATAATGCAGATTGAAATCAGCAAAATCGGGATTGACAATTTTCTTTTCGAGAAGAGCTGAATAATGCTTTACAAGATATTTCTCTTCACCGAATAAAAAGTATAAATTAGAAAATTCAGAAGCCTTTAAAGAGGCTTTCAGCTCGTTTTCGGTTATATACGGCACATTCAACCCTCCAAAGTATAAATTCTGTAGCTGTCTTTTCGAATGTTGATAAAAATGTTTTCATAATTTTCAACAACTATCGGATTTCCGCCGCTGACTGATACATATTCAACAACAGAGGATATATATTTTTCTTCTCCGCAGACAAAGACAGCTTTAAAGCTCGGCGGAGAAACCGAATAAGGAATAAATCCGCTGACAACGAGATAATCCGCTGTCAGGTATTCCTCGGGAATTTTCGCATTCTTTTTTGATTCAAACAGCAACAGAAATGAAACATTCTCAAAGGTACAGTGTGCCAACGAATATTCATCTGTGCTGACTGAAATTATTTTTGAACCTTCCCAGAGCTCGATATCTGTGAATTCTGATTCCGTGATACTGCTGCTTTCGGCAACAACATCAAGCGACTGGTTTGACTCGGGTGTGACAATCCGCTTGAATTCAACATTTCTGATTATATCAAGAACTGCGGAATTCTCAGCCCCGTTCTTATCACCGATCAGCAAAAGCTGTGACGGTCGGTGGCTTATCTGACGAAGACTGTCTGTGACATTTGACGACATATTATAAGCATCGGCATCGGATGTTATCGCAAGTGTGTTTCTGCCGTTGAAGGCAACAACCGAAATTCCGTTGCCGACATCAAGAAGTCTTACCTGAGTAAGTCCGTCATAATAAAAATAAGCCGAAACACAGGTAACCGTTATTACCGCCGACATTCCGACAGCAACTGCCTTTATCAGCATTTTCTTTTTAAAGAACAACAATGAAGCCGCAAGAACAGCCAAGCACGCAACCGTACCTGCTTTCCAGAAAATATTATCGACGCTGACAGTTGTCATTCTTAATTCAGCTAAAAAGTCGACAATGGCAATCACAGCCTTCGATGTACCACCTGCAACAGCGGTGCAGATATCACAGATAAAAGGAATTTTATATGTGAGTGAAACAAGTCCGCCTGCAACCATACAAACCGTTGCAATGTATGTAATAAGCACATTTGAAATAACCGTAAGCAACGACAGATATCCGATCTGAAACACAGTCACAGGGAAAACTCCGAGTGTGGCACAGATACTAACGGAGGTTGCCGTCATAATGCTCTTATACATTTTTCCGACATAGGTTGCGGGAATTTTTGAAAGAAGCTTTTTATCGATAATCGGGTGCAGAGTAACAATACCGAGTGTTGCGGAAAATGACATCAGAAAGCCTGAATCAGCGACAATAAAGGGATTCAGCGATGTCAGAATAAATGCCGCAAAGCCCAGTGAATTGAGTGAATCCGATTTTCGGTAAAACAAATCAGCGGACAACAGTACAAGCATCATCAGTCCTGCACGGCACAAAGATGCAGATAAGCCTGTCACAAGCATAAAGAAAACTGTAAAAACGATTCCTATAATCGCATTTATCCGCTTTTTCACGCCGAACTCTCTGAGAAGGCCGTAAAGTCCCATAACCCAGATTGAAAGATGCAGTCCCGATACCGCAAATACAGGCGCAATTCCGACCTCTCTGAACTTTTCATTAAGCTCGTCATCAAGATTTTCTTTGTCACCAAGCAGCATCGCGATAACTGTATCACCGTAATCATTAGGTAATCTTTCGCTGACGCGGCGTTTGATTTCTTTATTGATTGCAAAGATGCGGTATTCTATTGAATTTTTATCAGCCTGCTTTACAAGCTCGTATGTAAACTCGTCGGAATTATAAGCGTAGGCACCGAGAAAGATGCCCTTGGAATTGTAATACTGCTTGATTTCCTTTGAATCCGAGGCAATATCATATACCTTCGCATTAAGTCTTACTGTATCATAAGCCTCTGCATCAAGCGGATGCGGCAACGAAAGCCTTAGTCTGACATCAATTTCATTTGTGTCGATGTTATCTAAATCAAGTATGTAATAATACCTCGAGCTTGAGCTGTTGAAGGAAGGGTCATCAGTTATAACACCTTCAATCAACGCTTCCTTGCCGATAAACTGTCGGGCATATTTCAGATTTCCCTCATAGCTGACATAAAACAGCAACGAGGATAAAATCAACGCACCCGCCAGATAGAACGGCACCACCTTTTCGCGCACAGCTCGGCTGCACAGCGTGATTACCGCAATAAGAATTCCTGCCGCAAGAGCTACTGCAAACAATTTGTTGCTGAGCTTAACACAGGCAAGCAATGCCGCGAGGGCAGTAAAGCCAATAACCGCAAACGGTCTGTATTTTAAACTCATTTTGCAAAAAGAGGTAATTTTTCAAGAAAAACAATGTCGGTTCTGTCAGCCGCATCACCCTCGGCAAGCACCGCCGCCTTAGCGACAACATTGGCATCAAACTTTGCCACAAGCTTTTCAACCGCAAGCAAAGATTCACCCGTTGAAATAACATCATCAAGGATTACTACTCTCTTGTTTCTGATTTTCTCACCCTCAGCGCCGTCAAGAATAAGCTTCTGCTCAGAATCCGTTGTAATTGAACGGACACTTACCGAAACGGGGTTCTGCATATAAAGCTTTTCTTTTTTTCTGACGACATAATAGGGCTTGCCCGACTGCCTTGCCATCTCATAGGCAAGAGGAATGCTCTTTGCTTCGGGTGTGATTATATAATCAAACTCAGGACACTTTTTAAGAAGAGCCTCAGCCGCCGCAACAGTAAGCTCGACATCACCGAAAATGATGAAGGCTCCTATTGACAGCTTATCGTTAATCGGGCAGAGAGGAAGCTCCCTCTCAAGCCCTGCTATATTCATTTTATAAACCTCTGCCATAACAACGCATCCTTTCAGAATCAGCCTGCCGGCCAGGTAAATGCACGACCGCCCATAAGATGGAAATGAAGATGCTTGACCGTCTGACCTGCATTATCACCGCAGTTATTGACGATTCTGAAGCCGTCGTCAAGTCCCTCTTCCTGAGCAATTCTTGCGGCAACCTCAAAAATGTGTGCCACAACCGAACTGTTTTCGGGTGTGATCTGTGCGGCAGAAGCAATGTGCTCCTTAGGGATTATGAGAATATGTGTCGGTGCCTGCGGCTCGATGTCGCGGAAGGCAAACACAGTATCATCCTCATATACCTTTGCGCACGGAATATCACCGTTTATAATTTTACAGAATAAACAATCCATTATTAACACTCCTTATTTAATAAGTGAAGCTACAATTTCATTTACGGCTGAAACAGCATCGTTGACCTTGTCAACATCCTTTGCGCCTGCCATTGCAAAATCAGGCTTTCCGCCGCCGTTACCACCTGCCTTCTGAGCAACGGCACGGACAACATCACCTGCTTTGACGCCCTTTGCGATTGCATCCTTACCGCAGGATGCGGCAAAATTAAGTGAGCCCTTTTCTTTATTTACAGCTGCAAGAACGCAGACAATATCATCACCCATTGCCTTTGCCTTATCAGAAAGCTGACGAAGCTCATCAACAGTTACCTCACCTGCAACAGCGGAAATAACTCTGAGACCGTCGATTTCGCTGAGGTTGTCAAAAAGACTGCCTGAACGCAGATTTGTAAGCTCGGATGTAAGAGAATCAATTTCTCTGTCCTTCTCTCTGAGCTCATTCGCAACAGAGACTGCCTTCTTTTCGAGGTCAGCGGGATTTGCAAGCTTGAGTGCCTTTGCGGCACCGATGATGCTTGAATTAAGTGAGTCGATATATCTGAGAACGCCCTCACCTGTTACACCCTCGATTCGTCTGACACCTGCCGCAACGGATGACTCGGAAACAATCTTGAAAAGTCCGAGATTGCCTGTATTTGCAACATGAGTACCGCCGCAAAGCTCAGTTGAATATTCACCTGTCTTTACAACACGGACAACATCACCGTATTTTTCACCGAAGAGTGCCATTGCGCCTGACTTCTTAGCTTCCTCAATGGGCATTTCTGTCATAGTTACAGCTGCGGCGGAAAGAATAACTTCATTGACCTTTTTCTCAACAGCTGCGATTTCTTCAGCTGTCATTGCTGAGAAGTGTGAGAAGTCAAAACGGACTGAATTTTCGTTGACAAGCTGACCTGCCTGCTCAACATGTGAGCCGAGTGTTTCTCTGAGTGCCGCCTGAAGAATGTGAGCCGCTGTGTGATTTCGTGCAATAGCACCTCTGCGCTTTGCGTCAATAACGCTGACAACCTCATCACCGAGTCTGAGCTCATCACCCTCTGTAAGCTTACCGTAATGAAGGAAAACTCCGTCATTTGTCTTGGTTGTGTTTTCAACCTCAAACTTAACCTTGCCATTACCGAGGTAACCGATGTCACCGACCTGTCCGCCGCTTTCGGCATAGAAGGTAGTTTTATCTGTTACAACAGCGGCATAAGCATCGTTTTCGATAGAATCAACACGCTCACCGTCAACAATTAAAGCAATGATTTTTCCGTCAGTCTGTGTTGCGTCGTATCCTGCAAACTCAGTTGCCGCAATACCCTTGGATACAACACCTGTATCATTCCAGCCCTCAGCGCCTGCACCCTTGTGTGCATCTCTTGATCGCTTTCTCTGCTCAAGAACAAGCTCCTTGAACTTCTCCTCATCAACAGTCATTCCCTTTTCTTCAAGAAGCTCCTTTGTAAGGTCAATCGGGAAGCCGAATGTATCCTGAAGCTTGAAAGCATCAGCGGCATCAAGCTCCTTGCTCTGAGCATTTTCAATCATTTCGTTAAGAACCTCAAGACCTGCATCAAGTGTTCTGTTGAAGCTTTCCTCCTCTGTGTTAATAACATTGATGATGAAATCCTTCTTCTCAACAAGATTCGGATAAGCGTTTTCGTTTTCTTTGATTACGGTCTCACAAACCTCTGCAAGGAACGGACGGTTGATTCCGAGCAATCTGCCGTGTCTTGCAGCTCGTCTTAACAGACGGCGCAAAACATATCCTCTGCCGCTGTTTGAGGGCATTACACCGTCACCGATCATAAAGGTTGTGGAACGGATGTGGTCAGTGATAACGCGAAGAGATACATCCGCCTTTTCGTCAGCGTGGTATTCAACACCTGCGATTCGGATGATGTGCTTCATAATATTCTGAACGGTATCAACCTCAAAAAGGTTGTCAACATCCTGAGCAATACAGGCAAGTCTCTCAAGTCCCATACCTGTATCGATATTCGGACGGGCAAGCGGTGTATAGTTGTTTTTGCCGTCATTCTCAAACTGAGTAAATACGAGATTCCAGAATTCAATGTATCTGTCACACTCACAGCCTACCTTACAGTCGGGTGAGCCGCAACCGTATTTTTCACCGCGGTCATAATAAATCTCTGAGCAGGGACCGCAGGGGCCTGCACCGTGCTCCCAGAAATTATCAGCCTTACCGAAGCGTACCATGTGGGATTCATCGACACCGATTTCCTTTGTCCAGATATCGTATGCCTCATCGTCGTCAAGATAAACGCTCATATAAAGCTTTTCGGGATCCATCTCCATAATCTTGGTACAGAATTCCCAAGCCCATGAAATAGCCTCTCTTTTGAAATAATCACCAAATGAGAAGTTGCCAAGCATCTCAAAATATGTGCCGTGACGGGCGGTTTTGCCGACATTTTCAATATCGGGTGTTCTGATACACTTCTGACAGGTTGTGACTCTGTTTGAAGGCGGTGTGATTTCACCTGTAAAATACTTCTTCATCGGAGACATACCTGCGTTGATAAGAAGAAGGCTCTTATCTCCCTGAGGAACAAGTGAGAAGCTGGGTAATCTCAGATGCTCCTTGCTCTCGTAAAATGAGAGGAATTTTTCTCTTAATTCGTTAAGTCCTGTCCATTCCATAATATATCTGCTCCTAAAATAGATTTAAAATTTATCTTCATTCTGCTTCATCGAGCAAAACGAAATTTCTTCCGTCAGATTCAAAAACAATATCTCCCATTAAATCTGTACGGTAATATTCAACCTCTGCATCATCAAGCCTCTTGGTAAGCTGCTTGTGCGGATGGCCGTAATCGTTATTGAGTCCGCAGGAAATCACTGCGAAATCGGGATTGACGGCATACAGCCATTCCTTACCCGTTGATGTGCGGCTGCCGTGATGTCCGACCTTCAGCAAATCTGATGAAAGGTCAGTATCAAAAGCCATTATGTCGCTTTCGGACGGAGTTTCGGCATCACCCGTCAGCATAACCGCCGTATTCCCGAACGAAATCCTTGAAACTACTGACATATTGTTAAGGTCGTCGTAATCGGTGACGGGACCGAAAATTTCAATCTTTACATCTCCGTAGGAATATGTATCCCCACACTTAGCCGCGATAACACTTTCGGCATTATCCGCGACACTCTGAAGAAACCGCTCATAGGTTTTGGTTGTCGGGATTATATCCTCGGGGATTTCAGGCATTATCACATCCGATATTTCAAATTCATCGAAAACCTTTGCAAGTGAGCCGATGTGATCGGTATGCGGATGTGTTGCGATACAGCAATCGATTTTTTTGATATTTTTGTTTTTCAGGTAGTTGATTACCTTCTGCGACTGGCCAGATTCACCGCCGTCAACGAGTATAACCGTATCCTTTGCGGTTATCAGAGTGCAGTCACCCTGACCGACATCAATAAACTCAACGAGCATTTTGCCGTCAGTAACATTCGTTCCGTCAAGTATGAATGAGTCACCGACAAAGTTTTCTGTAACGAAAACTGAAATGATTGCCAGAGCAACAACTATAATTATTGAAACTAATTTAGAATTTTTTCTTTTTTTTGCCATTGTATTCACCCGCTTTTCTCGGCTGATTATTTGGTCTGAGCGGACGGATAAGACATTTTTCTGAAGTTCCTATCAGGTCTGCCCTGCCCGCCTTCCGCAACGCTTCTTCAACAAGAGCTCTGTTGCGCGGCTCATAATACTGAAGCAGAGCCCTTTGCAATGCCTTGTCGTGAGGAGTTCTGGCAACATAAACCTCCTGCATTGTATAGGGATCGAGTCCCGTATAGAACATACATGTGGATATCGTACCCGGTGTCGGATAGAAGTCCTGCACCTGTTCGGGGCGTATGTGTCTCTTTTTCAGAAAAACTGCAAGCTCAACCGCTTCCTTGAGTGTTGAACCCGGATGTGATGACATCAGGTAAGGTACAAGATACTGTTCCTTGCCTGCGCTGTTGCTGAGCTCAAAATACTTCTTTGAAAACTCAACATAAGCATCAATGTGCGGCTTTCCCATTTTATCAAGAACAACCGCCGAGCAATGCTCGGGAGCAACCTTCAGCTGACCGCTGACATGGTGCTTTACAAGCTCTCTGAAGAAGGTATCATCCTTATCCCTGAGCATATAGTCATATCTGATTCCCGAACGGATAAAAACCTTTTTAACCTTTGGAAGCTCCCTCATTGTGCGGAGTATGTCAAGGTATTCACTATGGTCAGCCGTCAGAGCCTTGCAGGGAGTCGGTGCAAGACATTTTTTTCCCTTACACAGACCGCTTTCAAGCTGTTTAAGACACGATGAGCGTCTGAAGTTTGCAGTAGGTCCGCCGACATCGTGAATATAGCCCTTGAAGTTCGGTTTTTTCGTCAGCATCTCGGCTTCGGCAATAACCGACTGTTTGCTTCTTGTAGTAATTGCCCTTCCCTGATGAAAAGCGATTGAACAGAAGTTACACGCACCGAAGCAGCCTCTGTTATGAGTTATAGAAAATTCAACCTCTTCGATTGCAGGAACACCGCCCGCAGCTTCATAGCTCGGATGATATGTTCTTTCATAATCAAGAGAATAAACCCAGTCCATTTCCTCCTGAGTAAGCGGAGGCATCGGTGGATTCTGCACAAGCATTCTGTTGCCGTGACGCTGTTTAATAAGCTTACCTCTGATGTGATCCTGCTCATCCTGCTGAATACGACAGGATACGGCATATTCCTTTTTGCTTTTGACTACATTCTCGTAGGACGGACATTCCTTGCCCGTGAGCGGAGTCTGTGTCACATCGCAGGCATAGCAGGTGCCGCGAACATCCGTAATCGTCGAAATGTCTTCGCCGTTTGAAAGACGACGGCAGATTTCAATCGTCTGGTTTTCACCCATTCCGTATGAAATCAGGTCAGCCTGAGAATCAAACAGAATGCTTCGGCGGATTTTATCATCCCAATAATCATAGTGGGCAAACCGACGAAGCGAAGCCTCAAGTCCGCCGATGATTATGGGAATGTCACCGTACGCCTCACGGATTTTGTTGCAATAAACAATTACGGCTCTGTCAGGTCTCAAGCCCATAACCTTACCGGGTGAATACGCATCTGTGCTTCTGCGTTTTTTTGCCGCAGTATAATGGGCTACCATAGAATCGATGTTGCCCGAGGAGACAAGAAAGCCGAGCTTAGGTCTGCCGAAACGCCTGAAATCGTCAAGACGGTTCCAGTCAGGCTGGCTGAGAACGGCAACACGATAACCCTCAGCCTCAAGCACGCGGGTAATAATTGCCGCACCGAAGCTGGGATGATCGACATAAGCGTCACCTGTTACATAAACAAAGTCGACACAGTCCCATCCTCTTTCTTTTACTTCACTTGCCGTTACGGGTAAAAACATCTGATATACCTCTTTAGGTTATTCTTCATCATAGTCTTCTGTCTCAATCGGATTTTCGATCGGTGCAGAAGAATTTGCAAGCGCATTCATTTCCATCCACTGCTGCTTGGAAATGAGCACCTTACGGGGCTTTGCGCCCTCAAACGGGCCGACAATGCCCCTTTGTTCAAGCTCGTCAACAATTCGTGCCGCACGAGCATAGCCGAGCTTGAGCTTTCTTTGCAGGAGTGTTGTTGATGCCATCTGTGCCTCGACAACCACTTCGATTGCCTTAGGAAGCATTTCGTCACCTGAGGATTCATCGCCGTCAGATGCAGCAGCTGAAGAGCTCTTCTTGCTCGTTTCCATAGCTGCCTGACGCTCGATTTCCTGCATAACATCCTCGTCATATTTCTTCTCGTCACTCTGACTCTTGATAAAGTTTACAACATTCTCAACCTCTTCATCCGAGAGGAAGCAGCCCTGAACACGCACGGGCTTCGCAAGTCCGACGGGACTGAACAGCATATCACCGTTACCCAAAAGCTTTTCTGCGCCTGCGGTATCAATGATTGTTCTTGAGTCAATCTGTGATGAAACCGAAAGAGCAATTCGGCTCGGGATATTAGCCTTGATGACACCTGTAATAACATTTACAGACGGACGCTGAGTCGCAATTACAAGATGCATACCTGCCGCACGAGCCATCTGTGCAAGACGGCATATTGAATCTTCAACCTCATTCGGAGCAGCCATCATAAGGTCAGAAAGCTCATCAATGAAGATAACAATATGCGGCATCGGTGTAACCGTATTGTCGGTATCAGCGAGCTTGTTGTAACCCTTGATATCTCTGACACTCTTTTCAGAGAACATCTTATATCTCTGGAGCATCTCGGTAACCGCCCATCCCAGAGCACCTGCCGCCTTACGCGGATCGGAAACAACGGGAACGAGCAGATGCGGTATTCCGTTATAAACCGTAAATTCAACCTGCTTGGGGTCAATCATAACAAGCTTGACCTCGTCGGGAGTTGCATTGAAAAGGATGCTTGCGATCATCGCATTAAGGCAGACTGACTTACCTGAGCCGGTTGTACCTGCAATAAGCAGGTGCGGCATCTTTGCGATATCGGCACAGATAACATTACCCGTAATATCCTTACCGAGGGCAACATTGAGCTTACTTTTAGCGTTTTTATAAATCGGGGTTTCGATGATTTCGCGAAGAGAAACCATCGATTTATTCTTGTTCGGCACCTCGATGCCGACTGCGGATTTGTTGGGAATAGGTGCTTCAATACGGACACCTGATGATGCAAGTGCAAGTGCAATATCATCGGCAAGACCTGTAATCTTACTGATTTTAACACCCGGTGCGGGCTGAAGCTCATATCTTGTAACTGAAGGTCCTCGGCAGATATCAACGATTTTAGTTGATACGCCGAAGCTGTTGAGAGTTTCAACAAGCTTTTTAGCATTATATTTGAGCTCTTCCTCATAATCTGATGAAGCAGCATTGTTTGCAAAATTCAGACAATCAGAAGTGGGCTTCTGATAAACCTTGAAAACAGGTGCCGGAATTTCTTCCGTCTCAGCCTTGTCTGACTTGTCATCCTTGACAACCTTTAGCTTGATATTCTCTTTTTTGTTTTCGTCAGCCTTCTTTGTCGGCTTTTTATCGTTTGCAAGATTTACCTTCCTGATGATTTCATCAATCGGAGCAGGCTCATTCTCAATAACCTCACCCGTTGAAACATCGATAAAGGGCTTCGGCTCCTTGCGGTTACTTCTGACATCCTGCTTCTTTGCGTTACCGACGAGCTCCTCGATATACATCTCATCGGCAGGCTCGCTGATTTCAGGCCCGAGATCAACGGGAATAAATCCGCGTCTCTTCTTCGGCATTTCATCGTACTGTACCGATTCGCGCTTTTCGGCAAGCTTTGTCTTTGCGGCAGACGCCTTGTTGATTGCACCTCGGGCAAAAACATAGACACCCATAAGCGTTGTTCCCGTTACAAACATAAATACGACAATCAAAAGCACAATAAGAACGATTGCGGCAGCGACCTTTCCGAAAAGCAGGCACGGAATTCCGCCGAAAATAACACCTGTTATTCCGCCGCTTGCTATCGTAACCGTATCGCGCATCGCCCATACCTGAGCAAACTGAGCACCGAGGTCACCGACGGTTGAGGTCGGAGAAAAGACATTGACGATACCCGAAAGTATAAGCACGAACAACGATGCACCGATAATATTTGAACGCGCGGAAATCATTGAACGGTTTGACGCTATCACAACTGTTATATACAGAAGCATCAGCGGCCACGCAAATGCGGTAATACCGAACAGGCCGAAAATCGTATTGTGTATACCAAGCCAGATATGCTCACCCTTTATAAGCGTTGCAGCAAGAAACAATATCGCAACCGCTGAAAGAATGATCGCAGTTCGTTGTCTTGACACCTCGGGGGTCGGCTTCTGTCTCTGTGCGCCGTTAGTCTGACTGACTCGTTTTTTGCTTCCCGTATTCTTTGAGGGCGCAGATTTTTTGGCTGCAGGTGATGACGCCTTTTTCTTGGTTGTGGTTGTTTTTTTAGTCGCCATAACATCCTCCGTCTTATAAAAATTCGTAAAAAACTATACTAACTCACAATAACCCAATATATCGTATATAATAACATTTTTACCTATAAATATCAATAACTTTATTGATTTTTTTTGATATGTTATGTATAATAAATTCAAATAAATTAAGGAGTGTTTTTATGTACTTCACTTTAGAAAACGAATATGTTTCAATCTCAGTCAAAAAGCGCGGTGCGGAGCTTTCTTCATTCAAATCAAAAGAAAGCGGAATCGAATATCTCTGGCAGGGAAATCCCGATGTCTGGGGCGGACAGTCACCCATTCTTTTCCCCATCGTAGGCACAGTTCTTGACAACAAATACAGATACAACGGAAAAGAATATGAAATGAACCGTCACGGAATCGCAAGACACCGTGATTTTGAAATGAAGGAGCAGGGCGACGGCTATATGATCGTCACTCAGTCATGGAACGAGGAGTCACTCGCAAGCTACCCGTTCAGATATGAGCTTGATGTTGAATTCAGACTTGACGGCAAGAAGCTCACCGTCACACACACCGTAAGAAATGCTGATGATAAGACGATGTATTTCTCAATCGGTGCACATCCCGGATTTAACTGCAAAATCGGCGACTATCTCGAATTTGAAGAGGCTGAGACTCTTATCTGTGAGAAAATCGACGGTGCTCATGTTCTTGACGGCAAGCATTATCCCACTCTTACAAACGAGAAAAAATTTGAAATTACCGCTGATGTCTTTAACGACGATGCTCACATCCTTTCAGGAATGAAGTCTGAGTTTGTTTATCTTAAGAGTGACACAAGAAAGCAGGTCATCAAATTCAGTATCGGCAAGGCTCCCTATCTTGGCCTCTGGGCTGTTCCTGCTGCTGAGTATGTCTGCATCGAGCCCTGGTGCGGTATCAACGACTCACACGAGGTAACAAAAGATATTTCTGAAAAGCGTGCTATTGAGAAGCTGGAGGCAAACGAGGAATTCCTCTTCCCCTGGAGTGCTGAAATCATCGAATAATCAACATAAAAAAAGAAAACCGAGATTCACCGCTTTGGTGAGTCTCGGTTTTAAGTTTATAAGCTATCCACTATTTCATAGCTAATTTCATTGCGCTTAGCGTATTTTTCGGCGAATGAACCCTTGGTGGTAACAATCGTTACCTGCTTTTCAACATTATAGAATGCATTCTGGTCAATCTTCTGAACGGATGCGGGTATATAAATCTTCTTTACACCGCTGCCGGAAAGAATGACAGTTCCGATAGTTGTAACAGAATCGGGAAGTCTGACTTCCTCAAGTCCCTTGCAATCGATAAATGTACCCTCGTCGATAAGCTTGAGTCCGTCGTTAAGCTTAATTGACTTGAGCTCCTTCTGAGCATAGAAGGCATAACCGTTAAGGTTAACAACTGTCTCGGGGCAATCGTAAACTGACAAATCCGCCGAAACAAGACTTTCATAAATCTTTGTCATATCAGCACTGTAAAGAATGCCGTCAACAAATTTAAAATTCTTATTTCCGTTGATATTGAGAGTTTTAAGCTTTTCGTTATTTCCGAAAATAACATGTCCGAGATTTTCAAGCGACTCTGAGAAATTCACCTCAGTGAGCTCGGTACAATTCGAGAAAGCTCCGTTACCGATACTTTTAAGTGATTTTCCCATATCAACCTTCTCGAGCTTTTTACAATTCTGAAAAGCGTTGATGCCGACAGAAACAACATTGTCACCGATTTTTACAGATGTAATCTGTGAATTGCTGAATGCATTATCGTCAATGCTGACAACCTTTTTACCACGCAGACGATCAGGAACAACAACATCAGTCTCTTCACCGATGTAATCTGTGATAATTACAGTACCCGCCTGTGCACCGTCAATCGTATTGAACTCTCCGACATCCCAAGTGAAATAAACATAAGTGCCGCCGGTTATCGCAATAATCGCAACAAGAACAAAGCAAATAACTTTTATTGCATTTTTCATAGTTTACTCCAATCAGAATTTGTATACTCGGACTTCATAAGGCTTTGTGACAAATCCGTTGTCAACAATCTTATTGTCGCTGTAATTGTTCAGTACAAGCTCGCCCTTTGTGAGATCATATCCTGCAGGAGCCTTAAACTTGACAGAATTCTCCTTAAATGAGCAGACAACAAGAAGCTTCTCATTGCCGAGAACTCTTTCATAGACATAGAGGCTTGAGCTGTTCTTGTAATATTCCTTATACTTACCGTAGATAGCAACCTCGTTTTCCTTCTTGAACGCAATCAGCTTGCGGTAGAAGTTAAGGATTGAATCGGGATCCTTTTCGGCAGCCTCAACATTGACTTCCTTATAGTTGTCACAGATGTTGAACCACGGTGTGCCTGTTGTGAAGCCTGCATTCTCTTCAGCTGACCACTGTACGGGTGAACGGGCAGTCTCACGGCTGACCTTATTAGCGTGGTTAACGAAACGCTCCTCGTTATATCCGAGCTTCTTGAAGAGGTTATGGTTGTTAAAGGTAAGAACATCCTTGAACTCATCAAGTCTTGTCAGGTTGACATTGGTCATACCGATTTCCTGTCCCTGATAGATGAACGGTGTACCGCACTGAAGCATATACATCGCGGCGAGCATCTTACCGCTTTCAACACGGTATTTGAGATTACCGTAACGGTTGATAATTCTCGGATGGTCGTGGTTTTCGATATAAAGTGCATTCCAGCCCTTGCCGTAAAGCTCATACTGCCAACGGGAGAAGGCACTTTTCATCTTCTTGAGGCTGAAGGGAACCTTAATCCAGTCAGTAACCATACAGTCAGCTTCCATATGCTGGAAATGGAACATCATATTAAGTGTCTGGTTAGGACCTTCCTTGATGTAGGGCAAAGCAAAGCTTGTTGTCATCATCGGACCCTCTGCAACAACAAAACAGTCATATTTATCGATAACATCTCTGCGGAATTCCATAAGGTACTCGTCAAGATGCGGTCCCTTTTTGTAATGCTCAATACCTGTTGCGGCAGGAAGCGGGAAGCCGTTCGGCAGGCCCTCAGCCTTTGAAATAAAGGTGATAACATCCTCACGGAAGCCGTCAACACCCATGTCAAGCCAGAAACGCATAATATCCTTTACTTCCTCACGGACCTTTGGGTTATCCATATTGAGGTCAGGCTGCTTTTTTGCAAAAACATGCAGATAATACTTGTCGAGCTCTTCGTTGTATTCCCATGCGCCGCCCTCAAAGGTTGAAAGCCAGTTGTTGGGGGGCTTGTTGCCCTCTCTGCCCTTGCGCCAGAAATAGTAGTCGTGATAAGGATTATCCTCACCCTTGAGGCTCTCCTTAAACCACTCGTGCTCGTCTGATGTGTGGTTGACAACAAGGTCCATAATAACCTTCATTCCGCGCTCGTGAGCACCGTCAAGCACCATCTTGAAATCGTCAAGTGTACCGTACTCAGGATTTATGTTTCTGTAATCGGCAATATCATAGCCGTAGTCAGCATTGGGAGTCGGATAAACAGGTGAGAACCAGATTGCATTTACACCAAGGCTCTTGAGATAATCGAGCTTGCTGTAAACACCCTGAAGGTCACCGATACCGTCGCCGTTACTGTCACAGAAGCTTCTGGGCCAAATCTGATATACGACAAGTTCTTTATACCAATCTTTTTTGATTTCTGCCATTTTTATCCTCCGTTCAAAACTGTATTTATCGCATAGATATCAGCACATCTATGTGAAAATCATATCATTTTATTTATTTAAAGTCAAGAAATTGTAAACAAAACTTACAATTTTATTCTTCAATATCTTCACAAACAAAGAAAAATGATATATAATATTTCAAAAGAACGGAGGTCAGTTATGAAAATTGTTTTTCTTGATGCATATACAACAAATCCCGGAGATCTGAGTTGGGATGATTTCAAAAGCTTCGGTGAAGTCACAATCTATGATTACACCCCTGCTGAGCTTGTAATCGAGAGATGTGCGGACGCTGATATTATCATTAACAACAAGGTTATTCTCGGCGCTGATATTCTTTCTCAGCTTCCCAAGCTCAGGTATATAGGCCTTCTGAGCACAGGCTTTAATGTTGTAGATATTGAATATGCCAAAAATGCAGGAATAACGGTTACGAATGTACCCACCTATTCGACTGCCGCTGTGGCTCAGATGACATTCGCGCTCATTCTCGAAATATATAATCAGGTCGGAATGCACAGTAAGGCCGTGCACGACGGTGAATGGACAGCCTGCCGTGATTTCTGCTTCTGGAAAAGGCCGCTTCTCGAGCTTAATGGCAAGACAATCGGTCTTATCGGCTACGGAAAAATCGGCAGTGAGGTTGCAAAAATTGCCGATGCATTTTCAATGAACATTCTCTGTTATGTTCCGAGTGTCAAGCCGCAACCCGATTTCAGAAGCTTCCGATTTGTTTCACTTGACGAGCTTGCAGCACAGTCGGATATCGTTTCACTTCATTGTCCGCTTACGCCCGAGACTCATGGTATTATAAACGAGGATTTTCTTTCTAAAATGAAGCCGGGTGCGATTGTTATAAACACCTCACGCGGACCTTCGGTTGACGAAAAAGCACTTGCGGACGCACTTAATTCGGGCAGAATAGCAGGTGCGGGTGTCGATGTTCTGTCAACAGAGCCGCCCAAAGCCGACAATCCCCTGCTCTCTTGTGAAAACTGCTTTATAACACCTCACATTGCGTGGGCAGGCCTTGAAACAAGACAGCGTCTTATCGGCGTTGTTTATGACAATCTCAAGGCGTTTCTTGACGGCAATCCTCAGAATGTAGTCAATAAATAAGCAAAAGGAGCTGAAAATCAGCTCCTTCTTTTTTATAAAATTATACAGATAAGTCCGCTACAGCCCTCGTTTATCACCTTTTCAAGTGTCTCCTGAATCTTCATACGGGCATCGGTCGGCATTCTGAAAAGCTTATTGTGCAAGCCCTCATTGACAAGCTCGTGAAGCGACTTTCCGAAGATATTGGACTGCCAAATTTTCGTCGGATTTTCTTCAAACTCCTTGAGAAGATACATCACAAGATCCTCGGACTGTGATTCGCTGCCGACAAGCGGTGCCACCTCGGTATTGATATTTGCCTTCATCATATGAATTGACGGTGCGCTTGCCTTGAGTCTTACACCGTACTTTCCGCCCTGACGCATAATTTCAGGCTCCTCAAGGGATAATTCATCCATTGTGGGCATAACAATTCCGTATCCCGTTGCCTCAACCTCATCAAGTGCATTCTTGATTCTGTCATAAGACTTTTTAATCTGTGCAAGCTCAGCCACAGACTGCATAAGATCCTCCTGCGATCCGATATCAAGTCCCGTATTTTCGGCAAGCACCTTGTAAAAAAGATTGTTGTCAACGCTTGCGCATACGGTTGCACTTCCCTGAGAAAGCGACATTTCTGACATAAATGCATTATCGATGTATTTACAGTCGCGTACGGCAAGTGAGAAATCGGAAACATCTCTTATTCTGTCGAGCTTATCTGAAACCGAGGCAATATGATCAAAAATTTCTCTTTTGAGCCAATGATCTGAATTAAGTGAGGTTACCCAGCCCGGAAGCTCAATTCTGACCTCTCTTAACGAAAACTCAAAAAGAATCTGAGCAAGAACGGTCTTGATGTCGTCCTCATTGAGTGTCATACAGTTTGTCGGAATAACGGTTACATCGTATTTCTCTGACAGCTCAGCCGCAATTTCTTTGGCTTTAGCGGATTCGGGCTCTGTAGAATTAAGAAGAACAATAAACGGCTTTTCAAGCGCCTTGAGTTCATTGATAACTCTCTCCTCAGCCTGTGAATACTCTTCGCGCGGAATATCGGTTATTGAGCCGTCGGTTGTTATAACAAGACCGATTGTTGAATGTTCATTTATAACCTTCTGTGTTCCGATTTCAGCCGCCATATTAAAAGGTATTTCGTTTTCAAACCACGGTGTTTTGACCATTCTCGGCTGATCGTTTTCAATATATCCGAGAGAACTCGGCACTATGTATCCGACACAGTCAATCATTCTGACCTTGAAATGTGCGTTGTCGGGCAGATTTACCTCAACCGCTTCCTCGGGAATGAACTTAGGCTCGGTTGTCATTATTGTTCTGCCTGATGCCGATTGAGGAAGCTCGTCTCTCGCCCGCTCGCGCTTATAATCCTCGGTTATATTCGGTATAACAAGCGTATCCATAAATCGCTTGATAAAGGTTGATTTGCCCGTCCTGACAGGTCCGACGACGCCTATATAGATATCGCCGCCTGTCCGTGTCTGAATGTCGTGATAAATATTTGTTCCCGTTGCAGTCATAAAATCTTCCTCCTGTTGCGGTGCGATGCAGGTAACGCACCATACATCGTTTTGTTAATTGATATGTGAACGGGACGAGATTTATGACAAAAAAACACAGAGCACAACGCTCTGTGTTTTTTCATTAAAGCTTATTTCTGATAATCTTGCCGCTTGTTGTCTTGGGAAGCTCATCCTTGAAGACAACGATTCGCGGATATTTGTAAGGTGCTGTATGCTCCTTGACATATTTCTGAATTTCTTTTTTGAGCTCTTCAGTCGGTTCTGTGCCCTTTGTCAGAACAATACTTGCCTTAACAACCTGACCTCTGACCTCATCGGGAGCCGCTGAAACACCGCATTCAAGTACATACGGAAGCTCCATAATAACATTTTCAATTTCAAAGGGTCCGATACGGTAGCCTGATGACTTGATAACATCATCAACTCGTCCGACATACCAATAGAAGCCGTCCTCATCGCGCCATGCGACATCGCCTGTATGATAGAGTCCGTCGTACCAGCATTCATCTGTTTTGTCTGCTGAACCGTAATATCCCATAAACAAACCGCACGGAATGCTGTCTCTGTCTGCTCTGAATACGATTTCGCCCTCTTCACCGACACCGACGCTGTTTCCGTCCGGATCAACAAGGTCGATATCAAATGACGGAACAGGCTTACCCATTGAGCCGAGCTTATGATCTGAGCCGAAAAGATTACCGATAGCAAGTGTTGTTTCACTCTGACCGAAGCCCTCCATAACCTTGAGTCCCGTGAGCTTATTAAGCTGACGGAATACCTCAGGATTGAGTGCTTCACCTGCGATTGTTGCATGCTCAACTGAGCTGAGATCGTACTTTGTAAGATCCTCCTTGATCATCATACGGTACATCGTCGGAGGTGCACAGAAGGTTGTGATGTTATACTTTCTGAACATCGGAAGAATGTCTGCGGCATTGAAGCGGTCAAAGTCATAGACAAATATACCCGCCTCACAGAGCCACTGGCCGTAAAGCTTGCCCCAGAGTGCTTTTGCCCAGCCTGTATCGGAAATTGTCAGATGTAATCCGTCAGGATTTACACAGTGCCAATAGTTTGCCGTAACAAAGTGTCCGAGAGGATATTTGAAATTGTGTGTAGCGATTTTCGGATAGCCTGTTGTGCCTGATGTGAAGAACATAAGCATCGGGTCACTGCCGCAGGCACTGTCGGGAGTACGCTCAAATACATTGTTGAAGAGCTTATACTCCTCGTTGAAATCGTGCCAGCCCTCACGTGACTGACCGACAATAATTTTTGTTGTAACACCGGGTGCCTTTTCAATCGCAAGCTCAACCTGATGTGCGGTATCACCGTCAGAAGTACAGACAATCGCGCTGACACCTGCGGCATTGAAGCGGTATTCAAGATCGTGCTCCTGAAGAAGATATGTTGCGGGAATTGCAACTGCACCGAGTTTATGCAAAGCAATAAGTGAGAACCAGAACTGATAGTGGCGTTTAAGGATAAGCATAACCTTATCGCCCTTTTTGATTCCGAGAGACTTGAAATAGTTAGCTGTCTGTGATGAATACTCCATCATCTCACGGAATGTAAAGCGACGCTCATTCTTATTAACATCAACATGAAGCATAGCTGTCTTATCGGGACACTTCTTGCCGAGTCCGTCAACGATGTCAAAGGCAAAGTTGAAGTTTTCTTCATTTTCATATCTGAGTGAAAGAAGTGCGCCTTTTTCATCCTCTTTCGGATGGATAAAGTTGTGATAAATACGCTTGCCCGTGCCTGTTCTCTTGGGTGATTCATCGTCAATTCTGTTTTCCTGTGAGCCTGATTCACCAATCGGATTAAGAGGGATAGCGTAGAAGTATGACGGCTCTGTACCGACAGAAATCATACCGTGAGGTGTTGAGCTGTCAAAATAAATCGAGTCGCCTGCATTAAGAATTTCGATATGCTTGCCGATCTGAATTTTTATTGTACCGCTCAGAACGATATCAAGCTCCTGTCCCTCGTGTGAGGTAAGAGCAATATCTGTTGCATCGGGAGACGCATCACACTTAACAAACAACGGCTCACAAATCTTGTTTTTGAAGGATGATGCAAGGTTGTAATACTCCATACCGTGTGCACGGCTGACAACCTGACCCTCACCTCTTCTTGTAACTGTATAGGTTGCAAGCTTCGGGCTCTTACCCTCGATGATATCGGTAACATCAACATTAAATGCCATTGCACATCTGTAAAGGAATGCAAAGTTAAGGTCAATATTACCGCGCTCACATTCAATATACTCTTCAATGCTTACGCCTGTTTTCTCAGCCATTTCAGCAGGT
Organism: Acutalibacteraceae bacterium; assembly: GCA_045540195.1. Lineage (GTDB taxonomy): Bacteria > Bacillota > Clostridia > Oscillospirales > Acutalibacteraceae > CAG-488. The sequence goes on from JAZQGS010000017.1 coordinate 85,180, forward strand.
GTAAAGCCGACAATTTCGCGCAGCTCTCTGATTCTGCCTGCCATTTCATTGAGTCTGAAATTAAGACCTGTTGTTTCATTATTCATAAAAAAACTCACCTTTCGTCGGGACAACAAAAAACTCGTCCCAAAGATTCAGCTTTGAGACGAGTATATAACCCGCGGTACCACTCAAATTGTATTCATAAAGAATACCCCTTCAGGCTCTGACAAGCCCTATGCCTTCACGCTGCAATACGGGAGGGTTCTACTTGCCACAGCTTTCTTCCCTCCGACTCAGAAGCTACAAACTCCGGATGACCGCTTGTCGGCTTGCACCATACGCCGACTCTCTGAAAAGCATCAGGCCGAAGCCCTCTTCGTCAAAGTCTTTAATATTGAATTTGCGTTATTTTAACACTTCAAAGTATTTTTGTCAATAGTTTTCAGGAATTTCTCTGAGCTATTTTTACTAAATTAGAAAAACTGATCTGAGCCGATTCAAACAAATCAATATCACAGCTGTCCTGCTCAATAATAATATATTCGACTCCGCTCTCAACACACGCTCTGTAGCATTCATCAAGATTGAGATTGCCCGTGCCTATCTCAGCATACTTTCTTTCACCGTTTTCGATTTTATAATCCTTGAAATGACAGACCTTCATTCTGCCCTTGACCTTTCTGATGTAGTCAGGAGGATATACGCCACCTGTCTGAAGCCAATGTGTATCAAGAATAAAATCAAAAAGCTCAGGATCCGTATCCTCAATCATAATATCAAGCTGAGTTCTGCCGCCATAGCGTTCAAGCTCAAAATGATGGTTGTGATAAGCATACTTCATACCTGCATCCTTGATTTTCTGTGCAACAGGTGTAAAATCGGCAATATACTGCTTCATCCCCTCAACCGAACGGTATTTTTCAGGACTCCATCCGAGACCGATATTCTTGCATCCGAGTGCCTTATGCTCTTCGATAACAGCATCGGTATCCTCGAGAATTCTTTCAAGAGGCATATGAGTCAGACATACCTCCATATTATACTTTTTGCAGTATTCGGCAACCTTATAATTATCGAGCTTTCCTATTCCCGATACCTGCACAACGCCGACTCCCATTTCAGAAAGTCTTGAAAGCACCATATCAAGATCCTCAAATGTGTCGATAATGCTGTGAAAATTGTAGAGAGTTATACCTAATTTCATAATGTGACCTCCGTTCAGTCTGTAATCATTTCCTGTGTTATTTCCCATTGATTGTACTGCTCCTCAAGCTCTTCGTTTTTAAGTCGGAGTTTTTCTGTACAATCAATAAGCTTTTCGTAGTCAGTCTGTATTTCCTGAGAATTCAGATCCGCCTCAATCTGTGAAACCTCACCTTCGAGAGACTCAATGGCTTCTTCAATTCGTCTGAGCGCTGTTTTCAGCCGTCTTTGTTCAGCCGCTTGCTCTTTTTTCAGCTTATAATCATTCACCTTTTCGACAGGCTTAGATTTAATTTCAACCGCCTGTGTCTGCTCAGAGGCAGACTTTTTTTCAAAATAATAATCATAGTTACCAAGATATTCGGTAACTCCGTTTTCATTAAGCTCAAGAATCCTCGAGCTTAGCTTATTTATAAAATATCTGTCGTGTGAGACTATCAGCATTGTTCCGCTGTATTCAAGCAGAGTATTTTCAAGCTCTTCACGGGAAAACGCGTCAAGATGATTTGTCGGCTCGTCAAGAAGCAACAGATTATATCCTCCGAGCATAAGCTTCAGAAGTGCAATTCTTGCTCTCTCGCCGCCGCTTAATTCTCTGAGGTATTTGAAAACATCATCACCTCTGAACAAAAATGCCGCGAGCGCATTACGGATTGCCGTCTGTGTCATCTGAGGATAAGAAGACCACACCTCCTCAATGGCAGTCTTATCAAGATCAAGCTTCGCCTGCACCTGATCAAAGTATCCCTTTGACAGGTTTTCACCGAAAATAAAGCTTCCGTCCGTCTGCTTGTATTCACCCATAAGGGTTTTGAGAAGAGTTGTTTTTCCGCAACCGTTATCACCGAGCAGAAAAACTCTTTCACCTCTTGTTATGTGGAAGCTGACATTTTTGAAAATACTCTTATCACCAAAACTTTTCGAAAGATTTTCGGCAATTATAACATCATTACCGCTTACGAATTTAGGCTCAAAGGATACCCTTATCCTTTCAACCCTGCTGTCAGGTATAACAAGCTGCTGTCTGATGCGCTCAATCTGTTTGAGCTTGCTTTCAGCTGTCTTGATATTCTTTTCACGATTCCATTGTCTTTGCTGTGCAACAATGCCCTCAAGGCGCTCAATCTCTTTGATATCACATTCATATTTATCCTCGATAGCCTTTTGCTCCGCGCTTTTCTTGACAAGAAATTCGGAATAGTTGCCCTTGTAGCATCTGACCTTTCTGTTTTCAAGCTCAACAGTCTTATCGGTAATGCGGTCAAGAAAATATCGGTCGTGGGATATAACAAAAACTGCGCCGTTATAGTTTTTAAGAAAACTCTCAAGCCATTCGACTGACTTTATGTCAAGGTGGTTTGTCGGCTCATCGAGCAGTAACAGATTGCTCTTTGACAGCAACAGCTTTGCAAGAGCAACCTTTGATCTCTGACCGCCCGAAAGCTTGTCGGTCGTCATAGAAAAATCGTTTTCAGTAAATCCGAGACCGATAAGCGCACTTCTCGCTCTGCTTTTATATGTAAGTCCGCCCTCGTTCTGGGATCTGACCGTAAGGTCATCCTGAAGTCTGATGTTTTCGTCAGTATCACCCTCACCGTTCAGCAGACGGGCATTGACCTTTTCCAGCTCCGCTTCCATAACAGAAAGATAATCGAATACGCTCAGCAGCTCTTCATACAGCGTTCTGCCCTGCTGACTGCAGGTATGCTGTTCCATATATCCGACCGAAACATCCTTCGACCTGATTACGGCACCGTCCGAGGGCTCGAGCTCTCCGCGTATAAGCTTAAACAGCGTGGTTTTTCCGACACCGTTTGAGCCGATAAAGCCGACCTTTTCTTTTTCGTTTATATCAAAATTCACCCCGGAGAAAAGCTCTCTTTCTCCGAAATAAAAAGACAGATTCTGAATATTGAGCACAGTCATAGCATTACTCCAACAAAATATTACTGTTATTTTACAACAGTATTTCGTATAAAACAAGTGAAAAAAAGAAAATAAGTCCTCAACGAAGACTTATTTTCGTTAATGTTATTCAGTTACATTTTCTGTATTTTCTTCTTCGTTATTGCCTGAATCCAATGTCGGGAAATTTATTGACGGTAATGTGAAGCCAGGTCTTTCAGTCGGTTCGGTTGTTGATGTTGTGTCACCGTTACCGTCGGAAAGCGTTGTATTTTCTTCATCCTCATCAGTATTGCTCTGAGTCGGACGGTAGTCGTTACCGTCATAATCATTGCCCGAATTGCTGTAAGTCGGCTTCGAAGTCGGCTCACGGCGGTTTGTGACAAGGTCAAGAACACTCTTTCGGTCAGCATCAAGCACGATATTGGTTTCACCATAAAGTGCCATCTGGAGCTTCTGAGCACAAAGAGCGTAGTCAACAACCCATGTAGACTGACCGTCAATGTAGGTAGACGCTCTGTCAACGAAATCCTCATTCGGTAAAACGAGCTCAACCATCTCAAAGTTCATCCAGTTATAGGTTACCGCCTGAGCAACAAGGCCGAATACCTCAGACTGTGAATAACCTGTTCTGAGATATCCCGAAACCTGCTTGAATGCATTGAGAAGCTGTCCCTTAGTTGCAGTTTTTGCGCTGTTGATAAGGCCGCGGATAACCGAACGCTGTCTTCTTGTACGGCTGATATCACTGTCAGCATCACACTTACGGATACGGCTGTAAATAAGGGCCTGTGTACCGTTCAGCGTTGCCTTGCCGATGGGGAAATCCTTCTGCTTGGATGTTCTTCTGATGTATTTTGCTTCATACTCCTGAACATCAACCTCAACACCGCCGAGGGCATCGATAAGCTTCGGGAATGAGTTGAAATCGACCGCAATAAACTCGTCAATCTCAACCTTGAAGTTGTTTTCGATAGTCTGCATAAGCGTTGCAGGACCGCCCTTATTATAAGCGGCATTCATCTTGAAATAATAATCATAGGATGAGCCGTCTTCTCTCGGGACACGCATATAAGTCCAGCTGTCACGCAGGAAGGATGCCATTGTGATTTTCTTTTCTTTCTTATTAATAGAAACGAGCATCATAATGTCAGAACGGCCTGACGATGCATCACCTGTTTCACTGTCAACACCGCAAAGAAGCACATTGATGACATTTTTACTGTACATTTTTTCTCCGCCGTTATTTGCCCACGAATAAAGGAAATCGTTCAGTGAGCCGGCATTGACATCACCCATAACCTGCCAGTTATGATTATCATCAACGATATATTCGTCATCATTGTTATTGAAATCGATTCCGTCATCGTCCCAGTCACCGCCGCTTGTTGAAACAACAAGGTGGATGAGAAATCCGCCGACAGTCATAAGAAGAGCGATAACAAGCAGAAGAGCTATAATCTTTGTATTCTTATAGCGGTTTCTTGAAAAGAAATTGTCCTTCTTCTCCTGAGAGCTGCCGGAAACCTCTTTTTTGTATTTAACGGGTGCTTCTTCTTCCTTTCGGGGATTCATATAGAAGTCAGCGTTACCTTCACTGTATGAGCTGATATCCTCAAACTCATCAGCCTTTCGGGGTTTAACAACTGACTGAAAATCTGAATCATTATCGGAATCAAGGTAATGATTGTACTTTTGGTTAAAATCACTTAAATCGGTAAGATCGTCAGTTCTTCTGTTATCTTTTTCCATTTAAGTCAACTCCGTTTCAACGATACCCTGACGGGCCTTTATATAGTCCTGAAAATCGGAAGCGAACAATTTTAATTATTGTTCGCTTCCGTCTAAAAATTATTCATCTTTATTTTTCGGCTCAATTTTGCCGTAAAGATTTACACCGGCGGAATCCGAACGCGGAGCTCTTGCAGGCTGCTCAACGGCTGCCTTCTTAGCTGTGTCCTTGCGTCTGTAATCATTTCTGCGTGAGCCTCTTGAACCGGGATTGGTTGCTTTGAAGCCCTCAGCAAGAGTAATAACAACTCTTCTGTCACTCTCTGAGCCGACAGAATGTGAATCTACGCCCTCAATTTCCTGTACAGTTGTGTGGATAATTCTTCTTTCGTAGGGATTCATCGGGTCAAGTGTGACATTCCTGCCATACTTTCTGACTCGAGCCGCATTCTTCTTTGCAAGCTCACGGAGAGTCTCTTCTCTCTTCTCTCTGTAATTGCCTGCATTGATCGAAACCCTCTTATATCCGTCATTACCCTTATTGATTACAAGTCGGGTAAGATACTGAATCGCATCAAGTGTTTCGCCGCGACGGCCGATGATGTAGCCGTAATCGTTGCCGCAATCAAGCTGTGCAACTACGCCCTCGTCATCCTCAGAAACCGAGATAGCGATATCGCCGACGCCCATTCCCTCAAGAATTGAGCGGATATACTTTTCTGCCTTCTTGGAAGCTTCGCCGACATACATCTCCTTTGCAGGAGCTTCTGCAACAACGGGCTTTGCTTCCTCTTTCTTAGTCTCCTGCTTTTTAGCAGGCTTCTTTGCTTTTGCTTCGGGAGCCTTTTTTGACTCCTTTTTAACTTCCTTGACCTCGTCAGGAATTTCATAATATGCTCTTGCCTCTGCAAGAGAACCACCGAAAAGACCTAAAGTCTTTTTCTTTGCAATTTTTATAATTTCGACCTGAACATCAGCATCCCACGGAGCATTGAGTTCGGCTTTTGCAGCTTCAACGGCTGCTTCGTTAGTAGCACCTTTGCCGAATGCTTCTTTAATCAAGAGGTTCACCACCTGTAAATATTAAACACAACAGTGTCTGTTTTCAAAATTATTTGTTGATACGCTTAACACTTGCTTCTCTTGAGCGTCTTTCAATAGTCTCTTTGACCATGTGCTTCGCAACATTCTTCTGCGGTGAGAAGATCTTGCGCATAACGAGCGACTGAATAGTTGCAAAAACATTTGAAACGATCCAGTAAACACCGATACCGCACGGGAAAAGTGATGTGAAGTAAAGTGACATTGCGGGCATCATAAGCATAGTGCAACCCTGCCCGGGCATATTTGCCGAGGGATTGGATTTTTTCTGCTGAAGCTGCATAATGTATGAGCTGGCAAATGATGTAAGACCTGACAGAATCGGAATGATAAGATAACGGTCAAATCTCTTGAAGCTCGGAGTTACACCAAGCTCAAGGCCGAAGAATGTAAATCTGTCAGCATCAATAAATGCCTGAATATTGCTGATAGCTTCTGCTGAAACTGAAGTGATACCCTTAGCAGCAATATATTCCTTAACTGCATCAAAATCCTGAATGATGTTAAGGGGATAATAAATCTGAGACTTGCTTCCGACTTCAACAATGCCGTCCTTGACCATGGTTGTGAAAATCTCAACAAGTGATTCCGCGGTTGCTGCATCAAGACCGATAGCGTATCTTAAAGGATTATAAAGAACACCGAAAAGACCGATAATGAACGGCATCTGGATAAGAAGAGGAACACAACCTGCAGACATAGGATTATAACCCTCTCTTGCATAGAGGTTCTGGGTTTCTTCCTGAATCTTCTGCTGATTGCCTGCAAACTTTTCCTGAATGCGTCTGATTTTCGGAGCAAGACGCTGCTGCTTAGCCATACCCTTCTGCTGACTGATGGTTGTCGGCATCATAATAAGACGGGCAAAAATTGTGAAAAGCACAATAGCAAAACCGTAGCTGCCGTTGAAGCCGTCAACAATGCCATAGAAGAACAGCATAATATATCCGAAAATCGGACTTATATATTTATACAGCGCGTTATACATTCGTGTTCAAACTCCTTTATTGTTTGCGATCCTTTTCTTTTCTGGGAGGAACAGGATCATAACCACCCTTAAACAACTGATTGCACCTGAGCAATCTGCCCAAGGCCATAAGCGAGCCTTTGAGGGCACCGTGCACTTCGATAGCTTCAACTGCATAATGTGAGCAAGTAGGATAATATCTGCACATTGGCGGAAAATGCGGAGAAATATGTTTCTGATAAAATCTGATTACGCGAACAAGAAAATCCTTCATTGTCTTATCGCTCCCGCCTTTTCAAGCTGATGAAGCATAACCTTTTTAAGCTGAGTGCTTTTGATGAATTTTGTTTTGGTTCGTGCGACAAAGACAAAATCAAATCCGCCCGATAGCTGCGGACTGAGTTCTCTGAAGGCTGCACGAATCACCCTGCGGCAACGGTTGCGTTCAACCGCATTGCCGATTT
>JAZQGS010000018.1:0-45855 GCA_045540195.1 Acutalibacteraceae bacterium
GCTGCTTCAGTTGCTACGCGACCGAGCGGCTTGCCTGCTGCGTCAAGCACATACCACTTACGAACGATGTCGTTCGCCTTAGGCATATAAGTTGACATAAACTTACCTCCAAATAATTTTTAATGCTCGGATAGTTTAACACAAGGTCCTGAATAAGTCAATACCTTTTTTGCAATTTTTTAATTTAACTTTTACAAGCTCGTTTTTTCTTCGTTTTTCTCGTTTTTTCATATCAAATGCTCTTTTTTAAAATATAAAAAATTTTTATATTGTTTTTGTATGTTATAACAAATTTTTATTTTTGCGGCAGATTATAGCCTTTTCGGGTTATACTCTGCCGTTTTTGGCGTTTAGGGTGAGAGGTTTTCTCTCTAAAAGCGATGAAAGGAAATACACAAATGTCACTCAAAGAAAAAGAAAAACTGTTCTGCTCTTACTTCTCGGAAATGCGAAACGCACGCGCCGCCGCCGCAAAGGCAGGCTACGGAATCCTCACCCACCGCAGTGCGGTAAAGCTGCTTGCACGAGAGGAAATCCGCAAGGAAATCGAACGCATCGACCGTACGCGTCTGGTCAGCGCCGAAGAGGTTATCTCCGGCTACCGCCAGCTTGCCTTCGGATCGGTCGCGGATGCGCTCAGGCTTGTTTATTCGGATGAAAATCCCGATAAATTCGAGATGGAGGGGCTTGAGCTTTTTAATGTAAGCGAAATCAAGCGTCCTAAGGGCGGCGGAATTGAAATCAAGTTTTTTGATCGTCTGAAGGCTCTCGAGCATCTTGAGGCTATGTGCGACGGCGGTAAGGATGACGATTCTGCCCTACCCTTTTATATGGCTCTTGAAAAGAGTGCGGCAGCATTAGGGTGCTGTGATGAGTAACGCACTCGACAGCTTTTCTGAATTTTCACCCAAGCAGCTCCGGGTGCTGACATGGTGGTGCAGGAATTCAGACGAGCACCGCTACGATGCAATCATCTGTGACGGTGCCGTCCGTTCAGGCAAAACCGTGTGTATGTCCTTATCCTTTGTGGCGTGGAGCTTCTATGATTTCAACGAAACCTCGTTCGCAATCTGCGGCAAAACAATAGCATCACTAAAACGCAATGTAATCACACCATTGACACCCATTTTAACCTCCCTTGGCTTCGGGTTGAAAATGAGGGCTTCGCAGAATTTCATTGAAATCACCTACAAAGACAAAACAAATCGCTTTTATCTTTTCGGCGGAAAGGATGAGGGCTCAGCCTCACTCATTCAAGGTATGACGCTCGGCGGTGTTCTGCTCGATGAGGTCGCGCTTATGCCCCGTTCATTCGTTGAGCAGGCAATCGCGAGATGCTCACTTGAACGCTCGAAAATGTGGTTCAACTGTAACCCTGAGCATCCGATGCACTGGTTCTACCGCGAGTGGATAAAAAAGGCTGACGACAAAAACTGTCTTTATCTCCACTTCACAATGCACGACAACCCTGCGCTGACTGACGCTATTATCAGGCGCTATGAGAGTCTCTACTCGGGCGCATTTTACAAGCGCTTTGTCGAGGGCAAATGGGTTGCCGCTCAGGGTACGGTTTATCCGATGTTTTCTCAGGAAATCCATATCCGCAAGCCACCCGACCTGTCACTTATCGACCGCTTTTATATTTCGTGCGACTACGGCACGGTCAATCCCTGCTCCTTCGGGCTGTGGGGTAAATACGGCGGAAAGTGGTACCGCTTGCGCGAATACTATTATAACTCGCGCTCCGAGGGTGAGCAGCGCACGGATATGGAGCATTACGCTGAGCTTGTCAAGCTTGCGGGCACAATCAATCCCGAGGCGGTCATTGTTGACCCGTCGGCCGCAAGCTTTATTCAATGTATCCGCCGTGAAGGCAGATTTACCGTGATACCTGCAAAAAACGATGTTATCGACGGTATCCGACAGGTGTCCGACGCTCTCAAGCAGGAGCTGATTTATTTTGCGCCTGAGTGTGAGGACACCATCCGTGAATTTTCACTTTACAAATGGGACGAAAAGGCTGTGAGGGATGCACCGCGCAAGGAAAATGACCATGCCATGGACGATCTCAGATACTTCGTAACTACGGCGTTGAACGCTCCCGAAAACAGCTTTTTTGTAATGAGCGTATCGCGGTGATACGCTTTTCCCGAACACCGCCGATGAGGATAACTTCGTCGGCGGACACCTGAAAGGAGAGTTTTGGTGGGAATTTTTAAAAAATTATCCTCTGCTAAGACTGCGGTAACTGCTCCGCAGACTTACAGACGCAATCCTTTCGACCGGCTTGACAGTTATGTTCCGCTTGCTCAGGTTCATAATTCCCTTTATAAGGAGCTGCGTGAGGCAGTACCCGTGCTTGATGCTGCTATATATAAGATTGTAAGGCTGACAGGCGGCTTCCGTGCCGAATGCACCGACGAAAAAAACACTGACAGAATCAACCACTTTCTGAAAAATGTCCGTGTCGGCGGTAATCAGCTCGGAATTGAGGCTTTCGTCTCGACCTATCTTGAACAGCTTCTGACCTTCGGCACAGCCGTCGGTGAAATTATGACAGATGCAAACGGCAATTTTGCCGCTCTTTACAATGCGAGCATTGACGATATCGAATTAAGACGGGCTGACGACGATTTTTCGACAGTGGTATGTGTCCGCAACTACTACGACACCGTACCCGTCGATTATCCCGAGCTTATCACGCTTTCTGTGCTTAATCCCGATGCGGGAAGCCTTTACGGTAATTCGATAATGAAGGGCCTGCCCTTTGTTACGGGCATTCTGATGAAGATTTACAACACCATCGGCATCAACTGGGAGCGCGTCGGTAATGTACGTTTTGCGGTCACATATAAGCCGCAGAATGATGTTGTTGACCGTGCCTATGCCCGTGACAGAGCACAGCAGGTTGCCCGTGAATGGAGCGAGGCAATGCAATCGGGCAATCAGGTGCGCGACTTTGTTGCCGTCGGTGATGTGAGCATCAAGGCAATCGGTGCTGACAATCAGATTCTCGACAGTGAAGTACCCGTGCGTCAGATGCTTGAGCAGATTGTTGCCAAAACGGGAATACCTCCGTTTATGCTCGGACTCAGCTGGTCGTCGACAGAAAGAATGTCGTCACAGCAGGCTGATGTGCTGACAAGTGAGCTGGAGTCTTACCGCAGGATTCTCGAGCCCGTTATCGAGAAAATCTGTCGTTTCTGGCTGAGCTCAAACGGTATCAGCGACCGCGTAAGCATTGTATGGGACGACATCACGCTTCAGGATGAGGTAGAGCTTGCAAGAGCAGCACTTTACAGGGCACAGAGCAGGAAGATCGAACAGGAGTTGAATAAAAATGAATAAAGAATTTAAAACTGCCGTTTCTCCCTGCGCAGTAACTGAGGAGGAGCTGGCACTTATCAACAAGCTGACCGTCAAGGAATTGACGGCGGAGGAAGTTTTTACATTCAATGTTATCCTTTGTGATAACGAGGTTGACCGCGACTGTGAGCGCTTCGACAATGCGGCGCTCGAAAAGCTGGCAGAGCTGTTTGTGGGCATTACGGGCATTTTTGACCACAACCCCTGCGGCGGCAACCAGACCGCAAGAATTTTTGATGCAAAATGCGAAAAGCTTGCGGGCAAGGTCACTGACTGCGGTGACGATTATATCTGTGTCAAGGCTAAGGCGTATATGCCCAGAACAAACAAAAATGCCGACCTGATTGCAGAAATTGAAGCAGGAATCAAAAAGGAAGTGAGCGTCAGCTGTGCCGTAAGCGGCTTCACCTGTTCTGTATGCGGTGAGGATATGCGCAGCGGCAGCTGTAAGCACATCAAGGGCAAGAAATACGGCGGCAAGATCTGTCACTGTATTCTGTCAGATGTTACGGATGCCTACGAATGGTCGTTTGTTGCAATTCCCGCACAGATGAATGCAGGCGTAACAAAGGGCTATGAAACGAAGTTTTCAGACTGTGTCAGCCTTATCAAGGCCGTTAAGGAGGGCAGATGTGTCCGTTTCACAAGTGAGCAGGCAAACGAGCTGACTGACTATATCACACAGCTTGAGGCTGAAGCACTCGACGGCAGACTTTTCAGAAAGAATCTGACTGACGATGCTGTTAAATTCGCTCTGATTGCGATGCCTTCACTTGACGGCGGTACAATCCGTAAGATGTGCGATGCGGCACAGACGGCTGAGCTCATAAGCATCAAGGAAGCCTTCAGACAAAGGGCAGGAGAAATCATTCCTCTTTCACCTCAGCTGAAGGCAAAAAAAGACAAACCGACAATAAACAACAGTGAATATAAATTTTAAGGGGGACTTAAAATGAGTTTTGATAACATCAGACTTGAAAAAGGTATGTACGGTACAGGCCTTTCTTTTACACAGACACTTGAATCTCTTGACCCGTCAGATAATTACAAGGGTACTGAGCTTGAGGGACTCGACGCTTATGAAAGACAGCTCAAGCGCTTCGGCATCAAGCCCTCAGGTGCGGACAGCTCTGTTGTCGCAAAGTTTTTCCAGACAAGCGACGCGGCTGTTCTTTTCCCTGAATTCGTATCAAGAGCAGTCCGTTACGGTATGGATGAGGCAAGCTTTATTCCCGATATTGTTGCCGCAATCACAAACATCGACTCAATGGACTATCGCGTAATGGATCTCGCAATGAGCGCAGATAACGCTAAGATGAATGTCATCAACGAGGGTGAGACTCTCGAGGATACAAGCTTCAAGGTAAGCGACAGAACTATCCGCCTCAAGAAGCGTGGCAGAATGCTCACTACATCTTATGATGTACTCCGCTTCCAGCGTCTCGACATCGTCTCTATCGCACTCAAGCGTATCGGCTCTTATCTTGCACAGAGCCTTATGGAGGATGCTATTGATGTTCTTGTCAACGGTGACACCGACGATTCCGCAAACGGTGCAGAGTCTTATCCGCTTTCAGGCGGCAACTACACATACGGTGACCTCATCGACTTCTGGAGTGCGTTCGCTCCGTATGAGCTCAACACTATCATCGCTTCTCCCGAGGTTACAGCCTCTCTTCTCAAGATGACTGAATTCAGAGATGCGGCTGCGGGACTCAACTTCCACGGTACAGGCAAGCTTATCACTCCCTTCGGTGCAAACCTCATCAAGACAAAGTGTATGCCTCAGCCCGACCTTATGATCGGTCTTGACAAGAACTGTGCACTCGAAATGGTCAAGGTCGGCGACATCGAAACTGACTATGGCAAGCTTGTTGACAGACAGCTCGAGCAGATTGCAGTAACAGCAATCACAGGCTTCGCAAGAATTCTTCCCGGCTGTGTCAAGACACTTTCTGATGTAAGCTTCAACAGCAACGCAGCATCTGAACCTATCGGAGGCTGATTCTGATGACAGGCTGGGAAGTTAAGGAATATCTCGGTCAGCTGACAAGCTGGGAGGCTTCTGACGAGGAGTCAATACTCTCGTTGTGCAAATCCGCTCTCGGTGAAATTGATGCAATGCTCAAGGCTGACGCTGACCGTAACGATGTGCGGATTGCCTCTGCCGCCGCTTCTCTTGCTTATTACAAGCTGACGATAAAAAGAAGCTTTTCTGCCGCAGACGAAATCACCAGCTTCAAGGCAGGCGATGTGAGCATCACTCAGGGCGGCGGCAACAGCACAAAACAGCTTGCAAACGCTGAAAAGCTTTATAACGAGGCATTAAAAAGCATTCTTCCTCTTTGTACGGATAACAGCTTTGCTTTTGAAAATATTTTAATCAGGGTGAAAATATGACTTTGACTTCTATGTTTGACAAATACGGTCAGGAAATCACCTGCAAGGGCTATGACGGATGGAGCTCGCCGATTTTCGGCGGCTTCATCCAGCCGCTCAGATACAAAAACAAGATGTATCTCAACGGCGTAAATACGGTCATCGGCTTCAACAGCCAGGGACACTATCTTTATATCGGCCCTCCCGGACACGACATAAGCCGTCTTACCCGTGACCAATGGATTGAAGCTGATTCAAAAAAGTTCACCGTTGACCGCTGTGAAAAGGTTTATTTCAAAAACGAGGTCGTGTATATCTGGGCAATTATCCGTGAGATTGTGGAGGTGGAATAATGGACAGTATTGTTTCTTTGCCGCAACAGATTGTTGACTGGCTCGGTGAGCAGAGCGATATGGCAGACATCAAGTTTTTTGTTGAATATCCTCCTGTAAATAAAGCCGTACCTCTGCGCAACATCATTGTTGCTGTCGGAATTGACAGCATCGATATAGTTGACAAATTTGTTGCAAACGATGACGGTGTGCTCGAAAAGCAGGAATATTGCCGCCTTGCAAAAATCAAGGCTAACCTTAGCATCTGTATCCCCTTTTCAATGGGCGGTCACACCTGTCACGACATTTTTACGAGAATCGCCAATGCCCTGACCTTCCGCACAAACCTGAACATTGCGGAATCAGGCTGTATCGAAATCAAATCTGACCGTGACACCGACGCTCTTGTAATGAACGGTTGGTTTCTTATGGAAGCAGACTTTTGTCCTGCACAGAGCACGGATGAAAATTTTGCTTCATTTCTCGACAAGGAGCTGCTTTGCGGCAGTCACATCAGAAACGCCGATATACATGTCACCGCTGAGGATAAATCAAAGTGGAACGAGGCATTCGTTATCGGTAATTATCTGGGCTCAGGCGCGGCATCCAGAAGTATCACGCTCGGCTTCTCTCCGAGTCTTGTGATTATAACCGCAACAGGCTATCCTGCAAGCGTATTTAATTCTGCCGACTCGACTGTAAGCAATTACACAGGCATCGGCACCGCCACCGGCGGTACGGGAATCACTATCACCGCAAACGGCTTCCGCGCATCCTCAAGCACTGTCTCGGGAGCAGTCACCGCACTCAATCAGGCAGGACTTACATACACTTATATTGCTTTTAAGTAATTATTAGGGGATGTTAAAAAGCGCAGACCGCATAAAGCAATACATAACGCAATATAAATAAGGCGGTTCCGACAGGACTGATACCTGTAAGAATCCTTAAACAATGTGCAAGCGTAAGCTATTTAAGATTTTTAAGCTTTATGCTATGAACAAACCTCGCCACTCGGCGTACCTTTGTACGCCTTCGGGCAAGCCAAACAAGTCCAAGGCCTTGTTTTTGCTCGGTTTGTCCATTCTGCATCTTTTTTCCTATCCCCTAACAAGGAGCTGTAAAAAACTTTCGTTTTTTTTACAGCTCCTTTTTTCGTTGACAGAAGCGGCAAAATAAAATATAATATAATCGGTATTATATATGAAAAGGAGACCTCAATATGAAAAAGATTATATCTTTTCTTCTTTGCTTCTGTCTTGTAATGACAGTGCTTTCGACAGGTATTGTAACGGCTTTTGCCGAGGGTACCGCTATTGAAAACACAGATGTCACATGGAGCTTCAATGAGGAAACCGCTGAGCTCAGCTTTGACGGTACGGGTGAAATTCCCGACTATGACACATACAAGGATGAGTTCGGTGTTGTTGACCCCTCTTATCCGTGGAGCGAGTGTGAGTATAAAAGCATAAGCTTCGGTGAAGGCATCACACGCATCGGCAACTTTGCCTTCTGTTACAGCCCCGCTCTCGAAAGCGTTGTTATCCCTGAGACTGTTACGGCTCTCGGTAAGGGCATTTTTATGGGCTGCGGCGCACTTAAAAGCGCAACAGTCAACGCTGCCGCCGCTATCGGTGATAATATGTTTTCACTTTGTGACGAGCTGTCAGCCGTTACATTCGGCACGGCAACAACCGCTATCGGCACAAGATCATTTTACAGATGTGCTTCGATTGAAGCTGTCACTCTTCCCGCTTCTCTGACCGCCATCGGTGACTCTGCCTTTGCTCTTTGCACTTCTCTTGGCGGTATCGAGATTCCCGAGGGTGTTACCGCTGTCGGCGCTCAGGCATTCAACAACTGCGGTTCTCTTGAAAGCGTTAAGCTTCCGACAACTCTTCTGACAATCGGTACATCCGCATTCGAGAAATGCTCTTCTCTGAGTGAGATTGCAATTCCCGAGGGCGTTACCGCTGTCGGCGGACGCTGCTTCTATGACTGTGAGGAACTTGAGACAGCAACACTCCCCTCAACTCTTGAGACAATCGGTGCGAGCGCATTTGACGGCTGTACCGCATTAAAAGAGCTTGTCATCCCCGACCTTATCACAATAATCCCCGCTAACCTTTGCAACGGCTGCCGTGCGCTTGAAAGCGTTACACTCCCCGCTTCGGTCAAGGTTATATCTGACGGTGCATTCGGCCTTTGTGATTCACTCAAAGCAATCACCCTTCCCGAAACAATCAACACAATCGGTGAAAATGCTCTCGGCTACGGTCAGTGGAATCTTCCCGTTGAGGGATTCACAATCACAGGCTATGAAAACTCACCCGCCAAAGACTATGCCGACGCTAACGGATTTAACTTCATTTCAAGCGGATACATCACAAGCGGTGTCTGCGGTGAGGGTGTGACCTGGGAATATAACGAAGAATCAAAAACTCTTTCAATAAAGGGCACAGGCGCAATGGAGGATTTCGCAAAGGATAAGCCTTCACGCTTTGCCTGCATCCCGTACGAAATCGTTGAGATTGAAGATACCGTCACGAGAATCGGTGCTTATGCATTTTATAACGCAGGCGCAATCAGCTTCACTCTTAACAAGGACCTCACCGAAATCGGTGAGAAGGCTATCGGCTTCTATGCGGACGAAGAGGGCAACGATGCTCTCAGAGATGGTACAACAATCACCTGCTATGAGGACACAGTTCCCCACGCTTATGCGACAGAAAACGGCGTAGCCTTTAATTCACTCGGCAAATTCATTGTCACAACGGGTGAGCTCGGTGAAGGTGTTATCTGGACCTATGAGCCCGAAACCAAGACAATCACCGTCAGCGGTGAGGGCGCAATAAAGGATTTCAGCGCAGACGCACTCGCTGAGTTTGCAGCTTATGACATTGAGGCTGTTGTTGTTCAGGAGGGTATCACCGCTATCGGTGATTATGCACTCAGCACAACAAAGCCGTATAATAAGCTTTTCATCGCAAGAACGGTTATGAGCATCGGCGAAAACGCCTTCGGCTTTGTCAGAACCGAAATGCTTGACGAGGAGCTCAATCCGACAGGTGAAATCGCATTTATCCCCAACGGTGAGCTTGAGGTCACAGGCTATCTCTTCACTCCTGCTGACGAGTATTCAAGAGCTTATGAATTTATCTTCCTTCCTCTTGATGCCGAGCTTTGCCGCGACCTTAGATTCGGCGCTCCGTCAACCGTTGACTATGTAAACAACTATATTTATCTTTATGCCTTTGATCCCGATACTGAAGCTGTTCTCGGTACACTCGACCTTGAGAATCTTCAGGCTGAGCTTCCCGAAAGCATCAAGACAGGCGCACAGCTCTCTGTTATCGATCCGCTCGGAACAACAGATTTCACATTTGTTTTATACGGTGACGCAAACTGTGACGGCAAAACAAACTCAAACGATGCACTCATCGTTCTTATGAATTCGGTTAAGCTTTATGACTTTGAGAGTGAGGCTCAGGCACTTGCGTGTGACATCAACCACGACGGCAAGGTCAACTCAATCGATGCACTTATCATCCTTCAGATCAAGGTCGGAAAGCTCTCGATCACCGATTTATACAACCCCGGTGAGATCAGATAAGCTCCGTTTTGACGGCACATTACACAAATTCTTACCTGTATTTTTTACAACCGATGACTTTGGACTTCATTACGAGGTCCAAAGTCATAATTTTTTGGTCATTTTTTTAGTAATATTCACATATTTTTTCGATATCTATTGTTTTTTCTGTTAATATGTGATATAGTAACCCTATGATGCGTTGGTAAGCAAGATGCTTTTTTATAATTAAAAAACTCCCGCAAATCTAACCTGACGCTCAAGGAACAAAGGAGGAATTTGTTTTGAAATACTATAACGCAAAGGATATCAGAAATATCACACTTGCAGGTCATGCCGGCAGAGGTAAAACTACTCTCGCAGAGGCTATGCTTTATATCGCAGGCCTTACAGACAGACTTGGCAGAGTTGACGAGGGTAACGCAACGCTCGACTTCGACCCCGAAGAGAAGCGCCGCCATGTTTCCGTCTCTGCTGCACTCGCTCCGATCGAATGGAAGGACTGCAAGCTTAACATAATCGACACTCCGGGCCTTTTCGACTTTGAGGGTGAAATGGCTGAGGGTATCACCGCTTCTGAATGTGTTCTCATCGTTCTCGGTGCAGGTCACAAGTATGATGTCGGTGCCGAAAAGGCTTTCAAGGCTGCAAGAAAAAGAGGTAAGATGTTCGCTATCACCCGTTGTGATAAGGAGCACGCTGACTTCTATAAGACATTTGACGAAATCAAGGCCGTACACGGCGGCGCAGTCTGCCCCGTTATCGTTCCTTATGTAGTTGACGGTGAGGTTAAGGCTTATGTTAACCTTGCTTCCCGTAAGGGCTTCGAGTACAAGGACGGTAAGGCAACAGAAATCCCGATGCCCGATGATCCGAAGATCATGGAAATGCTCGACATTCTCACAGAGGCTGTCGCAACTGCAAGCGACGACCTTATGGAAAAATTCTTCGCAGGCGAAGAATTCACCCGTAAAGAGATTATCACAGCTCTTAATCAGGGCGTTAACGAATCATCAGTTTATCCCGTATACGCTTGTTCAGGCTACACGATGGACGGCGTAGACCTTCTTATGGATGAGCTCGCATACTCAGCTCCCGACGCTGCTTCTTATGCAGGCGGCAAGGATGTTGACTGTGACGAAAACGGACCTCTCGCAGCTCTTTGCTTCAAAACAGTTGCTGACCCGTTCGTCGGTAAGATGTCATACTTCAAGGTAAGCAGCGGTAAGATCACTCCCGAAACTCCCGTTTATAACGCACGCACAGGCGAAACTGAGAGAATGGGTAAGATTATCACAGTCCGCGGCAACAAGTCAGAGGATTGCAAGTGCATCCCCGCAGGTGATATCGGCGTTGTTACAAAGCTCAACTGCGTAAAGACAGGCGACACAATCTGTGCAGCTAACAATGTTATCGAGCTCAGCGGTGTTAAGTTCCCAACTCCGTGCCTTTCAATGGCTGTCAAGGCTTGTAAGAAGGGTGAGGAAGAGAAGATCGTTTCCGCTATCAACCGTCTTCTTGAGGAAGATCCGACAATCAACTTCGAAATCAACAAGGAAACCAAGGAACAGGTTCTTTCAGGTCTCGGTGAGCAGCATCTTGACATCATCGTTTCAAAAATCAAGAGCAAGTTCGGTCTTGACATTGAGCTTACAGTTCCCCGCGTAGCATACAGAGAAGCTATCCGCAAGTCTGTTAAGGTACAGGGCAGACACAAGAAGCAGTCAGGCGGTCACGGCCAGTTCGGTGATGTCTGGATCCGCTTTGAGCCGACAGAGGAAGAGGGACTTATCTTTGAGTCAGAGGTTGTCGGCGGTTCCGTTCCGAAGAACTTCTTCCCCGCTGTTGAAAAGGGACTTCTCGAATGTATGAAGAAGGGCGTTATGGCAGGCTATCCGATGGTTGGTCTTAAAGCAGTTCTTTATGACGGCTCTTATCATCCCGTTGACTCTTCGGAAATGGCATTCAAGATGGCTGCAAGCATTGCCTTCAAGACAGGTATTCCGCAGGCAAGCCCGTCAATCCTTGAGCCCGTAGGTACACTGAAGGCTGTTATGCCTGAGGCATTCCTCGGCGATATCATGGGTGATGTCACAAAGCGTCGCGGCCGCGTTCTCGGTATGGGTGCATCTGAGGAAGAGCCGAAGTATCAGGAGCTTGTTGCTGAGGTTCCGATGGCTGAGATGAACAACTTCTCAACAGTTCTTCGTTCGGTTACAGCAGGCAGAGGCTACTATACATTTGAATTTGCACGCTATGAAGACGCTCCGGCAGCAGTTGCAGAGAAGGTTATAGCTGAAGCAAAGGTTGACGAAGACGAATAATAACAGACTTCTTCACATAGCGAAGAAATGAACATATTAAGGCTTGTACAGATTAACTGTGCAAGCCTATCCTTTTTGCTTAAATTTTTCTATTGCCTTATACAACAAAATATGATAAAATGGTGCGAAATCTGATTTGTGAAGTGATTTAATGAACGAAAATAAAGAAATCAAGGACTATATAGATTACCCTGCGGATGTTAAAAAATATGACACCTCAAAGCCCCCGATAAGACAGAAGTTTTTCTTCACGGTTCTTCTGAATTTAGCATCGAGAATCGCTCTTCGTCTTACAGTCAAAAAGGGCTATAAGATAGAAAAAATCAATATGGAGGGTCTCGAGCCGCCTTATCTGCTTCTGAGCAATCACATGCAGTTCACAGACTTTCTTCTTAAATATAAAGCTACCTTCCCCCACCGCGTCCACACGGTTGCAACTCTTGAGGGCTATTACAAAAAGCCCTGGCTCGTTGAGCAGATAGGCTCAATCTGTAAAAGAAAGTTCACAACCGATATCAGCCTAGTGCGCTCCTGCGCAAAGGTTCTCAGAGAATTCAAGGATGTTTTGTGTATCTATCCCGAGGCGCGCTACACTCCCATCGGCACCTGCTCAATTATCCCCGAGGTTATCGGAAAGCTTGCAAAGAAAAACAAGGTACCCGTTGTTGTGATTTTGCATCACGGAAATTATCTGCGCGCTCCGTTCTGGGATTTCCGCCGTAAGAAGGATGTTCCGCTTTACACAACCGTCAAACAGATTTTAACAGCTGAGCAGGTCGCACAAATGAGTGCAGATGAAATCAATGCGAAAATCCGTGAAGAAATGCAGTATGACGAATACAAGTGGCAGAAGGATAACAACATCCGCATCACCGAGGATTACCGCGCAGAAGGTCTTCACAAGGTGCTTTATCAATGTCCGCACTGTATGGCTGAATCGAAGATGAATTCAAAGGGAATTCATCTTTTCTGCGAAAGCTGCGGCAAGAAGTGGGAGATGACTGAGCTCGGTGAGCTGAAGGCTCTCGAGGGAGAAACGGAGTTTTCTCACATTCCCGACTGGTACGAGTGGGAGCGGGCAAATGTACGCAAGGAAATCGAAAGCGGAAATTATTCATTTGAGGATGATGTGCGCGTTTACACCCTGCCCGGCGCGATGAAGTATTATTATATGGGGGATGCGAAGGTTCGCCACAATACCGAGGAGGGCTTTGTTCTCGAGGGCAGCTACAACGGTGAGCCTTACCGTGTTCAGCGCAGTGTGAAGAGCCTTTACAGTCTGCATGTTGAATATGACTATTGCCATATCGAGCCGATTGACTGTTTTGACCTTTCGACTCAGCACGATTCATTTTTCTGTTATCCGTCAAAGCCGAATGTCATAACCAAGCTCGTTTTTGCGACTGAGGAAATGTTCAAGCTTGCAAACGGAAATAAGTAAAAAAATCCAACAGAGAGCTTTCTCTGTTGGATTTTTTCTTAGTCTTCAAAGAAAATCGGATTTGTCCAGGCGCGCTTGCCGTCTTTATCAATGATACATGCGCGGATGTATTTATAATTTTCGGGATCAATATCCGTCTCAGCGTGAGAAATCTGTCCGCCCTCGTTATAATAAATCTCTGTCGGGTGGCAGTCGCTGTAAAAATAAATCTTCTCGCACGGCTCACAGTCAAGATAGATATTGCCATCCTTGAAATAGAAATCGTTGATAACGGGACCGCAGGAGGAATAGAATTTACCCTCCTTTATCGCATCAAGAATTGATCTGACATTATTCTCGGCGTTCACCATTACCCAACCCTTACAGTGGTGTTGAGGCTGATGTCCGTCATCCGTCGCAACGCCCCAGAGCTTTATTCCCTGACCGAGCAGGTCATCCCAATAAAGGGCGTTTGTATCCATATAATTCTCATCTGCGCCGCCCGAATTCCAGATTTCCATTGCGACATTGCCCTTGAGCTTGTCGAAATATCTCGGCGCAGTCGAGCTCCACTCGGGGTGGCAATAGAATGTGATATTGTTCTTTTTGTGGATTTCATCGAGATACGGCTGATATTCAAACTGATCCTTTGCACAGCCGTTCGGCAGTCTTTCGTCCTGAGAAAATCCGTTTGTTTCGTCATCGGGTCCGAGACATACATGGTGGAAGGTGCGGAAGCCCTTGATTCTCTCAAAGGTATTGTCAACCTCCATACCCGGAATTATCGTGATTTCAACATCCTCTGCATAGTTTTTATAGTTATATATGTTGTGATCGGTAATCGCCAGAAAATCGTAGTTATTTGCCTTGTGCATACGCACAACATCCTCAGGTGTCACCTTGCCGTCTGAACGGGTTGTATGGCAGTGAAGAGCACCCTTGAGATGCTTGTTTTCGCCTGTAAAAGCCTGTTGTCTGATTAACATAAGAATCTCCTCCTTGTGTTCGATTATATCAAATCAGACTTCTGTTTTCAATTATTTTCGAGCATTTTACTTGCCATATCGGAAAAATTTGTGTATACTGTTTTCAAATTGTAATAAAGGTAGGTCTTGTTATGACACAGATTATTTCATTCGTTATGGCGCTCATTATGACTCTTGTGCCGTTTGTAAGCATGAAGCCTCAATCAGATGATGCTCTTCTGAATGTTTCAATTATTTCAGACACTCATCTCGATGCCCGTTTCCCCGGCGGTAAGCTCAACCTTGAAAGAGGTCTGCGCGATGTCAAAAGACTTGACAGTGACGCGGTTATCGTTGCAGGTGACCTTACAAACTACGGTGACGAGGCTTCTGTGAAGTATTTCTACGATATTATGCAGAAAAGCTGTGATATTCCCGCTTCAAACTGGGTTGTTGCCACAGGTAATCACGAAATCGGTCATCCCGAGGAATTCACAAACGAAGAAGCAAGACAGAATTTTGTAAAATATCACAACGAATACACAGGTCAGGATATTGAAAACGCATATTACAGCGTTGATGTTGAGGGATATACCTTTGTTGTTATGTGTGACCAGAGCCCCGACAACTGGGACAGCTGTGACATCTATGAGGATCAGCTCGCTTTTCTTGACGCTGAGCTTGCAAGAGCAACTGCAGACGGCAAGCCCGCCTTCGTTGTATGCCATGTTCCCGTTGAGGGCGTAAACGGACAGGATCAGATTTATGAAAACGGCGGACTCAAGGAATATTCAATTCCCGTAAGAAATATTCTCGAAAAATATGAGAACATCTTTTTTATCAGCGGTCATGTTCACACAGGCATCAACGGCTATATCTCAGAGGATCTTTTCGGAATTTCCTGCTATGAGGAACTCAACGGCGTAACCTATGTAAACCTTCCGACCTACGGCATTGTAAACCGCTACGGTATCCCCTGGAACGGCATGGGCTTCCAGATGGAGGTTTATGAGGATGAGGTTGTCTTCCGCGCAAGAAAGTTCAACACATCAAGATGGTACGGCTTCTACGAGTTCTCGACTCCTCTTGTATAACACTATGGAAATCGAGCTTATAGGAAAAGTCAGCACGGTTATGTCGAATCCGAACTCACACCACGGATATTTTGCATGGCCGACCGTTACCCGTCTTCAGAACGGCAGAATCGCAGTCGGCGCATCGGGCTTCCGCATTGAGCATGTATGCCCGTTCGGCAAGGCAGTTATAGCCTTCAGTGATGATGACGGTGAGACCTATACCCTGCCCGCACCCGTTATTGACACTCCGCTTGATGACAGAGATGCAGGTCTTTGCCCCTTTGGTGAGAGCGGACTTATCTTCACATCCTTTAATAATTCGGCTGAATTTCAGCGCGGATATAACACGGATAACAGCTATATTCAGAGCTATCTTGACACAATCACCGCCGAGGATGAAGAAAAATATCTCGGAGCTACCTTCCGCATCAGCCACGATTGCGGTATAAGCTTCGGTGAGATTCACCGCTCACCCGTCACATCTCCGCACGGACCGACACAGCTTCGCGACGGCACGATTCTCTGGGCAGGCAATAAATTTGACGATATCACGCTCGGTATCGAGGTCGTAAGCCTTGACCCGTCAAGCGGCGAAACACAGCATATCGGCAATATCACTCTCGACGATGACAGTCTTTGTCTTAACGAGGCGCATCTTCTTGAGCTGCCCGACGGCAAGCTTATCTGTCACATCAGAGCGGAAAACGAAACCGCCTTCACCACCTATCAGAGTGTTTCTTATGATAAAGGAAAAACCTGGAGCACACCCGAAAGACTGCTTGAAATTGACGGCGGTGCACCGCCTCACCTGCTTATGCTCAGCTCAGGTATACTGATTTCGGCATACAGCAGAAGAAAGCAGCCCTACGGAATTATGGTAATGGTCAGCACCGACGGCGGTGAAACCTGGGAAAAGGATCTTCGTCTTTATGAAAACCACGGCAGTGATGACCTCGGCTATCCGTCAACAATCGAGCTTGACGACGGCACTCTGCTGACCGTCTTTTATGCGACCGACCGCGACGGAAATCCGTGTAATATTTATCAGCAGAAATGGAAGCTTAAATAACCGAAAGCACTTGCAAAAGAATGTCTTTTGCAAGTGCTTTTTATACCGCATAAAAAATATTCAGATTTCTTATATGCACATCTCTGATTGAATCGTTGACGGAATATGCAAGTGGCTCAAGCTCATCGGTCTTATTGCCTGATATTCCCTGACGCCTGATTTCGTCCGCAATCCGCGAACAGACCTGTTCGATTGCCCTTTGCTTTTTTGCCGCCTCGTCGGCGGTGTTACCGCTTGAAATCAGATATTCGAGCGTGTCATACAAATCGTTTAAGCTGTTAAGCTCACTAAGCGCACGGAATGTCCATTTATAATAGGGCATATATTTTCTGTTCAGAAGGAAAACTGCTCTGAGCGCAGCATTCACAAACTCCGCCGCCGAAAGCTGAGCCGCCGCGGTATCGCCTCGGGTGATACATCTTTTGTAATTATACTGTCCCGACTGAGCCATAAGCAGAAGATTTCCTGCCAGTTTCTTGAGCCTGACGGCATCGGGCATATACGAGAGCTTCGCACGAAGAAATGTCATCCTGCCGTAGTTATCACAGAAAATTTTTCCGTTAGTCGCCTCACTGACGAGCTGTTCGTCGAGCATAAACCATTCCGCAGGCGTTATATCCGCGTTTTCGTCACCCGTTTTGTTTTTTAAAAACTCGTCTATTCTTATAACCGAGTGTCGGTTGCCGCCGACAGGACTCAGAGCATTACGCTTAAAGCCCATATATTCCTTAGGAAGCTTCGCATAAGCTCTCTCAAGCGCAAACGCCTTGCGCGAATCGATGATTTCCTCCTCGGGAATAAAAATGCAGAAGCCCGGCTCGAAATCGTGATCCTGAGAAATTTCATCGTCAAATCCGAAGCACTCGGAGCCGCTTCCGACAAGACCGACAGCAAGATACTGTTCGATATCTGCGAACTGCTCCTTTATCATAGGCTCGCCGAATTCATAATAAAATTTTTCAGACAGCTCAAGCCCTTTCATAAATCTCACTTGCTCTCCTGCTCAATTCTTTTTCATAGAGAAAATATCCGAAATATCCGAAAACCGATGCGCACTTTTCGCAGACAAAGGCGTAATATCCGTCGCGCGGCTGATGAGAATCGAGAATTTCCGTCGCTTTGTCAAGATATTCCTGAACAATCTTGTCACTCTCGACTGCACCGAGCTGAGATTCCTTTGCGCTCGCGATGTTAAGATAGGTTATCGCAACCTCAAGGTCGCCGTCAGACACCTCGCTCATCACCGCAACCGCCCTCGAATAAAGCTCATATGCCTCGTCATATCTCCGGAGATCAACGAGTGCGAGCGCCATATTGTTATAGAGTCCGCCAAAGCGTTTGTCTGTGGCGGACAGACTTTTTTCATAAACCTCTCGAGCTTTATTGAACAAAGGCAGAGCCTCCTGTGCCCTGCCGAATGCCTTATAGACCGTTGCGCAGTTTATATATGTCGTACCTGCACCGATATTTGATGCGATGCCCATTTCTTCTGTCAGCTCAAGAAGCTCCGACACGGTTCTGATTGCATCAGACTCGCGCGCAAGCTTACGGTAGAGTCCCGCAAGCTCGTTGAGAATTGCAAGCATACTCCGTCTGTCACCCGCCGAGCGTGCCTCACCGAGCCAATATAAAAGATGCTTTTCGGCAGAGCCGTAATCGTTTCTGCTGAAATATTCGTCAAGCTTATCAAACACACGCCCGATTGAAACAGCCATCTTATCAGATCCTTTGTTGTTCTTTATAGAATTTGCGTACGGTAATATATGCACCGACCACGCAGTAAAGCGCGTATACACCGTATATCAGGTATGTTGTCTGACGGTAATCGTTTATAACCATCTGCACATTCAGAAGAACTCCGATCACCGCCTGGACAATCCAGAGATATGTATATTCTATATACGCGAGCATTGTAAGAACGGGCACAATAAAGCCGAACAGAAGCGACGCGCTGTCGAGCACGGCATACTCATAATCGAGAGCACCGAAAACAGCCGCCACAACCGCCCACAGCACGCCGACACCCGAGAAGAATATCCACCGCTGTGTGTTCGTCATTCTTTTGAAAACAACCGTTTTTTTTATAAGCGTGTCTGCGCCAGCTGAAGAATGTTCCGAGCTGAATCGGAAATCTGAAAAGAACCGCCGACGCCGCCGAGGCGTAAACGCCCATATAAATATAAGCGGCTGTATAAATGAGCGAATTTATCGCTCCCGCAAGTGCGCCCAGCCGATTTGCATCGGACTGGAACGCCATTACAAAAAGCGAGATAAAAAGCGGTATCATCAGGAAGAATTCCTGCTTGCATACTATGCCTGCGACGAGTATCGCAATACCTGTGATAATAATTATGTTTTTTTTATAGGTCTTCATCCGATACCCTTGATCTTTACGCTGTAGCCGTATTTTCCGCTCTTGAGCTTATACGGCTCGTGCAGACAAGCGTTACCCGGCATATCACCGCCGACGCCTCTTTGTCTGTGGTCAATGTTGAGTGTGAGAAAATCGTCCTTTTTAAGCTCATAAAGGTGCTTTGCACTTTCGAGCTGCTCCTGAGAATACTCACGGAGGCTGAAATCAAAGGTCTGGTCGGAATAGATCTCGAAGCCGTAGCCCTCGTTGTTGGTAACAGCTACGCTTCTTGTATCGGTACGGTTGCCGTTTTCCTGCGGACGCATATATCTGTGCTCAAGGGTTTCGGGAGTTGCCGCATATCTGCCGATCTTCTGACCTGTCTTTCGGTCAATGTATGCCTCGTGCGGTCCTCTGCCGTACCAGTTGACATTGCAGAATTCTTTGTTGATGCCGAGTCTTGCGCCTGCCTTGACCATAGGAAGAACAAGTCCCTGCATATTGATGCTCAGCTCAACCGTTCCGTCAACATTGAAGATGAACTGTGACTGAACATCCTTTGCGAGCGGTGCAGACCAGGTGACATTGACGAAAACTGAGCCGTTAAGTGTTGAAACATGAGTGTTCTTAACCTTGACCATACGGCTGACACAATCCCAGGTATAAAGCGGATTGATGCGCTTGAACATCGGTGCAAAGTTAAAGTAGTTTGTATCGTTATCTGTAAGCGGACGGAAGAAATTCGGGCGGAAGGTAAGTGATGAATCAAGAACATTACCCTTGCCGAAATCAAGCCATACAAGCTCCCCGTTATAGAATCTTGCGGTTGTCTCGCCTGCCTGAATGTTGTAAGCTCCGTCGATAAGTCGGCAGGAAACAACGCCCTGCTTTGCCTTCTCTTCAGGTCTTATGTTGCTTACGGTAAACTGTGAGAAGCTGATTTCTTCATCCTTACGGTGCCACTCGTTCTTTGTCTTGTAGCGGTATGAAAGTGTAAGGATATATTCGCCGTCCTTAAAATTTGTCTTATACGGAATCTCAAATTCCTTCTGAGTCTGAGGCTCGATGCCGTCAAGGCTGAGCTTGCCCGACTCGACCTTTTTACCGTTGCGTGAGATTTCCCATACGGCATAAGCATAATCAAGGCTTGTGAAATAATTCTTATTCTTTACCGCAAAAATCTTCTTATCAAGATTTATTTTTTCAGCGCTGATATTTGAATAAACCTGCTTTACCTCATAATAAGCAGGGTGAGGAACACGGTCGGCACCGATGATGCCGTTGGCGCAGAAATAGAAGCTCGAATTGCCTTCCTTGAAGTCACCGCCGTAAAGCCACTTTTCCTGACCGTCCTCAACAACACGGATTGACTGGTCAACATAGTCCCAGATAAATCCTCCTGTCATATGGTCATACTTTTCAAAGTCGTCAACATATTCCTTGAAGTTACCGAGGCTGTTTTCCATTGCGTGAGCGAACTCACAGTAGATAACAGGATGTGTCTTATATGTCTCAGCGGGAACAGGCTTGTTATCCGCCGCAAGTGCATTGGCAACATTATCAAAGAGAGTTGTTTTGATTTCCTGCTGAGCGACAAGCTGCTTTACGATACGCTCTGTCGGATACATACGGCTGATGAAATCTGATTTTGTAAAGTCGAAGTCACCCTCATAATGAACGGGATAAAGATCGCAAAGCTCAAGCATAGCTTCCTTCATTTTGGAGAAGTTGGTTCCGTCGCCGGCCTCGTTACCGAGTGACCAGAAGCAGATACAAGCGTGGCTTCTGTCGCGAAGCACCATACGCTGTGCGCGGTCAACAACGGCATCTGTCCACAGAGGATTGTCCCCCGGTACATTCTTTCGTCTTACGCCGTGAGTCTCAACATCACACTCATCCATAACATAGAAGCCGAGCTCGTCGCAAAGCTCATAGAGGAACGGATCATCGGGATAATGGCTTGTTCTGATAGCGTTGATGTTTGCCTGCTTCATAAGGTACAGGTCCTTATAGAAGGTCTCACGCGGAACTGCCCAGCCGTGGTCGGGATGGAAGTCGTGACGGTTGACACCCTTGATGATAACCTTCTGTCCGTTGACATAGTAGACATTGCCGATAATCTCGACTCTTTTAAAGCCGATTCTTATCTGCTTTCTGACAATGCTCTTTCTGCCGTCATAAAGCACAACCTCAAGGTTATAAAGTTCAGGTGTTTCCGCTGACCACTTGCGCGCATTTTTTTCGGTATGATGAATTTTAATTACCCTTGAGTCTGACTTTTTGTCATAGATAACCTTGCCGTCAAGGCTTACCTTACAGGTAACCTCAGCCTCTGTGTTCAGAGTAACCGTCAGGTCAAGAAGACCGTTTTTGATATCCTCATCGAGAGTTGCGGCGGCATAAATATCCTCGATTGTTGTCTCGGGCTCAGCGACAATGTAAACATCGCGGTAGATACCCGAAAGCTGCCACATATCCTGATTTTCAAGATAGGTAGCATCGCTGAAGCGCATAATTTTAATTGCAAGGAGGTTTTCACCGTCAACAACAAAATCCGTGATGTCGAATTCCGCAGGAGTCATTGAACCCTTTGAAAAGCCGACATAGCTGCCGTTGAGGTAAACATACATAGCAGACTTAGCCGCACCGAAATGCAGAACAAGGCGTCTGCCGTCAAAATGCTCGGGCAGAGTAAATGTCTTTCTGTAAAGTCCGATTTCGTTTCTCGAATGGCTCACCTTAGGAATTTCACATTCAAGAGTCGATACCTGAGGCGGCATATATGAGCAAAGATAAATCGGCTTGCCGTAGCCGAAGCTCTGCCATACTGAAGGAACAGGAATCTCATCCCATTCGTTATCATAAAAGCCCGGCTCCTCAAAGCAGGCAGGCTCGTCCTTTATGCCCATCTGCCAATAGAACTTCCATTTACCGTTGAGACTGAATTTATATTTTGACTCACCGTAAGCTGCTTTGTCCTTTAAATCAAGCGGAAGTGCAAGATTTCTTCCGTCAAGCTTGTTTTCTTTGAAGAACAAGGGGTTTTCCCATTTTTGCCAATTTGCGTTCATAGTCATTCCTCCTGCGCGTAGTTACTTATATTATACAGAATATACATATATTAGTCAAATAAAAAAACTGTGTAAATTTTGCAGAATTATGTTGTAAAAATTTTGTATTCATATTATAATAAAATGTATTTTGAAATTGAGGGTGTTTCAAATGACCAGAATCGGTTTTGACAATGACAAATATCTGCAGATGCAGTCTGAGCACATTCGCGAAAGAATCAATCAGTTCGGCGGCAAGCTCTATCTTGAATTCGGCGGTAAGCTCTTTGATGACTTTCACGCCTCAAGAGTTCTGCCCGGCTTTGCACCTGACAGTAAAATCAAGATGCTTGAGCAGCTCAAGGATCAGGCAGAGGTTGTTATTGTTATCAATGCGGCAGATATCGAAAAAAATAAAATCCGCGGTGACCTCGGTATTACCTACGACCTTGATGTACTGCGCCTTATTGACGCTTTCAGAAATATGGACATTTATGTCGGCAGTGTGGTTATGACCAGATATCAGAGTCAGCCTGCGGCGGATGCCTTTTGTCAGAGGCTTTCCTCTCTCGGTATCAAGGTTTATAAGCATTTTTCAATCGAGGGCTATCCTTCCGACATTGAAAAAATCGTCAGCGACGAGGGCTTCGGCAGAAACGAGTATATCGAAACCACCCGTTCGCTTGTCGTTATGACCGCACCGGGCCCCGGAAGCGGAAAAATGGCGACCTGTCTTTCTCAGCTTTATCACGAGCATAAGCGCGGAGTCAGCGCAGGATATGCAAAATTCGAGACCTTCCCCATCTGGAATCTTCCCCTCAAGCATCCCGTAAACCTTGCTTATGAGGCGGCTACCGCCGATCTTGACGATGTCAATATGATTGACCCGTTCCACCTGGAGGCTTACGGCGAAACAACTGTCAACTATAACCGCGATGTCGAAATCTTCCCCGTTCTTGCCGCAACCTTCAATCAGATTTACGGCGACTGTCCTTACAAGTCCCCCACCGATATGGGCGTTAATATGGCAGGCAACTGCATTTTCGACGACGAGGCCTGCCGCGAGGCATCAAGGCAGGAGATTATCCGCCGCTACTATGCTGAGCTGTGCGCTGTCAAGAAGGGACTCGGCAGTAAGGAGACTGTCAACAAAATCAAGCTTATTATGAATCAGACGGGCATCACGACCGAGGAGCGACCCGTTATCGCAAAGGCACTCGCAAAAGCAGAAGAAACAGGCGGTCCCGCAGTTGCGATTGAGCTTGGCGAAAATGATATAATCACAGGCAAGACCTCGCTTCTTATGGGCGCGAGCGCCGCGGCGGTGCTCAATGCACTTAAAAAGCTGGCGGGAATCGACGAGGATGCACTTCTCATCGCTCCCGAGGTTATCGAGCCCGTGCAGGAGCTCAAGGTTAAATATATGGGCAACCATAATCCGCGCCTTCATGTCGACGAGGCACTTATCGCGCTCTCTGTTTCTGCGGCACACGACCCGAGAGCACAGCTTGCTATTGAGCAGATTCCCAAGCTTCGCGGTATGCAGGCTCACGCAACGGTTATTCTGACAAGCGGTGACGAGTCGATGTTCAAAAAATTCGGTGTCAATCTCACCTGCGAGCCTCAGTATCAGACCAAGAAGCTTTATCATAAATAAATTAACTCCCCCTTGTCAAAGGGCGGCAGTTTTTGGTATAATAAACTTATCAAATAAAAAGGGGTATTTGTTATGTCAATCAACCTTAAAAACGCATTCTGCAGAGTATATCAGAAAACCTTTAAGATGGTTATGCCCGTTTTCAACTGGGACGAGCCCGAGCTTCTCAAGGGACCGGGTGCAATCAAGGAGCTTCCCGCACTTGTTAAGTCAAAGGGTGTCAACAATGTTCTCGTTGTTACAGATAAGGGTCTTATGAGCCTTAACCTTCTTGACAGCCTTTTTGAAAACCTCGATAAGCAGAACATCAAGTATACTGTTTATGACGGTGTTCAGCCCAACCCCTCAATCGAAAATATCGAAGAAGCAAGAAGAATCTATCTCAAGAATGACTGTGAGGGCATCATCGCATTCGGCGGCGGCTCTCCGATGGACTGTGCAAAGGTTGCGGGCGCACGAGTTTCCAACCCGAACACAACTGTTTCTCAGATGCGCGGTCTTCTCAAGGTATTCAAGAAGCTTCCCCCGTTCTTTGCAGTTCCCACAACAGCAGGTACAGGCTCAGAAACCACTCTTGCCGCTGTTGTATCAAATATGCAGACACACGAAAAATACGCTATCAATGACCCGAAGCTCCGTCCTAAGTATGCTGTACTCGACCCCGAGCTTACAACAGGTCTTCCCAAGAAGATTACATCAACAACAGGTATGGACGCACTCACCCACGCAGTTGAGGCATATATCGGTCAGAGCGGTGTAAAGAGCACCGACGACTATGCCGAGAAGGCAACAAAGCTTATCTTTGAAAACCTTGAAAAGGCTTATGAGGACGGCAAGGACATCGAGGCTCGTGAAAATATGCTTGTTGCATCGTTCTATGCAGGTATGGCGTTCACAAGAGCTTATGTCGGCTATGTTCACGCAATCGCACATAACCTCGGCGGACTTTACGGAACACCTCACGGTCTTGCAAATGCCGTTATTCTTCCCCATGTTCTCGAGTATTACGGCGAGACAGCTCACGAGAAGCTCGCAAAGCTTGCCGATATCGTAGGCATCGACGGTGACAGCGACAAGGAAAAGGCAGAAAAGTTCATTGAAGAAATCAAGGAAATGAACGAGGAAATGGATATTCCCGAGCATTTCGATTTCATCAAGGACGAGGATATCCCGACAATCGTTGCACGAGCACTTAAGGAGGGCAATCCCCTCTATCCCGTTCCTAAGATTATGGACGAGGCTGATTGCACAAAGGTTGTCAAGGCAATCAGAGGATTCTGATAAAAGACGAAACAAAATCACCTTGAGCTTAAAGTTCAGGGTGATTTTTATACATTTTTCATATTTGACCGATTGACTAACAAAGAAACAAAAAGTATAATTGAGTATTGGAAATCAAAGGATGTGATATGATGCTCAAAAGATTTTTACACTACTATAAGCCGCACAAAAAGATGTTCGTGCTCGATATGATTGCCTCGCTGTTCATCTCGGTTATCGGTATGGTATATCCTGTCGTGACCAACAAGATGCTCAACGAATACATCCCCAACAAGATGTATTCAACAATCGTGATTGCAGGCATCATCGTGCTTACGCTGTATGTTATCAGAATGTTACTGCGCTACTTTGTGCAGTATTACGGCCATGTTGTCGGCGTTCATATGCAGTCACAGATGAGAAAGGATTTGTTCAATCACCTTGAAAAGCTTCCTTTCCGCTTTTTTGACAACAACGAAACAGGACGCATTATGACCCGCCTGACGAGTGACCTTTTTGAGGTTGTCGAGCTTGCTCACCACGGTCCCGAAAACCTGCTTATAAGCTCCGTGATGATTATCCTCTCGTTCGCTTATCTTATTACAATCAACTGGGTGCTGACGCTTATCGTCTTTACCTGCGTGCCCATTCTTGTTGTTGTAACCGTACATTTCAGAAAAGCAATGAGAGCCGCGTTCGATGCACGCCGTAAGAGTAACGCAACAATTAACGCTTCGATTGAGAGCAGTGTTACGGGCATCCGCGTCACAAAGGCATACACAAATGCCGATAACGAAATCAAGAAATTCGAGGTCGGTGACAAGGAGTTTGTCGGCTCATCTTATAAGGCATACAACGCAATGGCAAAGTTCCATTCCTCAACCTCTTTTGTAACGGATGTTTTCAATGTATTCATCCTTATCGCAGGCGGACTTTTCCTTTATGCAGGCGAAATCTCCTTCGGTGATTATTCGACATTTATCGTTTCGGTCAACCTCTTTATAAACCCCGTAAACACTCTTATCGGATTTATGGAGCAGTATCAGAACGGTGTCAGCGGCTTCAAGCGCTTCTGTGAAATTATGGACGAGGAGCCCGAGGAGGACAGACCCGATGCTAAGGAGCTCAGGGATGTTCAGGGTGAAATTGAGTTTAAGGATGTCAACTATTCCTACGATACGACAAAGGAAGTTCTTCACGATGTCAACCTGAAAATTGAAAAGGGAAGAAAGGTTGCACTTGTCGGCCCGTCGGGCGGAGGTAAGACAACGCTGTGTCACCTTCTTCCGAACTTCTATAAGCTCGAGAAAGGCAGCGGCGAAATCCTCATTGACGGTACGGACATCCGCGACATCACTCTTGACTCACTTCGCAAAAACATCGGTATTGTTCAGCAGGATGTTTTCCTCTTTGCAGGTACAATCCGTGATAACATCCTTTACGGCAGACCCGATGCGAGCGACGAAGAGATTTTCGAGGCGGCAAAGCGCGCCAACATTCACGATTACATTATGACCCTCGAAAATGGCTATGATACGGAAATCGGTGAGCGCGGAGTCAAGCTTTCGGGCGGTCAGAAGCAGAGACTGAGAATTGCAAGAGTTTTCCTCAAGGACCCTGCAATTCTTATTCTTGACGAGGCAACAAGCGCACTCGACAACACGACCGAGGTGCTCATTCAGCACGCACTCGACGAGCTTTGCAAGGGCAGAACAACTCTTGTTGTTGCCCACAGACTTTCGACAATCCGCAACGCTGACGAGATTGCGGTTGTCATCGACGGCAAAATCAAGGAGCGCGGCACACACGAGGAGCTTATCGAAGCCGACGGAACTTACAAAAAGCTCTACTCCCTGCAATTCCGTGAGAATGATATATTCGAATAAAAAATACACCTTGGAACGAAAATTCCAAGGTGTTATTCTTTTCTCACACAAAAGGTTTTGTCAAACAGACCGATATATTCTTCGACGGTTATTTTTTCGTACAAGTCATTTTGCCAGTAACCGTAAAATATATGATGTTCTTCTCCGTCAGGCGAATTGAAATACAAAATTGAAAGCCCTCGGTTGCCTCTCACCGGTATATGCTTAACATCTACAACTTCAGCCTCGTATGTATCCTGAAGAGTTGCTGACGATTCGTTAACTGCATTGTAAAAAACAATTGAAATACCCAACACGCAAAATGCCGTTAATAATATTATAAAAAATCTCTCGCCAAATTTTTTATTGGTGGACTTCCGATCAAAAATCATTAAAACGACCGTCGATACTGCAAAAACTGTAAACCTTATCCAAAGATTAAACTCTCCGCCGATGCAGAATCCGTAACCCAGAGTCAGCGCCGCAGAAACGGCAAGTATGATTATGTATTTAAGTGCCTTTTTCATTGTTCTCTCCCTGTTCATTATCGTTTGATTTATTCTGCAGTGCCAAGGTATTTGTAAATTGTCTCACCGAACAAGCCTTCATATTCGGCAACAATGATTTTTCCTCCGTAGTAAGGAAGACTGTCTGTTTCCTCTTCTGATAACTCATATCTGTTACATCTGATTTCCTGCTCCGAGCCGTCAGGTGCTTCATAATATATGCGAACATAACCGCCTCTGTTGATATATGCATACGAGGCTTCCGCTTCATAGCTTTTAACAAAGGTGATTGAAAGCGCGTTCACATCGCTGTAAACACTGAGCGAAAAAACAATCATTATTCCCGCTGTTGCTATGAGCCTTGCAATTCGTTTAAGCAGTTTTTCATCGGTAGGCTTTCTCTCAAAAAATATAATAACAAGCGTAGAAATCACAAAAACCGCAAACGCAAGCCACAGCGGATATTCCCCGCCAACGGTAAAGCCGTACCCCAGAGTCAGCACGGCTGAAACAGCAAGAATGATTATATATTTAAGTGCTTTTTTCATTATGCCAACTCCTTTCATGTCTGTATTATAAACCAATGAGCCGAAAAGTCAAACAACACATTGTGCAAAAATAAAAGAGCTTTTTAACAGTTAGTGTAAAATCTGTTCGACAAATTGGAGTTTGTCGAGATGTTTGGTTTTGATGAAATTAAATGCGTGCAAAGCCTCCCTTGCCTAAAGGGAGGTGGATTTTGCGTAGCAAAAGACGGAGGGATATATTAACAAAGTTTCTTTACTGCTATATCTTTTTCCGTGTCACAAACTATCCCTCCACCACTTCGTGGTCCCCCTCCCTTTAGGCAAGGGAGGCTGGGTTTGTGCGTCATTTAAGACACCCCTACAAATTAAAACTTACAGAAAAACGGCACACCGCGGTGTGCCGTTTCGTTTACTGATTTTCTGTTGTGTTTTCGTCGGTGATTTCGTCAACGATGACATCAAGTACATTCTGTCCGCCGACCTCATCTGAATCCGCAACCGAGGTGCTGACATTTCCGCTTTCATCCGTTGTGAAAACTATCGTCTGTCCGACACCGCTCATTTTAAGAATGATGATAAGCAATATCACAAAAATCAGAACAGACGCGCCAATCAGCGACAAAACCGTAGCCTTGCCCTTCTTTTCGCTCTCGCAAGCCTTATAATATTTTTCCATACGCTTCTGCGCATCGTTAAGGTTAAATTCGCCGTCTTTCTTCTGCTTGTCTTTCTTTGCCATTTTCATCAACTCCAACTAAATTATATATTAACAATTTCTTTTTGTCAATTAAGGCTGAACGGTTATCGGCTTATCCTCGCTTTCGTGCTCAAAAGAAATGAAATTATTTCTCTTTGCATAAGCCCAGCGCATATCAAAAACCTCACACGCGCTCGCAGGCATATAAAGCTGATCCTGATTAAGCCTCTTTACCGCACACTCGAGCTTTACCTCTCCGCGGTCGGTAACGGCGACATCGCTGTTTTCAAAAAACTCTGCTCTTCTGCCGTAGACCTCGAGGGTGATTTTTCCCTTTTCTTTGATAACAGAGCCGCCTATGTATCCGATAAGCACGCCGAGCGGTGCATACCACACGCCGTCGAGCTCACGGCACGGTGTCTCATACTGACAAAGTCCGAGCTGTGCGCCCTTGAACATCATTCTTGTTCGGTTATATTTCGGCACAACCGCATAGGGTGTGATTTCATCCTTATCCTTATCGATCGTACATTTGTCAACAATTCTTCCGTCCTCAAAAATCGTTGAGGTAAGTGTCATCTTACCGCCCTCAATTTCTACAACCGCAATGACGGAGACATCCTCCTCCTGAGTGTAAAACGCAGAATGCCATACCTTTGCAATAGCGCGAGTGCCGGGAGGATTTTTGTTTGAATTGCCGAGCATATAATGCACCGTTCCCTGTGACGGGCGCTCGAAGAGCTCCTCATTCTTCATCGGGAAGCTGCGCGAAAAATTGTGTTCGTGACCCGAGAAAACAAGGTCGAGCATCTCAAAGCCCTCACGCATCACGGGATATGCGTCATAATTCTGACAGTCTGAGCCCGAATAGCAAATCGGGAAATGATAAGAGCCGATTTTCCACTGCTTGTCACAGCTTTTAAGGTCATTTATCATCCACTCGTTGACCTCTTCGGGGCCGTTGACACCGATGACCATAAAATGAGCGTTACCGTAGTCAAAGGTGTAGTTTTCAGTTTTCCAGTTTTCGGGGCCCTTGTCTGCATAAGAGCCCTT
The DNA here is from genome assembly GCA_045540195.1 of Acutalibacteraceae bacterium. Classification (GTDB taxonomy): domain Bacteria; phylum Bacillota; class Clostridia; order Oscillospirales; family Acutalibacteraceae; genus CAG-488. The sequence goes on from JAZQGS010000018.1 coordinate 29,495, forward strand.
GAACTGCTTGCCGAAAAACTCAGCAGGCTCGGAATAGTATCTTCCGATACCGTTTTTATAATCCTGAAAGCCGCGGTTATCGTGATTGCCGAGCGTCATCATAAAAGGAATGTGCTCAACAACTCCCTTGAGTCCGCTGAACGCACCGTTCCACTGCACCTCGTGCTGACCGCAGTCGGTGTTGTCACCGCCCGTAAGGATAAACCGTGCATCAGGATGCTTTTTGAGGGTTTCTTTTAAAACATTGTTGAAATATGAATAATCGGGACACTCGTGAGGGTCGCCCTTCTGCTGATCTGAAACGCAGATGAACTTGAATTTTTCGAGCTTTTCGGGCTCTGTTTCAAAATAGAATTCCTCACTGCGGTTTTCGTCGTCACCGCAGGTATAGAAATACTTTGTACCTGCCTTGAGTCCCGTAAGCTTTGCCCAATACATATTGCTGATATCGATATCGCTTTCAAAGACCTCTGAAAGAGCATCACAGCGCATCAGCTCATCCGAGCCGTCCTCACGGTAGAGAACATATCCATTCTCAATATCCGTACAGGTGCGCCAGGTGATATTCATTGTGGTTTTTGCATCACCTGCAATGCTTATAAAAATATGGTCGGGCTGCTTTTGCGAGCCGCGGATCGGCTTTTCTCTCATAGTATAACCCCCTATTGTGAAATACTTTCAAGGCTGAGAATAACTGTTGCGGGCTGTCTTTCGTCTGACTCACACAGGAGTCTGAGCATCTGCAAGGCTGACGACATCTCGACATATGAAACATCGCTCGCAGAATTGATTTTTGACAGCACCTTCTGATAAACAGTCATACCCTTGCTGACATTTTCGGAATTTATATAATTGTCAAGCATTGCACAGACAATGCTTCCCTGACGGCGCATTCCGTCAGTTCCGAGAGTTTTGCAATATCTGAAAAACTTGAGAAGAGTCTCACCCTTGATAGTCTGATCACCCTGAGTGAGAATGAGCGTATAATCGTCCGTGCGGTATTCTATTCTTTCGTCAACCGTGTATTCGAGACCGCCCATATAGTTGATTGCGAGCGCGAAGGTATCGGGATTTGAAGCAACATATTTGTCGATTTCAATTCCCTCGTGCTTCTCGACAGCTGAAATCAACGCCTTGTATCCGCCCGTGGAAAGAGCCGTGAGATATTCGGGATTATCCGCGCCGAGAGGATGCACACGGAAGGTTCTGTCGTCCATATCGGCATCGACCATAATCAGAAAGTGTATTACCGAAGCATCGCTTTCTGAACAGTAAAGCAGGATATTCGCCTGCCCCGTCAGCTCCTTGTTAAGGTCGACGGTGTCGGTGCTCTGAGTCTTATTCTCATCGGTAACTGCGATTGTTTTATCTGAAAAAATATCCTCGAGAGAAACATCATTGTGCTTGAGAATGACAACGGCGGAAATTGAGCCGAAAACTAACGCAAAGGCAAGAAAGGCATAAAGAAAATTGAGCATGCTGCCCCTCTTATCCTGCTTAGAGGTTTTGAATTTATGGTTTCTTTTAAACATTTGATCACTTCTTTAAAATTACTGCAGATTTTGCTCCTACACCGACAAGAGTGCCTCTGACATAGCTGTTGCCGAGCAAATCCTGAGCATCTGACCATTCGTCCTTTACATAATAGGTGATCGGATGCGTATTACTGTTTGCGATAACAAGAACTGCGTTGTCACCGCGTCTGCGGGAATATGCAACACAGCCCGCAACCGACGAAAGAATTTCAAGCCTTCCGTCTGTGAAGCACGGATTCTCCTGACGGATTTTTCCGAGCCTTTTATACCATTCAATAAGCTCCGTATTTTCATTGCCCCACGGGTAACAGAAGCGGTTGAACGGGTCCTTGTAGCCCTGCATACCTGCCTCATCGCCGTAGTAAATGCTGGGCACACCGGGCAGCGTGAACTGTATCACACTTGCCATTTTCATAAGTCCGATACCGTTCTGATACGCTTCGTGACTAAGAGCGTGTGTACTCTGCCAGAAGCGGTCTCTGTATTCACAGCTTTCACCTGCAAGCGCGGTTATCGCACGCATGGTATCATGCGTGGAGATGTGATTCATAAGCACATCGAGCACCTGTTTGGGATAGTTTTCAACTATATTCATCACGCGGGAATAAAACAGCTCAGCCGAGCCCGAGCGGACAAAGTCAATGACCGCGCCCGCAAAGGGATAATTCATAACGCTGTCGAGCTGTTCACCGAGAAGATATCGGCGGCGCTCACCGTAGCTGCATTTGTTGGAAGCATCCTCCCACACCTCGCCCATAACGAGCGCATCGGGCTTTTCCGCCTTGACTGCCTTGCGGAAATTGTCAAGAAAAACATCGGGCAGCTCGTCGGCAACATCAAGTCTCCAGCCGCTTGCTCCGAGTCTTAACCATCTTCTCGCAATTCCGTTCTCGCCCGCGATGTATTCAATAAAATCGGGATTCTCCTCGATAACCTCGGGCAAAAGCTTTATACCCCACCAGCTCAGATAATCGTCGGGCCAGCTTTTGAATTTATACCAGTTATAATATTCCGAATTCTGTGACTGATATGCTCCGACGGTATCGTATCTGCCGTATTCGTTAAAATACTTGCTGTCACAGCCCGTATGGCTGAATACACCGTCAAGGATAATTTTTATGCCCATTTTTTCCGCGGATTCGCAAAGATCTCTGAAATCCTCCTCGGTGCCGAGAAGAGAGTCTATTTTTGTATAATCGGCGGTATCGTATCGGTGGTTTGAATGCGCCTCAAAAATCGGATTTAGATAAATACAGGTCACACCGAGGCTTTTAAGATAGCCGAGCTTTTCCTCAATTCCCCTGAGGTCACCGCCGAAATAGTCGTTGTTTAGCACCTTGCCGTTTTCGTCAGGTCTCCAATAGGGCTCGCCGCCGCGGTCTGAGCGCATAACTCTGTCAGTCGGTACACCCGATTTTTCGATGCCCGAAAAAGCAAATCTGTCGGGGAAAATCTGATAGATTACTCCGCCCTTTATCCACTCGGGTGTAACAAAGCCTTTGTCATATACAGTCAGCTGCCAGCAATCACCGCTGTCACGGATTTTTCCGATGCCGTTGCCTGCGTGATAAATTCTGCTTGTTCCCCAAGGCGTATCGTATTCGAATCTGTAGCTGTAAAGACCTTCGGCTTCAGGTGTGAAATCCACTCTCCACCATTCCTCGCTATCACCCTGCATACAGTCCCACTGCATATCAATATACTGCTCGTTTTCTCCGTCTTTTTTGACAACAAAACGCGCGTGATGGCAACAGTAATTGCGGGGCAGAATGATTCTGAAGACCGCCGTTGAGTCGGTCGAAATTGCCCCGAATATGCTTTTGTGATATTCATATCGCGAATTGTAAGGAATATACATTAAGGAAAACTACTCTCTTATATCATTATTTTTTTCACCGTCATAATCGTCGGCAGGTATTGTAACCTGATTTTCAAAATATTTGTCATCAATCTGAGGTGATGTGGTTGATGTCGTTGTCTCCTGTTGAGCATCGTATGGTGCGTTGGAAATCTCAAGCAGCGCATCGGTAAGAATAAAGCTTGCAAGTACTATCGCAAGCAGAACCAGACCGATTATCAGATATCTGACTATCGGCTGCCAGCGCGCTTTTTTATCAGTACTGAAAAAGTTCTTTTTGTTGTCGCTGTATGATGTACGGAATTCCGTTATACTTCGGCGGCGCATATTGTGTTTGTTTCTGTTTTCCATTTAATCACCCGATTTGCCATTTTTTGATGGTTGAATACAGCCGAACTCAGACATATACTCTTAAATAAGGAGTGGGTTTATGAACATTCAACCGATCGGCAATAATAAATTTATTGTGAGTCTCAGCCGCGAAGATATGCAGGCACTTGATATTACATACAGTCAGATGGACTATGCCGACATCGAAACGCGTCGCGTTATCTGGACAATTCTTGACGATGTGCGAAAAAGCACGGGCAGAGACATTGACCCGTCAGGAAATCTCGTAATCGAAACCGTACCCGATAATTCGGGCGGATGCATTCTTATTTTTACCGTTCCGTCACGCAGTACACACATCGGCACCGTTATATCACGGAACAATCCGACTCAGCTCGTTGAGTTTGAAAGCCTTGACAATATGCTTGACGCCCTGATTGCCACGGGAATCAGCCGTCAGAGTGCGCGCTTTTTTACCGACGGCAAGAAATACCGCGCCGAGCTGCCCTCAGACAAGGTGAGCGTGCATTCGCGGATTATAGAGGAATTCGGCCGTCTTATCGGCGCTGACAGAATGACTGCCGCAATAACACACGAGCACTGGCGTGAATTATCCTCTTAATGTTTCAATCATTTCGGCAGGATTTTCAGCACCGAATACGGCACTGCCCGCAACAAGTACATTTGCACCTGCCTCAATAACTATCGGTGCGGTCTCGGGCGAAATTCCGCCGTCAACCTGAATGTCAAGGTCGATTCCGCGGCTCTCGGCCTCAGCACGAAGAGCGGAAACCTTTCCCATCATATCAGCCATAAACTTCTGTCCGCCGAAGCCCGGCTCAACCGTCATAATAAGCACCATACTAAGCTTATCAAGGTAGGGATAAACCTCCTCGACAGGTGTTGCGGGCTTGACGGTAAGGCCTGCCTTACAGCCCAGAGAAATAATTTTATCGATTGTCTCCTCGGTCGGAGAATCACTTTCGATGTGGAAGTTGATGATATCCGCACCCGCTTTTGCGAAATCCTCAGCGTATTTAAGCGGATCGCTTATCATAAGATGACAGTCGAAAACCTTTTCGGTACACTTACGGATACACTTGACCACGGGTGCGCCGAAGGTAATGTTGGGAACAAAGTGTCCGTCCATAACATCGATATGGATAAAATCGGCTCCGCATGCATCCATACGGGCAACCTCATCGCCCATTTTTGAAAAATCGCAGGATAAAACAGAAGGTGCAATTTTAATCATAATAACACTCCCGGAGTTTACATTTATTTAACTTATATAATATCAATTTTTTTGTCTGCGGTCAAGATGAATCGCAGGCTATAAGGCGATAAATTTGACTATATTTATAATAAGTGGTATAATTCTAAACATACATTTTATCCCCGGAATAAATTATATTAAAGGAGGAAAAATTGTGAAACGGATTTTATGCGTTTTACTTGCGGTGCTGATTGCTTTTTCCGCTTTCAGTATATCTGTTTCCGCATATAGCTATAACTCAAATTTCATTTCGGTAGAAAAGGATTTCGGTGAAATTTATTTCAACCGTGACTATGCCGAAATAGGCAAGGAGCTTACCGTCAGTGTCAGCGGTCGCGAGGATGAGGATTTCCTCTTCAAATGGTATTCTGACAAAAAGGAGCTTGATGTTTTCACAAAGAGCTATACTCCGCTTGAATGCGACCTTCAGTCGATGCTCGAGGTTGAGGTCTATGACCTTGACGGCGAATTCGTCGGCAGAAAGAGTATGTTTGTGAGCCTTCTGCCCGTTATTTATATCGAGACAGAAAACAGAGCTCCGGTCATCACAAAGGAAGAATATATCGATGCCGAGCTGCGAATTCAGGGTAATGCCGAATTTGACAGCGCAGAATATCTCTATGACGGCAAGGCTGAAATCCGCGGCAGAGGTAACTCTACCTGGATGGCGGACAAGAAGCCTTACAGAATCAAGCTTGATTCAAAGGCTGACCTTTTCTCAATGGGTAAGAGCAAGCACTGGGTGCTTCTTTCCAACCCGTTTGATTCAAGCCTTATCAGAAATGCGGTTTCATATAATTTTTCAGGCGATCTCGGTCTGGAGTTTCAGAAGAGTGTATGGGTTGAGGTTGTTCTCAACGGCACAACAATGGGTAATTACGAGCTTTGTGAGCATGTCCGCGTTGATGACACAAGAGTCGACATTACAAACTGGGAGGACCTTGCTGAGGATGCCGCAAAAGCCATATACAATGACAACAAGAGCACTATGACCAAGGATGAGCGCGACGAGCTTATCGATATTATGTCAGAGGATATGAGCTGGACAACAAGTGATGAAGTCACCTTTAACGGTGTTACATATACGGTTTCGGACTATTTTGAATATCCCGATATCAACGGCGGTTATCTGACCGAGGTTGTCCGTAAATCAGATGAGTATACCTTCGCAACGGACGGTGGAATGTGCATAAATGTTGACACTCCCGAAGCCTTAAGCGACGAGATGCTCGCTTATATCAGCGGATATTATCAGGCGTTTGAGGATGCGCTTTTCAGCGAGGATTTCTGCACGGAATATAATGGTGAAACTGTCCGCTACACCGACCTTATCGATGTTAAATCCTTCGTCGACGGTATGCTCGTCAACGAAATTTTTGAAAACTTCGATTTCGGACGAACAAGCACCTGGATAAGTCAGGACATCGGCGGAAAGCTCGTTTACGGTCCCGTATGGGATATGGACTATACAGTTGAGCAAAGCACCTTCTACAAGTGGTCTGCTCTCGGCGTAAAATGGCTCAGCAGAATGCTCTCCGACCCTGTTTTCCTCGAGGAAATCCGCAAGACCTATTGGGCTCACAGATACACCGACATTCAGGATATTATCCGTGACGGCGGTGACATCGATTCGGTCATTGAAATGCTCGGTGCTTCTGCACAATTCAACGACAGCCTCTGGGCAAACGAGCTTTCATTCACAGAGAATACAACTGATTTCAAGCTCAGACTTCAGCAGAAAATCAACTGGCTTGACAAAACACTTGCATCTCTCTCCTCCGCTTACAGCTCAATTTCATCATCTGTAAGCAATATGAATTTTGTCAACTCTTCATCAGTTACGCTTGAGCTTGACAAGGCTGACAACTATCTGCTGGTCGGCTTTAAAAAGACCGTTCCCTCAATGATAAAGGTTTTTGTTGACGGCAGACTTACCTCAACCGTAAAGACAACGCTTGCATCCTGCACGGTTGCGATGCCTAAGCTCAAGAGCGGCTCGGTTATCAGCGTTGTGGCTTATGACGCCGATATGACGGTTTTGTTCGGCAAGGCACTCAGCACATATAACGAAATCACCCGTCTTGAAATTTCAGAGCTTCCCGAAAAGCTTGTTTATAACGCAGGTGAGGCACTCGACCTTACAGGTCTTACTCTCACGGCAACATATGCGGACGGCACGGTAAAGGCAGTAAAGCCCGACCTTGCTTACACCTATGTCAAGGATACAATCGGCGAGCAGTTCTTCGCTTATAACCGTGTATCACAGAGAATCGGTCAGACCTTAGTTGTTCTGCGCTGTCAGAACAAGTCGGTCGAATTCGCAATCAGCGTTAATCCGCGTGAAAATGCGGCTGAGGTTGAGGCACTTATCGCAAAGCTTCCCTCACAGATTATCGGCAACACTTTTGTCAACGAGCTTTTCGTAGCTAAGATAGCTTATGATGCACTCAGTGACGAGGCAAAATCAGCCGTTTCAAATGCGTCAAAGCTTAACCTTCTTATGAAGGAATTTGAGGATACCGCCGCAAAGAAAACTCAGTCCGTTGTTGCCTGCTTTGCAAGCAACACCTTCAGAGCAAATTCAAGAAGCGCGGTTGTCACCGTCGCCAAGGATGAGCCGAACAAAATCGCTTTCACAACACAGAACAATTCAAGCTCAACCTACACCTCGGACAGCGCCGCACGGCTTTCTGAAAAGAAGGTAGGCAATTTCACACTCACAACAATCAAGCATCTTATCTCTGAAGATACAAACGCATATTACAAGGTCAAGGCGGTTTATCCCGATAACAGATCAAGTGACAGTATGCAGATAAGCGTTTATGAGCTTCAGAGCAACAAGCACACAGTCAACAGCTTCTCTTATAGCAAGCATATAAACAGCGGTGATACACTCCGCGTTGTTGTTGACAAGGATATTTCAGCAACATCATTACGCATTCTCGAAAACGGAGCGGACATCAACGCAGATGTCAAAACATCGGGGATAGGTGTAACCCTCTCAAAGCAATTCACCCAGCCCGGCAAGCACACACTCACTCTTCAGTATTATGCCGGCTCGTCGTGGCTTGACGATGAGAGCTTTGATGTTTTCGTTCACTCAATCGTGGACAGAAGCAGTCTTGTTCATTTCGTTCTTTATCCCGAAGAAACCTACCGCGATGCAATCCCCGTCAAAATTATCACGGATAAGGCAGTTGACAGCGTTACCGTCGGTGATGTCTCAACCAAAAGCAAGAGCATTAACGGATACAAGATTTTCACCGCTGAGGTCGATATCACAGACGGCAAGCAATATTCAGTCAAGGTCGGCAGCAAGGATACAGGCACAGTGGTAAAGGCTACAATCCTCGACCACTTTGAAATCGACGGAACGAAAATCGTGAAGTTCCTCGCAGATACAGAGCTTGCCGTGATTCCCGAATACATCACAGAAATAGCGGATGATGCATTTGACGGCTTTGAGGGCACAATCAGATGTCACAAGAATTCTGCCGCACACCGATTTGCAGAGGAAAAGGGCATCAGCGTTGAGCTTTATGAAATCAGCGTTGACAAAACAGCCGTTAAGCTCAAGCCCGATGAAAGCGAAGAAATCAAAATTTCGTTCTCACCATGTATTCCCGATGATTTCGAGCTTGTCAGCGAATATGACGACAGCGTAATCAGCTTTGACGGTGAAAAAATCACCGCAGTTGCACCCGGCTATGCAAGACTCGTTCTCAGAAGTAAGTATTCCGCCTTCACACATACAGTGCTTGTAACAGTCGGAGGTGCGCCTATCAAGGGCGACATCAATGCGGACGGCAAAATCAATTCAATCGATGCCCTGCTCGTTCTCAAATCGAGCGTTGAGAGTATTCAGCTCAACGATGCCGAAAGAGCCGCGGCGGATGTCAACGGTGACGGAAAGGTAAACTCCATTGACGCATTGATTATTCTTCAGATTTCAACACAGAAAACAACAATCTGGAAATATGTATAACCTCCGGGACAGCGTGTCACCACGCTGTCCTTTTTTTCACACTCAGATAATTATCCGACGCCGTGTTGACTTTTGGGCGATTGTGTTGTATAATACACAAAAAGGAGGTATTACTATGCCGGAAAAATCACTTGACAGACGCGCCCGTATGACTCGTAAAATTTTGAAGCAAAGCCTCATTGAGCTGATGAAGACAAAGCATCTTCACGAAATCAGCATTAAAAAAATATGCGAAACCGCGGATATCAACCGCAGCACCTTCTATCACCACTATGAATCGCAGTATGATCTTTTTAACGATATTCTCAACGACCTCGGCTATGAAATAATCGAAATAGTCAAAAGCCATCATAAGAGTGAGGATTGGACAAAAAACATACTCTGCGATGCCCTGACATATATTGAAAACAACCGCGATATGATTCTTGTTATCCTGAGTGAAAACAGCGAATTCAGCGTCGGCGAAAGACTGACAAGCTATGTTGAACGATTTGTCAACACAAGCATCGAGACTTCCTCCGAAATTGCAAAATACAGTGTTCAGTTTGCGACCGCAGGTATGACATCTGTTGTATGGCAATGGCTCAACAAGGAGGAGCGTATCCCCGCCGCTGACCTTGCCGCAATGATCTCTTCACTGTTAGCACCGAGTATAGGAAGATTCACGCTTTTCCCCTTCAATAACTGATAAAAGCCGTTTATGACCAAAAATCATAAACGGCTTGTTTTTTTATCTTTATTTTTATTTGCTTTCTGTTTTTTCTCTGAGCTCGAGCACCTTGTTGTGTATTTCCTCCTTCGTTTTGCCCGTGAGCTTATAGAAGAAGAACGGCACGCCTGCAAGGAACATCATAATTCCGTGCACAATGGTGTAGAAGAAGAGCATAAGTATTTTTGTATCAAGCGTCTGCTCAGGATTAGGAACAAGGTCTGTCGGCTGAATATACTGAATAATCGAGCCTTCACCGTAAAGCACCTGCGGCGCAAGTGAGCTTGCCACAGTACCGCTGATAAGCGTTCCGATTGAAATAATAAACGGAAGCGATGCATCGAGTCTCTTGCCTGTCTTGACCTCCATATCCTCGAGAACATCCGCCTGGAACATTGACGGAAGAAGGTTGGAAGCACCGAACTGTAAGCCGATAAGGAAGAGAAATACAATAAACACAATCTGAAGAACGGGAATCGGATTTTTAAAGTAAATATATCCGACCGCAAAAGCCGCCGTATTGGCGATGATCGAATAAATTCCGCTAGCTATATAAAGCACCTTTGAGTTGAACTTTTTAAGAAGGAAGTTGATAACAAGCATACCCACAGCCGTTCCGATACCTGTCGGCAGGCCGAAGAGAAGGAACTTTGAGGTTGAGCCGAGAAGTGCCGCAGCAAGGAACGGTCCCATATATGTCGCAAGGTTACGGAAGCTCTTAAGGAACTCCGAAATGATAATAACCCACGCATACTTATTCTTGAGAATATCACCGAAGCCGATAAGCGGATTCTTCTTCTCTGCGGTATAGGGCACTCTTTCTTTAACCGAGCCCATACCTAGAAGGACGGTTATAATTCCCACAACGCCGCAGAGTCCCGCGCCGATTATGTACTGAAGTCCCTCGTTATCCTTCCAGATAAGTCCGATAACAAGCACGATAACAAGCGGTGCAGAGTTGCCGACAGCCGAGGAAATACTGCGGAAGGAAAGGATGTTGTCTCGTTCCTTCATATTCGGTGTCATAACATTGGCAATCATATTTATTGAACCGCCGAAGTTACACATTACGCCCCAGAGAACTGCGATAGTAACAATGTAGGTCATCATTGCCGTTCCTGCAAGTCCGGGAGGTGTCCAGAACGACAGCATAAGCAACGCACCCATCGGTACCGCCACGAGCATTGCAAGCGGTCTGAATTTGCCGCCCTTGCCCATTTTTCTTCCGTCGATATACATAACGATAAAGAAATTGAGTATAAAACCGATAACGCCTGTCAGAGCGTTGAAGGTTGATGCCTGATTATCCTCAAGGTGAAGAACATTTACAAGATATGCGCTTCTGTAAGAGCCGATCATACCTGTCATATTGGTATAAAAGAAAACGCCGATCAGATAAAGCACCATTTCTTTCAACTTAACATATTTCTGATTTTCTGCCGCAGCCGTCTGCATCAAATCTCCCCTTTCGGTTTTAATAAGATTATTATAGCATTCTGCGTTATACTGTTTCAATCTCTTTTTTCTATAAAAAAATAATGACCTTTTAGTAATAAAGCTCAAACCGCCTGTGAGAATCAGTCTCACAGACGGTTTTTATCTCAGTTTTCAATTTTTGAAATGATGTTTTTATATATTTTTACAAAGCAGATAAGTGAAACCGCAAGTGAAAAAATCTCAGCCACGGGATATGACCACCACACGAGATCGGGATTTCCGATCTGCATTCCGTATCTTGCGAGCAGGAACGCAACGGGGGTAAGCACAAGAAGCTGACGGATAAGAGATACCATCATTGAATAAATGCTCTTTCCGAGCGCCTGGAAAACCGCACCGAGCGCAACGCAGATGCCCGCAAAGGCAAAGCTTGAGCCGATAGTGCGCAAGGCAGGAACACCGATTTCAAGCATTTCGGGTGATGCGCTGAAAAAACCGAGCAGAATATGCGGTATTGTTGCGAAAAGCACAACGCCTAAAAGGCTGAAGATTTCGGCATACATAACCGAAAGCCTGACGGTTTTGAGCATTCTCTGCTTCTGGCGTGCGCCGTAGTTATATGCGACAATCGGGATAACACCGTTATTAAGGCCGAAAATCGGCATACAGATAAAGCTGTTAAGCTTGAAAAACGCGCCGAATACCGTTGCCGCCGTTTCCTTACCCGGTGTGTAAAGGATAAGAATTTTGTTCATACAGAATGTCATTACCGAGCCGATTGCAACCATAATAATTGACGGAACGCCTATTTTATAAATCTGACCGATAAGCCTTGCATCAGGACGGAATTTTCTGAGATTGAGCGTGATTTCGGGATTCTTTTTAGCGTTGAGCACGACCGCAATTATAAACGCAATAATCTGACCGAGAACGGTTGCGATTGCCGCACCCGTGACACCCAATTTGAATACAAAAATAAAAATCGGGTCAAAAATAATGTTGATAATCGCACCGACACCCTGAGTGCACATTGTCAGCGCCGTTCTGCCCGTAGCCTGCAAAAGTCTTTCAAAAATTATTTCGAGAAAAACGCCGAAGGATGCACAGCAGCACACCTGAAGGTAAGCAGTGCCCTGCTCAATGATGTAAGGCACATCTGTCTGTGAGCGCATAAAGGGTTCGGCGCCGAAAAGTCCGAAAATAAAGAATGCAACCGCACTGCATACCGCAAGGAAAATACCGTTTTCGGCAAGCTTGTTTGCCTTGTCAAAATTGCGCTCACCGAGCGAACGGGAAAGAAGCGCATTGACACCGACAGCCGTACCCGTTGCAACACCGATCATAAGATTCTGTGCAGGGAACGAAAGCGAGACCGCAGTAAGCGACTGTTCGTTGACCATACCGACAAAAACCGAGTCAATAATGTTGTACAGTGCCTGAACAAGCATTGAAATCATCATCGGCAGGGACATATTGATAATCAATTTGTTGACGGGCATTACGCCCATTTTGTTTTGTTCCATAATTTTCTCCTGTCTGAATTTAACACGGACAATTATATCATAATATCCCGTTTTTGTGTCTACAAAGTTTCGGGGATTATTGAGCTTAATTTTGTATATATTACATTATAAGTAAAAATTATACAGTTTTTTCAGGTTTTTACGCTATTTATTCTAACAAAAACGAGTTGAAAATAAAACTTTGGTATAGTATAATTTTTTAGAATGGTAAGAATACCAATAGTAGGATTTAGTCATTGCTTTCAACTTTGTTTAAGTCCATAGAAAGTAGGCGATTTTATGAAAACAGTTTATGCAGATAATGCTGCAACAACGGCACTGTGCGATGAGGCTCTTGAGGTTATGGTTGAGTGCCTTCGCGACAATTACGGCAACGCTTCGAGCATGCACCATTCGGGACAAGCTGCCGCTGAGGTCGTTGCACAGGCAAGAGAAGACATTGCAAAATGTATCGGCGCTGATGCAAACGAGATTTATTTCACATCAGGCGGTACGGAGGCCGACAACTGGGCAATCACAAACGCTGCCCGTCTCGGTGCAAAAAAAGGCAAAAAACACATTATTTCAACCTCTTTTGAGCATCACGCTGTGCTTCACACTCTGATGAAGCTCGAAAAAGAAGGCTTTGAGGTAACATATCTCGATGTCCACGAGGACGGATATATCCGTATCGGTGAGCTTGAAAAAGCTATGAGAGACGATACCTGTCTTGTTACAATTATGTACGCTAACAACGAAATCGGTACTGTTCAGCCCGTTGACGAAATCGGCAGAATCTGTAAAGAAAAGGGAGTTTACTTCCACACAGATGCTGTTCAGGCTGTCGGTCATCTTCCGATTGATGTGAAATTACAGAACATCGATATGCTCTCATTCTCGGCACACAAGTTCCACGGTCCTAAGGGTATCGGAGCTCTCTACTGCCGCAAGGGAATCCCCCTTATCAGCTTTATGCAGGGCGGTGCTCAGGAAAGAAATAAGCGTCCCGGCACAACAAACACTCCCTCTATCGCGGCTACCGCGGCGGCACTCAAGAAGAGCTGTGCCGATATGGAAAAGAATATTGAATATGTCAGCTCACTTCGCGACAGACTTATCGACGAGATTGTCAAAGTTATCCCCCGTACAAGAGTCAACGGCGGTCGTTCTCCCCGTCTTCCCGGTAATGTAAGCTTCTGCTTCGAGGGTATTGAGGGTGAGTCACTTCTTCTGTATCTTGACCTCAAGGGAATCTGCGGCTCCTCGGGCTCTGCCTGCACATCAGGCTCACTCGATCCGAGCCATGTGCTTCTTGCACTCGGACTTCCTCACGAGATTGCTCACGGCTCACTGAGACTTTCTCTGAGCGAATACAACACAAATGACGAAATTGATTATATCATCGAGCAGCTTCCCCTTGTTGTGGAAAGACTGCGCGATATGTCCCCCGTCTGGGAAAAGATTATGAAAGGAGAAAACTGATATGGCATACAGTGCAAAGGTTATGGACCACTTTGAAAATCCGCGCAACCTCGGCAAGATGGAAAACGCTGACGGCGTCGGCGAGGTCGGTAACGCAAAGTGCGGCGATATTATGAAAATCTACCTCAAGATTGAGGACGGTATTATTGCCGATGTCAAATTCAATACATTCGGCTGTGCATCAGCTATCGCAACAAGCTCAATGGCAACAGAGATGATCAAGGGACAGAAGGTTGAGGACGCTCTCAAGCTCAGCAACAAGGCTGTCGTTGAGGCTCTTGACGGTCTTCCGCCGGCAAAGATTCATTGCTCTGTTCTCGCTGAGCAGGCTGTCAAGGCGGCTCTTGCAGATTATTACACAAAGAACGGTATCGAACTCGATCCCGAAATTTTCGGAGGCTCCTGCGGCGGTCACTGCGACGGCTGTGACTCCTGCTCAATTGAGGGCTGATTTATGAAAAGGGCTATGATCGCCATGAGCGGCGGTGTCGACAGTTCGGTCGCCGCTTATCTGATCACACAGCAGGGATATGACACAATCGGCGTAACGATGAACCTTCATCACGGGGACGACACTCAGGAAAATTCCTGTTGCTCCTCAAAAGACATCGAGGATGCGCGATGCGTCGCAGAAAGACTCGGCATCCCTTATTATGTTTTCAACTATACCGACAATTTCAAGGAGCAGGTAATTTCACGCTTTGTCGACGCTTACCGCAACGGCAGAACACCGAATCCGTGCATAGACTGTAACCGCTATATCAAATTTGACCGCCTTCTTCAAAAGGCTCAGGAGCTCGGCTTTGACTTTGTTGTTACGGGACACTATGCAATCACGGAATATGACGAAAAAAGCGGAAGATATCTTCTGAAAAAAGCGGTCGACGAGTCAAAGGACCAGAGCTATGTTCTTTATTCACTCAGACAGGAGCAGTTAAAGCATATACTCTTCCCTCTCGGCCCGATGAGCAAGGCTCAGGCAAGAAAAATTGCCGAGGAGCAGGACTTTATCAACGCCGACAAGCAGGACAGTCAGGACATCTGCTTTGTTCCCGACGGTGATTATGCCCGTTTTATCGAGAACTGGTGCGGTGACAGGTTTGAAAACGGAAATTTCGTTGACCTTGACGGCAACATAATCGCACAGCACAAGGGAATAATCAACTACACAATCGGTCAGCGCAAGGGCTTGGGAATAGCCGCCAAGGCGCCGTATTATGTGGTCAGCAAAAACCTTGAAACAAACGAGGTTATACTCGGATCAAATGACGACCTTTTCTCATCAACACTCACGGCAACGGATGTTAATTTTATCTCGATAGAAAGATTAACAAAACCGATGCGCGTAAAGGCAAAGGTCAGATACAAGCAAAAAGAAACCGACGCAACAATCACTCCGCTCGAAAACGGAGATGTCAGCGTAGTCTTTGACGAGCCTCAGCGTGCAATAGCTCCCGGTCAGGCGGTCGTTTTCTATGACGGTGACATCGTTGTCGGCGGCGGAACGATAGTTTAATAAAGAATAAAATCTACGAAGGTTTTACGCTTCTTAGGTTTTTTGTTTATAAATGAAGGCTATTCGCATTTAAAACAACATGATAGATATTTATTATCATTATTCCGTCCTCTGTATACCACGGAGCGGGAGTATCCTTGACAACAATTATTTTTTTGAAAGAATCATCAATTCGAATCAACGAATTACTTTCCTGTTTCAACTTTTCGCTGTCAGGAATTGAAAATGCCGATTGAACATAATACCTTTTTGCTCCCTTATTACAGACGAAATCCACCTCATACTGCTTACGGATAAATTTATTATTTTTATCCTTTCCTGCAACCGGAACTATTCCGACATCCACATTAAAATCACGGCTTAACAATTCATTATAAATGATATTTTCCATTGTATGGTTTTCTTCAAGCTGGCGGAAATTTATCCGTGCATTACGGAGTCCTATATCAGAAAAATAATACTTATGCGGTGTATCAATATATTTTTTTCCTTTAATATCATATCTTATAGCCCTGTTGACAACAAAAGCATCACTAAGGTATTCCAGATAAGTCTTTATTGTATTTACGCTGATTGTTTTATTCTTTTTTGACTTAAATGTATCCGCAAGCTTTTTGGGATTGGTCAGCGAACCTATTCCTGAAGAAAGAATATCAATAAGCTCCTCAAATTCTTCCTTGTTTTTAATGTTATGACGGGAAATAATATCATTGATGTAAGTCTCTTTAAAA
>JAZQGS010000019.1:0-5556 GCA_045540195.1 Acutalibacteraceae bacterium
AAAACAAAAGGCTTTTCGGCGGAACGGGAATTACTTTAACCGAACAGCTTTCTGCAGAAGAATATGAAAAGAAGCTTGATGAAATCAATAATACTTATTCGTTTTTGGAAGAACCGCAACTGACAGATTATGATGAGGAGAATTACACAATCCCTCAGGCAGAATTTGAAATCGAAGGCTATAAATTCAGAGTTCTGTCCGACGGTACTTATCCTAAATATTTCGGTATGATAGCCGTGTCTGACGAGGAGCACAGAATAATTTATTTTGCTTGTGACTGTCAGGACCTTGACTACATTGAGGATATGGAAGACTTTATTAAAGAATACTATCCACGTTGGTACAAATGATAAAACAGAATCACCCGTAAAAGACGCAAATCTTTTACGGGTGATTAATTTTTTCTTAATTATTCTGCAATGCTCTCAATATACTTTGCCATTTCGCCGACGGTTTTGTTGTTTACAAAATCGTTTGCTTTGAGCTCGACACCAAATGCTTTTTTTATATCGTTTACCATACACATTGTGTCAAATGAACTCATGCCGAGATCAAGCTTAAAATTGTCTTCAGCCTTGATTTCGTCAACTTCAACGTATTCTTCAAGGATTTGAACAAGTCTTGCGAATGTCTGCATTCGGGTTTACCGTTCCTTTCCGCATCTGTCAATGCAATTTTTTCAAGTATCTCACCGACTGTAATGTCGGGGTTTTCTGCTCCGATAACAAGTGTCTGTGCGATCTTGTTATAAAGTATTGTAAGGTCGTATTCCGCCTCAGGCTCCTGTCTGAATTCAAAGACAAAGTCGAGACCCTCGTCGTGTGAACGGTGCTTGACCGTTACATAAAGCGGAATCATTGTAGCGCCGTTGTTGTACCAGATGCTTCTGACTGACTTTTCCATCTCTTCGCTGAAGCTCTTGATTCGCATAAGAGGCTGATATGAAAGACCGAAGCTGTCATAGGTTGAGTCGAACTTTGCATCCTCGGGCATTGACTTGTGTCTTTCCTTAAGGGTTTCAAGAAAGGCAAGGCTCGAATGCTGATACATTTCGTTCTGAATCTCAGAAATCTTATTGACCGCGTCACAGAAGGTTTCTTCGGGCTTGATTATGCTTCGCATCGGAAGAAAGTTGATACGAAGTCCGCCCGACTTTTTCTCAGCAAGAGTTCCGCGGCGGTTGATAATCATTTTGAAGGAAACATCCTCCTGATTATCGTTAAAGCAGGAAAGTCCCGTTCTGACACCCATTGAAATGAGTGAGAAAATCGAGAGATTCCGTTCAGCGCAAAGCTCCATAATCTTCTTGCTGTCCTCTGCGCTCATACTGAAATGCATCGAGTTCGCATCGGGAAGACCGGAATGGATATCCGCAAAGCGGTGTTCGGGATGCTTAATCTGCTGAATTTTGAGTCTGTTCTCAATCATATAATCCGTAAAAATCGGCTCAGTTGACTTTGCAAGAGAATCAAACCAATACTGCTTGTCAATCGAGTGCTGCTCGGAGCCGATGTAATTAAGCTCCGCCTCGAGCGCGGGAATATACGGGCGCATCGGCTTCGGGTACGGTGTACCCTGAGTTTTATGAAGATAAATCTCCATAATATCGTTGATAAAAATCTTGAGTGAATATGCATCCATTGCAAGGTGCTGAATTCTCATAAATAAGCCCTTATAGCCTTCAGCAAAATGAATGATTGCTATTCTGTGAAGCTCGCAGTTGAACATCGGGATATTTGTACGGGAAAAAGCGGTAAGCTTTTCTTCAGCCTCGTCAATCGTCATATCGGTATAATCCCATTCCTCAACCTTCAGCTCACTTTTTTCGGTAACATACTGAAGAAGCTGAAGCTTCTTGCCCATTACAAAGCGAAGGCGCATTGTATCGCAACGCTCGATTGCCTCATAAATTGCTTGCTTCATTACCTCGACATCAAGCTCACCCTGCCAGTAATAGCCGCAGCCGATGTTGTTGACGGGATAGCCTGAGCCGTATTTAAGGGACATAAGATACATCATTTGCTGGGAACTCGAAATAGGATATGCTTGGACCTTTTCGCCGTTAGGCAAAACCTTTTCAATCATTACTTTTCATCCTCCGAAAAATGAAATTGTGCCCTCTTTATTTTACCGGTCGAAGTTCTTTCAAACGGATTTTCTCTCAGACGGAACAGGTGAATCTGTCTGTCTGTGTTAAGCTGTGAATTGACTCTGTCGATGATCTTTACGATTTCGTCCTCGACATTTTCAATTTTCAAGGTTGCGATGAGCTGCTCATCAGGGAAAATCTCAGCAATAATGCTGTCCTTTTCACCGTAAACGACAATCTCCTTTATAATGCCGTCATCAACAAATTTATTTTCAATCTCCTCGGGAGAAATGTTTTCTCCGTTAGAGAGAATAATCAGATTTTTCTTTCTTCCGACAAGGAAGATGTGGTCATTCTCGATATAGCCGAGGTCGCCCGTATGAAGATATCCGTCCTCGGTGAATGCCTCTGCCGTGCGCTCAGGCTTTTTATAGTAGCCGAGCATAACGGATGGTCCCTTGACCTGAATTTCACCGTCAACAACTCGTACATCGTCAACACCCGTAAGCACGCCGTTTGAATATTTGCACACATCCGAGAAGTCGGAGGTGGTGATTCGCGGACTGCATTCACTCATACCGTAACCCTGACGGGCGTGGATGCCGTATTTCAGGAATTCGTCAATGAGCGCACCACTTAAAAATGCACTGCCTGCAAGCAATCTCGTCAGCCTTTTTCCGACAACGAGGTCAGCAACCTCACGGGGTGACAGATCAGGATTTCTTCTTTCAGTAATCTTGATTTTTGTAAGAATGGACTTGCAGAGCAAGGGTACAATTCTTGTAACCGTCGGCTCAAATGTCACAAGGTTTTTATAAAGATTGAGAAGTGAGCCGTTGATACAGACGATGCTTCCGTCGTAAAGATTCTTGAGAACATCACAGGCATAACAGAAAACATGATGCATCGGAAGAATCGAGAGATTAACCTCCCCTTCTCTTGACTTATATGTATCATAGCAGGAGTTTGAGGTAAGGTTTGAGTTTGAGAGCATAACGCCCTTTCTCTCACCCGTTGTGCCCGATGTGTAAATGATAAGCGCGCACGAATGAGGATCGATTTCAACATCGGAAAGAGCGGCATATTCAGAGTCTGAGGAATACTTTTTGAAAATATCATCAAACCAACGCCAGTCTCCGAGAGAGACAATCTGACGAAGGCCCTTATAACGCTCGCTTATCTGCTTTGCCTTTTCGCCGAACTCCTCTTCACAGAAAAGCATTTCGATATCGGCATCGGCAAAAAGATTGCACGCCTCATCAACGCTGATATCGGGCGCAAAGGGCACGACAACATTACCGCTGCAGATCATACCTGTAAGGCACGCAACATATTCATAGTTGGTGTTACCGATGAATGCGATATGCATTTTTTCTTTTTCTATTGTTTTGATGTATCTGCTGACAGCGTAGCAGTCTTCCTTAAACTCAACAAAGCTCTTGGTAAACATCTCGTCGTCGCGGATAAAACGGCAGAAATCATTATCACCGTATTTCGCTGCGGCAAAATCCACCAGAGATTTGATTGTCGAAATCTGATTGCTCATAATATTTTTCTCCATACAAATATTTTAACTATGCACAGACTACCCATTTAAACATATTATTTAATACTGCGTAGATTTTAAGATAAAGTCAAAAAAATGTCAAGCGCAAAAACCGACGATGTGTTGCACATCGTCGGTTTTTTTGTAATTATTCGGTTGTTTTTTCGTATTTTTCAGCCTGCAAACGGAACATATAAGCATATTTTCCGTCTTTTTTCATAAGCTCATCGTGGCTTCCCGATTCAATAATTCTGCCGTTTTCGAGCATCAGAATCCTGTCCGCGTGACGGGTTGTAGAAAGTCTGTGAGAGATGAAAATAACCGTTCTGTCCTCACACTCACGGCTGATTGCCATATTCAATTCATACTCCGAAACGGGGTCAAGATTGGCTGACGGCTCATCGAGAATAATATAAGGACAGTCCTTATAAAAGGCTCTTGCGATTGCAATTTTCTGCTGTTCACCGCCCGAGAGCATCAGTCCGTCATCGTCAAATTCGCGAAGAAGAACCGTGTTCACTCCGTTCGGCAGCTCCTTGGTAAAGCCTGCCTTTCTGAGCGCATTGAGAACTCTCTGTTCGTCAAAATTCTTGTCGAGTGCGACATTCTCACCAACGGTTGCACCGAAAATCTGGAAGTCCTGGAACACCGCAGAAAACCTTGCTCGGTGAGAATCAACCGTGACATCGCGGATATCCGTATCTCCGATTTTTATTGCGCCTTCAGTCACATCGTAAAGTCGCAAAAGAAGATTCGTCAGCGTCGTTTTGCCTGCGCCGTTATATCCGACAAGTGCAATTTTTTCACACGGTTTTATTTCAAAAGAAACATCCGTCAGGGCGTTCTTTTGACTTCCCTCGTAAGAGAAAGAGAGATTTTCCACCTTAACGGTCTCGGGCTTTGAGCACTCGGCAACCCTTTCACCGTCGGTAACTCTTGACTTTTCAGCCATAAACACCCTGTATTTTTCAATAAGTCCCGAACGCTCGGTAAACTGTCTTACACCGTAAACTGTCAGGTAAAGCACGCCGCTCCCTATCTGTACGGCACCGTTGAAGGTTGCGACAAAATCGCCCGCTGTCATATCACCTGTTACGAGTGTTCTGTAGCCGATATAAAGCGTCAGCGCGAGCATAAAGCCGATGACCTGAATCGAGGTTTCCTGAATAAAGAAAATCTTATCAATCTTCTTGACATATTTATCCTGTGTGGAGATGATATCATCCGCGCTTTCTCCGAATCGGCGGTTAAGAAGCGGAAAAAGTCCGCCTGTACGGATTTCACCCGCATAATCGCGAAGATAGAAAAGTCGTGAGAAATAGTCACCCTTGCGATGCTTTTCGGTTATTGCTTCTCGTCTTTTCAGCATAAGCTTGCCCGTGTATCTGCCGACGGGAATGAAGATTGCAACCGAGGTGAGCACAATCAACAAACAAACGGGGTCAATCGTCAGCAGAACTGCACTGATAGTGAGGAAGGAAATAATCTCTCCTACATAATATTTTACATTCTGAAGAATGTATTTGATGTTGTCGGAGGACATTTCGACAGCGAGGATAAAGTCGCTGTAATAGCCGGGGTCGTCATACTTTGAAAGGTCGAGCTGTGCCGCCTTTTTATAAAGAGTTGACTGTATACCCAGGTCGAGCTTTTCGCGTTCTCTGTGAACAAAAAGCTCGAAGAATATCGAATTTCCGACCTCGCTGACAACAAGAATAAGCAGAATTGCCGCTATTCCTATAACAACATTTTTAACATCACCGCCGTTAGTTACCTCGTCGATTATGTACTTGAGTCCGATAACCGAAATCAGCTTTCCCGGAAGTGTTTTGAGTATATGCTCGGCAATTTCGCCGACAACAAGAGCCGGAGAAATCTTAAACATCAGCTTGAGCATATAAAAAATGTTTGATATCATCGA
>JAZQGS010000020.1:0-3036 GCA_045540195.1 Acutalibacteraceae bacterium
GCGAATGCAATGGAAGCAGCTGCCGCAAACGAAAACGGAGCAATGATGGGCTTCATGGGAATGAATATGGCAATGGGTGCCGGTGGCGGCGGATTTGACCCCGCGGCAATGTATCAGGCAGGAATGCAGCAGCAACAGCAGTTTGCACAGCAGCAGACAGCGACACCCGCAACACCTGCACAGGGCGGTTGGAAATGTGCCTGCGGAGCAACAGTCAGCGGTAATTTCTGCACAGAATGCGGAGCAAAGAAGCCGTCTGAAGAAGGCTGGACCTGCTCTTGCGGAGCGGTAAACAAGGGTAAATTCTGCCCTAACTGCGGAAGCAAGAAGCCTGAGGGAGCACCGCTTTATCAGTGCGACAAGTGCGGTTGGAAGCCCGAGGATCCGAACAATCCTCCGAAATTCTGCCCCGAATGCGGTGACATTTTCAACGAAAACGATAAAAAATAATACGCGAGGTGGACTATGAATTCAACTCTGGAATATAAATGTCCCTCTTGTGGCGGTGCGATAGAGTTCAACGCCACTGTTCAAAAAATGAAGTGTCCTTACTGTGACAGCGAATTTGAAATTGATGTTCTCAGGGCACTTGACGAGGAAGAAAAAAACGCTCAACCCGACAAAATGGAATGGGAGACTTCCGCTGGCGGTGAATGGCAGGACGGTGAGACAGACTCAATCAAGGTTTATACCTGTAAATCCTGCGGCGGTGAAATCGTGGCAGATGACACAACATCCGCTACCTCCTGCCCCTTCTGTGACAATCCTGTTGTCATCTCAGGTCAGGTTTCGGGTGATCTCAGACCCGATTATGTCATACCGTTCAAGCTCACCAAGCAGCAGGCTAAGGATGCGCTCAAAAAGCATCTGACAGGCAAGAAATTTTTACCGAAATCCTTTAAAAGCGAAAACCATATTGATGAAATCAAGGGTATCTATGTCCCCTTCTGGCTTTTCGATGCCAACGCTAACGCACACATAAACTATAAGGCAACGAGGGTGCGCCATTGGAGTGACACAAGATTCAATTACACCAAGGTCAGCACCTATCGTGTGCGCCGCGGAGGAACAGTCGGCTATTGCCATGTGCCCGTTGACGGTTCAACCAAGATGGCGGATGAGCTTATGGAATCCATTGAACCCTTCGATTTCAATGATGCGGTTGATTTTCAGACGGCTTATCTCGCAGGATATCTTGCTGACAAATACGATGTTACTCCCGAAATGAGCGTTGAGCGCGCAAACGAAAGAATCAAGACAAGCACAGAAGAGCTTTTTGCATCAACGGTTACGGGCTATAACAGCGTTGTTACAGAAAACAGCTCTATTCAGCTCGAAAACGGAACTGCAAAATACGCTCTTTATCCCGTATGGCTTCTTAACACAAGCTGGGACGGGAAGAAATACACCTTCGCAATGAACGGTCAGACAGGAAAATTTGTCGGTGATCTGCCCGTTGACAAAAAGGCATTCTGGCTTAATGTACTCGGCTGGGGCGCAGGCATAAGTGCCGTTGTGTACGGACTTTCCTGGCTGTTCACGCTGATTTAAGGAGGGTGCGCTATGACTAAGAAATTAACTTGTTTAATGCTCGCCGTTCTTCTCAGCCTTGCGCTTTCCGTCAGCGTCTTTGGTGCTTATCACGGAGAGTCACTTCCACGAGTGATTGATGATGCTGATCTGCTTATGGGCACCGAGGAAATGAGACTTCTCTCAAAATTTGACGAAATTGCAGATACAGCTCAGGTTGATGTTATCGTGGTTACGGTAAACACTCTCGAGGGACAGACACCTCAGGCCTATGCCGATGACCTTTATGATTACAACGATTTCGGATTGGGAGACAAAAAGGACGGTATTCTGCTTCTCGTAAGCATGGAAGACCGCGATGTGTATATTTCGACGACAGGAAGCTGTATTGACATTTTCGGTGACGGTGTATGGGATGAGAGTATTCTCAACCGTATTCGCCCCTACCTTTCCGACGGAAAATATTTTGAAGCGTTTGAGCTTTATGCTTCACTTTGTGAGCTTCACATAAGTCCCGAGACCTCTGACGGAATCCCCGACGGTTATGATTACAATTACGATTATAATTATGATTATGATTATGACTACAACTATGATTACGATTATGATTATAACAGTAATTACAGACCTAAACGCGGTCCGGATTTGAAATGGATACCCATTTCAATCGTAATCGGAATGGTTATTTCATTTATTATAATGAGCGTATTCAGAAGCCAGCTCAAATCGGTTCACAGAAAGCCTGCCGCGAGGGATTATCAGATTCCGGGCAGTATGCAGATAACAGAGCAAAGTGATATGTATCTCTATAGCCATGTCACACGCACACCGAAGCAGACGCAGAACAATAACCGTTCGCGCGGTGGCGGCTTCAGCGGCGGCGGAGTTCACGTCGGCTCATCAGGCAGAAGCCACGGCGGCGGTGGAGCAAAGTTCTGATTACTTTACAGCACAAGAAAGTCACTCTGAATTAATCAGAGTGACTTTTTAGTATACCTTATTCGAGTGATGAGATCATTTCTTTAAACTCATCGGAGCTTTTAAACTCTTCTGACAATGGATATTTTTCAGTCAAAAGCTCTTTTATCTGCGTTTTAGCCACATAAGTAGTACCCAAAGTATGCTTATCAAATTTATTGCCTTCAAACATTACTGAGTGCATAGTTGTAATTCTGTCCATATTATCAAATTTGATAGCAAGGTCGCACATTTTTCTGAAGCTTTCCAATGCATTAGCTGTGTCACCGAGTTTGAAATACCTTACACCTAAATGCCCGTAATTATAAATTACTGTTCGCCACATTTTACCGTAATGACCGTCATCGTATACAAAATTCAAAAAATCAAGTTCTGTTTTGAATGCTGAAAGCACCCATTCGTCAGAGAAGTTTCTGTCATAGAAAAAGCCGTTGTAATGAAAATAATGAGAATAAACGGTATTGAGCAGCAAGAATTGTTCTTCAAGAGTGTTCATTATTATTTCATCACCATTAGGATAGTTTTGGG
>JAZQGS010000021.1:0-22025 GCA_045540195.1 Acutalibacteraceae bacterium
ACCCTCTTCGCCATCAACACCGACTGTCGAGAGCTCTTTCACTCTCGAGCGCTTGACTATTATATACCAGCTTTTCTGCTTTGTCAACAGTTTTTTTAAAATTTTTCAAAATTATTTTTCGAGCACCTTTTCAATCTCTCCGATATAGATAAAGTGGTAATCACCCGAGCTGTAATTTGACTCAATCGAAGCATCAAGGAAGCCCGAATTATCCATCCTCTGAACAGCAATCTTACGACATTTTATTACAAGTCTCGCCTCACCGGGATAAACCGCTTCACCGTCAAATTCGGGTGTAAGACCTGCAAGTGCAGTCTTGTCGCAATCTCTGCCTGATTTTGAGCCGCAGATTCTCAGAGCATTTTTATATTCCTCATCAAAAAAACTGA
Source organism: Acutalibacteraceae bacterium (assembly GCA_045540195.1). Classification (GTDB taxonomy): domain Bacteria; phylum Bacillota; class Clostridia; order Oscillospirales; family Acutalibacteraceae; genus CAG-488. The sequence continues at coordinate 390 of JAZQGS010000021.1, forward strand.
CGGTGAAATAATCACTCTTATCCATAAACTCACGGGTGTATCTCTGCGGACGGATGAATGCAAAAATAACATCCTTGCCCCAGAGCTCACCGATGCCGCCCCAGCTGATTGTCATTGTGTTCCAGCTTTCACCGTCTGCGGCTGAAACGAGTGCCCACTCGTCAGCTATCATTCTGACGGGATTCTCCTTTATATCTCTGACATTGATTTCTTTCATATTATCACCTCAAAAATATTTATGATGTTTTTCTCTTAATCATTCCCGCAAGTGAGAATCCGCAGAATGCAACGGCATTGACGGCAACAACGCTTGCGCCCGCAGGCATAGAATATGCAAATGATATGAATAGTCCGACAAAAAAGCATACAACCGACACGATTGACGATGTGATGACTACTCTTTTGAATGAACGGCAGACGCGCATTGATGTAAGCGCAGGGAAAATCACAAGGCTCGAAATGAGCATCGCACCCATAATGCGCATACCGATAACGATTGTTATTGCGGTCAGCAGGGAAATGAGTGTGTTGTATGTTTTGGTTTTTGTACCCGTCGCACGGGCAAAGCTTTCGTCGAAGGTAACAGAGAAAATCTTGTTATAGAATACGATATAGAGAACAAGCACTGCGACAGAAAGAATGACACTGATAATAACATCCGTATCACTCATCGCAAGAATGCTTCCGAACATATATCCGTTGACATCCGAATTGATGCCCGTTGTCATCGTCGTGACTATAATTCCGACCGCAAGTGCCGTGCTCGAAATAAGCGCGATTGCGGCATCGCCCTTGATTTTACTGTTTTCACTTATCTGCAAAAGCAGAAACGCGGCAATCACCACCACGGGAACAGAAACCGCAAGCGGTGCAACATTCATCGCAAGAGCAACGCACAGCGCACCGAAGCCGACATGTGAGAGTCCGTCACCTATCATCGAATATCTTTTAAGCACCAATGTCACGCCAAGCAATGCCGCACAGAGTGCAACAAGCGCACCGACAACGATTGCACGCAGCATAAATGCATATTCAAACATCTGAAGAAAGGTTTCAAGCATCGATACCACCTCCGAAAATGCGTTTTGCGGCATCGGTTTTAAGATATTCCCGTGTCGTGCCGAAGAAGTCACCGTCGTGCTCCATTGAAAGAATTTTGTTGGCATATTCAACAGAATTCTTAATGTCGTGAGTAACCATTACAACTGTCACTCCGTGCTCACGGTTGAGCTTTGAAATCAGCTTATAAAGCTCTGCGGTAACAAACGGATCAAGTCCTGTTGTGGGCTCGTCAAGAAGAATAAGCTTTTGTGTTGCGCACAGTGCCCGTGCAAGAAGCACACGCTGCTGCTGTCCGCCCGAAAGCTCGTTGAAGGGCTTGTTGCGGATATCCTCAATGCCCATAAGGCTGATGTTCTGCTGAGCAATTTTTCTGTCTGTCGGCGTGTAAAAAAGACGGAAGCCCTTTGTCTGTCTTCCGCTGAGCACAACCTCGCGCACACTCGCGGGGAAATCCTTCTGCACAACGGTTCTCTGGGGAAGATAACCGATTTCGCGGTTTGTTATGCCCGAGAATACTATCGTGCCTGAATTGAGCCTCTGAAGCCCGAGAATACCTTTTAAAAGCGTACTCTTACCTGTTCCGTTCTCACCGATAATACAGAGAAAATCCCCCTGCTCGACGCTGAATGAGACGCCGTTGACCGCTCTCGTAGAATCATAATTCATATAAACCTTGTCGCAGGAAATCATACTCATCAGTTCAGCGCCTCCTTTAAGTTAAGATAGTTCTGCTTCATCAGGGATAAATAGGTTTCGCCCCGTCTGAGCTCGTCAGCCGAAACATTGTGGCACGAGTGAAGAAGCAGCATTTTTGCGCCCGTTTCAAGTGAAACAGCCCGTGCAATTTTCGGCTCGGTCAGCTCCTCGTAAAAAATTACGGGGATGCTCTGCGAATTTATTTTATCAATTATTTTTGCCATAACCGCCGCGCTCGGCTCGGTATTGTCAACACAGGAATCAAATGCGGCAGTAAAATCAATTCCGAATTCTGTTGTAAAGTTTTTCATCGCAAACCGTGAGCCCGAGACAATTTCTTTTCGTTCAGCCGAGGAAATCATCAAAGAAAAATCCTTTTTTAGCTTCAGAATTTCTTCTCTGTATTCTCGCGCTTTCTCAAGATATTCGGATGCATTCGTTTCATCCTTCTCGGCAAGCTTATTGCCGATGAACTCAACCATTCTTGAAGCATAGGAAAGGTTCGTCCAGATATGCTCATCAGTTTCGCAGTCCTCGGTATGCTCCTCGTGGTGAGAATGGTCATGACCGTGGATTTCGATGCCGATTCCGTCGGCAATTCCGACAACCTCCACCCGTTCATTTTTAAGTGATGAAAGTATCTGAGACACCCAGGTTTCGGTGTGCTCACTGACATAGAAAAACAAATCAGCGTTTTCAATATCAATAATATCAGACGGAGTCGGCTCATAGGAATGGCTTTCGACTCCGGGAGGCAGCAGCATAACCACCCTTGCACGCTCGCCGACAATCTGTCTTACAAAATCGTAAGGCGCAAATATTGTCGTCACAACCGTCAGTCTGCCGTCATCTGGGGTGACGGGTGCTGAGCAGGATGTAAAAAGCATACAGAAGGCTACCGCCGCAAGCAGGAACGACAGTATTTTCTTAAACATCCTCTGCCTCCCTGCAATTCTTGCAAGTACCGTAAAGAACGGTCTGTTCAGGCTTTATGCAAAAGCCGTGGTGTCCCGAAATGTGCGCGGAAACCTCGTCGAGATATTCACATCTGACATGAAGAAGCTCCCCGCACGACGAGCATTTGAGGTGATAGTGTGAGTGGCACTCATGCGATGCTCCGACATATTCGAAGCAGGCACTTGTACCCTCTTCAACAATGTATTTGCGCACCTCACCCGAGCGGATAAGCCTATCGAGGTGACGGTAAACCGTTGCCTTGCCGACCTTTTTGCCGTTCTCTTCAGAAAGGCGGATGATATCGTCAGCTGTGAAATGCTCACCTGCACCGTTTTTTAATATATTCAGAATGAGCTCACCCTGTTTTGTGTTGTATGTGTTTTCCATAATATTTCTCCGAAAATGAAATTGAAACTCAATTTCATATTTTAATGTTTCAGAGGTGTTTTGTCAACAGTTTGCAGAAAAAATCCCGTCACAAAAGTGACGGGATAAGTTTTATTTAAGAACAATATCGTCGTTTTCGACATCAACCGTAATTGATGTAACAGGAGTGTCGATGTTATCGATGATTTTAGTTGCGATTTTGTCCTCCACCCTGCGGCGGATTTCGTTACGCAAGTCTCTTGCACCTCTTGTGCCTCCGACAGATTTTTCCGCAAGGAAGCTGACGGCCTCGTCGGTATAAGAGAAGCTGATTGCCTTATCCTGCATCGGCCCCTTGAACTCGTCAAGCATAAGAACTGCAATCTTCTTGAAAGCCTCTTCATTCAGGTCATTGAAGACTACAATCTCGTCAACTCTGCCGAGGAACTCGGGGCGAAGGAATTCCTTGAGTGCCTTCATCGCACGGTCACGGCTGGCATCGGTCTTTGTCTTACCGAAGCCGAGTGCGCCCTCACCGCGGCTGCTGCCTGCATTTGAGGTCATAACGATAACCGTGTTTTCAAAGCTGACCGTTCTGCCCTGAGCATCGTTGATTTTGCCCTCATCGAGAATCTGAAGAAGAATGTTCATAACATCGGGATGTGCCTTTTCGATTTCATCAAAAAGAAGAACCGAATACGGCTTGCGGCGTACCTTCTCTGTGAGCTGACCTGCCTCGTCATAGCCGACATAGCCCGGAGGTGAACCGATGATTCGTGACACGGAGTGCTTCTCCATAAACTCGGACATATCAAGGCGGATAAGCGTTTCGGGTGTATCAAAAAGCTCGTTTGCAAGCTGCTTTACAAGCTCGGTCTTACCTACACCTGTCGGTCCGACAAAGATAAAGGATGACGGTCTGCGGCGCGGGCTTATCTGAATTCTGCCGCGACGGATTGCCATTGAAACAACATCGACAGCCTCATCCTGACCGATGATTTTAGCCTTGAGCTTTTTATCAAGGTCAGCAAGTCTGCGAAGGTCGCTTTCGACAATCTTCTGTGCGGGAATGCCTGTCCATAACTGAATGACTCTTGCAAGATCTTCCTCTGTAACGGGTGAATTCTCGACAAGCGGAACGAGCTGATTTATGCGTGTTTCACACTGAATAAGCTCAGCCTTGACCTTTGCGATAGCCTCGTAATCAGGGTTTTCGGTCTCTTCCATAAGCGTTTGCTCACGGATAATAAGATCAGCCTTTTCATCAAGCTTTTTCTCATATTCGCTGATGTTTTTGTTGCGAAGATTTGCGCAGGTACACGCCTCATCAAGCAGGTCGATTGCCTTATCAGGCAGGAAGCGGTCGTTGATGAAACGCTCAGAAAGCGTAACCGCTGTATGCACAAGATGATCGCTTATCTGTACCTTGTGATAATCTTCATAATAGCTCTTTATGCCCATAAGCATATTGTAGGTGTCCTCAATCGACGGCTCCTCTACCTTGACGGGCTGAAGTCGTCTTTCAAGTGCGGCATCCTTTTCGATATGCTTTCTGTATTCTGTGAAGGTGGTGGCACCGATAATCTGCACCTCACCTCTTGAAAGAGCGGGCTTGAGGATGTTTGCGGCATTCATTGCGCCCTCTGAGTCACCGCCCGTACCGACAAGATTATGCACCTCGTCAATGAAAAGAATGATATTGCCCTCACTCTTGACCTCCTCGACGAGTCCCTTGACTCTGCCCTCAAACTGACCGCGGAACTGTGTTCCCGCAACAAGTGAGGTAAGGTCGAGAAGATGTATTTCTTTATTGGCAAGCTTTGCCGGAACATCTCCGCTTGCTATTCTTAACGCAAGTCCTTCTGCAATAGCGGTTTTGCCGACACCCGGCTCACCGATAAGGCAGGGATTGTTCTTTGAACGGCGGCAAAGAATCTGGATTGCACGGTAGATTTCGTTGTCTCTGCCGATGATTCTGTCAATCTTGCCGTCACGGGCCTTCTGTGTAAGGTTGGTGCAATAAAGCGGAAGAAACTTTCTTTTCTTATTGTTCTTCTCGCCTTTTTTCTTTTTTGATTTGTTGTCTGACGGCTCATCGTCAACATCGGTGAACTGCTTGCCGTCATCCTCGGGCTTCTGCATAAAGTTCTGCATAAACGGAAATGTAGGCACTCCGCCCGGTTCAAAGCCTTCGCCGTTGTCACCCATACCCATCATTGCGCCGAACTGTTCGCTCATTGCCTCATAATCGTCCTCGGTGATGCCCATATTTTCCATCATCTGCTTGATGGGTCCTGTGGATTCCATTGCACATTTAAGGCACAAGCCCTCCTGCTTGGAGCTTTTATCCCCCTCCATACGGGTCATAAAAATCACAGCAGGTCTGATGCCGCATTTGCTGCACATAATTTGTTTCATATTTTTCTCCTAAGTTTTTGCTGACTTTTTGCTGTTTACTTTTTATCGAAATACTTTTCCTTGAACTGCTTGTAGGTTGTGGGCAGATAGCTTACAAATGCGATAACCGTAAGTATTGCCGATGCAGCAACAAGGATTACAAGAAGTGTTTCGGGAATTGTCCAGATTGAATTGAAGGCGCCGACATCGGGTGCAAATGCAAACAGCAGAATCATAACCGCATAAAAAACAAAGGTTGATGCCTTACCCCAGATTTCAGCCGCTGACGGACGAAGACCGATAGCAACCATAAATGCGCCGAAAACAACCATTACAATTTCCTTGATGATAAAGATAAGGAAAATCCAGCTGAAGGTTCTGACGAGTGCAACATCACTCGCACTGAACTTGATATAAAGAAGAACCGCAATCGTTACCTGTGTAAGCTTATCGGCAACAGGGTCAAGCATCTTGCCGAGGTCGCTGACCTGGTTGAACTTACGGGCAATCTTGCCGTCGATAAAATCCGAAAAGCCTGAAAGGAAGAGGACGAATACAGCCCATACAACCTCGTTTTTATAAAACAACACACCAAAAATGGGAATCATAATGATTCTTGCAAAAGAAATCCAGTTAGGAATTGTATTCCAGTTTTTAAAAAGATCTTTAAACATATTTTTTCTCCTTTGTTTTATTTCAAGGCGTTGATGCCTTCAATAACCTTTTCGTCTGAAAGTACGGTCTGAACAATCATTGAATTTTCAACGGCGTTGACAAAATCCGCTTTGTAAACCACATGGGATGCAATCTGCAATGCGTAGCAAAGCACAATCACAACCATCAATCCGCAAAGTGCACCGAGAAGTCCGCCGAGAAGCTTGTTTGCCTGCTTGAGAACAGGGATTTTGAAAAACTTGTTCACGATCGTGACTGCCCAGTTCAGAAGCACCGAAAGAACGACGAAGCAAAGCACCGTGATAATAAGCTTAGCAATAAAGCGTTCTGTTCCTGCAAAGAGTCTTGTGTTGCTGAAAACCCAATCAGTCACCGCGCCCGATGTTGTTCGGGCAAGCACGATTGAAAGAAAAAACGCAACAAACTTCAGTATAGTTTTGGCAAAGCCTCTTGTAAAATATTTGATTGTCAGGGCAAGAAAAATTGCCGCTAAAATAATGTCGATAATGTACTGTTCCAAAATATCACCTCATCAATCTGTTCCGCGGGTATCGTAGCACTGCAGACCTGAGGTTGTCAGTACATAGGTTTTCGAACCGTCCACCGCAACCCTGACAGGCTCACCCGTAAAGGAGATGCTGCCGATCTGTTTACCTTTTTTGTTGTATGTTCTTACCTCGGTTTCAAAAAGGACTGCCGTATATTTTTCGTCACAGTCAACCCACTTCATTTCCTTATTGAAGCTGACAGAGAACTTTTCAGCTCCGCTTTTTGAATAAACCGAAAGCTCGGAAAGTGATGTGCTCGAATACCGTGAACGCACAACCGCGCTTCTTCCCGAATCCGTTATACAGTATTTGTATAATTTATCCGTACCGAAGGAGATATCCTCAGTGCGCTTATCGTTATTCTTTATGTAAGAGCGGAGGTTATCACCTATTACAACGATGTTGTTACCCTGGACATAATCAATTTTGACTATCGTTGTTCCCTTGTAATCAAATTCGGAAATTGGTTTATCCGACTTGAAATTAAAGACATACAGCTTCGAATTGATTTCACCGTTAAGGGCATCGACCGTTGCGACCGCCGCATATTTTCCGTTATCGGAAAGTGTGATATCTATGATTCTTTCTGATTTGAATTTCCAGATATAAACTGCCTCGTGACGCGTATTATAAACCGTCAGAACTGACTGAACGCTGTCAGAATATGTCGCAAGCGCATAGTTGCCGCTCTTGCCGAGTGCCGCCGCGGTGATTCTGCCCGAGGCTTCACCCTCGTAGGTGACATCCGAGCCGTTCTGAAGACGGAAGCGTGCAGACTCAAGGTCATAGACTATGAATTTAGCTCCCTTTGATTTCATCGCGGGCTTTGAATATGAATGTGCTTTGGGCATAATCTCCTTTGCTGTCTGGTTGAGCACAGTCGTTTTGTCATTCATAAGCAGGTGGATATTGGAGTTATATATTTTAACATCCCTGACGCCTGTTGCATTCAGGTCATACGGGAATCCTTCTCCTGCGCCGAGGCTCATAAAATAAGCCTTTACACTATCTGCCATTGAGCTTATCGTCATATTGCCGAAGCTTTGCGCCGCCGTGAAAACAATCAGCAGTAAAGAAATAACGGCAAGCAGAACGCAGACAATCAGCTTTCCCTGCTTGTTAAGAGTCACTTTCTTCAATATCTCACCCCTCACCGTAGTTCACTTTGTTAAGGTAGAGTCCCTGCGGCGGTGCAGTTCTGCCTGCAAGTGCTCTGTCCTTACCTTCAATTATATCATTAAGTTTGTCTTTTTCTATTTTATTTTCTGAAATTTCTATTAACGAGCCGACCATTATGCGCACCATATTATAAAGGAATCCGTCGGCTTCAACAGTAAAGATAACCTCTTCACCGTCTCTTGTGACAGAAAAGCTTTTTACGGTACGGACAGTATCCTCAACCGTACTGCCTGCCGAGCAGAATGCCTTGAAATCGTGAGTGCCGATGTAGGCCTGAGCCTGTTCATTCAGAAATTTCTCATCGAGTTTATTTTTGTAGTGCCATGCACGGTTTACAAGAAACGGATTTTTGTAATTTACGTTCCAAATCCTGTAAACATACTGCTTGGTTACACAATTATATCTTGCGTGAAAATCGGGAGACACCTCAGTAACGGATTTCACACAAATATCGTCGGGTAAAACCGCATTGAGCGCTCCCTGAAGACGGTAGCAGTCGATATCGTTTTCTGTTCTGATATTACAACAAAAATCGTTGGCGTGGACACCTGCATCCGTACGGCTGCAGCCTGTGATATTTTCGCGCACGCCGAGGATTAGCTCAATAGCATTTTGCAGAGCCTCCTGAACGGTAATTCCGTTGGGCTGTACCTGCCAGCCGTGGTATGATGCTCCGTCATACATAAGACGCAAAAGCAGATTTCTCATCTGACAAGCACCGCCTTGAAATAAATATTAAGGAGCACAATACCTGCAATAAGCAACACAACAACGCCGAGTGCAACAAAGTCGCGGGCGTGAAGCTTCATCTGCTTCATTCTTGTTCTGCCCGGTCCGCCCGTATAGCAACGGCAGTCCATTGCGTCGGCAAGCTCGTATGCACGGCGGATTGACGAAACAAACAGCGGAACAATAATCGGAACGAGCGCCTTTATTCTTTCGATGAAACTACCGTCATCGAGATTTGCGCCTCTCGCCTTCTGTGCGTTTGTGATGCGGTCGATTTCGTCGATAAGAGTCGGAATAAATCTTAATGCAAGCGTCATCATCATTGCGAGTGTTGACACGGGAATTTTGAAAAATTTCAAGGGTGACAGCAGCTTTTCAATGGCGTCGGTAAGCATTGTCGGGGTTGTTGTATAAGTAAGCATTGAGCTGATAACAACAAGACAGACGATTCTGACCGCCATAAAAATTGCCGTGAAGATACCGTTTGTCGTGATGTGTATAAATTTCCAGTCAACAAGCGGTGTTCCGCCCTTGACATAGAAGATATTTAGTATTGATGTAAAAGCGACAATAACCGCAATCGGCTTTATGCTTTTGAGCACCATTTTAACAGGTACCTTTGATATGAGCACAACCGCAAAGGTAAAAATCACCATTAAGGCAAGCGCAGGAAAGCTCTTGCAGATAAAAATGGACACTATAAATGCGATTGTGAGAATAATCTTCATTCTTGCATCAAGTCTGTGCAGAACGGAGTTGCCGATAAAATACTGACCGATGGTGATATCCTTAATCATACAGCCGCACCTCCCCTTGAGAGGATAAGCTCAGCCGCTTTTTCGACAGTATAAGCTGAGCCTAAATCACAGCCCTTTTGCTTTAATATTTCAAAAATTTTTGAAACCTGAGGAATGTTGAGTCCGATTTTTCGAAGCTCCTCGCTGTGAGAATAAACCTCATCAACCGTACCGTACATTTCCACACGCGAATTATTCATAACAAGCACCTTCGTTGCGATTTTTGCAACATCCTCCATACTGTGTGAAACAAGCAGGACGGTGCTTCCCGTTCTTTCGCGGTAGGCTTTGATCATATCAAGAATTTTGTCTCTGCCCTTAGGGTCAAGACCTGCCGTCGGCTCGTCGAGAATGAGCACCTTCGGCTGCATTGCAATTACACCTGCGATAGCCGCACGGCGCTTTTCACCGCCCGAAAGGTCGAAGGGAGATTTATCGAGAAGCTCCTTTTTAAGTCCGACATATTCGGCGGCAAGGAGAACTCTTTTGTTTATTTCTTCCTCGGAGAGTCCCATATTCTTAGGACCGAAGGATATATCCTTATAAACTGTTTCTTCAAAAAGCTGATATTCGGGATACTGGAAGCAAAGACCGACCTTGAAGCGTGCTTCACGGGTTGCTTTTTTATCTGACCAGATATCCTTGCCGTCAACGAAAATCTGACCCTCATCGGGCTTCAGAATTCCGTTGAAGTGCTGAACGAGGGTGCTTTTTCCCGAGCCTGTATGACCGATAAGTCCGACAAGCTCTCCCTCCTCGATTTCAACATTTATGTCATAAATAGCCTTTGACTGGCTCGGCGTTCCTTTGTTATAAAGATGAGTAACGCCCTTTGCAGAAAGTATCGGCATCACTTCACCTCCAACGCAGTAAGAATTGCCTCGGCACATTCCTTTTCGTCAAGAATATTGTCGGGGATATTCAATCCTGCTTTTTTTAATCTGTATGCAAGCTCGGTTGCCTGAGGTACATCAAGACCGAGTGACTTTAATTTTTCAACATTTCTGAAAACCTCGCGCGGTACTGAGTCAAGAACGATTTCACCCTTATCCATAACCACAACACGGTCAGCCTTGACAGCCTCGTCCATATAGTGAGTGATGAGAATAACGGTAATTCCGCGCTCCTTGTTGAGCATCTGTATGGTGTCCATAACCTCCTGCCTGCCGTGAGGGTCAAGCATTGCGGTCGGCTCATCCATAACGATACATTTTGTATTCATTGCGATAATGCCTGCGATTGCGACGCGCTGCTTCTGACCGCCCGAAAGACGGTGAGGCTCGCGGTCACGGAAGTCGTACATTCCGACAGCCTTCAGCGCATCGTCAACACGCTTACGGATTTCGTGCGGCGGTACACCGAGATTTTCGGGACCGAAGGCAACATCATCCTCGACGATTGTTGCAACAATCTGATTATCGGGATTCTGGAATACCATACCGACGGTACGGCGCACATCCGTTACCTTGTTATCATCCGAAGTGTCAAGTCCGTCAACCGTAACCTTGCCCGATGACGGCACAAGAATACCGTTGATAAGCTTCGCAACCGTTGATTTTCCGCATCCGTTATGACCTAAAACAGCAAGAAACTGACCTTCCGGCACACACAGGTTAAAGCCATCCACAACTTGTGTGGCGGCTGTATCCTCGTCGCTTGCCTCGTAGGCAAATGAAACATTATCAAATTTTATGATAATTTTATCTTCCATAATTACCTCTGCCAAATTGCCGATGCTCCGCACGGAAGCACCATTCCTGTCTGTGTTACGGGTAAGCCGATTTCACTGCACGAAAGCTTACCGCCGAATTTCGGGGTGATGACTGAGCCTAAAATATATTCCATAACTGCGGGCGAAAGTCCCGTTGTGTATGAATTTATGAGCACCATAAGCGGATCGTCAGAAAGTACATTTGAGCACAGATCAACAAAGTCGTAAATCTCATCCTCCAGCTTCCATACCTCTCCGCCCGGGCCTCTGCCGTATGACGGCGGATCCATTATGATTACATCGTATTTGTTGCCGCGGCGGATTTCGCGCTGAACAAACTTTATGCAGTCGTCGACAATCCATCTGACGGGCTTGTCGCTGACGCCTGATGCAACGGCGTTTTCCTTAGCCCACGCGACCATTCCCTTTGAAGCATCAACATGAACCACCTGTGCCCCTGCCTTAAGACAGGCAACGGTTGCGCCGCCCGTATAAGAAAAGAGGTTGAGTACCTTAATCGGTCTGCCTGCATTTCTGATAAGCTCGGCGGTGTAGTCCCAGTTGACAGCCTGCTCGGGGAAAAGTCCCGTATGCTTAAATCCCATTGTTTTGACATTGAAGCTGAGCTCCCCGTAATTTATGCGCCACGCATCAGGAGTTTTCTTGAGCACCTCCCAATGTCCGCCGCCCGAGGACGAACGGTTATACCGAGCGTGAGCATTCTTCCACAGCGGATGCTTTTTAGGAGTCTGCCATATTACCTGCGGATCAGGACGGATGAGTATAACATTACCCCACCGTTCAAGCTTTTCTCCGTCTGAACAGTCAAGTAATTCGTAATCCTTCCAACCGTCAGCAATTCTCATTTTGACATCCTCCCATTAAGTCTTTCTTTATATCAATCTTTCTTTTACAACTTCAGCAATCTCTTCGGCAAGGACTTTGATTTTTTCCTCATCCTTACCCTCGAGCATTACGCGGACAAGCGGCTCTGTTCCCGAAACACGGACAAGCACTCTGCCATCGTCACCGAGCTCTCTTTCAGCACTCTCGATTGCCTTTTTGATTTCGATATCGTTATTGTAGCGCGCCTTACCCATCTGTGAAACACGCACATTTATAAGCACCTGCGGGAAAACAGTCATCTCGGCCGCAAGCTCGGAGAGCTTTTTGCCCGTACGCTTCATAACTGCAAGAAGCTGTAAGGCAGTAAGCTGACCGTCACCCGTTGACGCATAGTCAAAGAAAATGACATGGCCTGACTGTTCACCGCCGATTTTATAGTTGTTTTCCTTCATATTTTCAAGGACATATCTGTCGCCGACCTTAGTGGTTTCGACCTTTATGCCGTTGTTTTTACAAAATTCAAAGAAGCCCATATTACTCATAACGGTTACAACCGCCGTATCAGAGTCAAGAACGCCTCTGGATTTCATATTCTTTGCACAGATTGCGATAATCTTATCGCCGTCCACAATGTCGCCGTTTTCGTCAACGGCAAGCATTCTGTCAGCATCACCGTCAAATGCAAAGCCGACATCGCACTTATACTCTTTAACAAAATGCTGCAAGCCTGCAAGCGAGGTCGAGCCGCACTCTCGGTTGATGTTGATTCCGTTGGGAATTGATGACTTTATAAAGCTGTCAACTCCAAGCTCTGTGAAGAGGTCGGGTGCGGTTACGCTTGCGGCACCGTTGGCACAGTCGAGCGCAACTCTGTAGCCTGAAAAATCAACATCCTCAACAGTTGATACGAGGTGACGGGTGTAATCAAATGAGGGCATCTCCGATGTGCGGATTCTGCCGACATCGGCACCGATTTTTATGGGTGGCATCGTTACGCCGTCAAGAATAATTGCTTCGATTTTTTCTTCGAGCTCGTCGGGCAGCTTATAGCCGTCCGCCTGAAAGATTTTAATTCCGTTATATTCACAAGGGTTATGCGAGGCGGTAATCATAACCGCTGCATCATATTCGTACTTCTTAACCAGAAAAGCTACCGCAGGTGTGGGAAGAACACCAAGCTGCATAACATCCGCACCGACAGAGCAAAGACCTGCCGTGATTGCAGAGCAAAGCATATTTGATGAAATTCGAGTGTCCATACCGATCATAACTCTCGGTCTTTTTTTGTTTTCGTCAATGAGTACCATTGCCGCTGCGCGTCCTATTTGCATAGCAAGCTCGCAGGTAAGCTCTGAGTTTGCCACGCCTCTTGCACCGTCTGTGCCGAATAATCTGCCCATAACAAATCTCCTTAAGTTGGCGACAATCGAACACTGCACGCCTAAAATTTAAATCTTTCAGCGTATCAAGCCGTTTTATCGTCTTGAAATACGCCGGCATATCGGCGACGCAAAACACCTTACTACACCAAAATCTTTACAATTTTAGGTGCGTAGCAGTTTTGTAAGACAAAAATTTTTGTTCTGACAAGAAAAAGACTTGCAGTAATACTGCCGTATTGCAAAAGGCTTTTTTGAAGTCAGGGCAGGAATTTGTCTTCCAAAACCGTGCAGTATTCGACTGTCGCCAACTTAATTATAAATCAAGTTTCTGCTGTTCTGCCAGGGGAATAGGATTTGCCGTTGCACCGCACTGTTCAGGCATCGGTAAGCCCAGATGCTTATATGCCGCAGGCGTTACCATTCTGCCGCGCGGTGTTCTTGAGAGGAAGCCTATCTGCATAAGATAAGGCTCACAAACATCCTCTATTGTTATTGCTTCCTCGCCGATTGCCGCGGCGATTGTTTCGAGACCTACAGGACCTCCGTTATAGTTTCTTATCATAGAGGTGAGTAAAAGTCTGTCTATTGAGTCAAGTCCGAGGGGGTCAACCTCGAGCCTGTTCAATGCTAAATCTGCGTTTTCGCCCGTGATGATTCCGTTGCCGAGAACCTGAGCAAAGTCTCTTGAACGCTTGAGAAGGCGGTTTGCAATTCGCGGTGTACCTCTCGAACGCGAGGCAATCTGTAATGCACCTTCCTCGTCGATATCAATTTTTAAAATTCCTGCGCTTCGTTTAACAATGCTTGCAAGCTCCTCGGGTGAGTAAAGCTCAAGACGAAGCACGACACCGAAACGGTCGCGAAGCGGTGCGCTGAGCTGTCCTGCACGGGTAGTTGCACCGACGAGCGTAAATTTCGGCAAATCTATACGAATACTTCTTGCCGACGGGCCCTGACCGATGATAATATCCAGGGCATTATCCTCCATCGCGGGATAAAGCACCTCTTCAACGCTTCTGTTCATACGGTGGATTTCGTCGATAAAAAGAACATCGCCTTCATTAAGGTTGGTAAGAAGCGCCGCAAGATCCTTCGGCTTTTCGATAGCGGGACCTGAGGTTACACGGAAGCTGACACCCATTTCGTTGGCAATGATGCCTGCAAGTGTTGTTTTACCGAGACCCGGAGGGCCGTAAAGTAAAACATGGTCAAGGGCTTCGCCTCTGTTTCTTGCCGCTTCTATATAAATAGAAAGGTTTTCTTTGACCTTGGACTGACCGATGTATTCGTCAATCGTCCTCGGACGAAGCTGACGCTCGACATCGGAATCCATATCGAGATATTCGGGAGCGACTATTCTGTTTTCATAATCCATTTCATCCATACGAATACCTCCTTAAATAAGTGATTTGAGTGCAAGGCGGATAAGCTCTTCAACGGGAAGCGACTTATCAAGCTTGCCGACCGCGGCGGCAGCCTCGGAACGGCTGTAGCCGAGCTGAATGAGAGCCTCGATTGCTTCGGAAAGGTCTGCGGAGGAATCCGCCGACTGAATTGCCGCAACGACATCCGACTGCTCTGCCGTGAGGTCTGTTGAAAATTTATTTTTAAGCTCAAGCACAATTCGCTGTGCAATCTTTGCACCGACGCCCTGCGCCTTCGTGATTGCCTTGACATCACCCGATGCGATGCTCAGCGCGAGCTGATCGGGAGTCATAACAGAGAGAATGGCAAGCGCCGCCTTCGGGCCGACACCTGAAACGGTGATAAGCTGCTTGAATGCATCAAGCTCATTTTTTGTATAAAAGCCGTAGAGCTCCATAGCATCCTCACGGACATTCAGGTAAGTGAAAACTGTTGTCTGAGTGCCCTTCTGACCTACCTTCTGCAGGGTGTTCACAGTCGAAAAGCAGAAAAACGCAACTCCGCCGCACTGAACAGCAAAGCCGTTAGGCTCAACAGTTATTATTTCTCCCGATAATGAATATATCATCGTTTCTCTCCTCTCAATAATACTTTTTAAGCTTGCCGACGAGCGAGCCGCTGGTGTGGGCGTGGCAGATAGCCATTGCCAAGGCATCTGCGGTATCATCAGGCTTCGGCACCTTGTCGAGCTTGAGCATCATACGCATCATTTCCTGCACCTGCTTTTTCTCTGCTCTGCCGTAGCCGACAACGCTCTGCTTGACCTGCAAGGGTGTATACTCCGCGATTTCAAGACCATGCTTTTGCGCAGCAAGGACTATAACTCCCCTCGCCTGTGCAACATCGATAACCGTTTTTGCATTGGTATTATAAAACAGCTTTTCGATAGCCATAACATCGGGCTTGTATTTTGAAATCAGCACATCAAGCTCGTCGTAAATAATCTGTAATCTGCGGTTAAAGGGCATACCCGCGGGGGTAGTGACCGCACCGTAGTGAAGAATTGTAAAGTGGTTATTGCTGTATTCAAGAATACCGTAGCCGACAATAGCGTAGCCCGGGTCAATTCCGAGAATAATCATTTACGGTACTCCTTTCAGTTATTTATCGTATTTAGATTCGCGCTCTCGAATCATCATTTTTGTCGGTGTGCCCTCAAGACCGAAAATCTCGCGGATCTGATTGTCAAGATAACGCTGATAGCTGTAATGAAAAAGGTCTTTTCTGTTGACAAAGCAAACGAATGTCGGCGGACGGGTTGATGCCTGAGTCATATAATAAATTTTAAGGCGTCTGCCCTTATCCGTCGGGGGCTGCACTCTCGCTGTTGCCTCTGCAAGCACATCATTGAGCTTACCTGTTGAAATTCGCATTGCATTCTGCTCGTCAACATACTTTATAAGCTCAAAAAGTCTGTCAAGTCGCTGACCCGTTTTTGCTGAAATGAAGATAATCGGCGCATAGGACATAAACGAAAAATCGTTCATAAGCTTTTTGCGGTATGAGTCCATTGTCTTGCCGTCCTTTTCGACTGCATCCCACTTATTGACCGCAATGATACAAGCCTTTCCGAGGTCGTGCGCGATGCCTGCAACCTTGGAATCCTGCTCCGTGAAGCCCTCCTGAGCATCAATCATAATAACGCATACCGTTGCACGCTCGACAGCCATTCTTGCGCGGATTACACTGTATTTTTCGATAGCCTCGTCAATCTTGCTCTTTCGTCTGATACCTGCAGTATCGATAAAAACAAACTTTCCGTGGCTGTTTTCTATAAATGTATCGGTCGCATCGCGAGTTGTGCCTGCGATATTTGAAACAATAACGCGCTCCTCACCTGCGATAGCGTTGATGAGTGAGGATTTGCCGACATTCGGCTTGCCGATAACAGCAACCTTTATCTTGTCGTCCTCTTCTTCGGCTTCTTCCTCTTTCGGGAAGTATTTGATAACCTCGTCGAGCAGGTCACCCGTTCCGTGACCGTGAACAGCAGAAACCTGAATCGGGTCACCGAGACAGAGGTTATAGAACTCGTAAAATTCAAGCGGAGGTGCTCCGACCTTGTCGCACTTATTGACACAAAGCACAATCGGCTTTCCGCTTCTCTGAAGCATTGCCGCCACCTCTTCATCGGTTGCAACAACGCCTGTTGTCATATCAGTTACCATAACTATAACATCTGCGCTGTCGATAGCAAGCTGTGCCTGACGGCGCATCTGTGAAAGGATGATATCGTCCGAATGAGGCTCGATACCGCCCGTATCAACGAGCAGGAAATTATGATTAAGCCATTCACAGTCGCCATAGATTCTGTCACGAGTAACACCGGGGGTGTCATCAACGATTGAAAGGCGCTGACCGCAAAGCTTATTGAAAAGCGTTGACTTGCCGACATTAGGTCTGCCGACAACCGCTACGATAGGTCTTGCCATATTTTATTCTTCCTCCTCACCTAAAATTCTCCTGAGTAATATATACCCGTCACTTTCAACGGGAGTAACCTTTGTTTTTAACTTTTCGTTGAGCTCATCAATGCTCATATCATCAAGGAAGAGGTCGCCCTCTCTGCGAAGAGATACGGCAGGGATAAGCACCTCGTCAAAAAGCTCTCTATCTGCAAGTCCGTTTGCGATATCGTTACCGCAGAGAAGTCCTGCAACGGTGATTGTATCACCGAAGAGCTTGTTTTTTATTTCAACCACATTGATATGGATATTTTTCACTTTTGACTGCACCGAATCCGCAATGTATTTTATAAGCGGATAAGCGGCAACACCCGTTACCATAGTTATCTTTCGTTCAGACGATAACGCATAGTCTTCGGGCAATTCCGAGACAGCTTCAACGAACTCTTTTTTGAGCAGAGACCACATTCCGACACCGTTTTCGAGCTGAGGAAATTCACCGTAACGCTCGACATCGGGCAGAGGTAAGCCTGCACTCAGATAGAATTCATCCGCCGCAAAAGCAATATTCATATTATTATAACACAAAAAAGAAGAATTGTAACTATCTATTCTAAAAATTACATCTAAAGATTGCTCTTTTGTGAAGGGATTTAAGTTAGTTAAGCCGTCGCGGTGACAGGTAAGTCCCACAGGAACGGCCGCTATGCTCTGAACGGCAGGATAAAGCTTGCCCAATTCCTCGAGAGAAAAGCTGAGCTCGTCGCCGTCATTATAGCCCGGACACAGAACAAGCTGTGTATTGAGCTTGATTCCTGCATCAGCAAGGCGTTTAATGTATTCAAGCACCTTGCCTGCGCGCTTGTTGCCCATCATTTTTACACGCAGGTCGGGATTCATAGTATGAACGGAAATATTTACGGGGCTGATATGCATTTCAATAATTCGGTCTATATCCTTGTCGCCGAGGTTTGTAAGTGTGATGTAGTTGCCGAAAAGGAAGGAAAGGCGCGCATCGTCATCCTTGAAATAGAGACTTTCACGCATACCCTTTGGCATCTGGTCAATAAAGCAGAAAATGCACTTGTTATGGCAAGATTTGTAATCATCCATAAGTCCATTCTCAAACTCAATTCCCAAATCCTCTTCATAATCCTTCTCAATCTCCAATTCCCATTCTTCCCCATCCGGCTTACGGATTAGAACCGTCAGGTATTCTTCTTGGGTATAATAATGGTAATCAAAGACGTCCTCTATCTCATGTTCATTCATAGACAACAAAATTTCGCCGGCCTCTAGCTCTAATTCTTCTGCTATACTACCGGGCAATACTTTGCAAATTTTATGTTCTTTCAAATCGTATCTCCATTCCTTTGAATTTCAACGTATAGTCTTTTTTATTTTAGCATTATTGTGAAAATTTGTAAACCTTGGAAAAATCCTGCCGGCTACAATTGTTCCGGCAGGATTTTGGTGTTTTTCTTCATTTTTCTACAAATTCGCCCTCACATGCTTTATCATTCCCACCACTGCTTCATTGGCATGAACCGGTATTAATTCAATATCCGGGAATTTATTCTGGAACACACGGAAAATCTCATCTGCAAATCCCTGTCCCATAAATTCAATTCCGGAAAAATCAAACTCCACCTGTCGGAATTCTTCCAGTCTATATAGAATTCTTCTTGCCTGAGAACGGGCAATAGGTTCTCCATAGGGACACATTTCTTTTAACGGAATATGTGTTTTTACAAATCCTTGTTCCAACGGTGCAAACATATCAAATACCTCCTTTGGTTTTCGCGTTGTCTGATTCTCTAATTTCATAACCAGCATCGTTCCGATACGATTCAGCTTTGTATAATAATAGATTAAATGTGATTGAATCAGCTTATCCCGCTCTGTATATCCTGTAGAAAAACATACCGCTTCTGACCAAACCACAAACTCCTGTAGCATTTTTGACGTAAAAAATATACCTTCACCGGAATGCAGCTCCGGATTGGTGGTAAGTTTTCCTTTGTGCAACTCTAATATTACATCCTGATAATCAACATCTATCCCACGTTCTTCCTTCATATAATTTTGTATATTCTTAAATATTCCAATTCCATCATCCACAATAGATATTTCTGTATAAAGATAATCTTGTGTCACTCGACAACGAATTTGAGTAGCTTTTGAATGCTCAATAGCGTTATTCATCATTTCCATAAATGTGTAGCTCCAGATTTTTGCTGCTTCCGGAGTAACGTTATCCAGACATGGCATTATATCAGAATAGTATATTTTATCCTCACACAACATTTCGTTCAAGTTATAAGAAAAGTCTTTTTCCTTTGTTACTAAGCAAAATCCGGTAGCCGCCTTATCATCTGATTCTAATATTCCATTTTCCAAACATTCCGTAATATATCGTTTTACAGAGGTAACTGAAATCTGAAAATTCTCTACTGTCTTCGCAATAAATTGGATATCATCTTCTCTTATTTTTTCCAGCATATAACGTCGGATACTTTCTCTTTTTTCTGTTGAAAATGACATAATTTCACCTCTTAAAAACTATATTTCCTAATTTTGCAACTTTATTTCTATATATTCGAACTATATCATATATTTTTTTGATATACAATAGTAAAATTCTACTTTGAATCACACAGAAGCCTGTCAGACCAGCTGACAGGCTTCTACATTTTTATTTATCTTTTATTTAACGATTTTTACAGATTTTACACTACTGTAGCCGGAATATATCTTTGTTCCTGCAGAGTTCTTCTTATAAGCGCGTACCTTGAAGTAATATTTCTTTCCGTTTGAAAGCTTCTTCTTTGTGTAAGTCTTTGCGCTTGCTCCGGCAGTCTTAATCTTCTTATACTTACCGTTCTTTGCAGAAGACATATATACTTCGTAACCATCAGCTCCGGTTATCTTCTTCCAGGTAATCTTTGCTGCCTTCTTACTGCTGTTGGTTACAGTAATGGTTGGCTTTGCCGGGCTTGTCACTAATTTTACAGCAGCTGTGTAATCACTGTAGATTGTATTGGAACCACTCTTCTTGTAAGCTCTTACTTTGTAGTAATATGCAGTTCCTGCTTTCAACTTAGAGTTCTTGAAGCTTACTTTATTAGAAGTAATGGTCTTAACCTTCTTGTAAGAACCATTCTTAGAAGTACTTCTATAAACCTCATATCCCTTTGCTCCGGATACCTTGCTCCACTTTAACGTGATAGTCTTGGTTGTAGCAGAGGACTGTTTTACACTGCTTGGTTTTGCAAGGTAACCCTTTGTGGTTACAGTCTTGGAATATTCACTATCAATGGATTTTCCATAAGAGGTTAATACTGCTTTCACGCGGTATCTGTATTCTCCGCCGCTAAGCTTGCTGTCTGTATATTTTACTGTACTTCCATTTGTAATGGTCTTAATATTCTTATATTCCTTGGTCTTGGTATCCCAACGGAAAATCTTGTAGCCTGTGGCATTGGCTACCTTCTTCCATGTAATGGTTGCCTTCTTATCACTCAATCTTGCTACTTTCACAGAGGTTGGCTTTGCAACACTTAATGGATTTACTGTAATGTTACAGGTTGCTTTTATTGTACTTGTCTCACTTCCTGTTGCAGTAATCACTGCGGTTCCCTTACCAACTGCCACTACCTTACCGTTCTGGTCTACGGTAGCTACAGCAGTATTGCTGGAGGACCATTTTACAGTCTCAGAAGTATTGCTTGGTGTCTTAGTAGCTTTCAGTGTTGTGTAACCACCAACTACATTAAATGTGATTGCGCTGTTATCCAATGACAGTTTTGTCAATGGAACAACTGATAAAAATGTTGCACTTGCAGATTTGCTTCCACTGGTTGCAGTAATCACAACTTTTCCACCACCAACAATTTCAACCAATCCGTTCTCTACCGTTGCAATATTGGTATTACTGGAGGTCCATACTACATCCTGTGCGGAGGATGCAGGAGTTACTTCCGCAATAATCTTATGCTCATTCCACTTCTTTGTCACAATCGGTGTTGTAGACTGGTACTGGGTTCCCCACAGCTTAATTCCTGTGGTCTGTGTGTTATTGATTACAAAGTTAATATCATTTTCACTTGCATATGTATGTGCATAGGAGCCGGAAATACCATGGATGGTAAGGCTACCCGGGTAGGAGAATGCGTTATCTCCAATTTCTGTTACAGACTTTGGAATGGTGATATCTGTAAAGGAATAGCAGTTCTCAAAAGCTCCTGTCTGTATTTCTGTTACGTTCTGTGGAATTATAACAGAAACAAGGGATTCACAATCCTTGAATGTACCTTCTTCGAGAACTGTTAAAGCTGCCGGAAGTTTTACCGTTTTTAAATTTGTACATCCTGCAAATGTATAACCATTACTAAATGCATAACCACCAGTCAAATCACTAACCATTGCCGGAATCTCAATCTCTGTAATAGATGTACAATT
>JAZQGS010000022.1:0-15185 GCA_045540195.1 Acutalibacteraceae bacterium
TTTCTTCTGTGACCAACCATCTTAAGAAGTCCGCGTCTTGAGTGATGGTCCTTCTTATGCTCCTTGAGATGCTCTGTAAGGTCGTTGATTCTCTTTGTAAGAACAGCGATCTGTACCTCGGGTGAACCTGTATCACCCTCATGAAGAGCGTATTCAGCCATTATAGCCTGCTTCTCAGCCTGTGTCATTATTTTCACCTCATTTAAAATATTTTTTATGCTCCTGAATCCCAGGTTAAGGCAGGTGAATACCGCTTGGCGGTTAAACCCAAAATCCGAGAAACGGAAACATAGCGGAAGTAGTTTAACATAAATTTTACGGTTTGTAAAGGGGTTTTTAAAAAATTTTGTTTCCGCTCAAAATCCGCAGGCATATACTGTAACAGGAAGTTAAAACTAAAGATAAGCGGATATGAGTAAACGGTGGCAGTCGACTGCCTGCGGGGAGCCGTGACTCGCCCTTTCGGGCAAAGTATCTGCTCCAGATATTCACCGACGGTGCAAGAGTGCCGTCGGTGATGTGATTTTATATCACACTAAGTATTATAATCAATACGGATAAAAAATCAATTACAAATATCCCGACAAATTTTACATATCAGTGATAATCTTTATTTTTTGATTGACCTAAACTCAATTTTTTATTATTATAATAACAGATAAGTAAAAGGAATGATTATATGACAGAAAAAGAAAAGCTCCATTCGGGTCAGATTTATTATCCGAGCAGCGACGAAATTATGGGCGAACAGCTTTTATGTCTTGAAAAGCTTTATGATTTCAATGCAACTCGTCCGCTTGAGCAGGAAAAGCGCGGGAAGATGCTCAGGGAAATGTTTGCAGAAATCGGTGAGGGCTGCTACATAGAGCCTCCGCTTCGTGCTAACTGGGGCGGAAAGCATGTTCATTTCGGCAAGATGGTTTATGCTAATTTTAACCTGACTCTGGTTGACGACACTCATATTTATGTCGGTGACTACACTCTCATAGGTCCGAATGTTACGATTGCAACTGCGGGACATCCGATAAATCCCGAGCTTCGCGAAAAGGCTTACCAATTCAACAGAAGTGTTAAAATCGGCAGAAACTGCTGGATCGGTGCAGGTGCGGTTATTGTTCCGGGCGTTACAATCGGTGACAACACGGTTATCGGTGCAGGCAGTATCGTCACAAAGGACATTCCCGCAAATGTTGTTGCTGTGGGAAATCCTTGCAGAGTGTTGCGAGAAATCAGCGATCACGATAAGGAGTATTATTTCAAGGATTGCAAAATTGATTATAATAGTATATAATATTATATTGTAGAAATTTGAGAGGAGTATCAGCGTATGAAACACCCCGAAATTGTTAAAAAAATGAGCCTTGAGCAGAAGGCGGCTTTTGTTTCAGGCTACGACTATTGGCATCTTGAGGAAGCTCCCGAGCTCGGACTTCCGAAAATTATGATTACTGACGGCCCTCACGGCCTTCGTAAGCAGAACAAGGACAAAAAAGCTTCTCAGGGTATCGGTCTGGGCAACTCTGTTCCGTCAACCTGCTTCCCCCCTGCTTCAACATCTTCCTGCTCATGGGATGAAGAGCTTCTCCGCGAGGAGGGAATCGCTCTTGCAGAAGAGTGTCTTAAGGAAGAGGTTTCCGTTGTTCTCGGTCCCGGCACAAACATCAAGCGTTCTCCGACCTGCGGCAGAAACTTTGAATATTTCAGTGAAGACCCGTACCTTGCAGGTAAGTGCTCTGCAAGCTTCGTAAACGGCGTTCAGTCAATGGGTGTCGGCACATCTCTCAAGCACTTCGCTTGTAACTCACAGGAAGCTTTCCGTATGGTTATCAACGAGGTTGTTGACGAGAGAGCTATGCGCGAGCTTTATCTCACAGCATTTGAAATCTGTGTCAAGGAAGCTCAGCCCTGGACAATTATGAACTCCTACAACCGCATCAACGGTGTTTATTCATCACAGAACGAGTGGCTTCAGGAAAAAGTACTTCGCGGCGAGTGGGGCTTTGAGGGTATGATCGTTACCGACTGGGGCTCATCAGTTGACAGAATCCCCGGTCTTTACAACGGTACAGACCTTGAAATGCCTTCTTCCGCAAGAATCAACACAAACAAGATCATCGCAGCAGTAAACAACGGTGAGCTTGACATCGCAGTTCTTGACAAGAGAGTTGACACAGTTGTTGACCTCATCGTTAAGTCAAAGCCCGCACTTGCAAAGAAGCATACATACGATGTCGAAGCACATCACGCTGTTGCACGCAAGGTTGCAGAAGGCTCAATGGTGCTTCTCAAGAACGATGACAAAATTCTTCCCCTCAAGGCAGGTCAAAAGGTTGCAGTTATCGGTGAGCTTGCCGCTTCTCCGCGTTTCCAGGGTGCAGGCTCCTCTGTTATCAACCCCAATAAGCTCGACAATGCTCTTGATGAGCTTAAGAAGCTCGGTGTTGATGTTGTTTACGCTCCCGGTTATGTCAAGAATAAGGACGAAATCAAGGCTGAGCTCGTAAACGAAGCTGTCAACGCCGCAAAGAACGCTGACATTGCTCTTGTATTCGTCGGTCTTACAGACGAGTTCGAGGGTGAAGGCTACGACAGAGAAAACATCGAAATGCCGAAATGCCACAGCAATCTTGTTTCTGCGGTTGCTAAGGCTAATCCGAACACAGCGGCTGTTCTTGCAGGCGGTTCTGTAATCAACCTTCCGTGGATCAACGAGGTCAAGGCACTTCTGAGCACGGGTCTCGGCGGTCAGGCAGTCGGCAGCGCAACAGCAAACCTCCTTACAGGTAAGGTTAATCCCTCAGGTAAGACAAGTGAAACCTATCCCCTCGCTTACAGCGACAATCCGACATACGGCAACTACCCTGCAGGCCCTGTTACAAGTGAGCACAGAGAGTCGGTTTACATCGGCTACCGCTACTATGACAAGGCAAACAAGAATGTACTCTTCCCCTTCGGCTACGGTCTTTCATACACAACATTTGAATACAGCGACCTTACTGTTTCTGCTGACAGCATCAAGGACACAGATACAGTAACAGTTTCTTTCAAGGTTAAGAACACAGGCGATGTTTACGGTGGAGAGGTTGCTCAGCTTTATGTCGCTGACAAGGAATCAACAATCTACCGTCCCGTCAAGGAGCTCAAGGGCTTCAAGAAGGTATTCCTTAATCCCGGTGAGGAAACAACAGTTACACTCGAGCTTTCCAAGAGAGCATTTGCTTTCTATAATGTCAAGCTCGGCGACTGGATGGTTGAGAGCGGTGAATTTGACATCCTCGTAGGCGCATCAAGCCGTGACATCAAGCTTTTAAAGACAATCACCGTTGAGTCAACAGTCAACGCTGAAATCCCCGATTACAGAGCAGCTGCTCCTGCATACTATACAGCAGATGTGAACGGAATGAACGGTGCACAGTTTGAGGCAGTGCTTGGCTTCAAGCTTCCCGAAAACAAGCGCGACACATCAAAGCCGATTGACCTTTATTGCTGTCTTAACGACGCAAGACACACCAAGTGGGGCGGCAGAATGTGCAACGCTATTGAGGGCATTATGGCTAAATTCGGCTCCGCTGAAAACGGTGACGGCAAGATGATTGCAGCTATGGCAACACAGATTCCCATCCGTAACTTTATGGCTATGAGTATGGGCGTTGCTTCACCCGAAATTATTGACGGACTTCTTATGATTCTCAATGACGGTCAGTCAAGCTTCAAGGGACTTTGCAAGATTCTTGTAAGAATCCCCGGCGCACTTACAAGACTTCCCGCACTTCTTAAATCAATCTAAATAAACGAAAAAACACGGTGCAATTCAATGAATTGCACCGTGTTGATTTTTTGTGTTTAGATAATACCCTGTGACATCATTGCGTCTGCAACCTTCTGGAAGCCTGCAATGTTTGCACCTGCGACAAGGTTATAGCCGAGGCCGTATGCCTCTGCTGCTTCTGCTGATGAGTCGTGAATTGACTTCATAATTGACTTGAGTCGCATATCAACCTTTTCTGTTGTCCAGTTGTAGCGAAGTGAGTTCTGTGTCATTTCAAGGGCTGAAACTGCAACGCCGCCTGCGTTAACTGCCTTTGACGGAGCAACCGCACGGCAATTTTCCATAAGATACTTGAGTGCGTCGTTTGTTGAGGGCATATTTGCAACCTCGATGTAATACTGAACACCGTTCTCAACAAGCTGTCTTGCTTCCATAATGCCGACCTCGTTCTGTGTTGCGCAAGGCATTGCAACATCAACGGGTACGCCCCAGGGCTTCTGACCCGGGAAGAACTCAACACCGAACTTATCGGCATAGTCCTGAACCTTATCTCTGCCTGAGTTACGCATCTCAAGCATATAGTTGATTTTCTCTTCTGTATTGATTCCGTCGGGATCGTAAACATATCCGTCAGGACCTGAGATTGTAACTACCTTACCGCCGAGCTCTGTAACCTTTTTAACTGTACCCCAAGCAACATTACCGAAGCCCGAAACTGAGAATGTCTTGCCCTCGATTGTCTCACCGAAATGAGCAAGCACCTCCTGAGCGTAATATGTTGCACCGTAGCCTGTTGCCTCAGGTCTTACGAGTGAGCCGCCGTATGAAAGACCTTTACCTGTGATAACACCGTTTTCAAATGTACCCTTGATTCGTCTGTACTGACCGAAAAGGTAACCGATTTCTCTGCCGCCGACACCGACATCACCTGCAGGAACATCAAGGTTGGGTCCGATGTGTCTGTAAAGCTCTGTCATAAATGCCTGACAGAAACGAAGGATTTCTCCGTCTGACTTGCCTCTCGGGTCAAAGTCTGAGCCACCCTTTGCGCCGCCGATCGGAAGGCTTGTAAGGCTGTTTTTGAAGGTCTGCTCAAACGCAAGAAACTTGATGATACCGCTGTATACTGACGGGTGGAAACGAAGTCCGCCCTTGTAAGGTCCGATTGCACTGTTGAACTGGATACGGTAGCCTGTATTTACCTGTACCTTACCCTTGTCATCCACCCATGCGACACGGAAAATAATCTGTCTTTCGGGCTCAACCATTCTCTCGAGCAAGCCTGCCGCTTCATATTCGGGATGTCTTTCAACAACGGGAACGAGACTTGTGAGAACCTCAGTAACTGTCTGAACGAACTCGGGCTCGTTTGCGTGCTCCTTTGCAACACGCGCAATAACTTTTTCTACATAATTCATAATCAGGTCATCTCCTAATAAATTAGCGAAATAAACGGCGAACAGGGACACATTGAGTCTTTTCTTTATTTGATAGTATATGCCGTATGCGCTCAGATGTGCATACGATTAAACTGAAATATATTCCGTCTTTTTTCCTTTTATTACGCAATAAAAAAATATGTCCTATTATACTACCTTGTTTTGTAAATTTCAACGGTGAATCTGCAAAAAAATACAAAAAAACAGGGCGGCTTTTAGCCACCCTGCACAAATTTTTGATCAATACATAAACATAAACGCGATTGAAACGCCGAGAGCAATTACAAAGAAAGCGATTGCAACATACTTTGTAATCTTAGCGAGCTTCTGCTCGATTGTCTTGCCCTTTGCCTTGCCGAAGAATGTATCAGCACCGCCTGAAATTGCACCTGAAAGACCTGCTGAACGACTCTCCTGAAGAAGAACTGCAACGATGAGGACGATAGCAAGTAAAATAAGTACTATACCTAAAATATACTGAATAGCAGACATAGTTAAACCTCCATGAGTATTTTTACCACGATATTCTATCACAGTTTATTTGAAAATGCAATAGAAATTTTCAATCAAAACAAAAAATAAGCATATTTTTCCGATTATTATCTTCGTTTTTCGGGTTAATATATTTTTAGCGGAAGAAAAACATTGATTTTGCGTTTGCTGTTTCTTCCGTTGCCACCGGGATAACCGGTGGCTTTTGTTTTATATAAGTGACATCTGTTCGCCCGTATCCTCGGCGCTCAGGAGTGCGCCTGCCGCCGGAAGATTCTTTGTCTTGTAACGGTACGGCTTTGCAAATTCGCCTTTTTTATAATCTCTGACCTTTTTGAGAATGTGTCCCTTCTTCATAGTCATAACAGACACACCCTGAGTATCCTTGGTTGTTTTGGGTAAAATTGCACCCGTATTGATAAGAAGAAGTCTGCCTGAGGTTGACTCAAGCACAAGGTCACAATCCTCGACAATATGGCGGATTGCACCGATGGGGAATTTATCACAGTAGGCCTTGATGAGCTTTTTGCGGTTTGTCTTTGTCTCATAAGCCGAGAGGTCAACCTTAGCGACCTTACCGTTTTCAAAGAAGAACATTACATAGCCCTTATAGTCAAGGGTTGCAATCATATAAATAGCGGTTTCGCCCTCGTCCATACCGAGCTTAGATGCAACGAAATCACCGAGCACGCTCGCCTTACCCATATCAAACTCAGAAGCCTTTGACTTATAAACCTGACATTTATCTGTAAAGAACAGAAGCTCCGTGTTATTTGTAGCTTCGAGCTCAAGAAGCATCGAGTCGCCCTCTTTCAGCTTCTGCTCACCGCTTGTACGAAGTGCCTGCGGAGTAATCTTTTTGAAATATCCTTCCTTTGTAAAGAAGAGGTTTACGGGGAAATCAGGCTCCTCCTCTTCCTTTTCGTCGTAGGCAACATCCATTGCAAAGATGATTTCGGTCTTTCTGGGCTGACCGTATTTCTTCGCGATTTCATTGAGCTCATTTACAATAATCTTCTTGACCTTTGACTTATGAGCAAGGATATCCTCCATCTCTTCGATGTCCTTGCGGAGCTTTTCGATATCCTGTGTTCTTTTTAAAATATATTCGCGGTTGAGGTGTCGGAGCTTGATTTCAGCAACATAATTTGCCTGAATTTCATCGATTCCGAAGCCGATCATAAGGTTGGGAACAACCTCGCTCTCCTCTTCTGTCTTGCGGATTATCATAATCGCCTTGTCGATATCAAGGAGAATCTTCTGCAAGCCCTCGAGAAGATGAAGTCTTTCCTTTGCCTTTGAAAGCTCAAAGAAAACGCGTCTGCGCACACCCTCTGTGCGAAATGCAATCCATTCAAGAAGAATGTCGCGCACGCCGAGCACCTTCGGCACACCTGCTATAAGAATGTTGAAGTTGCAGGAGAAGGTATCCTCAAGTGAGGTCATTTTATAAAGCTTCTGCATCAGCTTATCGGGATCTGTGCCCTTTTTAAGGTCGATGGTAATTTTAAGACCCGATTTATCTGTTTCGTCACGAATGTCGCTGATTTCTCGCACAGAGCCTGCCTTGAATTTTTCGATAATCTTATCGATGATTGCTTCGGCAGTTGTCGTCGGCGGAATTTCTGTGATTTCGATACATTTATTGTCCTTGTCATAGCGGTATTTTGCTCTGACCTTGAAGCCGCCGCGGCCTGTGCGGTAGATTGCATCCATCGCATCGCGGTCATAGACAAGCTGACCGCCACCGACAAAGTCGGGCGCCTTGAGCGTTTCTGTGATATCCGCCTCGTCATCCTTTATAAGAGCAACGGTAGTGTCGCAGATTTCCTGAAGATTAAACGAACAGATTGAGCTTGCCATACCGACGGCAATACCCGTTGTCGGGTTTGTGAGAACTGTCGGGAATTTAACAGGAAGAAGCGACGGCTCCTTCATAGTGTTATCGTAGTTATCGACAAAATCAAGCGTATCCTTGTCAATCTCCGCGAAAAGCTCGGCACAGATGGGTGCAAGCTTTGCTTCGGTATATCGGGGTGCCGCCCACTGCATATCTCTTGAATAAGCCTTGCCGAAGTTACCCTTTGAGTCAACGAACGGATGAAGCAAGGCCTCGTATCCGCGTGACAGACGCACCATTGTATCATAAATAGCGGCGTCACCGTGGGGATTGAGCTTCATCGTCTGACCGACGATATTGGCAGACTTTGTTCTTGCACCCGTGAGAAGTCCCATTTTATACATTGTATAAAGAAGCTTTCTGTGAGAGGGCTTGAAGCCGTCAATCTCAGGGATTGCTCGTGACAGAATAACGCTCATTGCGTAAGGCATATAGTTTGTTTCGAGAGTCTCAGTGATGTTCTGTCTGAGGACCGTACCCGCACCGAGTATGTGGGTATTCGGATTCATCTCTTCTTCGGTCTTGACGACCTCTTTTTTCTTTCTTGCCATACTGTCACCTCCCTTAGCTTAAATCGAGCATATCGATATACATATATCCGTTATCGGCAATATGCTCTTTTCTGCCTGCAAGATTGTCACCGAGGAGCATTTCAAAAATCTGAGCCGTTCTTTCGGCATCCTCGGGCATAATCTCAACAAGGCGTCTTGTTTTCGGGTTCATTGTTGTAAGCCACATCATTTCGGCTTCGTTTTCACCAAGTCCCTTTGAACGCTGAACGGTATATTTTGCATTGCCGATTTCTTCGATTGCTTCTGCCTTTTCCTTTTCGGTATAAGCAAACCATACCTGGTCCTTTGTGTTGATTTCATAAAGCGGAGTTTCCGCGATAAATACCTTACCCTGCTCAATAAGCGTGGGCATAAGGCGGTAAATCATTGTAAGAATAAGAGTTCTGATCTGGAAGCCGTCGACATCGGCATCGGTACAGATAATAACCTTATTATAACGAAGCAGGTCGAGATTGAACTCGGCAAGTCCCTTCATATACTTTGACTTGACCTCGACGCCGCAGCCGAGAACCTTGACAAGGTCGGTGATGATTTCGCTTTTGAAAATTTTATCGTATTCGCATTTAAGACAGTTAAGAATCTTACCGCGGACAGGCATAAGCGCCTGAAATTCGGAGTCACGCGCCTGCTTACAGGCGCCGAGAGCAGAATCACCCTCCACGATAAAGAGCTCTCTGTCCTCTGCATTCTTCGCGCGGCAATCAACAAACTTCTGAACTCTGTTCGCAAGGTCGTTTGCGGTTGTGAGAGTCTTTTTGATGCTCTGTCGTGTTGTTTCCGCCTTAACACGGCTTCGCATATTTATGAGCACCTGATTTGCGATTTTTTCCGCTTCGGTGCGGTTTTCGATGAAGTAAATTTCAAGCTGATGCTTGAAGAAATCTGTCATCGCTTCCTGAATGAATTTATTTGTAATTGCCTTTTTGGTCTGATTTTCGTATGAGGTTTCGGTCGAGAATGACGAAACAACAAGCACGAGACAGTCCTCGATATCCTCAAACTTTATTCTCGGATCAGATTTTGTATACTTTCCGTTAGTCTTGAGATAGGAATCAATCTGATAGGTAAAGGCATTGCGCACAGCCTTTTCAGGAGCACCGCCGTGCTCAAGCCAGCTCGAGTTGTGGTAATACTCCTTCTTCTGTGACTTGTTTGAGAAGCAGAGGGCTGATGTGATAAGCACCTTATAATCCTTGTGATCCTCACGGTCACGGCCGACACGCTCGGTCTGCCACGACTGAACACCTGTGAGTGCGGCATCCTCGGCAATTTCTGTTACATAGTCGGAGATACCGTTTTCGTAGTAGTACTCAAAGGTTTCAAACTGAGTTTTGTTAAGCTGGTTTTTAAGAATGAACTTAATTCCCGAGTTTACAATCGCCTGTCGTTTGATTGTGTCCTGATAATATTCAAGGGGCACTGCGATATCGGTGAAAACCTTAAGGTCGGGACGCCATTTGATTCGTGAGCCTGTGTCACGCTTCGTATACGGCTCTTTTTCCATCTGACCGACAATCTTACCCTTTTTGAAGTTAAGCTTATAGCAGGTACCGTCACGGTGGATTTCGGCCTCCATATATTCGGACGCAAACTGTGTTGCACAAAGTCCGAGACCGTTAAGACCGAGCGAGTAACCGTAGCTGCTGTCGCCGCCCTTGGAATACTTGCCGCCTGCATAAAGTGTGCAGAAAACAAGCTCCCAGTTAAACTTCTTTTCCTTTGTATTATAGTCAACGGGAATGCCTCGGCCAAAGTCCTGAATTTCAACACTATGGTCAAGGTAACGGGTTATAACAATTTTATCGCCGAAGCCTTCACGGGCTTCGTCTATCGAGTTTGACAAAATCTCAAAAACGGAATGCTGACAGCCCTCGATATCGTCAGAGCCAAAAATAACCGCAGGACGCTTTCGTACCTGGTCAGGGCCCTTGAGAGAAACTATGTCGTCATTGCCGTAGCTTGCTTTTTTTGCCATAACTACACTCCTTTTCATAAAATACCAATTTATATTTTACACTATATCTTGTGGTTTAGTCAAGTGCTTTACAGAATTGTGACATATAAAACATTATGGCAGTTGACGGGACAGGTGTAAAACTGATATAATTTATATATACATTTATAAACGCTTTGACGGAGGTGTCAGAAATGACAATGGCGGCATTGGCCTTCTATCTTAAAATGGGTCTTATTTATGTGCTTTCGGGTGTTCAGATTCTCAGCGGAATTATATTCTGTAACGAGAAAAACGAACACAAATACTTTGACGAATGGTCATCAGGTGACTCCTTTTCGATTGAGGATAACACCTTTATTATCGAAAAGAATCCCGATAAGGATTTCGTTATACTCAATCTTTCTGACATTCAGCTTTCTGACGAGGACGCTCACGGCTATTACGGCGACCTCGCGGAGGCCACCATTGACAAGCTGATTAAAGACACAAGCCCCGACCTTATCACTCTTTCAGGTGACAATGTTTACGGCTGGCTCGGCTGGATATGGCTGATTGACCTTATGGACAGCTATAAAATTCCGTGGGCACCGATTTTCGGCAATCACGACGGTGCAACAGCCACATACGCTTCGTGGTGTGCTTATCAGATTGAACGCTATTCTGAATATGCGATATGGGATTTCGGCCCTGAAAATATGGGACACGGAAACTACATAATCACAATTACCGAAAACAAAAAGCCTGTTCATCAGCTTTATATGATGGACACACATAAAAACGCAACCTATGAGGTCAACGGATACACCTATAACGGCTATGACCACCTGTGGGATAACCAGATTGAATGGTACAAATGGGCGGTGAACGGCACATCCGCTGAAAACGGCGGTATTGTTGAGAGTACCGTAATTTATCATATTCCGAATGTCGAATACCACGATGCGTGGTATGACGCTTATGATTATTCCGTTCAGGATTTCAAGTCGGAATATGAGGGTGCATTCGGATATAACCGTGAGGGTGTCTCCTCTGCGCCTGTCAACAACGGCTTCTTTGATGTTGTAAAAGAGCTTGGCAGTACAAAGCACATCATCTGTGGTCACAATCACAGAAATTACAGCTCAATCCCATATCAGGGTGTATGGCTTCACTACGGTGTCAAGACAGGCGCAGGCTGCTATTGGGACGAGGATGTGAGCGGCGGTAAGCTTTTCTGTGTGAAATCCGACGGCACTCTTACAGCCGAGAATATTTTTGTTGACTCAACACAGTTCGGGATTGACTATTCTGTCCCCTACCCGGGTTACAGTGAATGATTATGAAGAAGCTGCAATTTTATGTAATGGCGGATAACCATTACTTTTCAAAAAAGCTATGGGTTGACGGTGAAACGATTGAACGGCGCAGTCATGGCGACCAGGTTGTTCTCAAGGAATCGCCTGAGGTAAACGAAGCTTTTTTCAGAATAATTGAACAGGATAACGAAACCGATCTTGTCGTTATCGTCGGCGACCTTATAAACTGCGGCGAACGGCTCTGTCACGATGAATTCATCGAACGCTTACACAAGCTCGAGGCAAACGGCAAGCGTGTGCTGGTATTGACCGCGACTCACGACTATAACGGCTGCGGTGAGGACGAAAACGAATTTGTAGCGACGGGATATAACGAAAAAGACACATACCGCGTTGACTGCACAAGGCGGCACGAGCTTGATGCACTTTACCGCCACTTCGGGCGCGGTCAGGCGGACAGCGAATATAATATGTCTTATTCGACAGGTATTGACGGCTACCGATTTATTCTTATTAACGATGACGGAAACGGTCATACCGACTGCGGACTTGACGACAATGGTAACGAGTGGCTCGAAAATGAGCTTATCAAAGCCAAGAGCAACGGTGAGGCGGTGCTTTTGTTCACACATCATCCCGTTATCACGCCTTATCCTGTATACGAGGCTGTTGCTCCGACAGAGATGTACGGCAGGCATCCGATACTGAAATCAATACTGATGAAGCACGGAGTAAAGGTCGTTTTCACAGGGCATACGCACATACACACAATCCGCAGTATCGGTGACGGTAAAAATACACTTTACGATGTGGGTACAACCTCGGTTTCGTCGGCATACGGCAAAATCCGCAAAGTTACGCTCGAAAACTCGGAAGCGCACATTACAACCGTTGACCTGCCCGATGAAATTGACGGCATCGACGGCGGAAAGGAATATATTTCTTCCGTCTGCTTCGGCGGATATTACCGCAGGCTTATCGATACAGCCGTCAGGGATTATGACGAATTTCTCAAATTCGCTGACGGTCTCATACCGATTGATAAAGCAAGGAAATACCGATTCATTATCAAGCCTCTGATAAAGCTGATTACAAAACTTGATATGTCCTTTGCGGGCAGATTCGGCAGAAGGTATTCGGGACTGACGAAAAAAGAATGTAAAGCTCACAAAAACGAAAAGGTCATTGATATGTGCTTTGTAATTCTCAATCACTTTTTCACAGGTGATGCACCTTATCATCCTGACACTTATGAATACAGGGTGATGTACGGTGCTTTACACAAAGCGGACTCAATTATGAAGGCTTTTAAAATAAGTCTTTCTAAATATATCAACGGAATCGACAGTCTGTGGACTCTTGCAGAGCCGCTTATCCGCAACACGCGAACAGGCTGTGACCGTGAAATAAAAATCAAAATAAATAACGAGGTGACCTATGAAAAAGATTAAAAACACGCTTGCCACTAATGTCAACGAAAAAATCACGCTTAGGGAATATGCCGCTTTCGGCTCAAGCACAGCGGTATCCAAAGCTGCAACCGCAATGAGCGGCTTCTTCGGCGGACTTGTTGCTTCAACATATTTAGGACTCAGCGACAAGGCATTCGCAACATACAGCACGATAATTTTCATTCTCGGCTTCTGGGATATCGCAAACGATGTTATCGTATCAAGCTTTCTTGATAAAAGCCGACGCACCTTCGGCGGCTGGGGTCGCTTCAAGCCGTGGCTGATGCTGATGATTATTCCCTGCAACCTCATTGTTATTCTTCAGACCCTTCCCCTGCGCGCCTGGTTTCCCGGAATCAGCGATGTTTTCAAGGTCGCATACCTCGTTCTGCTGTTCTTCCTGAATGATGCTTTCAGTACCTTCTATAACGCGGCTCTGACGGCACTCAACGCAAGACGCACCACCGACAATATGGAACGAGGCTACATTGCGGCTATTGAAAGCATACTCGGCTCCTCAATCGGCGCTTGCGGCACATATATCGCGGCTGTACTGCCTTATCTTATGCCGAATCTTTCAGAAGCTGAAAGATATTTCTACGGCTTCAGCGTTGTTACTATTCTCGCAATTCCGCTGACAATATGGAACATCGTTGTAACTAAGGAAAGAATCGCAGATCCGCCCAAGGTCGAGGCACCGAAGCTTCGCGAGGTTTATCAGCACATTCTTCAGAACAAGCCGCTGATGATGTATATGCTTTCTGAAATTCTTGCACACGGTATGTCTGTCGGCTACGGATTGATGACATACGCCTTCATCGCCTGCTTTAAAACAGAGCAGTTCACGCTCACAATTTTCAGAGGCACGCCGTTTCAGTTTGAATATGTTTATAACGACGGTAACTTCGCGGCTCTTTTATCGGCGGCATCCCTTGCATCACTTGTTACAACGGGAATTTCACTCTTCCTTGCTCCGATCGTGCGTAAGTGGGTTGACGATAAAATACTTTATATTGCCACAAGACTCGGCACGGGCATCTGCTACACGGCAATGTTTATTTCTGTTTTCCCGTTTGAAGAGCACACACCCGCTCAGATTTTTGTACGCGTTGTTATCTGGTATGCTATCCACGGTCTGACAACAGGCTTCTACAACACGATCCCCGGTCTTATTCAGATGGCTGCTTACGATTATGCTGAATACAGATTCGGCGAAAGAAACGAAGCGACTGTCAGCTCTGTTAAAAACACTCTTTCGAGAATCCTCGGCAACTGCACATCGTATGTAACAAATCTTTTCCTTATCTATGTCGGCTACAAGCAGTTCGCGGCAACGCCTGAGCTGATGCCGATTGAGGCAAAATCAAGTCTCATTTATCTTTTTGCAATTCTTCCCGCGATATTCTCATATCTCGCGGTTATTCCGATGCTTTTCTATAAGCTCTCGGGCAAGAAGCACAAGGAAATCGTTCGCGAGCTTGAAGCACGCAGACAGCATAACCTTGATGAAATAATTCACCTCGAAGAGGAAAGAGAGTCTGTTGAGGCTTAACAAAATACAACAAAAAAACACCCACGGTATTTCTACCGTGGGTGCTGAATTTTATTCGGATTATACCTGATTATTTAGACTCAACATCGATAAGCTCGATGATGCACATCTCTGAAGCGTCGCCGCGACGAGTGCCTGTCTTAATAATACGGCAATAACCGCCGTTTACATCCTTATATTTGGGAGCGATCTCGTCGAAGAGCTTTTTAACAACATCCTCTTTTGTGACATATGCTAAAACCTGTCTTCTTGAGTGGAGGTCGTTTGTCTTAGCAATGGTGATCATTTTCTCAGCCATTGAACGAACTTCCTTTGCTCTTGTAACGGTGGTCTCTATTCTGCCGCTTTCCAAAAGGTATGTTACCATACCTCTGAGCATTGACTTACGATGGTCACTTGCTCTTCCAAGCTTTCTTGAACCTGGCATTTAAAGTCACTCCTTTACCGTTAGTTGTAAAAATAATTGTTACAGTTTCTTATTAGTCTTCGTCTCTGCGAAGATCATAGCCGAGGGATGTAAGCTTAGCAACAACCTCATCAAGAGATTTCTTACCAAGGTTACGGACCTTCATCATATCATCTTCAGACTTGCCGATAAGATCTTCAACTGTATTGATACCTGCTCTCTTCAAGCAGTTAAAAGAGCGCACAGACAGGTCAAGTTCCTCAATGGTCATCTCCAAGACTTTTTCTTTACCACTCTTATTGTTTTCAACCATGATCTCAGTTTCAAAAGCCTCATCGGAGAGGTCTCCAAA
>JAZQGS010000023.1:0-18812 GCA_045540195.1 Acutalibacteraceae bacterium
GTCAGAGGCTCTTGCAAGTAATGCAGCTATGATGGTATGTTCGGCACTTCAGTTCTTCCTCTACTTCCCGGTAGATAAGATTCTCTTCCACAAGAAGAAGGAAGAAAAATAATACTTAATAACAGTAAACAGGCAGAAGCATCAAAGCTCCTGCCTGTTTTTTTATAGAAAAATAATTCACACAAAATCGGGTGTTGACAAATATCTTCCGCCGCCGTCGGGGAAAATGACGACGATATTTTTATCCTTCATTTCCTCGCGCTGTGCAATTCGTGTTGCCGCGCAAAGTGCCGCACCTGACGAAATGCCGACGAAAACGCCCTCGGATTTTGCGATTTCCTTTGCGAATGTGTAAGCGTCAGCGTCACTGACTGCAATGATTTCGTCAATCACACCGCGGTCGAGAATCTCAGGCACGAAATTTGCGCCGATACCCTGAAGCTTATGCGCACCTGCCCTGCCCTCAGTCAGAAGGGGAGAAGATGCGGGCACAACACCGATGATTTTAATATCGGGATTCTTTTCTTTTAAAAATTTTCCGTTACCGCTGATTGTTCCGCCCGTGCCGATACCTGCAACAAAAACATCAACCTTACCGTCAAGAGCGTCCCATATCTCGGGCGCAGTTGTTTTAATGTGAGCCGTCGGATTTGCAGGATTGGTGAACTGACCTGCGATAATGCTGTCGGGATTTTCCTTTCTTATTTCCTCGGCCTTTTCGATACAGCCAGCCATACCCCTTGCGCCCTCTGTCAGAATCAGCTCAGCGCCGTAAGCGGACATCATTTTTTTGCGTTCCTCACTCATCGTCTCGGGCATAATAATAATTGTGCGATAGCCCTTTGCCGCGGCTATTGCCGCAAGACCGATTCCCGTGTTACCGCTTGTCGGCTCGATTATAACTGAGCCCGGCTTCAGCGTTCCGTCAGCCTCGGAGGTCTCAATCATTTCGAGAGCAACGCGGTCCTTGATGCTGCCCGCAGGATTGAAATATTCGAGCTTTGCGAAAAGCTCCGCATTAAGTGAGCGGCTTTTTATGAAATTGCCGAGTCGGAGCAACGGTGTGTTTCCGATAAGCTCGCAAACGCTGTTATATATCTTCATATTATTCCTTCTTTTAGCAAAATTTAATAAAATTGTAACACCTTGACCTGATTTGTCAAGTATAATGTGCTTGTATTATATAACTATTATTTTAAAGGAAGTCATATATATGAACTCTTTTTTAGAAAAAATCCGAATGTTTATGTACGGCAGAAACGGCGTTGACAAGCTCTCATTCGCAACACTCTTTTTGTATCTTATAATTAACGGAATAAAGATGTTCTTTTACCGTATTCCTGCCGTATATTACACGATGTGGGCTGTTGCGCTTGTGTTTCTTGCTGTTACGGCTTTTCGCATTCTGTCAAAGGATATCGACAAGCGCCGCAGTGAGGCGGCTCGTTTTGAGCAGTTTCTTATAAGCATCAATTTCAACGGAATGATGTTCAAGCTCAGAAAGAAATTCAATCGTCTTTCAATGAGAATTTCACAATTCTCAACCCACCGCTTCCGTACCTGTCCGCAGTGTAAGGAGCACCTGCGCCTGAGTAAAAAACGCGGAAAGCGCAATATAACCTGTCCGAAATGCGGAAGAAAATTCACAACGATTATACCGTTTTGATTTATATTTGATATCAGAATGAGGGGAGGCGGTTGCTTGCTCGGCTATGTCAGGGCTTATAAGCCTGAAATGACCTTTAAAAATTACGAAATATACAAGGGAGTCTACTGTACGCTCTGCAAGTCGCTCGGCAAGCGTTACGGACTGCCTGCGCGCTTTATTCTTTCTTACGATTTCACTTTTTTCGCAATGGTGAGAATGGCTGTGCGTGAGAGCTGTCCGCAGTTTACCGCTTCAAGATGCTCATTCAATCCTGCGAAAAAATGCCTCGACTGCAACCGCGATAACGAGGATATCGCATATACAGCCGATGTCTCGATACTTATGATGTACCATAAGCTGCGCGACAATATATCTGACAGCAAATTTTTTAAAAGAACATTTTGCAAAATCCTTATGCCGTATGTAAGACACCTATATAAAAAAGCGTGTGCAAGAGTGGGGGATGCTCACAGGGTGCTCGAGGAGCAGATGGCGCGTCAGCAGACACTTGAAAAAAACAACGCCTCGCTCGATGAAGCCGCAGACCCGAGTGCGGTTATGCTCTCTGAGCTTTTGGTGAATAATATTGAGTGTAATGACAACGAAGCTCTCAGAAAATTCGGTTATATGCTAGGAAGATGGGTTTACATTACCGATGCCGCACACGACTGTGAGGATGATATAAAGGATGGCAGCTTCAATCCGATGAAAAAGCGTTTTTCTTTACCCGGCTTTAAGAATTATTGTGAGGAAATGATGAATCTCACCATCGGTGAAGCAATATTATGCTATAAACGATTGAAAATAAACAGATTTGATGATATATTAAGTAATGTACTTTATGACGGAGTCTATGCCGTCACGAAAAAAGTACTTATGGAGGATGATGAGCATGAGAAATCCTTATGAAGTTTTAGGACTTGATTCCTCGGCCGGAATGGACGAGGTTAAAAGAGCATACCGCGAGCTTGCAAAGCAGTATAACGAGGATTATGCCAAAATGGACGAGCTCAATGCGGCTTATGATGCCATAGTAATGGGCTTCGGCAATAATAACCGCAAGAACGGCTATTCAAACGCCAACACTCAGTATTCATACGATTCGAATCCGTCAGACGGAGTTTCTGAATTCGGTGATATCCGCGCGAAGCTGGGCAGCGGCAGAATAGATGATGCCGAGATGCTTCTTGACGGTATACCTCATCAGAGAAGAAATGCGGAATGGTTTTATCTCAAGGGAACAATCCAGCACCGCAGAGGCTGGCTCGAGAGTGCCGCTGAAAGCTTTGAAAGGGCATTTAATCTTGATCCTGAAAACAAGGAATATCAGGCGGCATACAAGCAGCTTAACAAGGAGAAAAAGGGTGCCTTCCGTGAGGAGAGAAACAGCGGTAACAACGGCGGCTGCGGCGACCCGTGTAATATCTGTACGGGACTTTGCTGTGCTGACTGCTGCTGTGAATGTATGGGTGGCGACCTTATCCGTTGCTGTTAAAATATGAATACAACAGTTAAAACTGCGCTGGGCGGAATGTGCATTGCACTTTCGACAGCGATTATGCTCACATCATCTGTTCTTCCTTATTTTACCTATGCGATTCCGGGCGTAGCGGCGTTGCTTGTCTTGTTTATGCAGGTCGAATGCAATCCGAAATGGGCGCTCGGTGTCTATGTCGGCACATCGATAATATGTGCGCTTGTTGTGCCTTATAAAGAGGCGGTCGGCATCTATATTGCGGTGCTCGGTTATTATCCGCTTGTCAAAACCTTCTTTGATAAGCCTAAGAATAAATATGTTTCGTTACTTATAAAATCTGTGTTTTTTACTGCGGTAATCATTGCGACCTACTGCGTGATGATGTTTGTTTTCGGCATCTCGACAGAGCTTCTCGAGGAGGGAGAAAAGTTCTTCATCCCGATTCTTGTCGTTCTCGGACTTGCGGCGTTTCTGCTCTATGACAGAGCGATGACGATGCTTGAAATCACATATTACCGAAAGTGGCAGCGCACGGTCAGAAAATTATTCAGAAGAAGATAATTATATCTAGTTCATTTTGAGGGGTTACTATGTCAAAGGATATCAAAAATTATGCAAGAACCAAGCGGGCTTGCTATTTTACAAATATTGCAAATGCATCGGCATTCAGCCTTCCGCCGCTTCTCTTCGTAACGTTCCGTGAGATGTACGGCATTTCGTACACACTGCTCGGAACGCTGGTGCTCATCAATTTCTGCACACAGCTTACAATCGACCTTATTTTTTCATTTTTCACCAAATATTTCAACATACGCCTGTCGGTCAAGGCGATGCCCTTGCTGACCTCGGCTGGCTTGCTTACATACGCGCTTGTGCCGACATTTTTCCCGCAGTATGCTTATGTCGGTTTAGTGCTGGGTACGGTGCTTTTCTCCGTTGCGGCGGGACTTTGTGAGGTGCTTGTCAGCCCTATTGTTGCGGCACTTCCGTCCGAAAACCCCGAGCGTGATATGAGCAAGCTCCATTCGCTGTATGCCTACGGTGTTGTAACTGTTGTTTGTGTCAGCACGGCGTTTTTAAAGCTTTTCGGCAATCACAACTGGATGTATCTGAC
The DNA here is from genome assembly GCA_045540195.1 of Acutalibacteraceae bacterium. Lineage (GTDB taxonomy): Bacteria > Bacillota > Clostridia > Oscillospirales > Acutalibacteraceae > CAG-488. The sequence goes on from JAZQGS010000023.1 coordinate 4,240, forward strand.
TCTTTTCTGGGCGGCTCTTCCGATTGTGGCATTCATTCTTTTCAGCATTTCACCGTTGCCCGAGCTTAATCTTTCTTCTTCATCTGCAAAAGAAAAGGGGAAGAAGCATACGGCAATACTTATACTCTGTGTGTTATGTATTTTCTTCGGCAGTGCGGCTGAAAACACAATGACGAACTGGATATCGAGCTATATGGAAAATGCATTGCAGATTCCTAAAATCTGGGGAGATATCCTCGGTATGGCAGTTTTCGGAATCCTTCTCGGACTTACAAGATCAGCCTATGCGAAATACGGCAAAAACATTTCGCTTGTGCTTACCGTAAGTATGATCGGCGCATTTATCTGCTACATCTGTGCAGGTCTTGTTCCAAATGCGATTGTCGCAATGCTGGCATGTATCCTTATGGGTATTTTTACGTCAATGCTCTGGCCGGGAACGCTTATTTTAATGGAAGAAAAAGTCCCGAATCCGGGTGTTGCGGCGTACGCACTTATGGCGGCAGGCGGCGACTTCGGCGCATCGGTAGCACCGCAGCTTGTCGGTGTTGTTGTGGATACCGTTTCCGTAAGCAAATGGGCGCCTGACCTTGCGGCTGAGTTTGCGATTTCTCCCGAGCAGCTCGGAATGAAGAGCGCGATGCTTGTAGCGTCAATCTTCCCATTCATCGGAATATTCATACTTGTTTACATCAGAAAATCATTCAGAAAAGAAAAAAGTTGAGAGACCTAAATCTCTCAACTTTATTTTTTTAAAACTCAAAATCAACAACGCATCTGTCCGTGATAACCGAGTGAACAAATTCCTTAACCTTGAGATGCTCGGGATGCAACTGATAGCCGTCGAGAGCCTCCTTGTCCTTAAAAACAGAATATAATGCGAGGTCATAACCGTTAGGATTAAAGTTAAAGCCGACCTCAGCGCTGTAAAGACCGTCTATCTTTCCGACAAGGGAAGTAAGGCGTTTTTTCATTTCCTTCATATTATTCTCTTTATCATCATCGTTGCGGACATTCCAGAATACAATGTGTTTAACCATAATTTCCTCCAAGAATATTTTTAAATAATTATAGCAAAATATTAGAGTATGTCAAGGAGATGATATTTTGAGATCAAGCGGAATACTTCTGCCCGTCAGTGCATTGCCGTCAGAATACGGTATCGGTACACTCGGTGAGGGCGCATACGGATTTGTTGATTTTCTGTGCGATTCGCTTCAGCATTTCTGGCAGATTTTACCTTTAGGACACACGGGCTACGGTGACAGTCCTTATCAGTGCTTTTCGGCCTTTGCGGGCAATCCCTATTATATTGACCCGCAGCTTCTTTTTCAGTCAGGCTATATTGAAAAAAACGAGCTTCCGATTCAGGAAAACACAGGCAGAACGGATTACGGACAGCTTTATAAAAAGAGGATGAAGCTTCTGAAAAAGGCGGCAGCGGCAGTCGATGTAAATTCATCGGATTATGCTTCGTTTGAACGGCAGAATCAGTTCTGGCTGGAGGATTACGCTCTTTTTATGAGCGTCAAGGAAAATGAAAAAATGAAGCCCCTTCGTGAGTGGGAGGACAGTATCCGTCAGCCTGATGCCGACACACTCGACCGACTGAAAACAAGGTTCAGACAGGATGTAAGGCTCTGGAAAAGCATACAGTTTCTCTTCTTTACTCAGTGGAGCAATTTAAGGCGGTATGCCAATGCGCGAAACATCGAAATAGTGGGTGACATTCCTATTTATGTTTCGGCAGATTCGAGTGAAATGTGGCTTCACAACGAACTGTTTGTGACTGATGCCAACGGCAATCCGTCGGTGCTTTCAGCCTGTCCGCCCGATGTCTATTCACCCTTGGGACAGCTGTGGGGCAATCCTATTTATGACTGGGCGGCACACCGCAAGGATAACTACGGCTGGTGGATATCACGGCTCAGACACGCGGCTGAGCTTTTCGATGTTGTCAGAATCGACCACTTCCGCGGACTTGAGGATTACTACTGCGTTGATGCAACGGCATCAAATGCCGTTCTCGGTGAATGGCACAAGGGGCCGTCACGGGAATTCATCGATACCGTCAAACGGAATATTCCGTCAATCCGCGTTATTGCCGAGGATCTGGGAGATATAAACGATAAGGTGCGCGGACTGCTGTGTTACAGTGATTTCCCGGGGATGAAGGTACTTCAGTTCGGATTCGAGGGCGCAGAGAACAGTGAATATCTTCCTCACAATTACACAAGGCACAGCGTAGCGTACACGGGCACACACGATAACCCGACAATGAAGCAATGGACGCTGATTACCGATGACGAATCGCTTTGCTTTGCCAAAAAATATCTGAATGTGAATAAAACCGAAAGTTTAGTCAATGATTGTATCAGAGCATTGTATATGAGTGTGAGTGATACGGTTATCATTCCTATGCAGGATTGGCTTTCACTCGGAAGCGAGGCGCGTATGAATGTTCCGTCAATCGCATTCGGCAACTGGGTATGGCGGCTGAGGGCTGACGAAATGACAGCGGAGCTGTCGCACAGAATTGCTGATATGACAAGGCTTTATTTCAGAAACAATAAGGAGGAAATCCAATGAAAAAAATACTTTCACTCTGTCTTATTTTCGCAACCGTGCTTGCGCTGACGGCTTGCGGCAAGAAGGACGAAAAGCCCGATGCAGGTACGGTAAAAACGGGCTCGGTGTATTTTCTTAATTTTAAGCCCGAGGTAGCGGATATTTATAAGGAAATAGCGGCAGAATATAAAAAGGAAACGGGCGTTGATGTAAGGGTTGTCACAGCTGCAAGCAATACCTATGAAACAACACTCAAATCAGAGATTGCCAAAAACAACGCACCCACAATCTTTCAGATCAACGGTCCTGTCGGCTATAAGGCTTGGGCAGACTATTGTGAGGATTTATCCGACACCAAGCTTTATTCATACCTGAGCGACAAGAATCTTGCCGTTAAAAACGACAAGGGAGTTTTCGGAATTCCGTATGTTGTTGAGGGCTACGGAATCATCTATAATAACGCAATTATGGAAAAATACTTTGCGCTCAAGGATAAGGCTGTCAGCATCTCAAAGGCAACGGATATCAAGGATTTTGAGACACTGAAAACGGTTGTTGAGGATATGACAAAGCATAAAAAGCAGCTCGGAATCGACGGCGTATTCGCGTCCACATCAATGGGAAGCGGTGAGCAGTGGCGTTGGACGAATCATCTTGCGAGCGTGCCTGTATATTACGAAATGAAGAAGGCATCTGACGATTCAACCATCGTTTCGACGCTCGATCAGAACGAAATCGGCTTTACACATTCAAAGAATTTCAAAAACATCTTTGACCTTTATCTCAACAACTCAACAACAGCCAAGGGTCTGCTTTCGGGCAAGAGTGTTGATAACGCTATGGCAGAATTTGCGCTCGGCAAGGCGGCAATGGTACAGAACGGTAACTGGGCGTGGGAGCAGATTGCCAAGGTCGGCGGCAATGCCGTAAAGGCTGAGGACATCCGTTTTATGCCGATTTACACGGGAGTCGAGGGTGAAGAAAAGCAGGGACTCTGCATCGGTACGGAAAACTATCTTGCAATCAATAAAAATGCCTCGGCTGAGGATAAAAAAGCATCAATCGCATTTCTTGAATGGCTCTTCTCAAGCGAAAAGGGTAAGGACTTTGTTGTAAACCGACTTAATTTCATTTCACCCTTCAACACCTTCAAGGATGATGAAATGCCCGAGGATCCGCTTGCAAGAGAAATCCTAAACTGGATGAAGAAGGATGTCAACAACCTCGAATGGACCTTCAATTCATTCCCGAGTCAGCAGTTCAGAGACGATGTGGGCAACGCGCTTCTCGAATATGTTCAGGGCTCAAGGGATTGGTCACATATTGAACAGACCTTCCGCACAAGCTGGAAAAACGAAAGAAATGCAAAATAACAACTGATTATCAAGGAGAGGATTAAATGGCACTGAAAAAATATTTTCCTGTTTTTGTACTGCCGACACTTCTGGCATTTACGGTAGCGTTTGCAGTGCCGTTTATCCTCGGCATTTTCCTTTCATTTACCGAGTTCACCACCGTTGCCGATGCCGAATGGACAGGTATCACCAACTATATCAGGGCGTTTTCAAATCCTGATTTTCTTAACGCACTGTGGTTCACTGTCAGATTTACGGTTGTGTCGGTTATCACGATAAATGTTATTGCCTTTGCGCTCGCCTCACTTCTGACCAAGGGACTCAAGGCAACGAATATCTTCAGAACCGTTTTCTTTATGCCGAATCTCGTCGGCGGAATAGTTCTGGGCTACATCTGGCAGCTCATTATAAACGGAGTTCTGCGCTTTTTTGATGTCACAATAACCTATGATCCGAAATACGGCTTCTGGGGACTTGTGATTCTTATGAACTGGCAGCTTATCGGATATATGATGGTCATTTACATCGCAGGCATACAGAATATCCCGACAGATCTTCAGGATGCCTCAAAGGTTGACGGTGCAAACAGGCTGCAGACCTTGCGCAATGTCACAATTCCGCTTGTTATGCCTTCAATAACAATCTGTCTTTTTTTGACGATAACAAATTCATTCAAGCTCTTTGACCAGAATCTCGCGCTTACGGCAGGTGCTCCGTCAAAGCAGACGGCAATGCTTGCGCTGGATATCTATAATACCTTCTACGGCAGAACGGGCTGGGAGGGCGTCGGTCAGGCAAAGGCAGTAATATTCTTTCTGATTGTCGCATCAATCTCCTTTGTTCAGCTTGCTATCACTCGCAAAAGGGAGGTCGAGCAATGAAAACAAAAAATACGGGCGGTGCGGTCGGAACGCTTATTTATATCGCCCTTATTATTATCGGAATCGGCTTTCTCGCACCTGTTGTGATAGTTCTTATAAATTCCTTTAAGGGCAGATTCTATATCAGCGAGGAGCCTTTTGCTCTGCCCGACAAGAACACCTTTGCAGGACTTGAAAACTATATAAACGGACTCGAAAAAACAGAATTTCTGTCCGCCTTCGGATGGTCGGTTTTCATAACGGTTTTTTCGGTGGCTGCGATTGTGCTCTTCACTTCAATGACAGCGTGGTATATCGTCAGAGTGAAGAATAAATTCACAAAGCTTTTATACCTGGTCTTTGTTTTTTCAATGATTGTTCCGTTCCAGATGGTAATGTTCACGATGACAAAAACGGCAAGTGAGCTCGGACTCGATACACCGTGGGGAATCATACTTATCTATCTCGGCTTCGGCTCAGGACTCGCGGTGTTTATGTTCAGCGGCTTCCTCAGAAGCATACCGCTCGAAATCGAAGAGGCGGCAATGATTGACGGCTGTAATCCGATACAGACCTTTTTTATGGTTGTTCTGCCGATATTGAAGCCGACTGCAATCACCGTCGCGATACTCAATGCGATGTGGATATGGAACGACTATCTTCTGCCTTATCTTCTTATCGGCAGTGAATATAAAACAATTCCGATTGCCGTACAGTATCTGCGCGGCGGCTACGGCTCGGTGGATATGGGAGCATTGATGGCGATGCTTGTGCTGTCGATTATACCTATTATCATTTTCTATCTTTTCTGTCAGAAATATATTATAAAGGGCATTGTTGCAGGAGCCGTGAAAGGATAAGCTATGGCAAGTATCTCTCTTAAAAACATCTATAAAATATTTGAGGACGGCACAACGGCGGTCAATGATTTCACTTTGGATATTGCCGATAAAGAGTTCATCATCCTTGTCGGGCCGTCAGGCTGCGGAAAGTCGACAACCCTGCGTATGATTGCCGGGCTTGAAAGCATCTCAAAGGGTGAAATGAAAATAGGGGACAGGGTAGTCAATTCCGTCGCGCCCAAGGACAGAGACATCGCAATGGTGTTTCAGTCATACGCTCTTTATCCGCATATGAGCGTATACAGGAATATGGCATTCGGACTTGAGCTGAGAAAAATACCCAAGGATGAAATCGACAAGCGTGTACGCGAGGCGGCAAGGATACTTGATATCGAGCATCTTCTTAAAAGAAAACCGCGCGCTCTCTCGGGCGGACAGCGTCAGCGAGTTGCGCTGGGCAGAGCAATGGTACGATCACCGTCGGTTTTCCTTCTTGATGAGCCGCTTTCAAACCTTGATGCGAAGCTCAGAACAACGATGCGTACTGAAATCAAAAAGCTTCACAAGCGGCTCGGCACAACATTTATCTATGTTACCCACGACCAGACTGAGGCGATGACAATGGGCGACAGAATCGTTGTGATGAAGGACGGTATCGTTCAGCAGGTTGATACACCGCAGAAGCTTTACGATAAACCATACAATATGTTTGTTGCAGGCTTCATCGGCTCACCTCAGATGAATTTTCTCGATGCCGTTGTAAGCGTCCGTGAGGGCAGAGTTTATCTTATCCTTGCTGAAAACGAAATAAATGTGACTTCAGTCTTAGGAAACGAAAAACGGATTCAGAATTATGACGGTAAGCGGGACAAGCTCGGCATCCGTCCCGAGGATATAACCAACGATGCGAAGTATATAAAAGAGAATGCAGATAAGGTGATTACCGCAAGTCTCGAGGTCAACGAAATGATGGGCAGTGAGACCTACCTCTATCTTGATTATTCGGGCGAAAAAATCGTAGCCCGCGTTAATGCACCTGCCGCCGAAGGTCAGACGGCACACCTCGCAATAAAAACAGACAAAATCCACCTTTTCGACATTGAAACAACAATGAATATCCTGTTTTAATATTGACATTATCTGTTTCTGATGATAAAATCAATGCGGAAAAATTTAGAAACAGGAGATGTCAAAATGAGTATTCTTGATTTAGATGTAATCAAAGGCTTTGTCCGTGTATGTGATGACGGTTATTCAGAGGGCTGGCACGAAAGAAACGGCGGTAACCTTTCTTACCGTATGACAGCTGAAGAGGTTGAGGCTTGTAAGCCGTATTTCAGCTATGAGAGACCTTGGGTAAATATGGGTGTTCAGGCTGATAACCTTAAAAATGAGTATTTTATGGTAACAGGTACAGGTAAGTTCTTCCGTAACGCAATCCTTGATCCTGCTGCAAATATCTGTATTGTAGAAATCAACGATGCAGGTGACAGTTACCGTATCGTATGGGGACTTGTCAACGGCGGCGGACCGACAAGCGAATTCCCGACACACTTTATGAATCACAGCGTGCGCGTTGCCGCAACAGACGGCAAGTGCCGTGTTATCTATCACGCACATCCCGTTAATATTATCGCACTCACATTCGTTCTTCCTCTTACATCAGAGGCTTTCTCAAAGGTTCTCTGGCAGAGCATGACAGAGTGTCCGATCATCTTCCCGAACGGTGTCGGCGTTGTTGAATGGATGATTCCCGGCGGTGCGGAAATCGCTCACAGAACCTGTGAGCTTCTCAAAACCTACGATGCAGTTGTATGGGCTCACCACGGCCTTTTTGTATCAGGTGATACATTTGATAACGCATACGGCCTTATGCACACCATTGAGAAGTCAGCAGAGATTTATTGCCGAATTCTCTCTCTCGGTATGCCCATCCGTCAGACGATTGACGATAAGGGACTTGTTGATGTTGCTGCCGCTTATGGCCAGAAGCTCAATGCAGACCTTTTAAAATGATTTAGACAAAACAGCGGATTTGTCTATTTACTTTCGTTAAATTGCAATATATAATATCTGCAATATTGTTAAATGCGATGAAGATATTAAGTCTTTTCCGGATTTTCACAGAGAGCCGACGGTCGGTGCAAGTCGGTAAATGAAAGAACAGGCTGTCTCGTATCTGAGCTTGATTCCCTAAAGGCTTTCGCTGTATAAGGAATCACGGCAAGCACCGTTACCATAGCTTAGGATTTGAAAGAATCCGAAAAGTGGCCTTTTAGGCAATCCGGGTGGTACCGCGGTAAATTTGTTTTATCGTCCCTGAAGCACTAAGCGTGTTTCAGGGATTTTTTAATTCTTTATGATTTAGGAGAATGTTTATGAGAAAGATTCGTGTATCAGACATTACATTAAGGGAGTGTGCAAATTCAGTTGATCATTCACTTAGCTTTAAAGAGAAGATCGAAATGGCAAAGCTTATGGATAAGCTACACTACCACAGCATTGAGATGCCTGAAATCAAAAATGTTTCAACGGATGTTCTCTTGGTTAAAACAATCGCATCACTTGTTAAATATGTCGAGGTTGTTGTACCTGTCGGTATGACCTCAGAAAGCGTTGAGACAGCTTGGAACAGCGTCAAGGGTGCGGCAAAGCCTGCTCTCAAGGTAAGTGTTCCTGTTTCAGCAGTACAGATGGAGTTCAAGTGCGGCAAGAAGCCTCCCGTTGTTAAAGAAATGGCGGCTTCACTCGTAGCTGAGTGTAAGAAATATACCGATAACATTGAATTCTCTGCCGAGGATGCAATGAGAGGTGAAAAGGAATTCCTTTTCAGCGTTATTTCAGCTGCTGTCAATGCAGGTGCAAGCCGTGTTACAATCTGTGATTCAGAGGGCACAATGATGCCGTCTGAGATTTCAGAGTTTATCGGTGAGCTTTATGAAAATGTTACTGAGCTCAAGGATATTACACTTTCAGTTGAAATCAGTGACAATATGAATATGGCTGTTGCCTGTGCTTTTGCCGCTGTCAATGCAGGTGCAGATGAGATTAAAACCGTTACTGACGGCTTTGCTTATCCCACGGTTGACAGTGTTATGAAGGTCTTTAAATTAAGAGGCGATTCAAACGGAATTTCAAGCAAGATCAGAACAACCGAGCTTTCACGCGTTGTCAGCCAGATGAACAGAATGGTCAGCACAACAAAGAGCGAAACATCTCCGTTTGAAAACGGCGTCAACGATTCCGACGAGTCACTTACACTCGATAAGAATGACGATATTTCAACAGTTATCAAGGCTATCAAGAAGATCGGCTACGACCTTTCCGAGGAGGATAACTCAAAGGTCTACGATGCCTTCAAACGCGTTGCAAAGAAAAAGGATTTTGTCGGCACAAAGGAGCTCGAGGCAATCATTGCTTCAACTGCACTTCAGGTACCGTCTACATATACAATCGAAAGCTATGTTATCAACAGCGGTAATGTAATCACTGCAACCGCAAACATAAAGCTCGTCAGAGACGGCGAGGCTGTCAGCGGTGTCAGCGTCGGTGACGGTCCGATTGATGCGGCATTCCTTGCTATCGAACAGATTGTCGGCCACCACTATGAGCTCGACGATTTCCAGATAAAGTCAGTAACAGAGGGCCGTGAGGCAATGGGCTCTGCTCTTGTCAAGCTCCGTTCAGCAAGCGGCAAGCTCTATTCAGGTACAGGTATTTCAACTGATGTTATCGGTGCAAGCATCCGCGCTTATGTCAGCGCACTCAATAAGATTGCATACGAGGAGGAATAAAGGTGAATTTAGCTTTTTCGACAAAATTCCACAAGGCTGACGGCTTAGGCGATTTTATAAAAATTGCCGATGAGCTTCGCTATGACGGAATTGAAATCCACGATATAAAAGCAGATGCTTTTACGGGTAAAGCTTCACCCTTTAATCCTGATATGGCATCTGTAACAAAGCGTACTCTTGTAAATGCCAAAAAGTCGATTGTCTGCATCAATGTCGGCTGCAATGTTGCCGATAAGACTGCGGCAGAGGAGAATATGCAAAAAATCGAAACAGCCGTTTCGGTTGCGAATAACATAAATGTTCCTTACATCAAGGTTTATGCCGAGAGCGGTGACGAGAATGCCTTTGACTATGTAACGGAATTTATGTCAGCGGTTATCGCACTTTGTGAAAAGAAGAATGTTGTTGTTCTTGTTGAAACCTGCGGTGTTTTTGCCGATACAAACAAGCTCTGCGACCTTCTTAACTTCTTTGCAAGTGACTTTATCGGCGCTGACTGGAATATGTACGAAACATATTTCCACGCTAAAGAGGATGCTGAGACAACAATCAAGAATCTCGGTGCTTATGTAAAGCTTGTCCATATGACAGACGCCGTTGCATACGGTGAGCATACGCTTATCGGTGAAGGTGTTCTTCCTGTTGAGGATATGGTCAATGCACTTCGTTCAATCAACTATGCAGGCTTTGTGTCTGTTGAATGGGACCCCGAGTGGGTAAGTGAAATCGATGATCTCGAAATCGTGCTTACTCATTACGAGAGCTTTGTTGAAGCAATGGGCAGCACAAAAAGCAATAAAAAATATTTCTATAATAAGACCCGAACAGGCAAGTTTATCTGGGAAAAGGAGGAGCTTATCGAAAAGACCTTCTCACAGGTGCTTGACACAATGGTAGAGAATTTTCCCGACCAGCTTGCATTCAAGTATACAACTCTTGACTATACAAGAACATACTCAGAGTTTCGTGACGATGTTGATAACTTTGCACGCGCACTCATTGCAATGGGCGTTAAGGCAGGTACACATGTTGCCGTATGGGCAACCAATGTTCCACAGTGGTATATTGCATTCTGGGCGGCAACAAAAATCGGTGCAGTTCTCGTAACGGTCAATACGGCTTATAAAATCCATGAGGCTGAGTATCTGTTCAGACAGTCTGATACACATACTCTTATTATGGTGCAGGGCTACAGAGACTCTCACTATGACGAAATCGTAGCTGAGCTTTGTCCCGAGCTTAAAAACACAAAATCAGGAGAGCCGCTTCACGCAAAGCGTCTTCCGTTCCTGAGAAATGTCATCACCGTCGGCTTTGAGCAGGAGGGATGTATGACTTGGAATGAGGCTCTTGAAAAGGCATCGCAGGTTCCCGTTGAGGAGGTTTACCGTATGGCATCCCTCGTCAAAAAGGACGATGTCTGCAATATGCAGTATACCTCAGGTACAACAGGCTTCCCGAAGGGCGTTATGCTCACACACTATAATGTTGTGAATAACGGTAAGTGTATCGGCGACAGAATGGATCTTTCAACGGCTGACCGTATGATGATTCAGGTTCCGATGTTCCATTGCTTCGGAATGGTTCTTGCGATGACTGCAACGATGACACACGGCGGAACAATTCTTCCCTTGCCCTATTTCTCACCCAAGCCGTCGCTTGCCTGTATCAATAATGAACGCATTACCGCCTTCCACGGCGTTCCTACAATGTTTATCGCAATGCTCCAGCATCCGGATTTTGAAAAGACGGATTTCTCATATATGAGAACGGGCATTATGGCAGGCTCACCCTGTCCGATTGCAAAGATGCGTGAGGTTGTCGAAAAAATGAATATGAAAGAAATCACAATCGTTTACGGTCAGACAGAGGCTTCCCCCGGCTGTACAATGTCAAGCACAGAGGATCCGCTTGAGCTTCGTGTTGCTACTGTCGGTAAGGCACTGCCTAAGATTGAGTGTAAGGTTGTTGATCCCGATACAGGACTCGAGTGTCCGCCCGATGTCAACGGCGAGTTTGTTGCACGAGGCTACAACATTATGAAGGGCTATTACAAGATGCCCAAGGCTACTGCAGAGGCAATCGCCAAGGACGGCTGGCCTCATACAGGCGATCATGCCTGTAAGACAGCTGACGGCTACTACAAAATCACGGGCAGACTCAAGGATATGATCATCCGCGGCGGCGAGAACATCTATCCCAAGGAGATTGAGGAGTTTATCTATACTCACGATAAGGTCAAGGATGTTCAGGTTATCGGCGTTCCCGATGAAGGACTCGGTGAGGAGATTATGGCTTGCATTATCCTTCACGAGGGTGAGGAGATGACCGAGGCGGAGATGAGACAGTATGTTCTTGATCATATGGCAAAGCATAAGGTGCCCAAGTACATCGACTTTGTCAAGGAATTCCCGATGAATGCTGCAGGTAAAATCCTTAAATATAAAATGCGCGAAATGGCAATCGAAAAGTACGGTCTTCAGAAGGCAAATTCGGTTGTTACTGCATAACATTCTGTAATAGATACATTACAAAATGTATCTTGAAAAAGCGATATAAAGTGTTTATAATATGTCGTAACAAAATAAAGGCTGTGACGAAGACGGTCACGCGTTGGAATTTTAAGAGAGTCGGTGGTTGGTGTGAACCGATAGTTTTGATTGCGTAAATGACCCATCGCTTCCGAGCCGAAGAGATGAAAGCATCAGTGCAAATAGTTTCTTCCGTTTGACTACGTTAGTGTTAAGGGATTGTCAGATCCTGATGAGTGGCACAAAGCGATAGCAGAGTGCAATTTGAGTGGTACCGCGGATTTTATTTCCGTCTCAAAGTTTTTAAGGACTTTGAGACGGTTTTTTATTTCCTCAGAGTCACGAAAAAGGAGGTAAATTTATGGAAAACAACACAACGGGCAAGCTTTACGAGGTGGCACAGCGAATTAAAGAAATGCGCGACATCTGTGGCTACAGCGTAGAGGAAATGGCACAGAAAACTGAAGTAACGGTAGAGCAGTACCTGGTTTATGAGGCGGGTGAAATTGATCTTCCGTTCTCATTTATTCATAAGTGTGCGCTTGCCTTTGATATCGGTCTTACCGACCTTCTTGAGGGACACAGTGCAAAGCTTACATCCTATACGGTTACTCGTAAGGGCAAGGGACAGACGACCGCGAGTGAAAACGGTATCGAAATCAAAAACCTTGCACCGAAATTCAGAAAAAGACTTTCGGACCCCTATATGGTTCGCTACGAATATTCGGCTGAGCTTGAGAATAAGCCCATCCATACAACAACCCACGCAGGTCAGGAATTTGACCTTGTTATCAGCGGTAAATTAAAGGTTAAGATCGGTAACCACGAGGAAGTGCTCGAAGAGGGTGACAGCATCTATTACAACTCTTCAACACCTCACGGTATGATTGCTATTGACGGCAGAGACTGCGTCTTCCTTGCAATGATTATGGCGAGCGATGAGCCGGTTGAAAAAATCGTTCACGAAAGAGCTGTCAAGGGAACAAAGACCTCAGGCAGTCTTGTATGCGAGAAGTTTATTGAAGCAACAGAGGACGAAAACGGCAATCTTGTTGCTATCGACTTCAATAACGAGGATAAGTTCAACTTTGCCTTTGATATCGTTGACAACATCGGCAGAAAGTCTCCCGATAAGCGTGCGATGGTTCACCTTGACAGAAACAAGAAGGAACGCATCTTTACCTATAAGGATATCAAGGAGCATTCAAGCCAGGCGGCTAACTACTTCAAGTCACTCGGCATCAAGAAGGGTGACACGGTAATGCTCGTTATGAAGCGTCACTATCAGTTCTGGTTTGCGATCCTCGGTCTTCACAAGATCGGTGCAATCGTAATTCCCGCAACAAACCTTCTTGTTCAGCACGACTTTGAATACCGCTTCAAGGCGGCTAATGTTTCAACAATCATCTGTACCGCAGACGGCGATACTGCACATCAGGCTGAGCTTGCAGATGCAGTTACCGGTACACTTAAAAATAAAATCATTGTCAACGGCACAAGAGAGGGCTGGCACAGCTTCGATGAGGAATATTGCCTGTTCAGCCGCCGTTACAGAAGAGAGGACGATGCTCCCTGCGGCGATGATCCGATGCTTATGTTCTTTACATCAGGAACAACAGGCTATCCGAAAATCGCAACACACAGCTTCAAATATCCTCTCGGTCACTACATCACAGCGAAATACTGGCATTGTGTAAGCAAGGACGGCCTCCATTTCACAATCTCAGAAACAGGCTGGGGTAAGGCTCTCTGGGGCAAGCTCTACGGTCAGTGGCTGTGCGAGGGTGCAGTCTTCACCTATGACTTTGACCGCTTCGATGCGGCAGATATCCTTCCGATGTTTGCAAAGTATCAGATTTCAACCTTCTGCGCACCGCCGACGATGTACAGAATGCTTATCAAGGAAGATATCAGCAAGTATGATTTATCTTCAATCAAGCACGCAACCGTAGCAGGAGAGGCACTCAATCCCGAGGTATTCAAGCAGTTCTACAATGCAACGGGACTTGAGCTTATGGAAGGCTTCGGTCAGACCGAAACAACACTTTCAATCGCAAACCTTGTCGGCACAACTCCGAAGCCGGGCTCAATGGGTAAGCCCGTTCCGCTTTACGATGTTCAAATTCTCCGTGCGGACGGCACACCTGCTGACCTCGGTGAAACAGGTGAAATCTGTATCAAGACATCCGACCGCGTTCCGTGCGGACTCTTCATCGGCTATTACAACAACCCCGAAAAGACCGCAGATGTCTGGTATGACGGTTATTATCATACAGGTGATACCGCATGGGCTGACGAGGACGGACACTACTGGTATGTCGGCCGAATCGATGATGTTATCAAGTCATCCGGCTACCGTATCGGACCCTTTGAAATCGAAAATGTTATTATGGAGCTTCCTTATGTTCTTGAGTGCGGCGTTTCAGCGGCACCCGATGAGATAAGAGGACAGGTGGTTAAGGCAAGCGTTGTTCTTACAGCAGGCACAGAGCCGACAGACGAGCTCAAGAAGGAAATCCAGACCTACGTCAAGAAGCATACAGCACCGTATAAGTACCCGAGAATAGTTGAGTTCAGAAAAGAGCTTCCGAAGACTATCAGCGGTAAGATAATCAGAAATCAG
>JAZQGS010000024.1:0-4467 GCA_045540195.1 Acutalibacteraceae bacterium
GCGGAAATTCCGAAGAACACACCGCGGCAATCGGGGTCAAGGTGAGGTGTTCTCTCTCCCATAAGATACGGAAGATAAATAAGTCTGTCACAGCCGACGGGAATTTTGTCCGCCTCGGCTGTCATAATATCGTAATTTGTACCCTCTTCACAGAACTGCTTTCTGAACCATTGCAGAGAAAGTCCTGCACCCTGAGTAACGCCCATAACATGCCACTTGCCCGGAACTGCACAACAGAAGGTGTGAACTCTGCCCGATTTGTCGATAACGGGTGAATCCGTGTGTGCAAAAACAACGCCCGATGTGCCGATTGTCGTGAAAGCCTTACCCTCGCTGACAACACCCATTCCGACAGCCGCGGCGGCATTGTCTCCAGCTCCGCCGACAACGAGAGTTTCCTCGGAAAGTCCCGTCTTTTCTGCGGTTTCTTTATTGATTTTTCCCGTAACCTCGGGAGATTCGTAAACCTTCGGCAGATACTCCTCCTTTATTGAAAGAGCTTTGATCATCACCTGAGACCAGCATCTGTTCGGAACATCAAGGATCTGCATTCCCGAAGCATCTGAAACCTCGGTCGCAAAGTCGCCCGTGAGTTTAAAGCGAAGATAGTCTTTAGGCAGAAGGATGTGTCTGCATTTTTCAAAAATCTCGGGCTCATTGTTCCTGACCCAAAGGATTTTTGATGCGGTAAAGCCCGTCAACGCAGGATTTGCCGTGATTTCAATAAGCTTTTCGCGTGTGAGCTTTTCTGTCAGCTCATCGCACTCCTTGCCCGTTCTCTGGTCGCACCAGATGATTGACGGGCGAAGCACCTCACAGCTTTCGTCGAGCATAACGAGTCCGTGCATCTGACCTGAGATTCCGAGAGAAACAATGTCCTCTTTTTTGACACCGCTGTTTTTTACAACCTCTGCGATAGTCTCAATGCCTGCGTTATACCAATCGGCAGGCTCCTGCTCAGCCCAGCCGTTTTTCGGCTGATAAAGCGGATATTCGCGGCTCGATGAGCAGACAACATTGCCGTTCTCGTCAAAGAGAACAGTTTTTGTCGCAGATGTGCCGAGGTCAATTCCCAATACATATTTCATAATTATTCACCAAAGAAAATCTGATTTACAATACTCTCAAGCTGCTCCTGTCTGCCCGAGCCGGGGTCTGTGCAGGAGCCGAGGCGCGATGCATTCTCTGCAAGAGATTCAAGCGTTGCCGTTCCGTCAAGGATAGTCTTACCGATACCCTCGTTGAAGGACGAATATTTCTTTTCGATAAACTTGTCGATTCTGCCGTCCTCAATGAGCTTTGCGGCTTTGATAAGACCGAGCGCAAAAGCGTCCATACCGAGGATAAATGCATAAACCATATCCTCCTTTGTGTTGCTCGGGCGGCGGTTTTTAGCGTCAAAGTTAAATCCGCCGTTCTTCATTCCGCCAGCCTTGAGCACCTCGTACATACACATTGTTGTCTCATAAACATCAAACGGAAATTCGTCTGTATCCCAGCCAAGGAGATAGTCGCCCTGGTTGGCATCGATTGATCCGAGCATTGAGTTGATTGCGGAAACGCGAAGCTCGTGCTGGAAGGTGTGGCCCGCAAGCGTTGCGTGGTTAGCCTCGATATTCATTTTGAAATCCTTGTCGAGTCCGTACTGACGAAGGAAGCCGATTGCGGTTGCGGCATCAAAATCGTATTGATGCTTCATCGGCTCCTTCGGCTTCGGCTCGATGAAGAAGTCGCCCGTAAAGCCGATTTTACGACCGTATTCAACCGCCATTTTCATAAGACGGGCAATGTTCTCCTGCTCAAATTTTACGTCTGTATTGAGGAGTGATTCATAGCCTTCACGTCCGCCCCAGAAAACGTAGCCCTTACCGCCGAGCTTGACTGTAAGCTCAAGAGCCTTTTTAATCTGTGCCGCCGCAAAGCAGTAAACCTCTGCGCTGTTCGTGCTTCCTGCACCGTTCATAAAGCGCGGATTTGAGAACATATTTGCAGTACCCCAGAGGCACTTGATGCCTGTTTCCTGCATTTTAACAAGAATATAGTCAGTGATTTCGTCAAGTCTGCGGTTTGTCTCGTTGATATCATCTGCCTCGGGAACAAGGTCAACATCGTGGAAGCAGAAATATTCGATGCCGAGCTTACTCATAAATTCAAAGCCGGCATCAACCTTTGCCTTTGCGTGCACCATTGTAGCCTCTGTTGCACCGAAGGATTTGTCTGCCGTCCCTCTGCCGAACATATCAACACCGTTTGCGCCGAGGTTATGCCACCAAGCCATTGCAAAGGGAAGATGCTCACGCATAGGCTTACCGAGAATTACGCGGTCAGCATCATAAAATTTAAAAGAAAAGGGATTTTCACTCTTTGCACCCTCATATTTAACCTTATCAATAAAATCAAAATACATTGTGATTACTCCTTTATTGTAACAGTTTCGGTCAGTCTTATATCATTTGAAGCGGCGCCGACCATAATTTCAAAATCGCCGTCCTCAACAACCCATTCAAAATCCTTATTAAAAAGCTTGAACGAATCAAAGTCAAGCTTGAATTCAACGGTTTTTGCTTCACCTGCTTTAAGAGAAATTCTTTCAAAGCCCTGAAGAAGCTTGAGCGGTGTTATAACAGAAGAAACAACATCGTTGACATAAAGCTGAACAACCTCGTCACCGTCAACGCCACCGATATTTTTAACATCAGCCTTAACCGTAAAGTCCGTTTTGCCTGTTTTTTCAATAACGAGATTTGAATACTCAAACTTCGTATAAGAAAGACCGAAGCCGAACGGATAGCGCGCTCCTCTCTTGCCCTCAAACATATCCTCAAAGTAGTTGGGAAGAGCTGAATAATAGCACGGGATACGGTTCGAATCCTGCGGAAAGGAAACGGGAAGTCTGCCTGCGGGATTGTTTTTGCCGATAAGAGTTTCAACAATCGCCTTTGCTCCGAATTCACCGCCGAACCACGAAATAAGAATTGCGTTTGACACCTTGCACTCCTCTGAAAGGTCAACGCTTCTGCCGTTTTCAAGCACAACAATAAGCGGCTTGCCTGTCTTTGCAAGCTCGAGGATAAGCTCGCGCTGTCTGCCTGCAAGTCTTAAGTCGGAACGGTCGTGACCCTCACTGCTTGTTGAGGTATTGTCACCGCCGACAAAGATAATTACATCACTGTTTTCTGCCGTGGCGATTGCATCGTCAAAATTCGCGTTCTCGTCCTCGTCATAGACATCTGTAAGGTGGAACTGTCCGTCCTCTGCCTTGATAGCCTGAACACCCCTGGGGATTCCGCAACCCGATGCCTGTGTGATTTCAAAGTCCTCACCGAGTGCCTCGCGAAGCTCGTCATAAACGCTGTTGAGCTCATATCCGTACGGTGTGGATGAATAACCGCCTACACGCTGTCTTGCCGACGACGGGCCAACGAGTGCGATTTTTTTATATTTCTTTCCGAGAGGAAGTATGCCGTCATTTTCGATAAGAGTCATACCCTGTCTTGCGCCCTCAAGGCTGATTGCCTTGTGCTCCTCACAGCGGATAACAGACTTGTATTTTTCCTCATCCGTGAACGGATTTTCGAAAAGACCGAGTATAAACTTCAGGCGAAGCACGCTGTATACAGCCTCGTCAAGACGATCCTGTGAGATGCTGCCGTTCTTTACATGGTCGATAATTGTTTTCTGACGGAACTCGTGGGGATAGGAGCAGCAGCCCTGAACATCCATTCCCGCATTGATAACATCGCGGATAGCATCAACATGATTTGCGGCGGTGCGGTGAGCCTCAACAAGACGCTCGATTGCACCCCAGTCTGCGCGGACATAACCCTTCATACCGTAGCGTGTACGAAGCACATCGTAGAGATAATATCTCGAGCTGATAACAACCTCGGAGTCGATTGCATTATAGCACGCCATAACATTGTTTGCGCCTGCTTTTGTGATTGCCTTCTCAAAAACGGGAAGATAGCACTGCTCCACCTCGCGCTTACCTGCTCTTGCCTGGGCGCAGTTGATACCGTTTTCCGCAATACCGTGAACACAGTAATGCTTCGGCTCGGTCAGAACAGCATCATCACGCTTAAAATCGCCGTTTTTCTGTTCACCCGTGATAATCTGACAGCCCATTTCGCCACAGAGATATGTATCCTCGCCAAAGGTTTCCTCAACTCTGCCCCAACGCGGCTCACGCGCAACATCGAGATTCGGTGCAAGAATTTCGTGCATACCGAGCGCACGCGTTTCCGCGCCGATAGCCTTGCCCGTGCGGTGAACAAGGTCACGGTTAAATGAAGCCGCAAGACAGAGCGGAACGGGGAAAATCATCGCGCCCGGCCAGCTTATACCGTGCAGAGCCTCGCCCGTGAAGATACACGGAATCCCGAAACGGCTCTTTGACATAATATATTTCTGATATCTGTTAAAAACCGCCGGAACTGAATAAGCATCGTGCATAAAGCCGATGCCGTT
>JAZQGS010000025.1:0-6247 GCA_045540195.1 Acutalibacteraceae bacterium
CCGATTTCGGGCGAGCTTTCCGAAAAAACGGAGTTCACGGCAACTGTTTTCGGCACCGCTTGTCCCGGAAACAAGCCAAAGGCAACGGATATGGCTCTGCTCATTCAAAAGGTATAAAATAATAACGGATATAAAGCGAAAGCCTTATATCCGTTATTTCAGTTTAGGTAAGCTTTTTATGTAATCGATGACCGCCCTCACGCTGTTTTCGGGAAGGTCGATTTCGTTTTGAGCATCCTTGAGATTTTCAAGATAATGCGCATCCGAATCCGTAAATACCGCCGCCCCGTCAAGTATGGGGTGGTTTTTTATAAGTGCCTCTCTGTCTGCGTCAGCGGTCATTTCAACGGCGCAAAAGCCCATATCTTCGGTTATCATACCGAGGTTTGAAATAACGCTGTATGAGCTTCTGTCAATGTGTGCGGGATAGCAAACTCCGCCGTAGCCTCCGACTAAGTCACAGACACCGCTTATGCTAACCGAGCTTGCGAGTGTCAGAAGAGTCTCCTCGTTGCCGATAACATTGTCGCGCTCGTCCATTATGAGCTGTTCACCGAAAATATCGGGACGATTTTTTACGGGAGGCATGGTTGTGTGAATATAATCGGAAAATCTCATCGCACTCTCACAGTCGGGGAAAAGACATACGATGTGTACCTCCTCCGCGGTGCAAAGCTCCATTCCGGGGATGACCGTCAGCCCGATTTCCTCTCCGACCTTTACCGCCGCACTGCAGTTTTTACAGGTGTTGTGGTCTGTCAGAGCGATTATGTCAAGCCCGAGAAGCTTTGACATATTGACGAGATTATACGGCGT
Organism: Acutalibacteraceae bacterium; assembly: GCA_045540195.1. GTDB lineage: Bacteria > Bacillota > Clostridia > Oscillospirales > Acutalibacteraceae > CAG-488. The sequence continues at coordinate 817 of JAZQGS010000025.1, forward strand.
CATATCGTTGTCACCGCAGGGCGACAGACACGAGTGGGTGTGAAAATCGTAATAAAGTTTCATTTTAAATCAGCTTTGAAATGGCGGCAGCCATCTGATACGAATTTTTATCTGTCTGAAGAATGACAACATCATTCTGTTTCGCACGGCTGAGCGCGTCAGCGTCGAGTGCAGCGTTTTCCGTCAGCACAATGCACGCAACATCGGCAAGCACGGCAACGCCGACAGAGTTGATGTTACCCATAACGGTCAGCCACACATCACCCTCCTGCGCACGGGACATAACCCAGCTCAGAAGGTCACCACAATAGCATCCGCTGATTTTTTTGTCAAGATTTTCACCGCAAAGCACCTTAAGGTCAAGCTTTTCAATAAGTTCTTTTATGTCCATTTCAATTTCTCCTCATCAATACCTCTGAAGGGCACGGGAATAAGCTTGTCGATATCGTTATCCTTAAGCTCAGCAGAGGATACCATTTCATTACGGATACGGAAAATACAGTCGTCAACGCTCGCATAACCGCGGACTATATCCTCAGCCAGCGCACGGCAGGTTGGCGCACCACAGGTTCCGCAGTCAAGACCGGGGAAGCTTTTAACCATTTCGGAAACCTGATTCATAAGCTTCATTGAATCAGTTACATTGTCCGCGAGCTTGAGAACAGAGAGCGGCTCAAGCGGATAATCCCAGCCGAGCTCCTTCGGGATATCCTGTTCGATGCGGTTGCACGACACGGGAAGATATTTTTTCAGAGTGCTCAGTCTTGTTTTTGCGACAAAGTTGTTTGCAACCGTCAGACATCCGCCGACACAGCCGCCCGTGCAGGCGTTGAGCTCGATAAACTCGATATCGTTCAGCTTTTCGTCCTCAACCTCTTCAAGAATTTTTATAACATTTTCAATGCCGTCTGCGGCTATGTATTTCTCGGTCAGCGAAGCCGAAGCCTCACCGCCGCTTGCCGCCCAGCCGACACCTATTTTACCCGATTGCTCAAGTGACACCAGCTTTTCGCGGTCGAGCTTATCCATTTTCTGAACGAGAAGAGGATAAACCTCACTTATCGCGATTGCACCGTTGACATCCGTATGGTCGGCGGCAAGAGGTGACTTGATAGCCGTGATTTTAGCAGGGCAGGGTGTGATAAAAAATACGCCTATATCCTCGTCTGCAAGTCCTGTTTTTTCTCTTGCCTCAATTCGTGCAAGGCGCGCAGACTCATCCATCGGTGTTTTGAGCGTGATAAGATTATCGATAAGCTCAGGATAACGGACGCGGATAAGTCGGATTACCGCAGGGCAGGCCGTTGAAATAACGGGCTTGATAAGATTCTGAGTTTTAAGCATCTTTCTTGTCGCATCAGAAACGATTTCTGCGCCCTTTGCTACCTCAAAAACGCTGTCAAAGCCAATTTGAAGCAGTGCCGTCAGAACAAAATTAACATCGTCAAGATTGTTGAACTGACCGTAAAGAGACGGTGCGGGCAACGCGATTTTATATTTATAGTCCTCGATAGAAGAAAGAGGATCGCTCATTGCTGATTTTGCGTGATGCGGACAGATACGGATGCACTCACCGCAGTCAATACAGCGTTCGGAAATTATGGTCGCTTTTCCCCTGCGAACACGAATTGCCTGAGTCGGACAGCGTTTTATACAGTTCATACAGCCCAGACACTTATCTTTGTCAAGGCTAACTGAATGAAACACAGTACTCATTTTGCTCCTCCTTTATGATTGATTATGTAAGATTATTGATTATAGATTTTAAGTGTGATTGTGGTACCTACACCGATTTCTGTGTCGATTGTCATTTCGTCGGTATATTTTTTGATATTCGGCAGACCCATACCTGCGCCGAAGCCGAGTGAACGCACATTTTCGGGTGCGGTGGAGTAGCCCTCCTGCATAGCAAGCTCAACATCAGGGATACCCGGGCCCTTGTCGGCAAGAACAACCGTAATGCATTCGGGAGTGATTGTCGCGTCGATAACACCGCCCTCCGCGTGGATAACCATATTGATTTCCGCCTCATATACGGCAATAGCGACCCTTCTTACCAAAGAGGCGTCAAAGCCGAGGTCCTTGAGTGAACGCTTCAGCTTGCCCGAAGCCTCACCTGCGCAGGTGAAATCATAGGCATTGACATCATAATGCAGCTTAACCTCTTCCATTATCTTCCGCTGCCTCCTCTGAGACCGTGAGCGTAAAGCTTACCGCACGAGGTAAACATTTCAAGGTCGGTTTTAATAAGAACAATTTCGCGTTCCTCCGCAAGGTTGATCATACCCATATCGGGCGACTTTCCGCGAACGAAAACGATACATTTCATATCCATCATTTCGGCTGTTCTTACGACCTGGGGATTCACGAGTCCCGTCAGAAGCACAGCCTGCTCTTTAACATAAGCTAGAACATCGCTCATCATATCACTGCCACAAGCCTTGAAAACCTCGCGGTCAAGAAAGTCCTCACCGTAAACGATTGTGCCGTCAAGAATTTCTACAATTTCTTTTACCGTCATTTTTAACCCTCCATGAGAATTATTACATTATATAATACCATACTTTACAGTAAAAATCTACATAAAATAATACTATTTCTGTGAAAAAATGTTAATTTTTAATGAATATAGCCTTGCTGTGAAATAGTAAGACTTCTTTCTTTAATAATGTTTCAGTTTTTAATTTGTTGGGATGTTGAATAATAACGGTTGCGTTGCAACCTACACCTCACCACCGCCTACGGCGGAGCCTCTCCTCAAGGAGAAGCCTTGATTAGCAGTGATTTTCAGAGCCTTCCCCTCGAGGGGAAGGGGGACCACGTTAGTGGTGGATGAGGTGTTCAAAAGAGATAGATAAACTTCCAATTTATTGAATAAAACAAAAATTCAGGGACGGTTTCCCGTCCCTTAAAATTATTATTTCTTAATCTGCCAGAAGCCGACCTTTTTCATAACCTTGTTAAGAGTCTTATTGGCAACATACGATGCCTTCATTGCGCCCTCAGCGGCACATTTTTCAAGATATGCCTTGTCGCTCATAAGCTCATAATACTTGTCCTGAACGGGCTTTATGCTTTCGATAACGCTCTCTGCAACCGCGAGCTTAAAGTCGCCGTAGCCCTTGCCGTCAAATTCCTTTTCGATTGCGTCATAATCAAGACCTGTACAACAGGAATAAATTGCCATAAGGTTGTTGATTCCGTCCTTACCGTCAGCGTAGCGCACCTTTGCCTCGGAGTCGGTAACGGCTGACTTGAACTTCTTGCGGATATCATCGGGAGTGTCAAGAAGTGCAACGGAAGCCTTCGGGTTCGGGTCGGACTTTGACATCTTCTTTGTCGGGTCCTGAAGAGACATAACTCTCGCGCCTGCCTTGCCGATATACGGCTGAGGAATGGTGAAGGTGGGGGAGTAGATGCCGTTGAAGCGTTCGGCGATGTCACGGGCAAGCTCAAGATGCTGCTTCTGGTCAGCACCGATGGGAACATAGTCTGCCTGATAAAGAAGAATGTCTGCCGCCATAAGTGTCGGATAAGAGAAAAGACCGACATTGATGTTGTCAGCGTGCTTTGCAGATTTATCCTTGAACTGAGTCATTCTTGCAGCCTCACCGAACTGGGTGTAGCAGTTAAGAACCCAGGCAAGCTCAGCGTGCTGAGGAACATGTGACTGAACAAAAATAATATTTTCTTCGGGGTCAAGACCGATTGCGAGAAGCAGAGCATACATCTCAAGAGTCTGCTTGCGGAGCTTTGCAGGTTCCTGACGCACGGTGATTGCATGAAGATCGGCAACTGCATAAAGGCAGTCGTTATCCTTACTCATAGCCGCCCAGTTTTTAAGCGCACCGAGATAGTTGCCGAGGGTGGGAACGCTTGTCGGCTGAATGGCGCTGAGAACGCGGGCTTTCTTTTCTGTGTTTTCCATAATGATACCTCCGATGTGTAACTGCAAACATTTTATCACATTTAATCGGGATTGTAAATCATAAATATTTGTGTTACAATACTTTTTGTGATTGGAGTGATAAAGATGGCTAAATTCGATTGTGTACTCTTTGATTTTGACGGCACTGTTGCCGATACGAGCGAAGGAATATTTGAGGGTATACTCTACGGAATCAGAATGGAGGGGCTTCCTCAGCCTCATCCTGATGAGATGCGTACCTTCATCGGACCTCCCTTGAATGTAGGCTTCCGCAATCATTTTCCTGATATAAGCGATGAACAGATTGATCAGCTCATCATCCACTACCGCGCGAAATATTCCGTTGACGGATATTATAAATTTAAGCTCTATGACGGTATGGAAGACCTTCTTCTTACCTTAAAGGAAAAGGGGATAAAGACAGGCATCGCAACCTCGAAACCGCAGATGTTCATTGATCATATTGTCAAGACCTGCGAGCTTTCGCATCTGTTTGATGTTGTTGTCGGAGCGCAGGCGGATGTTCTGCACGGCGGCAAAAAGCAGATTATTGAAAAGGCTATGGAGCTGCTTGCTCCGTACGGATGTGCGAAGCCTCTTATGGTCGGTGATACAAAGTATGATATCCTCGGCGCGGTTGATGCGGGTGTACCGAGTGTGGCCGTAACCTTCGGCTTTGGAAGCGTTGATGAAATGATTGTCGCCGGCGCAAATTATGTTGTAAAGAATTGTGAAGAGATAAAGGATATTGTTTTGCGCTAAAATAAAACCCACAGAATTTTCTGTGGGTTAATTTTATGCTTTTTTCTTAAACAATAACCAATCCGCAACCCCTGCCACAACGCAACCGACCGCATAGCATGCTATATCCGCCCACGCGAAGGATGTGCCCATCATCGTAACAAGCACGGGATTTGTGATGCCGAGAAGCTCGGTGTAATGAAAATACTGACCGACCTCGACGAGTATGGCAAAAATCATAACATAAAGGTTCATCAGCTTAAATCTGTCGGGGAAGATGATTCTCATAAAGCTCCACACGACAACTGTTACAATCATATCACCGACATAAGGACGGACAAAATCGTCGTGAACAAAGAGCGCAATCAGTACCTCAACCGTAAGCAGAAGTATAAATACGGTAAGAAAAGAAATACGCAGCTTTAGCTTTTTATTCATTCTATCTCCTCCTTGAATTTTATAATATCATAAACAACAGAAAATGGCAAATAAAAAGGCTTACGGGATTTTTCCGTAAGCCTTTGAAATTTAACCTTCTAATGTAATAAGGTTGATACACTTAACCGGGCAAACCTCAGTACACTTGCCGCAGCCTGTGCACTTGTTAAAGTCAACCTTTGCACAGAAGTTTTCGACCTTGACTGCATCAAATTCACAAGCCTTGACACACTTCATACAGCCGATACAGCCGAGCTGACATTCCTTCTTTGTGATTGCACCCTTATCCTTGTTGACGCAAAGAACAGCCGCCTTTGCCTCGTG
>JAZQGS010000026.1:0-30389 GCA_045540195.1 Acutalibacteraceae bacterium
GGTTAAGGTTAAACTCAACTTTGCTGATGTTAAGAGGGTTATCGAATGTAACCTTATGGAGGTTGACGAAACCGAGCTCGAGTTCAGTAACAACGAGTTCGAGTTTGACATCACACCCAACCAGGTAAGAACATTCAGAGTAATTGTATAAAACAAATGAGGCTGTCTTAGGACAGCCTCTGATTTTTTATCTGTTATTCAATTTATCAAGCACACATTCCTTCCAGCGTTTTGTAATCAGCCAGTGTCCGCCGGTGGTCGGATGAACTCCGTCCCAGAGTAATTTAAAAACATCCGTATGCTTTGCCTGCTCGTCAAAAACATCCTGCAACGGCACAAAAACGGCGTTATATTCCTCGGCTACCTTTCTTGCCTGAGCGGCAAAGTCGCCGATATGCGCACTCATATAATCGTTATATGGCTTCTCTTTGGAAACGCCGAAAAACGGCTCCATAATAACAAGCATTGTGTCAGAATTGACAGCAAGCACCTTGTCAAGTAAGGTACGGTATGTCCTTGCATATTCCTGCGCATCCGAGTCGGGATTGTGAAGGAAATTATAATTCAGGTCATTTACCCCGACAAGAATACTCAGCACCGTCGGTTTCAGCTCAAGGCAGTCCTCATCCCAACGCGCAAGCAGGTCAGCGATTCTGTTGCCGCTTATTCCTCGGTTGATGATCTCAATGTTCTTGTCAAAATTATCCGCGTACATTTCAGAAGCGAGAATGTATTGATATCCGTGTCCGTGGATATGGTTAAGGTCGGTGTTTCTGCCTCTGTTGCCGTCGGTTATCGAATCTCCCTGAAAAAGAATAATGTCATTGTACTTCAAGTTAAACATATCATCACCCGAACCGATTATACCACTTTGCAATAATCTGTTCAACAAAAATCTTTCTGCCGCTATTTACTTTAGCTATTAAATGTGGTAGCATATTAAAAAACTAAAATTGGCGACAGTTGAACAGGTGATTTTATGCTTTTTAAAAGAAAACCGAAGGAACCTAAAAATGTAAAAATTGCAGACCTTGCATTCCTCACCCCCGAGGCGAAGGAAGCCTTCCGTGTGCTCGAAATTGAAGAGACCGCACAGCTTCGTGACAAAGAAGCGGATAATTTCTACCTCGACTACTGTGTTGAGAGCGGGGGAGTGGCGGATCGCGTTATTCTTTATGAAATGCGCGCCGCAGTATACTTTGCAAATACGGTCAAGCCCGACGAAAAGAAGCTGCGTTGGTGGTTCTGGAAGGATACAATAGCAAATCAGGATTTGGATGAAGATGAATAAAAAATATACCTCAACAAAAATCGCCTGCTACACGGGATATTTCGTGCAGGCGATTATCAATAATTTAGCACCCTTGTTTTATGTCATTTTTCAGGAAGAATTCGGCATAAACTACACTAAAATCAGTTGGCTTATTATGCTCAACTTTATAACACAGCTTGCGGTGGATATCGCATCTGTCAAGGTTATCGCAAAGCTCGGCTACCGCACATCAATCGTACTCGCTCATATTTTCAGCGCGGTCGGACTTTTCCTTCTGGGCAATCTTCCGCGCGCGATGGATAACCACTATCTCGGACTTGTGATACCGATTATCATTTATGCAACAGGCTCAGGACTTATCGTGGTGCTTGTCAGCCCCATTGTTGAGGGTCTGCCTCTTCAGAACAAATCAGGTGAAATGAGCTTGCTTCATTCGTTCTACTGTTGGGGACAGATGTCGGTTGTGCTTTTCACTACAATCGCAATCAGATTTGTCGGCGGTGAAAACTGGATTTACGCTCCGATGCTGTGGGCTGTGATTCCTTTTATAAATATGTTTGCTTTTTTGCGCGTTCCGATTTTTCCGCCCGTACCCGAGGGCAAGGATGAGATGAAGGTTGGCGAGCTTTTTAAAAGCGGCACATTTATTCTTCTCTGTGTGCTTATGCTCTGCTCGGGTGCGAGTGAGCTTGCAATGTCACAGTGGGCATCAACCTTTGCCGAAAAGAGTCTTGGCGTTGATAAGCTTACGGGCGACTTGCTCGGCCCTTGTCTGTTTGCCTTGCTGATGGCATCCGCCCGAGTTGCATTCGGTCTTCTCGGCGATAAGATAGACATTAAAAAGGTTCTTTCCTTCAGCGCCGCACTGTGCGTTGCCGCTTATCTCATTTCAACGCTTTCCAAAGCCCCGTTAGCATCGCTCATCGGCTGCGGATTATGCGGACTTTCGGTTGCAACAATGTGGCCCGGAGTGTTCAGCTTTGCCGCAAAGATTTTTCCTCGCGGAGGAACTGCACTTTTCGCAATGCTTGCTGTTTTCGGCGACTTCGGATGTGCGTTCGGACCGTGGCTTGCGGGTGTCGTCTCAGACGGTGTGAGAGCATCGTCACTTACCTTTGATCCGCTTAAATTCGGCTTGATGACATCTGTTATCTTTCCGCTGACAATGCTTATAACAATCAAGGCTTTATCAAGAAAAAAGGCATAATAAAAACGGAGGCAATCTGATTGCCTCCGTTAATTATTTTTTTAAGCCTCTGTGTTATTGATGGGGAGGCTGGCTTCAACCTCTTTCATCTCATCGATAACAGCCTGTCTGCGTTCAGCGAGCTCACGGTACATTCTTTCCTTCTTCTCACCTGAAAGGTCATAGAAGAACTTCGGAATAAGACCGAAGACACCTGTAACGGTCGGGAGAAGTGTACACATCATAAACAGATAATACTCTGTCTTAGCTGACTGATTACCGAAGCCTGCACCCTCCTTGTAGCCGATGCTTGCAAGGATTGCTGACTTGATTGTAGAACCGAGCGTGCTTACGAGCTTTCTTGAAAGGTCTTTTGCAACACCTGTGATACCCTCAGTTCTGTAACCGTTCTTCCACTCACCGTAGTCGATGGTTTCGTTACGCATTTCCTCAGGAATAACATTCTTGATACCCCAGAAGAACATCCAGATTGTTTCTCTGATCATAAATGCAGGAATCATAACTGCGAGCTTCTTGTAGTTCTTGTTGATGGAACCGACGGCGAATACGCCGAGCATAAGAACATCGCTGATATGTGAGCTTGCGATCCAGAGAGTTCTTGTTGAGAACTTCTCGCGAGCCTTTGTAACGAAAGCGAAGCTGGTGGGTGATACGAATGCACCGGGGATACCAACGACGGTAGTCATTGAAGCAAAGCCGAGAACATTTATGTAATAGTAGTTCATACCTGTATCCATGCTGAAGGCGGAAAGGAACTCCGTCAGAGTGAGGATAAGCAAGGGCTTGTTGTTTAAGATTGATTTGAAGCCCTGAAGAATACTCGGTTTTTCGTTACGCTGAAGGATTCTTTCCTTGGTCACGAACACGAAGAAAAGTCCCATAGCACTCGAAACCGCTGTGGTAAATACACCTGCGGAAACATACAAGCTCTTCATCGGTATTTTGATAACACCGTGGTTGATAAGGTCAATGAGAAGACCCATAAGAATTTCGGGAGCCTTTTCAACAAAGCCTGAGAGTAACTGAGCCTGAGTAATCAATCGGGTTCGTTCAATAATGTTCGGCGTGATTGTTGAAAGCATACCGGTTCTTGAGATAGCGTTGATGGTTCCTATAACCTCATTTACGACATGGAAGAGGAGGTAGAAAACCAATTTGCCGACATTATACGGGCCTGTGTTCGCAAAGATAAGCGGCAGGAGCCAGTAAATGATTGACATAAAAAATCCGGGACCGGCGGCGAAAAGAAGCCAGGGTCTGAATTTACCCAAACGGGTTCTTGTTCTGTCAACAAGCGCGGCAAGGAAAACGTCGTTGATAACATCCCATATACCGTTGATAAAGGTAACAAGGGTCTGGAATTTAAGACCGACCTGAACAATATCAGTGATGAAAATATCCTGATACTTGTTTATGTTAAAGCTCTGAGCGATATCATAAACAACATAAGCAACGGTTTCCTTCGAACCGACATAACGGCGGTTGTTGGATATGGTACGAGCGGCGACTTGCTCCTGATCCAGCTGTTGAGCAGTTGCTGTGTTTTCAGCCATGCAATCATCCTTTCAAAGTATTTACACCATTATAACACCATATTAAATCTTTTTCAACAACAAAAAAGAAAAAAGAATAATAAAAAAGAAAACGGAGACAACCTTCGTTGCCTCCGTAATTTACAGCCGATTAAGCTTTTGTTTCACCGTCAACGACCTTCATCTGATCGATAACACTCTGACGGCGCTCGGTAAGCTCGCGGTACATTCTTTCCTTCTTCTCACCTGAAAGGTCATAGAAGAATTTCGGAATAAGACCGAAGATACCTGTTGCTGTCGGAAGAAGTGTACTCATCATAAAGAGAAGGTACTCCGTCTTTGCTGACTGGTTGCCGAAGCCTGCACCCTCCTTGTAGCCTATGCTTGCAAGGATTGCTGACTTGATTGTACCGCCGAGAGTACCGACAAGCTTCTGAGCAAGATTCTTTGCAACGCCTGTCATACCTTCGGTACGGTAACCGTTCTTCCACTCACCGTAGTCGATAGGCTCGTTACGCATTTCCTCAGGAATAACGCTCTTGATACCCCAGAAGAACATCCAGATTGTCTCTCTGAGCATAAATGCGGGAATCATAACTGCAAGCTTCTTGTAGTTCTTGTTGATTGAGCCGACGGCAAATACGCCGAGCATAAGAACATCGCTGATATGTGAGCTTGCAATCCACAGGGTTCTTGTTGAGAACTTCTCGCGAGCCTTTGTAACAAAAGCGTAGCTTGCAGGGGATACGAATGCGCCGGGGATACCGACAACCGTACTCATTGAAGCAAAGCCGAGAACATTTATGTAGTAGTAGTTAAGACCTGTGTTAAGACCGAATGCTGAAAGGAACTCTGTAAGAGTAAGAATGAGCAACGGCTTGTTGTTGAAGATTGATTTGAAGCCCTGAAGAATACTCGGCTTCTCGTTACGCTGAAGAACTCTTTCTTTTGTTGAGAAAACAAAGAACAGACCCATTGCACTTACGACTGCCGAGGTGAAAACACCCGCAGAAACATAAAGTGACTTCATCGGGATTTTGATTACACCGTGGTTGACAAGGTCAATCAGAAGTCCCATAAGAATTTCGGGAGCCTTCTCAATAAAGCCTGAGAACAAGCTTGCCTGAGTGATAAGTCTCGTTCTTTCGATAACATTCGGGGTAATTGTTGAGAGCATACCCGTTCTTGAGATTGCGTTAAGCGAGCCGTTCAGGTTGTTGACGAGCTGGAATATCATATAGAACGCCAGCTTACCTGCGTGGTACGGACTTGTTCCCGCAAAGATTATCGGAAGAAGCCAATAAATAAGAGAAAGTAAAAATCCGGGACCTGCGGCAAGAAGAAGCCAGGGTCTGAATTTACCTAATCTTGTTCTTGTTCTGTCAACGATTGCGGCAAGGAAAACATCGTTGATGACATCCCATATACCGATTACGAAGGTAACGAGAGTCTGAAAGCTCAGACCGACCTGAACGATATCGGTGATGAAGACATCCTGATACTTGTTTATGTTAAAGCTCTGAGAAATATCATAAACAACATAAGCGATTGTTTCCTTAGAGCCAACATAACGCCGGCTGTTGGATATGGTGCGACCGGCTTTAATTTCTGCCTGTTCAGTCACTTCGTTCTGAACAGATACAGCAGCATCTGCCATTATACCGCCCCTTTCAAGCATATTTTGTTTATTTTACCATATATGAATAAAAATTGCAATTAAAAAAATACTTTTTTATTCAATTTTATTAGATTTTATCAGATTGTTTATTTTATGCGAGTGTGTTATACTTTATCCGAGAGGTGACACTATGAGTAATACAACAAAATTCAGTCTTATTTTTGCCGTGGTCGGTCTTATCGTCGGTGCGGTTATGTCATTTATTATCGACGGTAACATTGTCATTGACATAATAATAGGCACCCTTGCGGGTGCCGTGGTCGGATACTTTTTAAATTCGTTTGTGCTTAAAAAATAATATCTGCTGTTCTGCCGTTTACGAGCCGAATGAGCTTATCGGGCTCAACCTCGATCTGCGCACCGACCTTTCCTGCGCTGACAGCAACGGTTTCGAGATTAGTGATATCGGAATGAAAGGTAGTCTTAAAAAGCTTTTTCATTCCGACGGGACTGCAACCGCCGTGGATATATCCCGTGAGCGGTAAAAGCTCGTCCTGCTTTATCATTTCGATTGATTTTTCACCGACAGCCTTTGCTGCTTTTTTTAAGTCAAGATGCTCGGCAACGGGAACTACAAAAACATAATAGCTTTTACTTGCCGAGCGTGTAACCAGCGTTTTATAAACGGAGCTGACATCCTTGCCTACAAAATTCGCAACGGTCACGCCGTCGGTCGGAATACCCTCTCCGTGCGGATAATAATGCGGCGTATAAGGAATTTTTTTCTGCTCTAATATCCGCATAACATTTGTTTTTTCTGTCTTCTGTGCCATAAAATCACTCTAAATAGTCAACGATTTTCTTAGTCTTGCCATTGCGGATATAAACTCTCGGCACTCTTCTTGTGATACGGCAGAGGAATTCATAATTGAATCTGCCTGAAATCTCACCGATTTCCTCACAGGTGATGCATTCGTCACCGTCTGAACCGACGAGAGTGACATTGTCACCGATAAGAACATCGGGAATATCCGTAACATCAACCATAAACTGATCCATACATACTCTGCCGACGATTTTTGCACGCTTGCCGTGGATGAGCACGCTGCCCTTGTTTGAAAGCTGGCGCGGATAGCCGTCAGCGTATCCGACGGGTATGGTTGCAATAACTGTCGGCTTATCTGCGACATAGGTTGAACCGTAGCTGACGGTGTCGCCCTTGTTGATTGTTTTGACATTGATGACAACACTGTGCATTTCCATTGCAGGCTTCACATCAAGACTTTCCTTGTTGACCTCGTCTGAGGGGAAAAGACCGTATGTGATGATACCGCTTCTGACCATATTCAGAAAATCATCCTGCATGTCGATGATAGCTGCACTGTTGCATACATGCTTGATGGGAATGTTTATTCCCTTTGCTTCAATTTTTTTGACAAAGCTCCTGAACAGCTCAAGCTGCTTGTTCATCGAGGTTTTGTCAGCCATATCCGCACACGCAAAGTGGGTGAAAATACCGTCAATTTCGATGTTTGAAAGCTCGGAAATTTTTCTTATCTCCTCAACGCTGTCGTCGTCGGGGATGTAACCGATTCTGCCCATACCCGTATCAACCTTCAGATGGATATGAGCGGTTGTTCCCATTTGCTTGGCTGCCTCGTTCAGGCTCTTTGCGATTCCGTACTGAAAAACGGTCAGCATAATATCATTTCTGATAATTGTCTCAAACTGATTGGGAAAAACAAAATCAAGAATAAGAATCGGCTTTGTTATACCTGCACGGCGCAGAGCGAGAGCTTCACCGACGGTTGCAACCGCAAAGCCGTAGGTTCCGATTTCACTGAGTGCTTTTGTAACCTCAATAGCACCGTGTCCGTAAGCATCCGCCTTCACAACAGGCATAACCCGTGTGTCGGGACCGACCTTTTTTATAACCTCCGTAACATTTGAACAGATTCTGTCCAAATCAATACGAAGATAAACTCTGTTAAGATAGTCAAGACTGCTCAAATTAAGCACCTCTTAGTCAATTACTTTGATAGTTTCGATAACGGGCTGATATTTTTTGGGGATTGAGTCTGATTCGGGAGTGTTGTCGCGGATTTCATCGATAACATCCATACCTTCTGTCACATGGCCGAATGCCGCATAATTGCCGTCGAGGAAGAATGAATCCTCAAGACAGATAAAGAACTGTGATGAAGCGCTGTTCGGATCTCCCGTGCGGGCCATAGATATTACGCCGCGGCTGTGCCTGATGTTGTTCTGAACACCGTTTGATGCGAATTCGCCCTTGATCTGCTTGTCAGAGCCGCCGGCTCCGTCACCGTCGGGGTCACCGCCCTGAAGAACGAAATCCTTGTCGAGTCTGTGGAAGGGGACACCGTCATAGAAGCCGTCGCTTGCGAGTGAAATGAAGTTTTCAACCGTAATCGGAGCCTCGTCAGCGTTAAGCTCGATTTTGACTGTGCCGTAATCCTTGATAACCATTTCAACATGGTGAGTGCCGCTTGATGAGTTTATTGAATTTCCGTTGTTTTCGGGTGTCTGAGAATCACCGCAGGCACTGAAGCCGACACAGATCATAACAAGACATAATACAGAACATAAAAGCTTTTTCATAGTTTTCTCCTTTTGTTTTAAGCGTTATTTTTTGCGGTAGTTACAGAAGCTATAAGCTTTCTTCTGATTGTACCGTTTTTATTGATAAGTTTTTCGTATGTGTTTTTATCTATTGAATCAACCTTGTAGAGTATTTCAAGCCAGTATTCGGTTTCATAGCACTCTTTTAATGCGATTTCAAGCTTATGAATGAAATCAGCTCTGCTTTGAGCATATTTTGCTTCGTGAGAGTTAGCACCTATTGAAGAACAAGAGCGCAACAGTTGCTTTGTAAAAACGCTTCTGCCTTTTATTTTATCACAGACTGAGGTTATTTCCACCGTTAATTCGATCGCCAGCTCTTTAATGGTTTTTTCGTTCATAAAAACACTTCCCGCGATATACTCGCTGTTGCTCGTGCGATATATTTGTTATACAAATGCGATATAACCTGAAAAACTTCAGCTTGCGATATAATATAAATTCTTGTGACTAGTCCCGTAGGGACATATCGCATCACACTGTGATATATCGCACCCTTCAGGTATATCGCAAATTCTTCAAGAATTTATATCGCTGAATTTGCAACGCAAATTCATTATATCATAATGGCAGACCATAGACAAGATAATTTTTTATGTTACAATACTTCCGAGGTGAGAAAAAATGTTTATCTGCAATTCCTGTCCGCGCAGGTGCAATATCGACAGAACTCATAAGACAGGCTTCTGCGGTGTGCCGTCGGATTATAAAATTGCCCGTGCGGCGCTTCATTTCTGGGAGGAGCCCTGCATCAGCGGCGAAAAGGGAAGCGGAACCGTATTTTTCTCGGGCTGCTCACTCAGGTGTGTCTACTGTCAGAATTATGAAATCAGCCGACAGTGCGGCGGCAGGGTGATTACCGAAGAAGAGCTTATTGAGATTTTCAAGGATCTTGAAAATCAGGGCGCGCACAATATAAACCTCGTCAATCCTACGCATTATTCTTATCAGCTTTTTGAAAGCCTCACAAAATACAAGCCGTCTGTTCCTGTTGTATGGAATACGGGCGGATACGACCTTGCCGAAACTCTGAAGGAGGGTGAGGGGCTTGTCGATGTTTATTTAACCGATATTAAATATGTAAGCGATAAGGTGTCAAAAAAGTACAGTGGTGCTGAAAATTATTTTTCGGTTGCGACAAAGGCCGTGCTCGAAATGAAACGGCAGGTCGGAACGGATGTATTTGACTCTGACGGAATGCTTCAGAGGGGAATGATAATCCGCCACCTTGTTCTGCCGGGCAATGTCAGTCAGGCAAAGGGAGTCCTTGACTGGATTTCTGCAAATCTGCCGCACGACACAATCATAAGCCTTATGAGTCAGTATACCCCCTGCGGTGAAGCGGGAGAATACCCGACAATCAACCGCAGAATTTCTCAGAGAGAATATGACCTCGTGCTTGACCACGCCGAAAAGCTCGGGCTTGAGAATGTCTTTATACAGGATATCGAATCCTCATCCTCTGATTTTATTCCGGATTTTGATACATAATCGTTTGACTTTTTCCGATAATGAATATATAATACTTACACAGCCTATTTTAGAGAGGATAATATGATGAAAATAATTAAAAAACTAACCGCAGTTGTCCTTTGTGCGGTGATGATGCTATCGCTTTTTGCAGTTGACGGCTTTGCGGCATCAATCAAAAAAATAGAAATTGTAAAGCTTCCGACAAAAACAACCTTCTATCAGGGTGCTGACTGGAAATACGGCTATTGGCAGTATCCCGAGGGTGACGGCTTCGGAACATTTATCCCTCGTGACGGACTTATTACCTTTATGCATTGGGGCGGATATTTCTCTCATTATCAGGACAGAGGAATGCTCGATATGACAGGTCTTGTTGTCAAGGTGACATACAGCGACGGCAAGACAAAGGAAGTCGCATATAAGGAGACTGCCAACAAAAACGGAGTTATTCAGCAGAATATCCTTGCTTCTCCTCAGGACGGCGAGTACAAGCTCGGCAAAAACACAATCGAGATTTATTTCAAAGAGAATTACAATGTTTACACAAGCTATACAATCAACATCTCAACGGATAAGGGCTACGGCGATGTCAACGGCGACGGCAGACTCAATTCAATCGATGCTCTAATCGTTCTGAATGCTTCTGTTCAGAATCTCACACTCAATCCTCAACAGAAGATTCTTGCTGATATGAATTCTGACAGCAAAATCAATTCAATCGATGCGCTCAAGATTCTTCGCAAGAGCGTAGGACTTTAAAAACCGACAGCGTGCTTTACTTTTTGTAAGGCACGCTGATTTTTTATTTATAAAATATTTGACTATATTGAGGAGTTATTCTATAATCACATTATATACTCGTTACAAAAGAGGATGCTTATGAACACCTATGCTGTTTATAAAACTGAAAATTATGATGACGAAACGCTCTATCGGGCGGTGAAAAAGCATTTTGAGGCGCACGACATCAATGATGAAATTCCAAAGAATGCAAGAGTGCTTCTTAAGCCGAATCTTGTCACCGATAAGGAGGCGGCATTTTCCGTCACAACAAACCCGAGGCTTGTTTTTGCGGTTATCAGATATCTCAGAGAAATCGGAATAACCGATATAACCGTTGCCGACTGTCCGGGAGGCGCACTTCTGCTTTTCTCTCAGATGCAGGATGTCTATAAAAAAACAGGTTATGAGTTTCTCGGTGAATATGCGCGGTTGAGTGTTGATTTTGAAAGCTCTGATATTCAGACGGATGACAGCTTTATCAACAGACAATTCAATATTATTAATGTTGTCAGGGATGCCGACTATATCATAAATCTGCCAAAGCTCAAAACGCATAATATGACCTGCCTTACCGCAGGAGTCAAAAATCTTTTCGGAACAATTCCGGGACTTCAAAAGCCTGCGTTTCACGCGAAATATCCTGCCGTCAAGGATTTTTCAAATATGCTCGTCGAGCTTGCCGCAACCGTCAGACCCGATTTTACACTCGTTGATGCTGTTGATATTATGGAGGGCAACGGCCCGACAAACGGCAAAAAAAGATATCTCGGACTTACCTTTTCCTCAAAGGATGTTTTCGGACTTGATGCTTTTATCACACGGACACTCGGTGTGCCCGAGGAAAAGGTCGCAACTGTTACCGCCGCAAGAGAAAAAGGCCTTATTCCGTCGGATTATGAGGAATTTGGTGACACGGATTTTGTTCTGACACAGCCGATTGTACTTCCTGCGGCCATTCAGGCAGACACGGCAGGCGGTAAGATAAACGCAAGGCTGACAACGCTCACACAAAAAATCGGTGATGCGCTGTTTATGAAATATCCGCAGATGAACGGTAATTGTATTCTCTGCAAAAAATGCGTTGTAACCTGTCCGCAGAATGCGCTGTCCGTCAGCAACAAGAGAATTGTACTGGATAAAAAGAATTGCATAGGATGTCTGTGCTGTGACGAGGTGTGCACAAGCGGCGCGGTCGATATAAAAAAGAAGCTTAAAAGGTTTTGATTATATGAAAATACTATTTGTTCAGCCCTCTGCAGGCTTTCTGATGAGGGGAACAACCTATCCCGTATGCCGAAGCATTATGGTAACGGCATCATATATGAAGTCGCTCGGGCACGAGGTGCTCGTGTTTGACCGTTGCATTGATTTCAGAGACGCAAAAAAGGTTGTCGGCTCATTCTGCCCCGAGGCGGCGGTGCTTTATATTCCGCCGACGGCATCTGTCAAGGATGCGATATTTGTTTCGTCACTCGCAAGGGAGTGCGGAGCGGTTATCGTCTGGGCTGAGGTGGTTGCTGCGGCGTTTGCCGAGCAGATTGTCGGCGGAGGCTACGCCGATTTTGTTCTGACAGGTGAGACAGAAACCAAGCTGCGCCGACTGCTTGAGGAATACACCTCCTCAAAAAATTATGCGTCAGTCAACGGTCTTACATATTCTGACAACGGAAAAGTCTCTTCAACGCCTAACTGCAATGATTCGGAGCTCGGGAATCTGCCTGCGATTGACTGGGATTTGGTCGATGTGCGAAAGTGCTTCAGACAGTTCCCGCATTGCAAACGGATGCTCTATATGTATACCTCACGCGGATGTCCGTTCAGGTGTACCTATTGTTATAATACAATGTTTTACAATTCTCAGCACAGAAAGCGTCCGCTGAGCTATGTTCTGAGTGAAATAGAATACCTTGAGAAAAAGTACGGACTTGATGGAGTGAATTTCTCTGATGAGCTGTTACTGCTGACTGATGATGAGATTGAAGAAATCCGCTCGTTCCGCGAAAGGAAAGGACTTAAATTCTTTTGGGGTGCAGAAACCCGTGCCGACACATACAAGGATATCGAAAAGCTTCGCAGAATGTACGATGCGGGCTGTCGATGGCTGATGCTCGGACTCGAAACGGGAAGCAACGCAACGCGCGAAAAAATCGGAAAGCCGATGGATCACGAGCTTATCCGCCGATTTATCGATATGTGCACCGAGGTCGGAATAACGACCTTTGGCTCCTTCATCATAGGATTCCACAATGAAACGCCTGAGCAGCTCAGAGAAACAGTCAGCTTTGCACAGAGTCTTAATGTCGATGCATTCCTGTTTAATTATTATGTCGTCATTCCGAAAACACCGATGGGTGACGAGGTGGTAAGAGATAATAACCTCAGCCTTGACGAAATTTTTCTTCAGTCAAGAGCATCGTCACAGATTCAGAGCCTTTCAAAGAATTATTCACTCATTCCCGATAAGGAGCTGCTTGTTGTCAAAAGCTGCTTTGATTGGATGACCTTCACAAGAAAAAAGAAAGAATCCGTACAGAAAAATATGTTTATAAGCAAGGCTGTCGATGTGCTTGCACACTTTGCTGACGGAGGAATCGAAAGTGCCGTATCAAATGTTTCTGATGCTATTAAAACCTTTGTGACAGTTCTTTTCTACGCACACGCCTTTCCCGGGATAAAGAAAAAGTACGGAATTAAAAATGTCAACAAAAAATAATTTCAGCGTGCTTTACTCACTGTAAAGCACGCTGATTTTTTGTCAATCCATCATCAGTCTTATGAAAAGTCCGCCCTGAACCGTACGGTGCCGGAAGCCGACCATCTCAGATGTGTCGGTATAGTACCAGTCTGTCATCGGTACGCGTGTGCGCATCGTGTTATAGGCATCCCATAACAGAGAGGTGAAAAACTCAAAATCCTCCTTCTTTTCAGCGAGACAGGCAGCCCAGAGAAGCCAGTCTGATTTTGTGTATTTCTCTCTTGAATCGAGAGGAACGCCATAGTAGCGAGCCTCTTTTTTGTATCTATCGATTTCGTTTTTAAAGAATTTTTCGGGGAAAAGACCTGTCTTCCAGATTTTATCCCAGACTGAATTATATTTCAGGCTGAAGGTACCCTCGCGATCATAAGCGAGACGGTAGCTGCCGTCGGGATTCTCCGCATTCTCAATGAAGGATGCGGCATATTCCTTTGCAACTGCAAGGAGCTTTTCGCCCTCATCCTTTTTGCCGAGATGCTCAAGGATATCCGCAAAGCCTGCCATGCCCATAATCGCCTTCAATGAAAGATTGCAGTTATGTGCAAGATGTCCTGCAAAGTCGTCGGTGCACAGCTGATGCTCAGGATCCTTGCCGTATTTTACAAGATACTTGCTCCACTTTTCGAGAAGGTCAAGGTTTTCCTCAGCGAAAGAATAATCGCCGTCAGCCTTACAAATTGCAGAAACAAGGATAATCATATTGCCGCATTCCTCAACGGGCATCTGCCATTTCAGCTCATTATTGCCGTAAACCTGACCGTTGACGAGAGGATACTGACCGACATCGTGGGGTGCAAAATCAAACTTCCATTCATCTGAGCCTGCATAGCGGAAAATCGGTCTTAACATACCCTTGAGAAGCTCGGTGTTGTAAAGAAGATACATCGGTGCGCTCGGATATGTGACATCAACCGTTGCCGCACAGCCGTTTGAGAAGCATTCTTTTGAAATATAAAGGTTGTTTCCGTCGTTATCAACAACAAGCTTGTGCGCCGCCATAACCTGACGGTAGGCGAGAGTGATAAGCTCGGCATATTTTTCACCGCCCTTTGCGGTTGCTTCTTCAATTACTTTGTCAGAGAAAGCGGTACATTCGGTCATAAGACGATCGTATTCGTCGGCAGCCTCAAGTATTGCTTCTTCGATAGACTTGCCGTCCTTCTTCCAATATGCCTTCAGCTTGTCACCGAAATAAACCATACTGTCGATGTCGTCATAAGCAAAGAGGAAAAGCGCCTCACTGTCGAGCTTTCTCTCGACATAAGCACAGTATAAATCCTCGGTGATTTCATTACCTGATTTTGCCTCACCCTGAGTCGCAAGATAGCAATAGCCCCAGTCGATTCTGACATCGTCACCGCTTCGCCAAAGAATATCCTGCTTGCCGTTGCCGAGTCTTACACAGGTGAGTGAATCAATATCTACCTTCTCGGACCAAGCCTTACCCTCGTTTGCCTTGTTGAGAACAAGCTCCTCGCTGACAGAAAGCTTTGCTGATACATCGTGCTGTGAGCCGTCAATGCTTTCGTAAGAGAGCTTGAGATATGAAACGGGACGCGAAGCATAATAAAGGTCGGTAACAAGCATCGGGGAGGTGAATTTTGCGCTAAGACGGATTCCTGCATCCTCATAAACGACCGTTGTTGAGAACATATCGGCGTCAACACTGACAACCGTCATTGCATCGTTGTCGTCGTCACTCAGAAAGCGGTATGCCTTACCGTCGACGAAAACCGTACCGAAAATATTATTTTCCTTACCTGTCCAGTGCAAGGTGGGTTTTTTATTGATATCTGATGTCCATACCGAAAAATACGGGTCAACCGTAATAAGCGGAACAGACGGCATTCTCATTTTCATAAAATTATTCCTCAATAAATTTCTTCATCATTGACGGGCCGAATTCAACGAAGTTGCCTGTTGCTTTTGCGGTATCCTCGTTTATAGATTCAACACCGCTGTCCTTCTCGGCTGATTTTTTATAAATCATATAAGGAACAGGATCTCTTGCATGAGTTTTTGTGACGATAGGTGTCGGGTGATCGGGAAGAATCATAATCTTGTAATCCTCACCGATTTCCTCAAGTCCGTTTATGATAACGGGAAGCACCTTTTCGTCAATAAGCTCGATTGCACGAACCTTGTTTTCAGGCTCGTTTCTGTGGCCGCACTCGTCGGGAGCTTCGATATGAACATAAACAAGGTCAGCACCGTTTTTAAGTTCATCGACAGCCGCCTGAGCCTTGCCCTCGAAGTTAGTGTCAATATAGCCTGTTGCACCCTCAACCTCGGGGGTGTTCATACCTGCCGCAATACCGATGCCCTTAAGAAGGTCAACTGCAGAGATAACAGAGCCCTTTATGCCGTAAAGATCCGTGAAGAGGGGAAGCATCGGCTTTTTGCCCTCGCCCCAGAGCCAGATTGAGTTTGCGGGACGCTTGCCCTCAGCAATTCTTCTCTTGTTTACGGGATGATCCTTGAGAAGGTCGTAGCTCTTTTTCATAAGAGCAATAAGCTTTTCTGCCGTAGGTGCAGTTGAAAGATACGGGCCGACAACTCTGTCAGAAATGTCGTGAGGAGGTGTCATATTGCCGAGCTCAACCGTACCGCCGTGGTGGATAAGACAGTGACGGTAGCTCACACCGTTATAAAATGCAAATTCATCGTCACCGAAGCTTTCCTGAACGGTCTTGATGATTTCCGCGGCATCCGCACTTGAAATATCACCTGCGGAATAGTCAATCATCGTCTTGTCCTCATAGTTTTCCTCGTCTGAAAGAGTGACGAGGTTACAACGAAGCGCAATATCGTCATCGGCCATCTTAACGCCGATGCTTACAGCCTCGAGCGGTGAACGGCCTGTGTAATATTTCATAGGGTCATAGCCCATAACGCTCAAATTTGCAACATCGCTGCCGGGCTTGAGACCGTCAGCAACAGTGCGCACAAGTCCGACCTCACCCTTCTGAGCAAGGCGGTCAAAATTCGGCTTGTTTGCCATCATCATCGGCGTTTTGCCGTCAAATACGGGAACGGGATAATCCGCCATTCCGTCATATAAAATTACTGCATATTTCATAATAATTACTCCGAATTAAATATTTTTAAAGGCCGCAAGGCATTCTTCGGCACATTTCATAAAATCCTTGCCGTCAGGTGTACGGGCTTCAAAGCTTATGCGTGCCTCGCGCTTGTCATAGCCGATTTCACGCAGAATATCCGTAATCACGCTGTAATCCTCACCGTCATCGGGGGCGGGGAAGATTCTGCCGCCCGAAACGCTTGCTATATGAATGTGAGCGATGTGGTTCTTCGCTTGTCTTATTGAATCAAGACTGTCCTTGTTATAGCCGAAGTGGTAGAAATCAACAAGGATTTTAACCCACTCACTGCCGACTGCTTCGACAATTCTGAGCGATTCTTCAACAGTATTCAGAATGTTACTCTCACCGTATGAAAGGTTTTCGAGAGCGCATACAATGCCGTACTTTTCACAAACGGGAGCAACATGGTCTTTGAGAAAAACCACAAGTCTGTCGAAGGCTTCCTCATAAGTCACACCCTCGGGATAATTTCTCGCTGCCGATGAGCCCATAACGGCAATTTTTATTCCGAGACGAGCCGCCCTTGAATATGCTCTTTCGAGATATTCATCAATCGCAACATAATCGGGATTTTCAACAGTCAGCTTGTATTCACCGGGAATCATACAGTTGGCGGCTTCATAAGAATAGCCGTTTTCTTTTGCCGCGGAGATGTATTTGTCAATATCTTCGTCCGACATTTTTGCGATATTGCCGAGATTCAGCTCGTGATAATCCGCGCCGACACCCTTGATGGCCTCTGAATCGCCGAAATCTCTTGTAAAACCAAAACGGAAATCTGACATATTATTCAGCCTCTTCCTCATTCCAGCCCTTGCAAACATCAACCCAGCCGACATAGTTCTGAGCATATTTTTCAAGGTCGGGTATAGTCATTTCGATTGCGCTGTTTGAGCTTCCGACAGCAGGAAAGACGGTCTCAAATCTCTTCAGAGACTCGTCAAGATATGTCTTAACGCCGTCCTTGATGCCGAACGGACATACACCGCCGACAGCGTGGCCGATAAGCTCAACCACCTCGTCGGGAGTAAGCATCTTTGCCTTTGCGGAGAATGTGGCTTTATACTTTTTATTATCTATCTTTGCATCACCGGCGGCAAGGATGAGAATTGCATCCTCACCGACCTTGAATGAAAGTGTTTTTGCAATTCTCTTGCCCTCAACACCGACGGCCTGAGCCGCAAGCTCAACCGTCGCGCTCGAAACCTCAAATTCGAGCACCTTCCCGTCGAGACCGAATTGCTTTAAATATTCTCTGCCTGCCTGAATGGACATTTTTATTCCCTCACTTTAGAAAATAACCTTTGATTTGTTCTGTTCAACAACAAGGTTGACAAACTCGTCAATGCCCATTGCACCGATGTCGCCTTCACCGCGCTTACGCACAGAAACGCTGCCTGCTTCGATATCCTTATCGCCCATAAGAAGCATATAAGGAACCTTTTCAAGCTGAGCCTCACGGATTTTATAACCGATCTTCTCACTTCTTGTATCGATTTCACAACGGATACCTGCCGCCTCAAGCTTATCCATAATTTCATAAGCATAGTCGTGGTGTCTGTCAGCAATCGGAAGAAGCTTGACCTGAGTCGGAGCAAGCCATACGGGGAAAGCACCTGCATACTTTTCGATAAGAAGAGCAAGTGTTCTCTCGTAGCAGCCGATTGACGTACGGTGAATGATATACGGATTCTTCTTTGTTCCGTCTGAATCTGTGTATTCCATACCGAATTTCTCTGCGAGCATCTGGTCGATCTGGATTGTGATGAGCGTATCCTCTTTGCCGAATACATTCTTGATCTGGATATCAAGCTTCGGACCGTAGAATGCAGCCTCACCGACACCGATTTTATACGGGATCTCAAGGTGGTCAAGAATCTTCTTCATAACGCCCTGAGCCTCATCCCACTGTTCGGGAGTACCTATATATTTCTCTGTGTCTGCAGGATCCCACTGTGAGAAGCGGTATGAAACATCCTCATAAAGACCGAGAGTCTTCAGACAGTAAACCGCAAGCTCAAGACAGCCCTTGAACTCCTCCTCAAGCTGATCGGGACGGCACATAAGATGACCTTCTGAAATTGTGAACTGACGAACGCGGATAAGACCGTGCATTTCGCCCGAAGCCTCGTTTCGGAAGAGGGTAGAGGTCTCGTTATAGCGAAGCGGAAGGTCACGGTAAGAACGCGGACGGTTGAGATATGCCTGATACTGGAACGGACAGGTCATCGGACGAAGAGCAAACACCTCATCATCCTTATCCTCGTCACCGAGAACGAACATACCGTCTTTATAGTGATCCCAGTGGCCTGAAACCTTGTAAAGGTCGCTCTTTGCCATATAGGGAGTCTTTGTAAGAAGCCAGCCTCTCTTCTGCTCCTCATCCTCGATGAAGCGCTGCATAAGCTGAATGATTCTTGCACCCTTAGGAAGAAGAATCGGAAGTCCCTGACCGATAAGCTCGTTTGTTGTGAAGATTTCAAGCTCTCGTCCGAGCTTGTTGTGGTCGCGCTTCTTAGCCTCTTCAACAGCTGTGAGATATTCTTCCATCTCGTCCTTCTTTGTGAAGGCTGTTGCGTAAATTCTCTGAAGCATCTTCTTTGTTGAATCGCCTCTCCAATATGCACCCGTGCAGGATGTGAGCTTGAAAGCCTTTACTCTGCTTGTGTCAGGGATGTGCGGACCTGCGCAAAGCTCAACGAATTCGCCCTGCTTGAAGAAGGAAATCTTCTCACCCTTGCCTGCGTGCTCCTCGATGAGTTCAACCTTATAGATTTCGCCCTTCTCCTGCATCATTGCGATAGCCTCGTCAGGATCAAGCTCGAATTTCTCAAGGGGGAGAGCCTCCTTGACAATCTTTTTCATTTCAGCCTCAATCTTTTCAAGGTCTTCGGGTGAAAACGCCTTGTCAACATCAAAATCGTAATAGAAGCCGTTATCAATAGCGGGTCCGATAGCAAGCTTTGCCTCGGGGAAGAGTCTTTTAACAGCCTGTGCCATAATATGCGAAGCTGTGTGGCGGAATGCCTTTTTAGCTTCTGCGTCATCGTCAAATGTGAGAATTTCAAGTGCGCAGTCCTCGTTGATAGCTGTACGAAGATCTGCATATTCGCCGTTTATTTTGCAAAGGCAAGCGGCCTTGTAAAGACCCATGCCAAGATTTTTTGCAACCTCAGCGGCTGTGATGCCGTTATCAAATTCCTTAACAACATCGCCTTTAAGTGTTACTTTTACCATTGTGTATTCCTCCTTAAAATAAAAACATAAAAAAAGCTCCATCCCTCATAAAAAGGGATGAAGCATAAACTCCACGGTTCCACCCGAATTGCGGAAAAATTTCCGCCGCTTTAACTGCCGTAACGGGGCAAGCCGTCATTCCTTATTTCGGAACGCTCTCCGCAGTGGTAACTGAATCGCAAGTAATACCGCACTTTCACCTGATGTGCGGCTCTCTGAAAAACCCGCCTGTAACAGCCTTCTGCATCAACGATTTCAATATTATTATAATTGTATTACTTAAACTCCGAATTGTCAAGAAAAAATTTATCTCTTTTGTTAATAATTCGTTCATAATTTTACAACATTTCTGAGATATAAGATATATAGAATTATAAAATGTATTGTGATAAAATGAGTTATTGTGTGCTTGGAAGGAATTTCTTAAAATGAAAAAAGGAAAACTTAAAACAAAAGTCAATTATACAAACTACGGAAGCTTTCCCGATATGGATACCGTTAAGGAGATTGTGGTTTACGGCGCTGAGAAGGGCGGCGATAAAAAGCATCTCGTATATAACGATTTTTCAGGTGCTCTCAAGGAAAAGAATTTCCGTGAGACCTTTTATGACGCAACAGGTCTCGCACAATATTTCTATGATTTAGGTATGAAGGGCGAAAAGGTTGCGATTCTCAGTGAAAACAGCTTTTACTGGGCAATCTGCTATTATGCTTTTGCAATGTCTCCCGTAACCTGTGTTCCTCTTGATCCTAAGCTTACTGACGCTGACCTTACCGAGCTTATGGTAAGAAGCGGATGTAAAGCAATCATTTACACCAAGGATTTTGCTTCAGCGGTTAAGATGATGCAGGCAACCGACGGCGTTAAGGTAGAACACTATGTTCAGATGGAAGACTTTGATGAAATCGTGAAGAAGGGCCACGAAAGCATTGATGCGGGCAATCCGTATTTCCTTAACGAAGAGGTCAAGCCCGACGATGTTGCGTTCATTGTTTATACATCAGGCACAACAGGTAAGTCAAAGGGCGTTATGCTCACTCATAAGAATGTTTCTTCAGACGCAATCGCAACCTGCCGTGCAATGACAGCGAGCCATACAATCGCGTTTCTTCCGTTCCACCACACTCTTTCATGGGCAAGCGCACTTATCGCAAGTCCGCTTCTCTCTGAGTGGGGATATATCTGTAAGGGACTCAAGGATATCCAGAAGGATATGGTTAATCATCATCCTCAGCATTTCTCAGCTGTACCTCTTGCGGTTGAAACTATTTATAAGAGAATCTGGTTTACCGCAAAGAAGCAGGGCAAGGATGAGATTCTCAAAAAGGGACTCAAGATCAGCAACTTCCTTATGAAGCTCGGCATTGATGTCAGAAAGAAGCTCTTTAAAGAGGTTATCGACAATCTCGGCGGCGAGCTTGAGATGATTATCTGCGGCGGCGCTTTCCTTGATACTAAGTATGAAAAGGGCCTCTACGATATGGGTATCCAGGTTGTCAACGGCTACGGAATCACAGAGTGTTCACCCGTTGTTACCTGTAACAGACTTGACGACTTCCGTTTCGGAAGCGCAGGTAAGGCTCTCGACTGTAACGAAATCAAAATCAACGACCCCGACGAGGACGGCGTTGGTGAGGTATATGTCCGCGGTACAAATGTTATGAAGGGCTATTACGATGACCCTGAAGCGACAGCCGAGGCATTTGACGGCGATTGGTTCAAGACAGGAGACTACGGCTATCTTGATAAGGACGGCTTCCTTTATTTCCGCGGAAGAAAGAAGAATCTTATCGTTCTTTCAAACGGTAAGAATGTTTCTCCCGAGGAGCTCGAGGACAAGCTCTCAGGCATTGAATATGTCAAGGAGGTTGTTGTTTACGAGGAGGGCGGAGCAATCACCGCTGAGTTTTGGCTCGACACTGTTGAACAGCCCGATGCTAAGGAGCAGATTAAAAAGGATGTGCGTGAATTCAATAAGGCAATGCCTGTATTCAAGCAGGTTACAAAGATTAAGACACGCGACACCGAATTCCCGAAAACAACCACACTCAAAATCAAGAGAAATTATAAAAAGAAATAAAATTAAAACACTTGTAAGTCGAAAAACGATTTACAAGTGTTTTTTGTTGTAGGGCGGGGGCTTGCTCCCGCCGTTTGATGTTTTAGTTGAGCAACTCAATGTACTCTTCTAAGCAAATTCCTTTTTCATATATTTCCGCCGCAGCATCCTTGCCTACATAGCGGTAATGCCAGGGCTCGTAAATTATGCCCGTTATTTCCGTCTTGTCGGCAGGGTAGCGGTTGATGAAGCCATATTTGTGTGCGTTCTTGGCGAGCCAGCCGTAAACATCCTCTGCATTGCATTTGTCTGTGTCCGCGTTGATGTCAACTGCAATTCCGAGCTGATGCTCACTTGTTCCGGGAACTGCAACCCACTTTTCGGCAAGCTCCTTTGCCTTGTCGGGTGAGTGCCCTTCCTTTTCATAAGCCTTCTGCTTTTGTGTCAGAAGAAGCTGCTGCTCGGGCGCAGTTCTCACACCCTGAGCCACGAAAAGCTCAAGTCCCGTTGCACGCGCATCATCGAACATTTGCTGCAATTCGGGATAAATGCGCTTGTCCACCTTTTCACCGTTGGAAAGCTCGAGAAGCTCAACCTCGTAATCGGGAGGAATATAGTTATCTTTATTTATGAGTATCAGATTCCAGCCGTTCTCGGTTGAAGCGTAATTCTTGCCGCCGTTTACTAAGTTAAGAATTGACGGAATAAACGCACCGTTTGCCGCGATAAAGAATGTGACTGCAAACACAACCGCAACGAGAATAAGGTATTTCGGGAATTTTCTGTTTTTCTTTTTATTCTTAGCCATTCACATCACTCAAAGGTAAATAATCATAGTTGTTGACATCTCTTAACAGGACACGGCAGCTGAAGGTTTCTGTATGTGTTCTGCCCGATTCATCGGAATCGGGCTCGGTGATAACCTGCTTACAGTCCGCATACCATTCACCGTCAACCTTCAGAAAATCAATATAAATGTGCATATCGGTTATATGCCACCAATTTGTATTGAAATAGTTGAATTTAAAATCAAAGGGCTCGAGTGCAAGAAAGCTGTCGTCACAATCCGTCATAACATAAAGCTCCTTTGACCTTATGATAAGTCCGATGTTGTATTCTCCGTAATGACCGCCGCGGATTTTGAAGCGGTGCTTGCCCGTATCGCGTACTGATTCGGGTGATCCGTCAGAATTAAAGCGGTAATATTTCTCTGCGCATTTTACCTCTTCGCCGTTATAGCTTACGGTGTAATTGACTGTGAATCGGTCAAAGGGATAAACGCGGTAATATATCGGCTTGATAACATAAATCAGCACACAGACAACAAGTAGCACGGCGGATATAATTGCGGTCTTTTTTATGCGTTTCATTTTCTCACTTCCCGTAAAATTCATCATAGTTCCAATCATTTCTCAAATCAGCCACCCTGAGCTTAACAGAAAAGGGAACGGGGCGGATATCGTCAGACTCTGCACTGTCTTTCGGCGCGATGAAGCTGATACCTTTAACGCCTTTTTCACTGTTAAGAATGGGAGAGAATAACGGACTGTCCGCTTGATTCACACTTACGGCATAGAATGAGCTTTTATCAAACTTCACACACCAATCCTCATCATAAATATCCTTGCCTGTGTTGTTGGATATCTGAAGCTTTGCTGTTACAAAACAGTATTTATCAGGCTTGAGAAGCACCTTCAGCCCATCAATAACGCAGAGGTTACCTAAATCCATAATGTCAACGAGATTTATGGGATTGCTTTCATCGAAAAGATAATCCAAATCCGTTACAAAAACATCCTCGACGGTGAAATCAGGCTTGATTGTTTTACGGATGTTGCAGTTGAAAAGAATAAAGTTGAAATTCAGCGCAACACCAACAACCGGCAATGCAATCCATATAATTACTTGCCTGAATTTTTTGTTTTTCATTTCTCTTTCCCTCCTTGCTCCACCTGTTTTTGCACAAATTTTAATTTGTCGGGAAAAATTCGGGACGGGGAACCCGTCCCCTACAATATACAAATCGTTTTTTGAATGTAGGGGAGCCGTTTCGGCTCCCGCCAAAAGCGTAGAGACGGGCGTCCTCGACCGTCCGAAAACATATCTGAATCTTATTTAGAATTTCTCACCATAACCGTTGCAACAGAGCCGTCGTTATATGTGATTTCCATAACTCTGCTGTCACTTGCACAATATCCGAAAACGATACCCTCACCGAGCAGCTTTTCTATTTTGGTTTTGTCGGTGATTTCGTTGTGGATATGGTCAAAGAAACGGTAGTAATAATGATTAACGCTGTTTTCTCTGACCCATTCATTCATCTGCTCACCTGTCCAGAAAGCACCGTAGAAAATCGGGAAAACCTCAGCGTTTTCATAATTGCCGTCACACAGCTCACTCATTGTTGCGAGCTTTACTGATTTTACATCCTGCACATTGAGCTTTCTTTCAAAATGCTTCATAAGGTCGTGCTCTTCAAGGTAAGCAACCGTGTTTTTCATATCCTTCGTCACAACGATTGACTTGATATCTAAGGAATTTACATTCCAGGATGTCTTGTGGAATGTTCCGACGGGGGAGCTGTCGTTTTCGGTGTCGGTGGCATATTTGTCTGCATAAACAACCTCACCGCCGATACCCCACGCCATATAGGATGAATTGCTCAGACCGAATGAAAGCACACCGATTTCACTCTCTGCGGAGTGGTTGAAATACTGATTTGCACTCATATTTTTAAGGTCGGTTGCAATCGCGTCATATAAATCCTTTTCGATATATCCGAGCTTGTAGCCTGCACTCATATCCGTCGGGAACATATAGCACGGCTGCTGTATGAGAAATGAAAAACAACTGCTGGCAAAAACTTCGTTGGTTTCGGAATAATCTACAATCTCACCGTATTTCTCAGTATATTCGTCAATATCGAGATAGCCCTCATCGTCTCTGCCGATTGTCTCTTCTCTTAAATAGTTAAAATCCAAGCCGTTATTAAGATAATCAAAGAGAGAACTGTTGAAATCCTCGCTGTCGTTGAGAGTCAGAAGCTTGAGCGTTGTACCCTCGGTAGATTCGGTATAATAGCGGGCGATTTTCTTGCCGTTTTTGAGAGTGTAGGTGATGATAACATCCGAAGCGCAGGAATGTGCGCCGTTATTTTTGATTTTACCGTCACGGACAAAGCTCTCGTGTATGTCGCGGACCTTTGCAATGTCCTTGTAGTCGGTAAAGCTGATTGTGGGAATCGGACCGCCCGCGCCGCTGTGAACGCTTCCGTCAAACTCGGGGAAGACGGCAAGCCCGCCCTTTGAAGTAACCTTGAGTGCAAATTCGGATGAGCCTGAAAAAACTTCGTCAAGACTCTTGAAGTAAGGTGAGCTGACCGTAACGCTCTTGATTTCTGATTCCTCGGGAATTTTTGAAGAATATCCGAAAAGACCGAGACCGAAAATCATAAACACGGCGGCAAAGCCCATTGCATAAACGGGAAAACGGTTTAAAGACGCCTTGATTTCCTTTGCACGCTTGTAGCCGAAAATCAGCTTGAACACGATATACACAACGAGGAAGGCTATACAGCAAACAAGGTATGTCAGCGCGTTTCCGTTACCGTGATCGTAAGAGAAATTATAAAGACCGATCAAAAAAAGTGCATAAAAGCCTGCAACAGCCGCGGTGATTTCGTTCAGAGCTCTGGCGCGTCCCCAGGTGCCGCAGATTTCGTTGCGGCGCTTTTTAAATCCGATATAGCCGAGCGCAATAATCACAACAGAATAAATTGCCGCCATAATTATTCCTGACCAGTAAACAAGAGAAAGCCTTGCAGTGCTGTACTGATCGAAATAAGAACTCATGAAGGTGGAATCAACATTTTCAAAAACCTCAAACGGATTCGCCCAGTTCCACTCGGCAGCATCAAGGATGCTGAGTGGTGAGAAATAAGCACCGTGAGTGAAACCCCAGAAAACATTTACAAGAAAGCCCTTGAGAGCCATAGGTAAAAAAGCAAGTATAATTGTGAAAATAATACCCTCGACGAGATTACCCGTGGCTGACATAACAGCCGAGCTGAGTGCAAAAGACAGTATATAAACCGCGAGATACGAAAGCATCGTGAAAGCCGCCATCGCAAAGAAACGACCGTCAACAATATAGTTGGCTGATACATTTGCGACGGTTTCTATAATACCTGCAAGCGTGATTGCGGCAGCCATCGGCACAATACCGCCGAGAATTTTTGCGAAGTAAATATCACTTTTTTTCATACCGAGTGAAAGAATGACATTTGCCTGCTTTTTGCTCCACGCGAAGTTGAAGCAAAGCACGGCGTTGAGCACACCTGCGCCGATGAATGCAAGGTTTGCCATATTCTCAATACCGTTCCAGCGAAGATCGTCAAAGAACTGAGCCGTCGAACGGAAATAATCGGGCTCATATATTTCATAAGTGAATGAGGTTAAAAACAAAAAACAAGCCAATGCACATATTGCCATAATCGATGTCAGCTTCATCGTCTGACAGAACATAGCTATAAATTGCTTACGGCTGTTAAATTTCAGATTCATAAATTTTCCTCCCTTTTTTATTGCCTTCCGCGAGGGGAAGGGGACCGCACAGCGGTGAATGAGGCGATGCATAAGTGCCGATTACCCGTATTTATTCTTTATTCCGAATCGGGTATCATCACAGATGCAACAGCACTGTCTTTGTATGTGATTTCGACAATTCTGCTGTCATTTGAGCAATAGCCGAAAAGCACTGATTTATCAAGCAAGGCTTGAATTTCAGACTTGTCGCTGATTTTTTCGGCTTTAACATTTCTTAATAATGAATTGTCAATGCCAAATCCTTCATCAACAACACCGTGTTTGAATGCACCGTAGAAAAGCGGCATATTAAGGTGCTTGTTTCTTTCGCCGTAAATCTCACCGAGAGTAGCCGTCTTTATATAACTGATATCGTCAGCCGTACGCACATTTTCAAAATATTTCATAAGTCCGTGCTTTTCAAGATAGTTTACGGTGTTGACCATATCCTTGGTGATAACAAAGCTCTTTGCTGTCGGCGGATTGATTGTCCAGCTTGTTGTCTGACGGCTGTTGCCGAGCTTTTCGGATTCAACCTTATAGAAGGTGAATTCTGAGCTTAACATATAAGTCAGAACTCCGAGCTCATCCTCGGCCGAGTGGTGGTAATACTCCTGAGAGCTCTGCGCCAGAATGTCCTGCTTGAGTGCATTGTGAAGCTCCTCATCTATATCACCGATGTTGTAGCCTGCCGACATATCCTTGGGGAAGAGATATCCGTAGCAGCTGATCAGGTAGGATGACTTGCCGCGGGAGTTATCGTTGTAGCCTTCGGATTTGTCCTCATAGGCATTATTGAGATAGTCATATTCATAGCCGAAAGTGCCGAAATAAAGGTCAATTTCATTGTTGACCGCACGCGTATCGCTGAGTGTCAACAGCTTTTGAGCCGTCTCCTCCGTGGTGCGGAAATAGCTTCTCTCGACAAAGGTGCCGTTTGTAAGCCTGTATGTAATAACAACCGATGTGCCCTGTGCATCATCGTCCGAGCCGCTGATGTGACCGTCCTTTATAAAAGCCTTATGAATATCCGTCAGCTTCGTGATTTCATCAGGGTCATAAAAGGTGGCCTTATAGTTGGTGTTAAGCTCATAATATTCATCATTGAATCTCAGAAAGCTTCCCCAAAAGCCCTTTAAATAATAGCTGTGTTCTCTCTCGTCAAATTTGTCGCGCTGATTCATCATATAAACTCCCGAGCGGGAATCATAAGCGAGTCTGTCGTCGAGATTTTTGAGAAAAGGTGTCGAAATACTTACCCAGGCAACATCCTCCGTTTTCGGCACATATGAGGCGTAACCGAAAAATCCGAGATAACAGCATAAAAAGCAAACGAAAAGACCTGCCGTGTAAATCGGTACTCGTTTAAGCGATTTTTTTAATTCGCGAAGTCTCTTGTAGCCGAAAATCAGCTTGAATGCAAAATAACCGAGGAAAAACCAGGGTATGCACGGCAGAAATTCAGCGAATGTACCCTCACCGAAGCTTACATTCAGATAAAGTAAGGACGAGACGAAAAGACCTGCAACAACAGCACAGAATTCGTTGAAATTCTTTGTTCTGCCAAAGGTTGCCGCGTGCTCGTTTTTCTTTTGTTTAAATAAGTAAAATCCGACCGCAACCGCAATCACCGAGTAAACGACAGACATAATAAAGCCTGACCAGTCATAAACGGTGATTTCCTCAAGACTTCCGATGCGGAAATAAGAGACGGCTTCACCGTAATTGTAATAATTGTCAAAGGTAACAGAGAAATCGTGTATAAACGGAACTGTCCAGTTCCAGCTTTGCGGAGAACGGTGTGAATTCAGGATATCGAGAAATTTATTGATATCCGTCTCACTTGCTCCGAGCGTGTAGGCGCAGAAAAGCTTACCGAGAAGCTGTCTTAATACCGACGGTGCCGCCATTGTGATAAAGGTGAAAACTCCGCCCTCAATCACATTTGCCGTGTTTGCAATCACCATCGAGCTGACACAGAAGCAAAGGATGTACGGCGAAATCGCATTAAGAAAAATGAATGCCGCACCGACGAGATATCTTGCGCTGAGCTTGTAGCCCACAAACAGATTCAGGGTGATTTCAAATCCTGCCGCAATGCTCATCAGCACAATAAGCGGAAGAATACCTGCAAGCAGCTTTGCGGAATAAATCTGCGTTCTCGTCATACCTAAAGAGAATAAAACATTCGTCTTTTTCTTGCTCCAGGCAAAGCTGGAGAGCAATACCGCTGTTATTATCGCGAAAATCGGTGAGAATATCGGAAAAGATATCAGAGTATCGGCGTCGAGATAACCGTCCCAGAAGTAGCCGATTATTCTTTCATCATAACCCGCCAACGGTCGATAGAATGTCGGAAAAATTCTTCCTGCAAAAGCGAGCAGGGGAAACCATACCGACAGCTTCAGCGATTGAAAAAACAGTCCCCAGAAGGGCTTACGAAAAGAGCTTGTCAAAGTCATAATTCGTGTCCTCCATTTCCTCTAAGAAAATTTCTTCGAGTGACAACGGGAATCTTTCTATAATAACGGGATTGGTTGCGGCAATGATTCTTTCAGCCTCGCCAAGATTCTTTGAAACTGTAAAGGAAACAATCTTGCCGTCAGCCTTGTAGTTTTTGTATTCGATACCTTTAAATATATTTCTGTCGATGTTATCCGTGTAAACAAGTCTGAATTTGCAACGGCTGCCGTTCATATCGTCAACAGCACAGTCCATAGCGATGCTCTTGCCGTTCATCAGCGCAATGTGGTCACACATATCAGCCAGCTCGTGCAGATTGTGAGACGAAATAAGAATCGAGCATTCCTTGTCTGCCATATAGTCGAGCAAAAGCTTCTTTGTCAGATTTCTCTTCGCAGGGTCAAGTCCGTCAAAGGATTCGTCAAGCAGAATTGCCTTAGGCAGGGTGGAAAGTCCCAACACCATTTCAGCCTGTCTCTGCATACCCTTTGAAAAGCCCATAATCTTCTTGTTTACATCAAGTCCGAAAAGACCTGCGAGCTTGTGAAAGGTATCCATACAGAAATTAGGATAAAAGCTCTTGTAATATCTTGCCATACTCTTCATCGAAGAGGAAAGTCCGAAATAAAGATCGTCGGGAACATAGAAAAGCTCCTGCTTCTTCTCAGGATGCTTAATAATGTCAACGCCGTCAATCTCGATAGTGCCGCTGTCAGGCAGATAAACGCCTGCAATCATTTTCAAAAGAGTGGTTTTACCTGCACCGTTGTAACCGACGAGTCCGTAAATAGAAGAATTGTTCACCTCAAGCGAAAGGTTGTCAATAGCAGTAAAATTATCAAAAGTCTTTGTAACATCAGTAACCTTAATCATAATCAATCATCCTCCGAATATATACTTTCTATCAGTGCAAACAGGGCTGATTTATCAACGCCCTTGGATTTAACGGAACGAATGTCAAGCTCAATTTCCTTCAGAGCCTTCTCGGCGATTGAGGTGTTGTCAATCGCGCTTGCCGAAACAAAGCAGCCCCTGCCGACAAGGGAATATATTACCCCCTCGGCTTCGAGATCCGCAAAAGCCCTTTTAACCGTGTTTACATTGATGCCTGTCTGCTGAGAAACCGACCTGATTGACGGTAGCTGCTCGTCAGGCTTGTAAACACCCATACGGATAAACAGCAGAATCTGATTTTTGATCTGCTCATAAATCGGTATGCGGCTTCTTGAGTCGATTTCAAACATCATATCACCTTGCTTTCCTGAAGTTGGCGACAGATAACACTGTGCGCCTGATTTTTATAGTACGAACCGTCCGAAGGGAATGCGGTTAATCTATGTAATCTTTCCCTTTACTTAATATACAGACATTCCCTCGACGGATTTTGCACACTGTGACAGTCAGGTGTGATACCTGTGCTATCACACTTATACGATACCATATCACACCCGGCTTGTCAAGAGATACCGAAAAATAAATTTCTGAGACGAAACGGATAAAACCACGAATATAGACGAAACACGCGGGAAGGTTGAAGAAAGAAGAAAATAAAATAAAAAAGTTTAAAAAAAGTGTTGACAATGGGGGAGGTGTTTGATATAATAGCAAAGCTGTCTCGGGGGCAAGAGCTTCAGAGCGGCGGTTAGCACCTTGAAAAT
>JAZQGS010000027.1:0-22598 GCA_045540195.1 Acutalibacteraceae bacterium
GAGTTGTCTTACCAGTTTGTCTTCCTAAGACCGCTTGGCCTCCGACTTCTTGTCGAGCGTGTTGTAATAATCGGTCGGGTTAAAGTCAATGGCAACTCGTCCTATCGGAATAAGGTCGAGCTCTCTTGTCTCGTCAAACTCAATGTATTTAAGTCGGATCGTAGCCATGTCGTTCTGTGAGCCAAGGAGTTGTCTTACCAGTTTGTCTTCCTAAGACCGCTTGGCCTCCGACTTATTGGCAGGTGAGCCGCCGACATATTTTTTGTAGTTTTCGCACTTGTCGAGCGTGTTGTAATAATCGGTCGGGTTAAAGTCAATGGCAACTCGTCCTATCGGAATAAGGTCGAGCGCTCTGGACTCGTCAAACTCAATGTATTTCATAAAATCAGCCTCCAAAACCAATTTTTAAATCATTCAAAATATTTTAACATATAAAGGTATTGTTGTTCAAGAGAAAAAGAGAATTTGATAATAAAAAATCAGCATATTTTTTTGAATAAAAACACAAGAAGCCGTCTTTTATCCGCGATAAAAAACAGCTTCTTATTTTACTCTGAAACGAAGAATGATTCCGCCGAAGGAAATCTCGTCTCCGTCGTCGATGACGGTACTCTTTTGCACCTGATTTTTGCCGATGTATGTTCCTGCACTCGAGTTGGTATCAGTCAGAACCCAGCCTTTCTTATGCTTGGATATAACGGCGTGAAATCGTGAAACGGTCGAATAGTTGAGAACTATATCACAGGCATTGCTTCTGCCGACTGAGGTCTCCCAGTTTGTGATAAGATATTCTTCACCCGTCATCTCGTCAATCAGACACGCAGGTGTAACCTCAGGCGCCTTGCTCTGAAGAAGATGCTTTATGCAGTATGCAACAACAACAAAGCACAGCACGGGAATAAGATACCGCAATGCTGACATCATATCATTCATAGGTTCACCTCCTGACTCGACTATCTCAATTATATATTTTACACAAAAAATTGTCAACAAATTTTCCGTTACGGATTTTTAAATGTGTGATATAATCAAACCAGAGGTGGTCAATATGCCTAAAAAATTATTGTCGGTCATTTTAATGATTTCATTGCTTTTCAGTCTCTTCACTTTTTCGTCAGGAGCGGTCAGCACCTTTGACGAGTGGATGACGGGCTGGGAGGATATAAAAGCCTCCTCAGGCTACATAACGCTTACTCCGGGTGAGGATGAGACTCGGATGAATTTCTCGTGGCAGTCATCATTTTTCAGCACGGGAGAACAAATCCTTCTCGGCAAAAAAGCGGATTTAAGCGATGCAAAACAGCTCAAGGTAAAGCGTGATTTTAATCTCTTCGGCTTTGAATGGACAAACAATGCAACCGCAACAGACCTCGAAACTCAGACAACCTACTATTACCGCTACACGGCAGATAATGCCGAGAGCGAAATATACTCTTTTAAAACGGGTGACGGCAAGAGCGTAACTGCACTTTTTGTAACCGATTCGCAGATCGGACGATCAAGCGGAAGTCAGGAAGAAATATATATGAACGACACCTACGGTTGGACAAAAACTCTTGAAACCGCATCGGAAAATAATGAGTTTGATTTTATCCTTTCAAGTGGAGACCAGGTCGAGGATTCCTATTCTGAAGAGCAGTATACTTATTTTGAGTCTCCGTCAATTCTCCGCTCGACTCCTGTTGCGGCGGCAATCGGCAACCACGATTTTTATACAACAAACTATTCGCACCATTTCAATAATCCCAACGACGACACCTTTACGCTTTTTCGCTGGCCTGCAGGGCAGGGGTATTATTTCTGCTATAACGGTGTATTATTTATCGTGGTGGATTCAAACAACTTCGTTCCGACAGAAAACCGCCGCATTATTAAAAAAGCCTGTAAGGCTTATCCTGATGCGAAGTGGCGTGTTCTGATGATGCATCACAGCCCGTTTGATGCAAGCGGTGCCGATGATATCGGAAATAAGTTCGCACGGACAACGGTTGTTCCGTTCATCGACGAATTCGATATCGACATCTGCCTTAGCGGTCACGACCATTATTACAGCCGTTCCTTCATAATTAAGGACGGTGAGATTACGGGTGAGAGTGAAAACGGAAATTACAATAATCCTGACGGCACGCTCTATATCACTCAGAATTCATCCTCGGGCAGCAATTACAGCGGTATAGGTGACGAGATTTCAGAATATTGCGAATTCGCCTTACAGGAAAGACGGGCAACCTACTCTGTTGTTGATATTGAGGATAATACCCTCACAGTGAAATCCTATCACACCGACACAAACGAAATGTTTGACTGTGTAAAAATTGAGAAGTAAAAAGAGACTGTGAAGTTTTCATGACTTCACAGTCTCTTTTCTGTTAGTCGAGGGATTGTTGATTGAATAACCATTAAGTTATTTCAAAGACATCCTCTTTCTTTTGGCCTTGATGCGTTTTTTGTTTAATACTTTCAGAGAGTGTTTGATTTTGTATAAAATTTCCCGAGGATTCATTTT
Organism: Acutalibacteraceae bacterium; assembly: GCA_045540195.1. Classification (GTDB taxonomy): domain Bacteria; phylum Bacillota; class Clostridia; order Oscillospirales; family Acutalibacteraceae; genus CAG-488. The sequence goes on from JAZQGS010000027.1 coordinate 2,507, forward strand.
ATTTGCATCGTTTGTTATTTGTGGCTTTTCCACAGGCTGTCCTATGGCTGTATAATAGCGATCGTAATCAATACCTAAATTATCAAAATTTACTTTAAGTCCATAACTTTCGATAAGATCAATGCATTTTGGTAACCACTTTCCACCTTGAAGACTATATCCATACTCAGCGTCAACCTGATAATTAAAAACGCAAGGACAACATCCGTCGGCATTATTTATTACTAAAACTTTATTTGGATCTCTTTTAGATCTGACAGAACCGTAAAGTTCAAATTCCCAAGGGGTTTCATGATCCCGCAGGAGGCTTACCAGCCATTGTTTATTCCAAAGAGCTGTCATACTGTTAATGCGATTTACAGTTATCACATTATCCTTGTTGATAAACCGAACAGAATTATCTATAAGAGCAGGATCACGATAGTTACGCTCTTTTTGATATTTCAAACCGATATAACCGATACTATTATCGGATTGGATGAGTGCCAGCGCTTCCTGCAATGTTTCGTTGTTTACTTTTTCTAAAAGGAAAAAGTCTTCAAGAAAATATAAGATATAATCAGACTCGATTTGCCCCAGAACATATTTAAGTCTTTGCGACCAGGTTTTTCCTTTTCCGCCGCAAATTGTTGTGATGTTCATGAAATCACAATTATAAACCTTCTCTTCTGTGTTAAGAACGATTTGATACTGTTCACATTCAGGCCACTGCTTTTTTAATATTGTAAAAAACGGTTCCCAAACATCTTCGTATTTATCACAAGAATTAACCAGAACTGTAACATTTTGCATTGTATTCCACCTTTTTATTTCCAATAATACTTCGATAAAATATTATAATGTTGATCTTGATATTGCTTCGGCACACTTACGGCAGATTTTCTGACCGCTGAATTCTGAAAGGCCCTCTGTGTCGTGGCAGAAAATGCAAGAGGGAGCATATTTTTTCAGAAGAATTTCGTTACCCTTGACAATGATTTCGACCTTGCTGTCGTCACCCATAAGGTCAAGCTCCTTACGGATTTCAATGGGCAGCACAATGCGACCGGCGGTGTCAACGCTTCTGACAATTCCGACAGGCTTCATAATAACCGTACTCCTTCTTCAGAGATTTTAAAATGCAGGCTTAAAGCAACCTGCACCGTATGACATTATTTTACAACATTTTCCTCAGGACAGTCAATGGCATTTTTTGACAAAACCCGAGTATATTGTGTGCACGCGTTTTGTGAAAATGACTTGAAGAAATAAATTGTTTGTCGAAAAATGTAAAAAAATAAGGAGCTGTAAAAACAGCCCCATTATTTTTAAGTATGTTCCAAATTAGCCGATAAGACCTGAAACCATAGCCATGATTTCGTCAAGGATAGCCTGGAAATCAATTGTTGCGAGGAAATCTGTGATAGCTGTGATGATAGCGTCGAAATCGATACCCTCAAGGAATGCTGTAATCTGATCCATGATATTTCTCCTTTCATATACTGACGGGAACACTCCGCCGATTGTTATACACATTTTAACATTTGTAAAAATCTTTGTCAATAGAAAAACTTAAATTTTACAAAAAAATAAGCAGTCGGTTTTTCCGACTGCTTAAATTTAATTTAATTAGCCAAGCATGCTACCGATGAGGCCTCCGAGAGCGTCAAGAACCTTCTGGAAGTCGATCTGAACGATGAGATCTGTGAGCTTGTTCATAACTGTGTCGAGGATTGCATCCCAATCGATACCTTCGAAAATTGCTGTAATCTGATCCATAACGAATCTCCTTTCATATTTCAAGCGATAAAATCACTTTATTTGGGTATATTCTAACACCGTTGTATTTTTTTGTCAATACCTCAAATTTGCACAAAGTGTTGAATTTTGCCGTTACGGCTGAACGGGCACGGGCTTATCCTGCTTTTCGTGCTCAAATGAGAGGATATTATTTCTTGTGTAATAGTTGCACCTGATGTCGAAGGCCTTGCAGATTCCGTCAACAGGAACATAAAGCTGGTCACGCTGAGAGCGGACAACTGCGTGTGACATCTCAATTTCGCCTCTGTCGGTCAGAGCGATATTACTGCCCTCTGTGAACTGTGCGCTGTGGCGGTATGCGTCAATCTTCACTGTACCCTTACCGAGCTCGACATCAAATCCCGCATAGCGGAAAAGTATTGCCGCGGGAATATGCCATACTCCGTCGATATTCTCACCCGAGGTCGTACGCGCGCAAAGTCCGAGGTCTGCACCCTTGAACATCATTCTGGTGTCGGTATAAATCGGAGCGAGTGCGAGAGGTTCGATGCAGTCGTTGTCCTTGTCGATAACGCATCTGTCGGCGATTCTGCCGTCCTCGAGATAAGAGGTGAGGGTGAGCTTGTTTTTCTGAACATGAGCAATCGCATACATCGAAAGCTCCTCCTCGTGCGGATACCACGCACAGTTCCAGAGCTTAGGAAGCGCGAGCATTCTTGACGGATTTCTGTTGCCGCTGCCGAGGTTATAGAAAACAGTACCCTCTGACGGCTTATCCCAAAGATTCTCACCGCGGCGCGGATAGCTTCTTGAGAAGCAGTGCTCGTGACCGCTGAACATAACATCAAATTTCTCCATACCCTCCATCATCATCGGGTAGGCGTCGTCGCACGAAAGATCACTGCCTGCATAACAGACAGGGAAGTGGTATGAGCCGAATTTCCAGACTTTATCACTCGCATCGGTGTCCTTTATGAGCCATTCGTTGACATCCTCGGGACCGCTGATGCCGATTGCAGCAAAATGAGCGTTGCCGTAGTCAAAGGAATAGTTTGCGGTTTTCCATCCCTCGCGGCCGTTGTCGGCATATGAGCCGCCGAACTGATTGCGGAAATAATCCGCCTTTTCGCAGTAATATTTGCCCTCAAAGGTGAAATAGTTCTTGAAGCCCATATCATCGTGATTGCCCATAGCCATCATCAGCGGAATATATTCCATAATACCCTTGTAGCCCTCGAGTGCGCCTGTCCATTGAATGTCTGTCTGACCGCAGTTTGTGTTGTCGCCTGCGGTGAGGATAAAACGCACCTCGGGATGCTTTTTGAGTGTTTCTTTAAGAAATTTATTAAAGCCCGAATAGTCGGCAGGGGGGATGGGGCCGCCTGTCTGGATATCCGAAAGGCAGATAAAGCTGAAATCGTCGAGATTTTCGGGAACGGTCGAAAAGCTGTAATTTTCACTGCGGAATTCATCGTTACCGACATTGTATTCATATTTTGTATCGGGCTTCAGACCTGTCATATCCGACCAGAAGATATGGCTTGAATCCATATCGCTGTCAAAGCTGCCGCGGACGGCATCGAAACGAAGCCAGCCTTCACTGCCGATTTCACGGCAGAGCGCATAGCCGTCAGCGATATCCGTACAGGTGCGCCAGGTGACAGTCATTGAGATTTCGGGGTTGCCCTTGACCGAAAGCATAATATGGTCGGGATTTTTCTGTGAGCCGCGGATTGATTTCCACTCTTCTCTGCTGATCATACAAACACCTCTTATGTTGCTGTGTTATTTTAGAAAATTGTAGCATAAAGCGGTGCGGAAATCAACGATTTTTCTTGACTATATACTTATTATATATTAAAATATAAGGTTGTAAGAGACAATTAACAGATACTAATGCAAGGACGGATAATATGACTCAGAGAGATTCTATCAGAAATGTTGCAATCATCGCGCATGTTGACCACGGTAAGACAACAATGGTTGACGAAATGCTTAAGCAGAGCGGCATTTTCCGCGAAAATGAGCAGGTTCAGGACAGAGTTATGGACTCAAATGACCTTGAAAGAGAGCGCGGAATTACCATTCTTTCAAAAAACACATCAGTTCACTATAAGGATACAAAAACCAATATCGTCGACACTCCGGGCCACGCTGATTTCGGCGGCGAGGTTGAACGAATATTGATGATGGTTGACGGCGTGCTTCTTCTTGTTGATGCCTTTGAGGGCTGTATGCCTCAGACTCGTTTCGTTCTTAAAAAGGCACTCAACTTAAAAAAGAAGGTTCTCGTTGTTGTCAACAAAATTGACCGACCGGGCGCAAGACCCGAGGAGGTTATCGACGAGGTGCTCGACCTGTTTATCGAGCTCGGCGCGGATGACGATCAGATAGAATTTCCCGTTGTTTACGCTTCGGCAAGAGAGGGCTATTCCTCACTTGATCCGAGCGTGCGCGAGGGTGATATGCGTCCGCTTCTTGATTCGATTCTTGAGCATATTGAGCCGCCCAAGGGTGAAATCGATGCTCCGCTTCAGATTCTTTTCTCAAGCCTTGATTATGACGATTATATCGGACGAATCGGTGTCGGCAGAGTTGAAAGAGGTCAGATAAAGCGCGGTGACAGCGTTGTTCTGTGCAAGCAGGACGGTGAAAATCAGAATGTCAAAATCTCCCGTCTTTATCAGTTTGAGGGACTCCGCCGTGTCGAGGTTGATTCCGCAATGATGGGTGATATCGTCTGTGTATCGGGTATAGTTGACCTTAATATAGGTGAAACAGCCTGCGCTCCCGATTGTATTGAGCCGTTGCCCTTTGTAAAAATCGACGAGCCGACAATTTCAATGAACTTCATTGTCAACGACAGTCCCTTTGCAGGCAGAGAGGGCAAGTTCGTCACATCCAGAAATATCCGAGATCGCCTTTTCAAAGAGGTCGAAACAAATGTCAGTATGCGCGTTGAAGAGACGGAGTCAACCGATACCTTCAAGGTTTCGGGCAGAGGTGAGCTTCACCTTTCAATTCTTATCGAAACAATGCGCCGTCAGGGCTACGAGTTCCAGGTTTCCCGTCCCGAGGTTATCTATAAAACAATAGGCGGTGAGCTTTGCGAGCCTATGGAGCTTCTTATCGTCGAGGTGCCCGAGCAGTATGTCGGTGCAGTTATCGAAAAGCTCGGCTCTCGCAAGGGTGAGCTTGAAAATATGGGCTCACGAGACGGCGGAGCAACTCATCTTGAATTCAAAATTCCGTCAAGAGGACTTATCGGCTACCGTTCAGAGTTTATGACGGACACCAACGGTAACGGTATTATGAATCAGCTTTTTGCAGGCTATGAGCCCTATAAGGGTGATATGATTACCCGTGAGCGCGGCTCAATCGTTGTTCACGAGACGGGCACAAGCACAGGCTACGGTCTTTTCAACACTCAGGACAGAGGCCGTCTGTTTATCGGACCGGGACTCGAGGTTTACGAGGGTATGATTGTCGGTGAATGCTCACGAAACGAGGATATCGTCTGCAATGTATGCAAGAAAAAGCAGATGACAAACACCCGTGCGGCAGGCAGTGACGATGCACTTCGCCTTGTTCCGCCGACAACACTCAGCCTTGAGCAGTCAATGGAGTTCATCAAGGATGATGAGCTTCTTGAGGTTACACCTCAGTCACTCAGACTCCGCAAGCGTGTTCTTTCAAAGGAGCTTCGTATGAAGCAGTTGTTCAAGAAAAAATAAGGAGAGATTATTATGACAAAGAAAATTTTATCCGTTGTTTTATGTATCGTTATGATGTTTGCGGTCTGCGTTCCTGCTTTTGCGGCGGACACAGATGCGCTTCCCTATGAAAACAGCCGTTTCTTCACCTACGGTGATTATGAGCTTCACTACCGCTTTACACCGCACGAGGGACTGTATCAGGGCAGAATTATGTTCATTCACGGCTTCGGTCAGTCGAGCTATTCGTGGGAGAATATGGCTGCCGAAATGAGCGCGAAGGGGTATGACTGCTACTGCGTTGACCTGCCCAACTTCGGTTACAGCACAAGAGAGAATGCGGATATGGAGCTTATCGACCGCGAAACACTTGTTGAAAAGCTTATGCTCAGCATCGCACCGGGCTTCACCTGGACTCTTGCAGGTCACTCAATGGGCGGAGCTGTTGCAATCAATGTTGCACAGCAGGTTGATGTTAATAAGCTTATGCTCTTCTGTGCCGCGCCCGTAGCGGATATGGGTGATATGGGCGGTATGGTGTCATCACCGATTATGAGCGGAATGGTTGATTTCGTTTTTAAATATCTTACAAAAATCGACATTCTTATGCGACTTGTTGTTCTTATGGCAACAGCAAATTTTGAGTATACAAAAAATTACAATCTTGAGGGCGTTACAGCACCTCTTCAGCTTGACGGAACAGGTGAGGGACTTTGTATGCTGATGCAGACAATGCGTCCGACAGACCTTGAGGGTGCGGCAGATATCGAGTGTCCCGTGCTCATCGTCAATGCAAGCAAGGATATGATTATCAACGATTCTATGAAGCAGCAGATTTCAGATGCATTCCCGTCGGCCGAGCATTACCTCGTTGAGGGCGGCGGACATATCTGTATTGAGGACAGAGCCGAGGAGCTCTCAGGCGTAGCATACACATTCCTTAACAAATAAGGTGATTTTATGACCGACGAAAAACTGAATAACGGCAGTGCGGTTGCCCTCGGTAATTTCGACGGTATGCATATCGGACACAGTCTCGTGCTTGACAGGACACTTGAAATGAGCGGTGAGGGATTTACTCCGACAGTTATGCTCTTTGACGAACACAGTCTTAAATCCGTCACGGGTGAAGCACCGCCTCGGCTTATGACAGACAGCGAAAGACTTGCCTTTTTAGAAGAAAAGGGACTCACGATTAAAACAGTAAATTTTGCGGATATCCGAAATCTCAGTCCCGAGGAATTTGTTGACGGAATTCTCTTAAAAGCCTTCAATGCCCGCGCAGTTGTCTGCGGATACAATTACCGCTTCGGCAGAAATGCCGTCGGCAATGCGGAACTTCTCAGACACCTCTGCGAACAGAGAAACATAAAATGCATAACCGTTGACGAGGTTATGCTCGACGGAAATCCCGTCAGCTCTACCGAAATCCGAAAGGCGGTAGAAAACGGAGATATTGTCCTTGCCAACCGTATGCTCGGAAGATACTTCGGCTTTACGGCTCAGGTTATCCGAGGGGATGCAAGAGGACGCACATGGGGCTTTCCGACAATCAATCAACGCTTGCCCGACGGACTCGTGATACCGCGTTTCGGCGTTTATCAGTCGGTTGTCCGCTTTGACGGCAGGGAATATACGGGTGTTACCAACATCGGCTCTCGTCCGACAGTCGGAACTCATATTGTTCTGAGTGAAACTAACATTCTTGACTTTGACGGAGATTTATACGGTAAGAATGTTGAGGTACGGCTTATCCGTTTTATCCGTCCCGAACACAAATTCGGCTCGTTTGACGAGCTTGTAAAACAGATAAAAAATGATGTTTCAGCTGTGAAAGGCGGTGAAACCGAAAATGTATAATACTTGGGAAGAGCTTAAAGCCGATTGCTCGACCTGTCAGAAATGTCCTCTCGGCGCGACAAGAACAAATCTTGTTTTCGGCGTCGGAAACGAGAATGCCGAGGTGCTCTTTATCGGTGAAGGTCCGGGTGAGCAGGAGGATCTCAAGGGTGAGCCCTTTGTAGGCAGAAGCGGACAGCTTCTTGATAAGTATATGGATGCAATCGGACTTGACCGTAAGAAAAATATTTATATTGCAAATATGGTTAAGTGCAGACCGCCGAAAAACCGCGACCCTCAGCCCGAGGAGCAGGATGCTTGTCTCGGATGGCTTCGCGAGCAGGTAAGGCTTATGAAGCCGAAAATCATCGTCTGTGTCGCCAGAATTGCGCCGCAAAACCTTATCGGTGCCGATTTTAAGGTTACACAGCAGCACGGTGAATTCATCGAGAAAAACGGAGTGCTTATGATGGGTACATTCCACCCTGCGGCACTTTTGCGCAACCCCAACAACAAGCCTCAGGCGCTTGAGGATTTCCTCAAGCTCAGAGATAAAATCAAAGAAGTGTGCGACCACACTTACTAATGGAGGAAAAAGCTATGAGAAAATTTATTTCAGTGGTTCTTTGTGTGCTGATGCTCACAACAACACTCTGCTTCGGTGCTTCAGCCGAAAAGGATTTCAGTAAGCTTCAGTTCAATTCAGACGGCAATTTCAAGATTATGCAGGTCGCTGACCTTCAGGATAATATGCAGCTCAACGGCGCTGTCAAGGCATTCCTTGAGGAAGCAATTATTCAGGAGCAGCCCGACCTTATAGTTCTTACGGGTGACAACATTTCAGGCGGCTCATGCCGTACAGACATCTCAAAGGCTCTCGACACAAGAAGATGTGAAAAGGCTATCGGCGAGTTTATGTCAATCTTTGAAGAGTATGAGGTTCCCGTTGCAATGGTTTTCGGTAATCACGACGACGAGAATAAGCTTTCAAAAGAAGATCTTTTCGATATCTATGAGGAATACGATTGCTTTATCGGTGAGGATGAGGGTGAAGCACTCTACGGCTGCGGCACATACAACCTTCCCATCTATTCTTCAAAGAATGCAGAGAAGATGGCATACAACCTCTGGATGTTCGACTCAAATACATACGACGAAGAGCTTGGAGGCTATGACTATGTTCACGACGATCAGGTTGAATGGTATGTGAATAAATCAAACGAGCTTAAGGCTGCAAACGGCGGCATTGCTGTTCCGTCAATGGCATTCCAGCACATTATCGTCAAAGAGATCATCAGCCTTATTGAAAGCAGTACAGATCCTATCGAGGGCTCGGAGCTTTATCAGGACGGCAGATACTATGTGTTCAAGCCGGGCGTTCTCAAGGCAGGCCACTTCAAGGAGTATCCCTGCCCAGGAACACGCGATTCAAAGCAGTTCCCCGCAATTCAGGCTCAGGGTGATGTTGTAGCAATGTTCTTCGGTCACGACCACAACAACTCATTCGAGGTTGATTATAACGGAATTGACCTTGTTGCAACACCGGGTATGACCTTCCACAGCTACGGCAATGAGGACAGAGGCTTCAGAATCATCAACATCAATGAAGAGGATACCTCAACCTACGAGACACACCTCATTCATTTCCGGGATTATTTCGGCGACAGCAAAATGGCAATGGCTAACTATAATATGAACGCTGAGGAGCTTCCGCTCTGGGACAGAATCAAAGCAGGACTTTACTTTGTAATCACACTCCCGATCAAGCTTTTCTTCGGCTACGCATTTTAATTAAACAAGCATTTAAGGCTCGACTTTGTCGGGCCTTTTTTGCTGTAAAAATTGACTTTGCTTTTGTAATGTGATATCTTTTTAATAGTATATTTAAACGGAGTAATGCGAATGAAATTCGGAGTTTTACATATATGTGATTATGCAGCTGCTTACAAGGGCGGCTTTATAAACGCGCTCGAAATTTTACGCAGAGATGTCGAAAAAGACGGCATTCAGCAGATCTATCTTCTGTCGCACCGCGCACTTTCGACAAACGCGAAAAAGTAAGGGCGGAAATCATCCGATAAAAACACGGTTCGGATTGCTACCGTCACCCTAAGGAGATTGCTTATGAAAAAGATTTTTTGTATTATTCTCACTGCCGTTATCGTACTGTCGTGTATGCCCTTTGCGGCTGCGCAGGATGTGCAGACACGGCTCTATACAACCTACGGCGACGGTATGCTGTTTCAGCAGAATACAGATGCGATCCTCTCGGGTGAAGCGGAATCGGGCAGTGTGATAACAGCAACGCTTATGAACGCGGATAACGAAATCGTTGCGTCGGGTGAAAGTACGGCAAATGCCGACGGAACATTTACCGTTTCTTTCACTGCACCGTCGGGCGGATATGAAGAATATACGGTTGTTCTTATGCAGAACGGCAAAGCCTTTGACAGCCTCGAAAATGTTGTTTTCGGTGAGCTGTGGCTCGCAAGCGGACAGAGCAATATGCAATATCCTCTCGGTCAGGCGAAGGGCGGTCTTGAGGATATGAATAACGGCAAAAGGTTCAGCAAGTGGCTTCGTGTGCTTATGGTACCGCCTTATGTCAACAGCTATGCTGAAATCGGCTTTGTTCCCGATGAGCCGATGAAGGATATCGAGGGAGCGCAGTGGGTTGACGGTCAGAATGAGTTTATCTACAATATGAGCGCGGTTGCCTTCTATTTTGCCGAAGAAATGATGAAAGAACTGGATATGCCCGTGGGCATTCTTAATGCACCGCTTGGCGGCAGTTCAATCGCAAGCTGGATTTCCCGTGAAGCGGCCGATGCCGATGAAGAATACAAAAATATGCTTCTTTCCTGCGGAGCATATAAAGAGAGTGCCGACTGGTCGGCAGACACACAGAATGTCTATACCGACATCGGTGCAAATTACAACCATAAAATTGAAGCCCTCCGCAATTTCCGTCCCGTCGGAATGATATGGTATCAGGGTGAAAGCGATATAGGCAACAGCGACGAATATTATTCAAAGGCAATGGATGTTATGCAGTCGCTCTACACCGAGGTTTTCTCTTATGACGGCGGTCAGCTGCCGCTCATTTATACACAGCTTGCCGAGTATTTTTATTCGGACGACGGAATGGTCTTGCAGGACAGAAACCTTGCATTTACCGAAATGCAGAGCAAAAAGCCCGATTCGAGAGCGGTTGTGGCAATCTACGACCTTCCGATAACATTTATCCCTGCGGCAGGACTTATTCATCCCGAAACCAAAAAGGAAATCGGCGAAAGAATGGCTCTTTGTGCCAAGGGTCTTGTATATGATAAATACGATTCCTACACAGCCGCAACGGTTAAGGAAACAAAAGTTGAAGACGGCAGCATCTATATAACCTTCAAGAATGTCGGTGACGGTCTTGTAAGGATTGGCGAAAAGCTTTACGGCTTTGCGGTTTGCGGAGCAGACGGAGTTTATGTTGAAGCGGATGCCGAGATTATCTCAGACGACACCGTAAGAGTGTGGAACAGAGATGTCAAAGCTCCTTGCTCGGTTACATATGCTTACTGTATGGGCAACGGCAGGTCAAATCTTTACGCTTCTTACAGCGGACAGAATCCGATGCCTGTAAGTGCTTTTATAACCGATAAAGCCGTCGGCACACACTACTGGACAGATAAACGCTGGGCAGACTGTGAGACCGAAAAAATCTGGCACACAATGTCTGATAAAAACAGCACTTACTACTCATCGTGGGTCGGTGAAAATGCAGCTGTTACTGTTTCTCAAGCCGATGCTTACGAGGGTGTTGGCGGACTTAACATAGATGCCGAGAAAAAGAGTTTTACCGTAAAACCACTCCTTACCTACAAGGACGGAATGAAGACTGAAAGCTTTTGGGATACCGATACAGATTACAGTGATTACGGAACGATGTCTTTTTATATCCGCAACAACGGTGAGACACCCGTAATGCTCGATAAGGTTAAGCTTTTAAAAAATTCAGCAATGTGGCACGCACCTGCGGTGGTCGGCACAAAGGATACATCCTTTGTTATCCCCGCTGACGGCGAATGGCATCTTGTAACACTTGATCTTAACTGCCTGTATCTTCACGGCAACGAGGGCGGTGTCGGATTTACAAGCAAAAAGCTCAAAAGCATAAAGGATATTGAGCTCTGCTTCGAGGGTGAGAATGCAGAGATAAGCATTGATAACTTCACCTTCACTCCGAACGATGCAGATGCAAAAAACAGCTATGATGCTTCTTTTAATACAGCGGATAATATTTTTGAGTTTTTCTGTGTCATCGTCACGAATTTCCTCGGATTGTTCGCAAAGATATTCAGATAAAAATAATCGGGTTACCAAAGCGGTAACCCGATTATCTTTATGATGCTTTATTTTACATAATCCTCAATCAGCTCAAGATATGTGCTTACGAAATATGAGCCGGTGTGCTTACCGACCGAGAGAACCTCGTCAGCTATTCCGTCGCCGATGATGTGTCCCATAAATGCAAAGTTATCGTCTGTGAGCACATAGCCGAGTGCATCGTTTGCAAGGCTGATTGCGTAAACCTCAACACCTTCAACCGAATTGCCGAGACCGGGATATGCCCATTCTGAGCCGTCCCAGGTTGTGTCACCGATAATCTCGTGACCCCAGAAGGTTTCAGGATAAAGTTCACCCGGGAAGAGTGCAAAGCCGACCTTGTTGCCGAACTCAAGATAACCGATTTCAGAGATAATTCCGACACCGTTCTCGGTGTAATAAACCTGATTGTTTACAAGATTTACTTCACAGGCGAGTGCAAGAATGCTGTTTTCGGGAGTGATGACAAGCTCTGTATGATGAGCGTTGATGACAGGCTCAAGCTCAGTTTCGTATTCTGCTGTGATAATAAGCTCGCCGAATTTTTCACCGAGGTATTTTGCATTTGCGCCCTTTTCTTCATATTCGTCCATACCTGTCGTGTCAACATCAATATCGCGGCTTATCTGACCGACAGCGCCTTGAATCATAACCATATTTGCGCCTTCCTGCGCCTTGATGTACTCATCAGCATAGTAAATGTAGTCAGAGCCGACAAGTCCGTTGTTTGCACTGAAGGATGTCGGATGGCAGGTAACATCTATAACATATGTTTCCTCACTGCCGCTGTCAGGAATAAAGCGGAGACTTGCAAATTCGGGAAGGTCTTCCTTTGAAACAAGCCCTCTCTTGTCCTTTATGTATTCGCTCGCATCAATCGAGTCATAGTAAAGTGAACCGCTTTCCATATCCTCAAAAGCCTCGTTCACGGCGATGATTGACTGCTCGATGAAATACTGTTTGAAATATGTCGGAGACTCAAGGAACGGAAGCTCACCCTTAAAGCCGAGAAGATTTTTAAAAGAGCTTGCAAAAAGCTTGTAGAAAAACTCGGTGCTTACGCCCTGTGTATCAAGTGCCGAATGAGCGTGAGTTGATGTGATGTTGATGCTCGAAACATCGATTCCGTTTTCCTTACAGTATTCAAGCACACCTGCACGGATCGCACGCACATCTGTTGATGTAACGCCGAGTGCGTCAATAGCACCGATAACAACCGCACCCTCACCGCTGTTATCATCAAGAACTGCAACGCGGATTCGCATATCATCATAAACGCCCTGAGCCTTCTTGTTCATAAGGTCTCTGCCGAGGTAATATTTATCAGCTTCAAAATCGTCGGGGATAAGGCTTCTGCTTGCATAGCCGAGTGACCAGTAGTTGCCTGCGTCTGCACCTGTCCTGTACTCTTCACGGCCCTCAAGGAAGGCGTCCGTTGAATGCTCAGAGAGGTCTTTCCAGCCCGCAGGGTCGGGATAAATTGCACAGATTGTTTTTACAAGAATCTCGACAACAACATTGAGAAGGTTGTAAAGCACCTTCATAACATTGTCAAGGAAGGAGTCAAAGGAATCAACATCCTCCATACCTGCAAAAAGTCCGCCGACAGTCTGAACTGCGCTGATTGCGCCGTCAGTAATCTGCTCACCTACAGCTTCTTTTTCGGGAAGGTAATCCTCAACACCTGCGTAAGCGCTTGTACCCGCAACACAGAAAACAAGCGTAAGGCTGAGAATTACGGAAATGATTTTCATCAATTTCTTTTTCATATTAAAACCTCCTATGTAAGTTTTACGGTTTGATTATAACTGATTTTAAATTGTTATACAATATTTATTTTAAAAACTGATGAAATAAAATAAGTTTTGTGTTACTATTGTTAAAAGCAAAACCCGAAAGGAAATTGAACATGAAAGAAGTACATCTTATCTGTAACGCTCATCTTGACCCCATCTGGCAGTGGGAATGGGAGGAGGGTGCGGCATCCGCACTTTCAACCTTCAAGGCCGCCGCTGACCTTGCGGAAGAGTTTGACTATATCTTCTGCCACAATGAGGTAACATTATATAAATATATTGAAGAATATGCTCCCGCGCTTTTTGAAAGAATCAAGGAGCTTATCAGTCAGGGTAAGTGGCACATTATGGGCGGATGGTATCTTCAGCCCGATGTGAATATGCCGAGCGGAGAGAGCATTGTCCGTCAGATTCAGCACGGTAAGCGGTATTTTGAAGAAAAGTTCGGTGTATTTCCGACAACCGCAATCGGACTTGATGCCTTCGGCCATTCTGTCGGATTGGTACAGATTATCAGAAAATGCGGTCAGGACGGATATATCTATTGCCGTGAGGGCTGTGACGAATTACCCTTCGGTCAGTTTATCTGGGAGGGACTCGACGGTAGCGAAATCAAGGCTGCTCACGCGCGCGGCTATAATTCCGCACTCGGCAAGGCGACCGAGAAAATCAACCGCATTATGTCCGACGAGGACGAAAAGGACGACTATATGATGATTCTCTGGGGTGTCGGCAATCACGGCGGCGGCCCTTCGAGAAAGGATTTAAGAGATATCAAGGAGCTGATTGAAAAATCTGAAACTCCGATAATGCACTCGACTCCCGAGGCACTTTTTGCAAAGCTTAACCCGACAGACAGACACGATAAATCACTTCGTATCAGTATGCCGGGCTGTTATACAACAATGTCAAGTGTAAAGGCAAGACACGCGCTTTATGAAGCAATGCTTGCAATAACCGAAAAAATGTGTTCCGTTGCGGCGGTGAGGGGACTTATCGAATATCCCGAAAAGGAGCTGGACGATGCGGTAGAGGATCTGCTTAACAGTCAGTTCCACGATGTTTTACCGGGCACATCAATCAAGGCAGGTGAGGAGAACGGTGTCCGGCTTCTCGAGCACGGAATGCTCACTCTCAACCGACTTCGCGCAAGAGCATATTTTGCGCTTACCTCGGCACAGCAGAAGGCGGCAGAGGGCGAATACCCGATTCTCGTTTTTAATCCGCATCCCTATGAGTGGAAAACAGAGTTTGAATGTGAGCTGACCCTTGCCGATCAGAACTGGTCAAGAGAAATCGAATCCTCGTTCAGAGTATATGACGAGGAGGGCAACGCCGTTCCCGTTCAGTTTATCAAGGAGGAAAGCACCCTCAATCTCGATTGGCGCAAGCGGTTTATTATAAGAAGCAAGCTCAAGCCGCTTGCGGTTTCGCGCTTTTCACTCTATGCCGATTTCGTACCTGTCAGAATAAAGCCCGAGCTTCCTGCAAACAGCGATATCATTTTTGATAACGGAACAAAGCGTGTTGAAATTGACGGCAAAACAGGCTTGCTTCGTTCTTACAGAATCAACGGCACAGAATACATAAAGGGTGAAGCCTTCAGACCGTTTATGTATGAGGATAATGCCGACCCGTGGGGAATGGGCGATTTTCAGCTCGAAGCAATGGGAAGAAATCCTGAGCCCTTCTCACTTATGGAAAAGCCCGACGGAATGTTTGAGGGTATGAAGCCGATTCAGGTTATCGAGGACGGCGATATCTACCTCGGTGTTGAATGCTTCTTTAAAAAGGAAAATACACGCATCCGTGTCGAATACGATATTTACAAAACGAATCCGTATATTGATGTCAAGGTCGATGTCTTTGCGGGCGATGCAAATAAGCTTATAAAGCTGTCGCTTCCCGTTGCGGTTGACGGCGAATATGTCGGTCAGACCTGCTTCGGAACAGAGCCGCTTTATATGGACGGCAGAGAATGCGTTTCACAGCGCTTTGTTGCACTCAGAAACGGCAAAGACTGTCTCGCTCTCATAAACGACACCGCCTACGGCTCCTCGTTCAGGAATAACGAAATTTCGGTTTCGCTTATCCGTACTGCAACCTATTGTGCACATCCGATTGAGGACAGACAGCTCATCCCGATTGACAGATATGTCAAGAAGATTGATATGGGTGAGAGTAATTTCCGCTTCCGTCTTACTGCGGCAAATGAGGACGAGCTTGAACGCCTTGCAACGGAATTCTGTCAGAAACCGTACGTCTGCAATGTATTCCCGATTGAAAGAGACGGAGTTATGGATGATTTCAGCCTGAGCATCGCTGACGAAAACATCGTTCTTATCACGATGAAAAAGCGTTACGGAAAGGATAGCTTTATTCTCCGACTTCTTAATAATTCACTTGATTCCAAAACAACAACCCTCACCCTGAACGGCGCAGAGATTACTCTCAGCTTCGGCAAATACGAAGCAAAAACCGTCGAGTATTCCGACGGCAAGCTTACAGAGCATTATGAGTTGCTGTTGTGATTTATGTGAATCACCAAACTGCGGCAGGGCGGGGCTTGCTTCCGCCGCAGATTAACGAAACCCGAAAAAGGAGTTAAAGATGAAAAACAATTATTTATACATCACCAATGAAGCTCTGCCACAGAACCCGTCCCGAACCGATTTGGTTTTAGATAACGATTTGAGCGAACATTATCCTGACTGCTATGAAACATATTAAAACCACGCCCCCGACCGTGCGGTCGGGGGCGTGCATATTATTGTTCGTTGTGCCTGAACACTTATTCATGAGCGGTTATCCGATTTTGTCGGGCTTTGCATATTCGTGCGGAATGTTCTGTGCAACAGCAAGAACAAATTCATCAGCCGAAATAATCTCTACTCCGTCATCAAGCTGACTGACAAAATACGCCAGACTTTCAGGCTTTACTGTCCAGGGGTGAACATTTATAACAGAAAATCCGTTAATTGAGCCGATATCTGCGGGATAGCTGTTTACGATCGCCGCCTGCTCATCAAGCCATTCGTGAGTGACAGCTTCGACAACTCCGTCGGGATGCCAGAGCGAAAGACGGACGCTGACAAATGCCTTGTCGTTTGCAAAATAAACCTCGCCTTCACCTGCAGCGTATCTGTCCTGATCCATCTGAATGATTCCGCCGTTTATGTTGTCATATCTTGCGAAATATTCGAGCTTGCGGTTATATGCTTTTCTTGTCATATATTTGGGAGGATCGTTCAACAGCGTGAGTGTGGTCATTCCTGTTTCAAGCATTGTTTTTGCGGTAAGGTCAGAATAGCTTTCCAGCTTCTTGCCGGACATTTTGTTAATTCTCGCATAACCTGCGCCCGAAGGACCTGTTATGAATGAGCCGTTATTGATGTTCTCTACAGCTCTTTTTATCGCAGGTGACGAAAACTGAGTCATCTGAGGCGCAAAGGTCCAGGTGACGGGAGCGTCAAGACCGAAGCTCTGCCATTTGTGGAATTCCGAATATCCGTTTGAAATCCATTGTGCGTTGTCACCGTCGCTGTAAACTATGGTGATATAGTGCTTGTCAGGATCAAGCTCGGGTACGGTTGCCGTCTTGCCCAGCTTTATATCCTCACGCTTACAGTTAAGGATACTTGCATTCAGACTGTGATCTGACGGAATCACATAATGACCGTATGAGGATGTCACATTGGTGTATTTAATTTCAGCGCTGCTCCAGCCGAGAATAAGTGAAGACGGCTCGAGATCCATATAAATTTCATTTCGGAAAGCCTTGCCTGTTCTGTCCCTCTCGTCTGTGTATGTGATGAAGATGTTCTGAGCAACCGCAAGATCTCTCAGACCGCTTGCAAATGAATACTGATGAACCAGACATTTCTTGTTAAATACATCCTGGTGCTCTTTATAAAACCTTCTCTGCTGAGCAAAGTCGAGCTTTTCTGCCGATAAATCCTTTTTCTCTTCCATACCGAGGCTGATAACCTGCTCCTCAACGGTGGCAGGGACGGCAAGCCAACCGAAAACGGTTGAATAATTGAATGCCATATTTATCTGCTCATGAATATCCGTTGCGGCATAAACAACATATCCGTTGTCGGCGATATGTTCAGAAAATTCGTTGATAAGATTTTTAACCTTCCACGGCTCACCGTTTTCGTCGGTGTAGGATAATGTGTATCCCGATGCCTCAAAATCGGCAAGCTCATAGTCATAGGCTGCACCGCCGTGCTTAATGAAAATCTTACCCTGTGTTCTGTTGACAAGCCCCTGAAGGCTTTGTATCATACAGTATTCGTCATAGCTAAGCCTTCCTCTTTCAACAACAATGATTTCCTGTGCAAGAGGAGTTTCTTTGAAATATTCTTCAATCTGCATAAGCTCCTGCTCGGTTTTAGGCTCAGGCGGTCTGCCGGGAAGCAATGCTGTTATTCCGTTTATGACAAACATTACGACAGAAAGCATAAGTGCGGTCACAGTTTTAATAAAGCCCATATAAGCACCTCCGTGAAAGACGGGGGAGAGCCCCCTGTCTGTTGAATGATTTAATAAATAATTTTACGGAATATAATTAAAAATGTCCGCCTCTGATTTTAACCACAACCGCATCAATCTTCATATAAACAAGACCGAGGAATTCGACAACCTTGTAGAGGAATCTCTGGAACTTTTTGAGAATCATATTGTCATTCTGCTCTTCGGTTTTCTCGATTGCGATGCTGTCGAGAAGCTCGCTGTTGTCACCGCGGCGTGTTTCGATTGTCATTGTGTCGCCCTCAAATTCGAGCGTGGTGTAGGTTGTGACATCATTCTCACTGAATTCATAAGAGATGTACGGGAAGCTAGCGCTGAAGCTGCCGTGGTCGCAGACTGCGTTTGTATTAAGATAAATAATACCGTTCGGGTTTTTGTATGTCTTACCGCTTTCAGCCTTGCCGACAACCATACTCTCTGTCATAAAGTGTGAACGGCCCTGAAGGTGGCTGTGACCTGTCAGCACAAGGTCAAGATCAAATGTGTCATAAATCGGAGTGAATACAGCGTTAAGAAGAAGCTGTGTCTCAGGGTCAAGTCCGCTGTAGCCCGGACCAAAAAGTGCCTGATGCATAACACCTATGCGCCATTTTGCATCCTTGTTGAGCTCGACTGCTTCCTTTGCCATTGCCATGTGGTCAGCCGCACTTGCGGATGTGGCGTCAAAGAAAAGGTAGAGTACATCGCCGTGTCTGAACCAGAAATCGCGGTCAAGACCTTCAAAATACTTGCCGTAAAATTCGTTGGGCATATTTGTATAATAATTGTATGTCATACCTTTTTTATCGTGGTTACCGATTGCGAGTGCCATAGGCAGACTGCGGACAGCCTTCGGCATAAGAAGTGTCTGCCACTCGTCAGCGGTTTTACCTGTTGATGTGTTGTCACCGGGGGAGACGAGATAGCTGATATCGGGATTCTGAGTCAGAGCCTCCGAAAGCACATTGTTCCAGTTGTAGCCGACATCTGACTGAACCTGAGAGTCCTCACTCTGTCCGCCAATCTGGATGTCACCGATAACGAGTGCCTTGTGAGATGTAAATGACTTTGTCTCATACTTGCAGGGCTCACTCCAGCCGTTGCCTGTGTTCCACTGATAATAGTATGTTGTGTTTTCGGTGAGTCCCGTGATTGTAACACGGCATACGAGCTGATAATCGTTTTCAGCCTCAGTTGTCTTGCCTGTGAAGGTCTGTGCATTTGTCATAAATGCATTTTTTGCAAGACGGACCTCGGGTGTTGCCGTGTCCTTATTGCAATGCCATACAAGGCTTGCTTCGGTCTCATTTGCACCGACACAGAGCATGGGGAGCTCGTTGCCGTCGCAAAGTGAGCCGTAAAGCGCGTCCCACTCATCACGCTCAAGGCGCGGAGCGTCAAAGGCCGCAAGGGATGAAGTGCCGAGCTGAAGGGCGAAAATCATCGCAAGAAATACTGATAAAGCCTTTTTCATTATAATACCTCCCGTGAATAAATCTTACAGATTTGGTAACAAATAAATTTTAACGGATATATTTTCATTATTCAATATGCGAAATAACCATAATTACGGGATTTTTTTTGGAAACACAGACCTTTAAAAGACAAAAAACTGCCTTAAAAGACCAATAAAACCGCATTTAATAGAATATTTTTACAAAAATGCTTGACAATATCTATGCAATAGTGATAGAATACACGAGCATGATATAAAATGCTTTAATATGGGTTCAAGCGGATTTCTGCTGAAAACCTTAAAGCAATCATCAAAAATCTATGAAAGGAGATGTAGTATTTGCCTACCTTTAATCAGTTAGTCAGAAACGGCAGACAGACTATCGAAAAGAAGTCAACAGCTCCCGCTCTTCTCAAGGGCCTGAATTCAAAGAAGAATGTTGTTACAGATCAGAATTCTCCCCAGAAGCGTGGCGTTTGCACAGCAGTTAAGACAGCTACACCTAAGAAGGCTAACTCAGCTCTTCGTAAGATCGCCAGAGTTCGTCTTACAAACGGTATTGAAGTTACTTCATACATTCCGGGTGTCGGTCACAACCTGCAGGAGCACAGCGTTGTTCTTATTCGTGGCGGTCGTGTTAAGGACCTTCCCGGTGT
>JAZQGS010000028.1:0-3404 GCA_045540195.1 Acutalibacteraceae bacterium
CCGTCGCAATCGGCATATTCGGGATTTGCCTGCTTTTCTATCTGTCTTATACTGTTTTTAAGAGGTCCGAACTGCTCGGTGATTTTTTCGACCGAAGCAGGGCCCGAAAGCACGATAACGTGGGTTAAATCGGGATGAAAAGCAGAGATATTCAGCGTCGAATATCCGCCCCAGCTGTGACCGACAACAGCGAAGGCTTTGCCTTTGTACTTTTCGTCTGATTTGAGAGTTTTCAGCGCACAGTCGAGGTCGGCAAGCGACTGGGTAAAGCCGACGGTGTTCTCCCCCTCCGACTTCATACAGCCCGTATGGTCGTAAGCAAAGACCTTGTAGCCGTGGCGCGCAAGCTCCTCTATCTCTCGCATATAGGAAAGATGTCCGCCACCCATTCCGTGGTCAAAGATAATTATTCTGTCGGGATTATATTTTTCATAGTAATAAAAATTACCGCAGAGCTTCTGCCCCTTGTTTCCTTTAAAGGTGTACGGCTCGGCTGTGAGAGAGTCAAAGTCCTTGGCTGAAAAATAGTATGCCGTGCCTTTATCGTCGCAACGGGCGAAAATAAAGCTGTTATAAAGTTTCTTGACAAATTTCATAAAGCATCATCCAATCTTTTTGCCGTCTGAAAAAGCCTTGCCTACCCTTTCACCGAGTGTGATGTAGGTATGATACATCGGGTCAAAGGTAATGGGGTTAAGCTTTTTATAGTCGATATTGCCTTCTTCGTCAAGGATTCTTTCGTCCGCGCAGACATTTACGATTTCGCCGATAAGGCAGTCTGTTTCCTTATCGAAGCTTATGAGCTTACATTCGAGTGCCATAGGCAATTCCTCGATGAGAGGTGCATCGACAAGCTCGCTTCTGAAGGTATGAAAGCCTGCTTTTTCGAGCTTATCGGGGACTTTGTTGCCTGAAACGACACCAACATAGTCGCACTCGACAACATGGTCGGCATCAGCCATACTGACGGTAAATTCACCTGTTTTAAGAATATTCTTAACTGTCTTATGCCCTGCCGAGAGGCACATTGTGATGCGGTCTGATTCCGCAATACCGCCCCACGCGGCATTCATTGCATTGGGCACGCCGTTTTCGTCATAAGCAGCCACGATAAACACGGGCTGCGGATATGTCATCGGCTTTGCGCCGAAGCTTTTACGCATAAAATCACCTTACTTTGAAAGTTTTATTGTATAAAGATAATTGCTGTCAACCGTATCGGGGTTGGTTACGGGGAATACGATTTCAGCCTTGCCGTTATTGTCACGGATTTCGAGCTTTGCATCACTGCCGAAAAGCTCAGCCTTCATTGACGGGTCATAGTCAACAAGCTCAAGCACCTGTGAGCCGAACGGGAAACGGTTGATGATTGCATAAACATCGTCGCTCTTCTTTGTGTAATATACGCCGTCCTGAGTCTTTTTTGAATAAAGTCTTGTGCCGTAGATTGCATCGCCGTTGACACGAAGCCAGTCGCCCATCTGAAGAAGTCTTTCTTCCATAATTACGGGGATTGTGCCGTCAGCCGCAGGTCCGATATTAAGAAGGAAGTTGCCGCCCTTTGAAACAAGGTCGCAAAGCATTTCGATAAGCTCTTTTGCGCTGAGATAGTCTGCCAGATCCTCATTACGGTTAAAGCCGAAGGAACGACCGATACCGCGGCACTCCTCAAACGGACGGTCGAGTTCGACATCCTCAATCTTTCTGCCTGCCTCGATGTAGCCGTATTCTGTTGTGAAGTTACCGCCCATTCTGCCGCGGGTTTCCTTACCCCAGCGGTCATTGGGAACGATGAAGTCCTTTACGCTTGACTCGTTATAAAGCCACTGTAAGAACTCGGTTGAATGCCATACATCTGACGGATGCTCCCATTCGCCGTCGGTAAAGAGCGTATTCGGCTGATATTTTTCGATAAGCTCCTTGAGCATCGGGATGAGGTGCTCTGTCGCATACTGTTCGGGATTTTTGAGATAAAGCGGATGGAACCACTCATAAACCGAATGATAAACACCGAATCGGACATCAGTATCCGCAAGCGCATCCTTTAACTCCTGAAGAAAATCGCGGTGAGGGCCGACATCAACCGTATTCCAGTTCCACGCATAGTCAGACTTATACAGACAGTAGCCGTCGTGATGCTTGGAGACGATGTTCATATATTTTGCGCCACTCTTCTGAAAAAGGTCAGCCCATTTTTTTGCATCGAAAAGCTCAGCCTTGAAGCCGCTGACGAAATCCTCATATTTTGCATTTTCACCGTATACACGCTTATGAAAATGATGGGTTTCAAAATTTTCATCCTCAATCTGACGCATATACCATTCGGCATAGTCGCCCTTTTTTGTATAAGCGGGAACTGAATATAAGCCCCAATGGATGAAGATACCGAATTTAGCATCGGCAAACCATTCGGGGACGGGACGGGAATTGAGTGATTCCCAATTATTTTCGTACATTTTAAGCACTCCTGTCTTGTGTGAAAGTTGTAAGTAAAATATACCATTCGGGAGGGGTAAAGTCAACAAATCTCTTGCTAAAATATCCTGTTTATAGTAAGATATCTGCATAGTATTTTTTCGTAAAGGAAGAGATAAATGGACTTTTTAACACTTGCAGAAAAACGATATTCGGTAAGAAAATTCAAGAATATACATCTTCCGCAAAATGTGATTGATGAAATATTAAGGGCAGGTCATCTTGCTCCGACAGGTTGCAACTATCAGCCGCAGAGAATACTTGTTATCAACACGGATGAGTCTGCCGAAAAGCTGAAGCTTTGCACCAAATGCCATTTTGACGCACCGACGGCTATGCTTGTCTGCTACAACAAAAACGAGTGCTGGACACGCAAGTATGACGGCGCGACCTGCGGAATTGTTGATGCAAGCATCGTTACCACGCATCTGATGCTCAGAGCCGCAGAAATCGGTGTGGGCTCGACCTGGGTGATGCATTTTGACCCGTTTAAAATGCGCGAGGAGTTTAATATTCCCGAGGAGATTGAGCCCGTTGCCCTGCTTGTTATGGGCTACCCTGCCGACGATGCAGAGCCGATGCATCTGCACGGCGAATACAGAGATGAGAGCGAGATTGTGGTTTACGAAAGGTTCTGAGTCACGGCGTGAGCAAGCCCTGCCCTAGCGCGCGAGTTTAGGTTTGTTCGAGAAATTGGAGGTTGTCTGTTTCTTTTGACACCTCATCCGCCTCGTTCCTCGGCACCTTCCCCTCGAGGGAAGTCGGAGGCCAAGCGGTCTTAGGAAGACAAACTGGTAAGACAACTCCTTGGCTCACAGAACGACATGGCTACGATCCGACTTGAGTTTAGGTTTGTTCGAGAAATTGGAGGTTGTCTGTTTCTTTTGACACCTCATCCGCCTCGTTCCTCGGCACCTTCCCCTCGAGGG
>JAZQGS010000029.1:0-7634 GCA_045540195.1 Acutalibacteraceae bacterium
CAGTTGCGGTTCTTCCAAAAACGAATAAGTATTATTGATTTCATCAAGCTTCTTTTCATATTCTTCTGCAGAAAGCTGTTCGGTTAAAGTAATTCCCGTTCCGCCGAAAAGCCTTTTGTTTTTATAAGTTTTTAATGTGTATTTATCATTGTCTTCAACTTCGTTCACGCCCGGCATATATTCTTCCGAGAATAAAACACTTTCCAATGCGGATTTATAATCAATAGTATCTTTTTTTTCGACGGTGGTTGTGCACCCTCCGAGAATGATGACTAACAAAACTGTCAAAGCAGATTTGAATACTTTTTTCATAACGAATTCTCCTTTTCGTTTTATAGTTGTTTCGGGCTGATTAAATCACAAAAACTACATCATTATTCTGTGTCTTCATTTAGTAGTTAGCCGAAACGCGATTTGTGACATAAATTTTTTTGAAATTTTGAAAATATCTTTAATTCGGGTTATGGTGATGTATGATTTTGCACAATCTATCTCTGTGTGCGTAGGGACAGGCCTCCCGGACTGTCCGAGGATTCTGCCGTATTGCGGACGGTCGAGGTCGCCCGTCCCTACGCGGTGTGTTGAAAGACATCCCAACAAATTTAAATTAATCTGCCTTATTCCTCAACGCCGTAATGCTCGACCATTCTCTTGTATTCTTCCTCCGAAATCGGCACGACAGAGCCGTGTCGGGGCTTGAGGTGGTCAATGCCCATTGTCGAACGCTGTACCTGACGGAAATTCTCAAAATCTCTTGTCATCTGTGTGAAAAATGTTCCGTTACCGTATTCGTCCATTATCATAATCCACGCATCAGAGCCCGAGATGCGGTACATCGAGCTTCCCTCAACGCCGAACCAATTCAGCGAACAGATTGTATAATCCGTATTATACGGGCCTGTCAGATTCTTTGAACGGACATAAGCGATTTTCTGTGTCAGATCCTCCTTGAAATAAAGATAATAATATCCGTCATCCTCGTTGTAAATAATATCGCCGTCGATGCACTGGATGTTCATTACCTCGTCACGCTCGGGAACGTATTCGTTCCACCTGCCGAAGAGAACCTCGGGATTTGTCTCAAAGGTCTTGAAATCCTTTGTATAAGCGTAGTAGTGCCCTGCACAGTCATTTTCTTCGGTAGAGTTTGCCCAATAGACCATATACATACCCTTGTCGGCATCCCAGATTGCCTGCGGTGCCCACGCTCTGTTTGTGGTTTCAAAGCCCTCAAACTGACGGATGTCGATGACAGTTTCGTCAATCCAGTTGACAAGGTCATACGATTTCCATGTGATAAGGCTGTGGTTGGAAAGCCAGCCGAGACCTGCATCCATATCAGTTGCGATTATGAAATAACAGTCCTTGCCGTTTTCGTCAACACCCTTTAAAATATACGGGTCGCGCACACATTTTGTGCCGAGTGTCTGTGTGATAACAGCCTCATTGTTATTAAGTGCCTTAAAGTTATATCCATCCGTGCTGACGGCAAAATGAAGCGTCTGCTCACTTATCTCATTACCGACAAAGTAACAGAAAAGATATGCACCCTCTCTGCTGTAAGCCGGGTATGCGTATTCGTTGAAAGCGTAGTTAAAAAGATAATACGGCATCATAAGAATTGCCATAAGCAAGCGTGTAAAGGATAACCAGCTCATAAAAAGCACCTCCGCGATGATTTGTAATTCATATTATATCGCAAAACAATAAAAAATGGAATACCGAAAAACAAAATGGCATCATCCGTGCGGATGATGCCATAAAATATTTGAATTATAAGCCGAGAATTCTCTGGAAGATGTTTACAATCTTGAGGAAGAAATTACGGATAACGCCGAAGATCGAATCAAAAATCGAAACATTCACATTACCTGAACCGTCAGCTGCACCGCCGTCAAAGTCAGATGAGAGTGAATTCATCCAGCTGATCATTCCGTTCGGGCTGATGAGAGAAACTGTCTGTCCGTTACCGTTCTTTGTTGTAACATCGGGATAAGTGCTGCCGTCAAGCATATGGAAGTCATAAGTAACAACCTTAGCCATGTGGTGGTTGTCACTTGCAGAAGCGCCTGCGGGCTCAACAACATTTTCAAAGCTTGAAAGTCTGCACTTGTCAGGCTGAGCATTGTGTTTCACAACCTTATTCCAGAGCGGAGTCGTGATTGTAGCATAGTTGACAACGGGATCCTTCTTGCTTGAAATCATCCAGATTGCAACATCTGAGCAGTAGAGAACATCGCTCTCTGATACTGTACCTGTTGATGCGATCGGGAAAGCTCCTGCAAAATATTCGGGGAAAGCAACGATCATATTCCAGGTCATTTCACCGCCTGCAGAGCTGCCGCCGATGAAGATCTTTGATGTGTCGATGTTGTCACCGTGCTTTGCAATCATATCGTCGATTACAGCGCGCAGAGACTCGATAAGTGTTTCACCCCAATAGATGAGCTTATCCTCGGGAGCGCGGGGAAGAAGAATGAATGCACCGCCCTCGTCAAAACGGCCCTGAAGCTCTGATGATGCCCAATAGGGGAAGTCACTGTCATCAAGCTGTGCGCCGACATAGTCAGCGTGTCCGATACCATGAAGGAAAATAACAAGGGGATACTTTGTGTTGTCGTTTTTGCCGACGGGTGAGTAATAAGCATAGTCAAGTGCGTGACCGCCTGCCTTAGGAGCTACATCGTGGTCGAATTCGTCACGAAGAGCCTGAATGCCTGCCGATGTGCGGAGTGCGGGCTTTCTGCCTGCTGCGCTTGCACTTAATGCAAGGGGGATAAGGCACAAGCAAAGTGCCATAAATACTGCGAATACTTTTTTCATAATTTTCACAATAATCACCTCAAAATATTTATAATCCATTTTATCAATTATTTTTTTGTCTGTCAATGAACAATAATACGCAAAGTGTCGATTTAAAGCCGATAATCTCTCTGCCGACAGGCCTTTTATGCCGTAAAAGTCAGAAAAACCGTCTCGATAACCAAAATGCAGGAAAAAATAACTACAAGAGCAATCAGAATTTTTCTGATAAAGCCCTCGTCGTCAAAGACCTTGATGCTCTCGCCGCACTCGGGACAAAACTGCGTTTTGTATTTTACCTTTGTGCCGCAGGACTTGCATTTCTGAGTTCTTGTTTTTATTACAGCAAAAACAAAGGGCAGAATTACCCACGAATTGAGCATAAAAGAGGCAAGAAGCCACCATTTGACACTCATGTTATTTTTATAAGCGCAATATGCGATTACACACGCCTGCACTATGGTGAAGAAAATCAGCATAATCATTGCCGGGATGGCAGTAGCCATACCTACAAGCATCGCACCCATTGAGATACCTCCTCAGATAAATAACTCCGATATCGAAATCAGGATATACATAAAAACCAGAAAAAGCTGATAGAATGCACCTATTCCGATAAGAAACCGTCCGACTGAGTTTTTGGGCGGCATCAGGGTGCTGAGCTCAGCACCGCAAAGAATACAGTTTTCTTTACCCTGAGGGATTCCCGCGCCGCAGATAAGACAGCGCTTACGGCATAATTTCTTTCTTGCACGCCAATAAAGGCAAAAACCGACAAACTGAAAAAGTATAACAATAACTACCCAGAAAAGAGTGTTCATTTTATACTTGCGCGAATTGCGGACTATGTATATGCTCTCAACGGCAATGATTACCGAGCCGACAAAAATCGCAAATAAAGAACTCAATATGCCGACAATTACATAAAACATTTAAATACTCCCTATCTTTTTTTCAACAGCTCATACGCAACAAAATATTCTCTTGCATAGTTTTTTAGAATATCGCTTTTGTTCGGACAGCTGACCTTGCCTATATTCTCAAATCCGCACCGCCTTGCGATTATTCCTGCGCGGTGCAGGTGATAGTCAGATGAAAGAAACGCGATATTCAGCTCATTAGGATTTTTACCCGAATGTGATCTGATAATTTCAAAGGCATTTTCAAAATTTTCAAATGTGGTTGTGGATTTATCCTCAAGAACAAATCTTTCCTCGTCAATACCGAGTTCAACGAGATGCTCCTTGATAATGAGAGCCTCACTCTTTTTCTGTCCGTCGCGGAAGCATCCGCCGCAGGGTACAACGAAGCAGTTTGTATTTTCCTTGAGATATTCTGCCGCAACACGGATTCTTTCGAGAAGATGCTCGCTCGGTGTTTCTTCTCCGATTACAAGGCCGCCGAGCACAAGAAGATAATCGCAATCGTCACGGTAGCTCTTTTTCGCATCCCTTATAACGAACGGAAGATACGCACCTGCGGTCACGGTCAGATATCCCGCAACGCCGCCGACTGTACCGAGCAGAATTTTTGAAATCGTGTTCATCATATCACCTTAATTCTTTAGGCAGGGGACGGCATTTTGCCGTATATTCAAGCACATCAATTCGGATAACACCGACAACTGCTGCCATTTTATCCTCAAATTCGAAATCCTTGCCCGTCTGAGTTTTCATCAGGAATGTGAGCGCGCTCTTTTTTTCTTCAATGTCCTCAATAATGTGAGCTGTGCCTCTTCCCATAATCGAAGAGTATGTAATGCCGTATTTGCAGGCAACCTCACCCTCAAAGGGCTCGATGCCGTATTCCATTTCAAAGAAGACCTTGGGATTTGCACGCATTGCGTCCATTTTTCTGCCCTGACGAGCGCCGTGAAGCCAGAGAGTGAGATTGTCTCCGTCGAGCGTGTAGCCGTAATTCATCGGCACGACATAGGGCTCGTCACCGTCAATCATTCCGAGGTGAAGCACCTTCGAATTGTCGAGAATTTTTATAATTTCCTGCATATCAGTAACTTGTCTTTCGCGTCTTGTCATTCCGTTCATAAAAAAGCCTCCGAAGCCGATTTTTTACATTATAACACAAAATTATATTCTGTACAACAAAAACCCGTCCGTCAATAAAGGGATAATCTGCAAAAAATTTCACCGATTATATTGACTTTAACCTAAGGTAAAATGTTATTATAGGCGTGAAAGAAGGTGATTCTCCTGAAAATCAAAGAGGCTATCGAAAAAACAGGTCTTACCGACCGCGCGATAAGACTTTATATTGACGAGGGTCTGGTGCTTCCGAATATCGAAGAATCATACAGCGGAAGAAAGAGCATTGAGTTTTCGGCGGAGGATGTCCTCAGACTGAATAATATTGCTCTGCTTCGCAAGGCAGGCTTTTCAATACCTGAGATAAAGAGCATTGCTGAGAACAAAGAGAGTGCCAAAAAGACTGTTGAAGATTTTATAGAACACACCGAAAAAAGCATCAGGCACGATTCGGAGGTTATTGAAAAGCTGAAAAACATAGAGCCTGATAAAGAGATTACGATTGAAACAATATGTGAATCTCTTTCTGAAACGGTCAGAGAAAACGAGGTTCCTCAGGAGGATATGAAGCCGAGGTCTGCTTCGGAAACGCTCAGAAAATTTGCATTAGGCTTCGGGATTTTTACAGCGGTACTTTCTGTCTGTGCAATGATAGCGTACATAGTGATTCAAAAAATTGCATTTGTTCATCTTAATATGGATGTTGATTTTATCCGAGGATTTTTGTTTGGTAACTGCGGAGTAATTGCTATATTGTTTTTATCGTTGACTATTGTTTGGCTCAACAGGAAAGAAGAGCATCGAAAGAAACGGCAAAAGGTCAAAAAGATAATCTGCAGTATTTTACTTGTAGCTTTTGTGCCCTTGAGTATATTCTCGTTTTTAGCATCTCTTGGAGGAATGCTGTTTTTCGGGTACTCGCTTACTTATGATATCGAGGATTACCTTGTTCTCGATTCGTGGATTCAGGAGGATTACGGTGCGGAAATTGATGCTGTATTTCCCGATGAGATACCGCAGTCTGCGCTTGTTGCACCCGACAGAGAGTTTGATTTAGGTGTTCCTCTCACGACGAAATATTACTATAAGCATACCATTGTTCTGGATCCCGATTTTGACCTTGTCGCGGAATGGGTTTTGCCTGAGGAAGAATATATAAGAGCAAAGCAAGAGATACAAAAGCCTGTCTTACACACACAAGAAAAAGGAGATTGGGTATGCTGTTATTATGCAGACACTCAGGAATATGAGGAGTGGGAAGACGAGTACTATTGGTTTCTGATATTTGCCTATAACGATAAAACCCGCAGAGTGAGATATATCGCGTCATACGCAATGGACTCGTATTCTGAAGGTCCGTACTATCTTTCGCTGGATTGGTGAGAAAAAATACAAAACTCCGCTTGCCGATTGCTCGGTAAACGGAGTTCGTTTTTTATATAAGCTTTCGCAAAGCAGTGAAGAGAAACATCTGTGTTCAAAGATAAGCCTACGCTTTCTTCCGATAGCGTATTAAGGAAATGATAATCGATATAATTGCAATCAGTGAGCCAAGAGCAGGGCCGTAGGCGTGTGAGATATAATTGTACACTAGCCAGAAGGGTGCACTGCAAAGTCCGAACCTTCGGATTGTCTGCTCGTTGTCGCACCATAGACCGCCCGTCTGAAAAAGAGCACCTGCGATAGGAAGAAGCTCAATCCATTCGCGTTGTATAAATGCAGAAATCAGACCGACTGCCGCAATGATAATCATATTCGACCAGGCGAGAATACGGGCGTATCGCTTGAATGCGGCAGAGTTTTTCTTGGCGGCGAAAAACGACGAAACCGTCGACATAATATCCATAACCGCACCCGAAAAAGCTCCGAGCAGTATATATTGCAAAACATACAGAGCGTTTGAGATGCAGGTAACCCAGACTATCTGATTCCGCTTTTTCAGTTGATAGCTCAGAAGATAAAGTCCAACAGCCGCAAACCCTATAATCTGCGAAAGAATAAACACCTCGACACACCCTCTCATTATATGTGAACCACTCTATTCTACATTACCGAAACGGCTTTGTAAAGGATTGGTGAGGTTTAAATTAAAATTATGGATATTATATTTCGACAACAGCCCCCTGCGTCTCCGAAAGGAGTGGTTGGGAGGTGTCCCCCAACCGTTGATACGGTGCTGTTTTGGCGCCTTCTGCCCTCAGTTTTCAGATGAAGCGGGTCGTTCGGGTTGCCGTCAAATCTCAGGTACCAATCAAAGCCGTCTTTCTTTGCAACAATCTTCTCAACAAAGGCTTCAATTATGCTTTCGGGTATGTCGTTTTCATCGGGATTTGTGTACTGCACAAGGGCATATTGAAGTACCGTGAGCTTTTCTTTGTAGTCCACAATTTCGGGCTCGGCGATTTGCTTATCTTCAAGTGCTTCAATCTCGTCACTCAGCTTCCTTATTTCGGCTCTGAGCTCCGAGGTTTTTTGGGTGAACGAGTCCTTATCAATATCACCCTCCGCCCTCATTTCGATATAGTTGTCGAGCTTTCGGTTGTGCTTTGCGAGCTGCCTTTTCTTCTGCTCGATAATCTCTTCGTAATCGACTGTTTCACTCGTGTCGCCGATGTGTGCTTCGAGCATTGAGTTGGCAAGCGCCAGCACCTTGTCCCTTTGCATAAGATAGTTGCGGAAGATGTGGTTTGCCATCAACTGCAGCTTCCATTCGGGAATCATCGGGGTACGGCAGATACCCTCAAGCGGCAAGCCCTTCCTTTTTCTGCTTTCATAAGAGCCTGTCCGCAC